>CAMVRT010000001.1 GCA_947169975.1 uncultured Oscillospiraceae bacterium
ACTCGGAAACCAGAGCGTTCAGAGCGCTGCCGCGGATGATGGGGGTGTCGTCGCCGGGGAAGCCGTAGAAGTCCAGCAGCTCGCGGACTTCCATCTCCACCAGCTCCAGCAGCTCCTCGTCGTCCACCTGGTCGCACTTGTTCAGGAACACCAGCACGGAGGGCACGTTCACCTGACGGGCCAGCAGCAGGTGCTCGCGGGTCTGAGCCATGGGGCCGTCGGAGGCGGCGATGACCAGGATAGCGCCGTCCATCTGAGCAGCGCCGGTGATCATGTTCTTGATATAGTCGGCGTGGCCCGGGCAGTCAACGTGGGCATAGTGACGAGCCTCGGTCTCATACTCGACGTGAGCGGTGTTGATGGTGATGCCGCGCTCGCGCTCCTCGGGAGCCTTGTCGATGGAAGAGTAGTCGGTGTACTGGGCCTTGCCCTGCATGGCCAGGTACTTGGTGATGGCGGCGGTCAGAGTGGTCTTACCATGGTCGATGTGGCCGATGGTACCGATGTTAACATGGGGCTTTGTTCTCTCAAATTTCTGCTTAGCCATTTGAAAAAATCCTCCTTAACAGTTGTACAATGGTTTAAAGGCAGCGTTACAGTCTAACACTGCTATTCTACATGATTTGTCTGGGAAAATCAATCGTTATTTCACGATTCAGTCAAAATCCCGGCCGTTATGGCGGTTGATGAGCTTTTCCTGCAGACTCTTGGGCAGCTCCACGTAATGACTGGGCTCCATGGTGTACTGACCACGGCCCTGGGTACGGGAGCGGAGGTTGGTGGCGTAACCGAACATCTCGGACAGGGGGACAAAGGCGTCGATCTGCTGGGCACCGGAGCGTGCCTCGTAGCCCTGGATCTGGCCGCGGCGGCCGTTCAGGTCGCCGATGACGTCGCCCATATACTCGTCGGGCACGATGACGCAGACCTTCATAATGGGCTCCAGCAGGACAGGGTCGGCCTCCTTCATGGCCTCCTTGAAGGCCATGGAGCCAGCGATCTTGAACGCCATTTCGGAGGAGTCCACCTCGTGATAGGAGCCGTCATACAGGGTGACCTTCACGTCCACCACCGGATAGCCGGCCAGAATACCGGCCTGCATGGCGCCCTGGATACCGGCGTCCACCGCAGGGATAAACTCCTTGGGGATGGCGCCGCCCACCACAGCATTGACGAACTCATAGCCCTTGCCGGACTCGTTGGGCTCCAACGTGATCTTCACGTGGCCGTACTGGCCGGAGCCGCCGGTCTGGCGCTTGTAGCGGGTCTCGTGGTTGACCTTCTTGCGAACGGTCTCCTTGTAGGCAACCTGGGGTGCGCCCACGTTGGCCTCCACCTTGAACTCACGCAGCAGGCGGTCCACGATGATCTCCAGATGCAGCTCGCCCATGCCGGCGATGATGGTCTGACCCGTCTCCTCGTCGGTGTAGGTCCGGAAGGTGGGATCCTCCTCGGCCAGCTTGGCAAGGGCGATGCCCATCTTCTCCTGGCCGGCCTTGGTCTTGGGCTCGATGGCCACGCGGATCACGGGCTCGGGGAACTCCATGCTCTCCAGGATGATGGGGTGCTTCTCGTCGCACAGCGTGTCGCCGGTGGTGGTATTCTTCAGGCCCACCACGGCGGCAATGTCGCCGGCGTAGACACACTCGATGTCCTCGCGGTGGTTGGCGTGCATCTGCAGGATGCGGCCCATGCGCTCCCGGTGTCCCTTGGTGGCATTGAGCACGGCAGAGCCGGCGTTCAGCGTGCCGGAATAGACACGGAAGAAGCCCAGACGGCCCACATAGGGGTCGGTCATGATCTTGAATGCCAGCGCGGCAAAGGGCTCGTCATCGGAAGAATGGCGTTCCTCCTCCGCGTCGGTCTTGGGGTTGGTGCCCACGATGGCGGGCACGTCGGTGGGGGCGGGCATATAGTCCACGATGGCGTCCAGCAGCTTCTGGACACCCTTGTTCCGGTAGGAGGAACCGCAGACCACGGGCACCATCTCCACGGCCACGGTGGCCTGGCGGATGGCGGCGCGGATCTTGTCGGTGGGGATCTCCTGGCCTTCCAGATACAGCTCCATGATCTCATCATCGAACATGGACACGGCATCCAGCAGCTTTTCCCGGTACTCATTGGCAAGATCCACCATATCCTCGGGGATCTCCTCCACGCGCATGTCCTCGCCCAGCTTGTCGTAATAGACGTCAGCGTTCATCTCCACCAGGTCGATGATACCCTTGAAGGTATCCTCCTTGCCGATGGGGAGCTGGATGGGCACGGCGTTGGCCTTCAGGCGGTCATGCACCATGTCCAGCACGTGGAAGAAGTCCGCACCGGTGATGTCCATCTTGTTGACGTAGATCATCCGGGGAACGTGGTAGTGATCGGCCTGGCGCCACACCGTCTCGGACTGGGGCTCGACGCCGCCCTTGGCGCACATGACGGTAACAGAGCCGTCCAGTACGCGCAGAGAACGTTCCACCTCCACAGTGAAGTCCACGTGGCCCGGGGTGTCGATGATGTTGATGCGCGTCTGGGGGAACTGATCCTTGGAGCCCTTCCAGTAGCAGGTGGTAGCGGCGGAGGTGATGGTGATGCCACGCTCCTGCTCCTGCTCCATCCAGTCCATGGTGGCAGTACCCTCGTGCGTCTCACCGATCTTGTAGTTGACGCCCGTGTAGTACAGAATACGCTCTGTGGTCGTGGTCTTGCCTGCATCGATGTGGGCCATGATGCCGATATTTCTTGTATTTTCCAGTGTAACCTTTCTCGGCATAACGTTCTCCTTCTTAATGCAATGCCTGAATTACCAGCGGAAGTGGGCGAAAGCCTTGTTGGACTCGGCCATCTTGTGGGTATCCTCGCGCTTCTTCACGGCGGCGCCGGTGTTGTTGGCGGCGTCCATGATCTCACCGGCCAGGCGCTCGGCCATGGTGCGCTCGCTGCGGGCGCGGGAGTAGTTGGTCAGCCAGCGCAGACCCAGGGTCTGACGGCGGGCGGGACGAACTTCCATGGGGACCTGATAGGTGGCGCCGCCCACACGGCGGGCCTTGACCTCCAGGCTGGGCATAATGTTTTCCATGGCCTGGACGAACACTTCCTGGGGCTCGTTGCCGGTCTTCTCCTTGATGATGTCAAAGGCACCATAGACGACCTTCTGAGCCACGCCCTTCTTGCCATCCAGCATGATGCTGTTGACCAGCTTGGTCACCAGCACGGAGCCGTACATGGGATCGGGCAGAATTTCTCTCTTGGGAACATTACCTCTTCTGGGCACTTTGCTTCCCTCCTTCATAAAAATATGATTTCATAGGTACTCAGCAGCCTTATCGCGGCTGTTGTACGGCCTGCCAAAGAGGTAGAATATCATACGATAGAACCTATTCGGCAAAGCGCAATTTAATTTTGCTGGGGTTTACTTGCTCTTGGGACGCTTGGCACCGTACTTGGAACGTGCCTGCATGCGGCCCTGAACGCCCTGGGTATCCAGCTTACCGCGGATAATGTGGTAACGAACGCCGGGCAGATCCTTGACACGGCCGCCGCGAATCATGACCACGGAGTGCTCCTGCAGAGAATGGCCGACACCGGGGATATAGGCGGTGACTTCAAAGCCGTTCGTCAGACGGACACGGGCGATCTTGCGCAGAGCGGAGTTGGGCTTCTTGGGGGTCGCGGTTCTCACGGCAGTGCAGACGCCACGCTTCTGGGGAGAGGAGAGGTCGGTCTCCTTGTTCTTCAGCGTGTTCAGGCCCTTCTGCAAAGCGGGGGAAGTGGACTTGTAGGTAGCCGCCTTCCGGCCCTGCTTGACCAGCTGATTAAAAGTAGGCATGCGAATAGACTCCTTTCTTTAAAATTATTGGGGATCGCTCCCTATATTTTCCGCGGAATAAAGGATTTTTATTCCGGAAAAACCATTTTACTCTGCCAGAAGCGCAACGGCAGCAGTACCCACCGAGATCCCGGCGGCACGGCCCAGGGCCTCCATGGTACCGCCGTTCTCCACCGTCACGTTCATCTGCTCGCACAGGGCGCGCAGCGGCTCGGTGAGCCAGGGATCGGCATCACAGGCCAGATACACCAGCTTGGCCCGACCGGCATTCAGGGCGCGGCGGGTCTGCTTGAGGCCGGTCACTTTGTCCTTTGCGGCAAGCCCTTCCAGCACTGGTGTCCCTCCCTGCCATTGGCATGGCAAAACTCGCGGAACAATATCCGCGCAATTTGGAATTATAACATAGGCGCCGTCCATCGTCAAGGTTTTTTGTGCCAAAAATTTGGTGTTCTGACAGGAAAATCGGCGGCAATTCCGTCGTTTTCTACGAAAGCCAAGCCGCATTACTCATTGTCTTATCCTCGTCGAGCCGGCTCTGTCAAGGACTTCTCCTCAATTTGCAGAATCGGCGTCATCTCCGTTTGATGTCTTTGCACGGCAGCATCTCCGCGGGCTTTGTGCAACAATGCCAATACATAGGGCTATCTCATTGTGCAAACTGATATTTTTTGTGCAGTTTTAATAATTTAACGTAAAAAAATATGGATTTTTTATATGTATCGTGCTATGATATTTGCGTTGATGTGCCGCGTTCGAGGCGCAAATCCATGTAAGAGGAGATCATGAAATGAAACGAACGTACAAAAAACTCCTTTCATTCCTGCTGGCAGCTCTGATGATCATCAGTCTGCTGCCCACAAGTGTCTTCGCCCAGGGTCTCTCCCGCATTTCGCGGGATGACGCCGCCCGCAGACATATGCCCACCGGCTATATTCCGGCCAGGATCCATGGTGCCAGCGCGGTTTCCAACGCGTACAAAAACGGCGACATGGAGGCCTATTACCGCCTGACCGGAAGATCCGCCACCCGCGACACGCTGCCTTCCACGTATGACAGCCGCAACAGCAATTGGGTCACCTCTGTCAAGAACCAGAATCCCTACGGCTCCTGCTGGGCCCACGCCGCCGTGGCCAGCGTGGAGAGCTACATGATCAAGAACGGCGTCCCCGTGGGCACCGGCGCCGCCGCCACCACGAGCCTGAACCTTTCCGAGACCCAGCACTGCTTCTTCAACTACAGCACCGCTTATGACGCCGAGGGCATGACCGACGGCGATAAGTGCACCCTCACCGGCTCCGACAGCTGTCTGGACGCCGGCGGCAATGGCGAAATGTCCGCCTATACCTTCCAGCACTGGACCGGCGCCGCCAGCGAATCCGTCTCCGCTCTGGCCTACAGCAAGGCCAGCACGGTGGCCAGCTCCGGTCTGGCCAGCCAGTATGCCTATGGCTCCAACGTCTGCCACGTCCAGAACTCCGTCTGGATCATGGGCTCCAGCACCGAGGACGTGAAGCGCGCCATCATGGAATACGGCGCCGGCAACATCAGCTACTACGAGACCGGCAACGCCTATACCTACATCTGCACCAAGGACACCACCAGCCAGAGCAGCAGCTCCCACAAGTGGGCCAACCACGCCATCACCCTGGTGGGCTGGGACGACAGCATTGCCGCTTCCAAGTTTAAGCCCAATACCCCCTCCAAGGCCGGCGCCTGGATCTGCAAGAACAGCTGGGGCACCAGCTACTTCAACAGCGGCTACTGCTACATCTCCTACGAAGACACCACAGTGAACGAGGGCTACATCTTCTTCTATGATGCCGAGCCCATCGACAACTACGCCCACAACTATCAGTACGACGGCTCCTGCAACGTCGTCACCTTCGGCAAGGGCTGGAACTCCAGCATCGACACCTGCACCGGCTTTGCCAACAACACCAAGGTCGCCAACGTCTTCACCGCCAAGGGCAGTGAGAGCCTGAAGGCCATTGCCTTCTGCAGCTGGGACGAGGCATTGACCTACACCGTTGAGATCTACAAGAATCCCACCACCGGCAATCCCTCCTCCGGTACCCTGATGTCCACCCAAACCGGCACCCTGACCTTCTCCGGCTACTACACCATCCCCCTGGAAACTCCGGTAGCGCTGGCAGCCGGTGACACCTTCTCCGTGGTCATCACCCAGAGCGTTCCCGTGGCCGACGACAACGGCTACTACATCCACACCCCCTATGACTCCACCTTCAATGACACCAACGTGGTCTCCTGGGCAAATTGGACCCACGTGGATCACGGCAATACCTCTTATTATAAAGAGCCCAACGGCAGCTGGACCGACTGCCCCGATAAGGGCGACTACCGCATCAAGGCCTACACCGATGACGTGACCTTCACCGTCACCGCGGTCTCCAACAATACCGCCTACGGTACCGTCACCGTGGACGGCACCAAGATCACCGCCACCCCCAAGACCGGCTACTACGTCTCCGGCTATGAGGTGGTCAGCGGTACCGCCACCGCCACCATCAACGGCAACATCATCAACGTGGCTCCCAGCAGTGACTGCACCATCCGCGTCATCTTCGCTCCCAAGCCCACCTACACGGTGAACTTCATCTCCACCGGTACCTCTGTGGGCAGCCAGAGCGCTCTGATCTATGACACCATCACCCTGCCTGCCTCCGTCAGCAACACCCCCGATGGCTGGACCTTCTCCGGCTGGACCACCGCCCAGCTGGCCGAGACCACCGACAAGCCCGAATTCTATGAGCCCGGCTCCACCTATACCGTCACCGGCAATACCACGCTGTACGCCCTGTTCACCCGCGTAGAGGGCAGCGACGAGGTGGTTTATGAGCTGCTGGCCGATGCCCCCGCCGACTGGGCCGGCAAATACATCATCACCTGCGGCAAGGATTCCAGCATGCTGGTGCTGAAGGGTCTGGAAGGCGACAAGAGCTACGAAACCGCCAGCTACGAAACCGCCAAGACCTTCTCCAATACCGGCATGACCCTGGACGGCACCCAGATCAAGAACGCGGATGACAACTACGTGTTCGAGATTGCGCCTGTCAACTCTGCCTATACCATCAAGAGCGTTGCCACCGGCACCTATGTGGGCAGCTACAACAGCTACCTCTACAGCCGCGCGTCCTATGAATCCAGCTACTGCAACTGGGCTGTGGAGTATGACTCCTATCAGATCTGCATGAAGGTCAGCAACTCCGCCAGCTCCCGTTATCCCTATCTGGTGAAGGGCTCCAACAGCTACTTCGTTGTCAATAGTTCCTACACCACCAACAAGACCCAGTTCTGGAAGGAGACCCGCCTGGGCTACACCTACTACAACACCGATCCTGTTTCCGCCCCCGCCCATGAGCACAACATGACCCACGTGGCCGCCGTGGCCCCCACCTGCGCCGAGGCCGGCAACATCGAGTACTGGACCTGCGCCGAGTGCGGCAAGTACTTCTCCGACGCCAATGGCAATAATGAGATCACTCTCGAGAGCACCGTGATCCCCGCCACCGGCAACCACAGCTACGGCGAGTACGTCTCCAACAACGACGGCACCCACAAGCACGTCTGCTCTGTCTGCGGCGACACCGTCACCGAGGCCTGCACCTATAACGACGTGGTCACCGCCCCCACCGCCACCGAGGGCGGCTACACCACCCACACCTGCACCGTCTGCGGCTACTCCTTCGTGGACAGCTACACCGATCCTCTGGGCAACGACTATCTGGTCACCTTCTCCGTGCCCGCCGGCGTGACGGCTCCCGCCGACATGGTTTGCCATGAGGGCGGCACCATCACTCTGCCCACTGCAGGCGCTCCCGAAGGCTACACCTTCCTGGGCTGGGTCACCGAGGACTACGAGAACGTCTCCGCCCTGCCCACCGTGCTCACCGGCACCTATGCCGCCACCGCCAGCATCACCCTGAAGGCTCTGTACTCCAGGACCGAGACCACCGAGGCGGGCTATGAGCTGGTGACCTCCGCCCCCGCCAACTGGGCCGGCAACTACGTCATCACCTACGGTAAGACCGCCGCTGACATGGTGGCCCTGAAGGGTCTGACCGGCACCAAGAAGTACGAGTCCAAGACTGCCGGCGGCTCCGTGGCTCTGGCCAAGACCGGCATGACGCTGGAGGGCAACGTGCTGACCGGCGTGGACAATGCCTACGTCTTTCATGTCACCTCCGCCGACGGCAAGTTCACCGTCCGCAACATGGGCACCGGCAGCTACCTGGCCAGCAAGGGCAGCTACCTCTACAGCTACAAGTCCAACACCGCCAGCTACTGCCGCTGGGCGCTGGCCATGAACGGTGAGGCTGTGGACGCCACCAACACCGCCAGCCGCACCTTCACCCATCTGGGCTTCAACGCTTCCAACGGCTACTTCACCATCGCACGCGCCGCCGAAAGCAACCTCTGCTTCTGGAAACTGACGGAGGGCAGCAGCTCCACCGTCTACACCACCGTCATCGGCTGATCGATCAAACACTGCACAGCGCCAAAGGGAGGCGGAGCAGACGCTCCGCCTCCCTTTCTGTTCTCCGATAAAGAATGCCGCCCGGATTGGATCCGGGCGGCATTTTGTGGCAGATTTTCCCTTACAGGGCGTTGGAGAAGATGGTCTCCATGGGAGCGGGCGGTTCCTCGGCCGGCTGCTCCGGCTCGGGGACAAGCTCCTCGGCCAGGTGGCGATAGACGTTCAGACCGGCGCCGGCAGGAATCAGCTTGCCGATGATGACGTTCTCCTTCAGGCCGACCAAGTGGTCCACCTTGCCCTTGATGGCAGCCTCGGTCAGGACCTTGGTGGTCTCCTGGAAGGAGGCGGCGGACAGGAAGGAATCGGTGGCCAGAGAGGCCTTGGTGATACCCATGAGGATCTGGGTATAGGTGGCCTCCTGGAGAGGCTCGCCGTTCTCGTTGGTCTCGCCGTTAGCGTTGCGCTGACGGATGAGGGCGTTCTCGTCCTCCACCTCCAGCACGTCGGCCATGGAGCCGGACAGCAGATGGGTGTCGCCGGCCTCTTCTACGCGGACCTTGCGCATCATCTGGCGGACAATGACCTCAATGTGCTTGTCGTTGATGTCAACGCCCTGCTGACGGTAGACCTTCAGGACCTCCTGGATCAGGTAGTTGTGGACCGCGCTGGAGCCGCGGATGCGCAGCACGTCATGGGGGTTCAGCGCGCCGTCCTGGAGCTGGCGGCCCTTCTCGATTACCTCGCCGTCACGAACCAGCAGGCCGGTGTGGGGCACGGCGTAGGTGCGGGTATCGCCGTCGTCGGCGGTGACGATGATGTTCAGCAGGCTGCCCTTGGCGGCCTCCTCGAAGCGGACCTTGCCGCCGATCTCGGCAATGGTGGCCATCTTCTTGGGCTTGCGGGCCTCAAACAGCTCCTCCACACGGGGAAGACCCTGGGTGATATCGCCGCCGGCGACGCCGCCGGTGTGGAAGGTACGCATGGTCAGCTGGGTACCGGGCTCACCGATGGACTGAGCGGCAATGATGCCCACCGCCTCGCCGGGGCCGACGGGCTTGCTGGTGGCCAGGTTCATGCCGTAGCACTTGGCGCAGATGCCGCTGTGGGCCTTGCAGGTCAGCACGGTTCGGATCTCCACAGAGTGGATATCGAACTTCTCCAGCAGAGCGGCGTCGCTCTCGCTCATCATGTGATCCTTGCTGATCAGCACCTCATCGGTGCCGGGCTTGCAGATATCCCGGACAGGGAAACGGCCGCGGATGCGCTCGGAGAACTTCTCGATGACCTGGCCGCCTTCGCTGATCTCGGACACCACGATGCCCTTGTCCACGCCGCAGTCGTCCTCGCGGACGATGACGTCCTGGCAGACGTCCACCATGCGGCGGGTCAGGTAACCGGAGTCAGCGGTACGCAGAGCGGTATCGGCCAGACCCTTACGGGCGCCACGGGAGGAGGTAAAGTAGTCCAGCACGGACATGCCCTCGCGGAAGTTGGCCTTGATGGGGATCTCAATGGTCTTACCGGCGGTGTTGGCCATCAGGCCGCGCATACCGGTGAGCTGACGGATCTGCTTCATGGAGCCACGGGCGCCGGAGTCCGCCATCATGAAGATGGGGTTGAACTTGTCCAGACTCTTGGTCAGGGCGTCGGTAACGTCGTTGGTGGTTTTCTCCCACTCGCGGACCACCAGCTTGTAGCGCTCATCGTCGGTGATGAAGCCCATGTTGTACTGATCCTCGATGTCCACCACGCGCTGCTCCGTCTCGGCAATGAGCTCGTACTTCTTCTGGGGCACGGTCATGTCAGCGATGGAGATGGTGATGGAGGCGATGGTGGAGTAATGGTAGCCGGTGGCCTTGATGTTGTCCAGCACCTCGGCGGCGCGGGTGAAGCCGTACTGCTTGATGGTGCGGTCAACGATCTTGCCCAGCAGCTTCTTGCCGCAGGTCTCGGTGATTTCGTAGTCAAAGAACTTGTCGGTGGGGGTGCCGTCGTCGTTGAAGCGCTTGACGAAGCCCAGATCCTGGGGGATGTTGCGGTTGAAGATGATCCGGCCGGCGGTGGCGTGGACCACGCGGGAGACCGTCTCGCCGTTCAGTTCCTTGGTGACGCGCACCAGAATGGGCTGGTGGATGCCGATGACGTGCTGGTTATAGGCCATGAGAGCCTCTTCCTCATCGCGGAACGCGCTGAGGTGGGTGTTGGCCTTCTCCTCATCGGTGAGCTCGCCATAGGTCTTGCCGGCCAGAGCGAAGTCCACGCCGGTGGGCCAGAACTCGTCGTTGGTCATCTGGCAGACGCCGTTTTCAAACCGCTCGAAGGTCAGGTAGTAGGAGCCCAGCACCATATCCTGGGTAGGCACGGTGACGGGGCCGCCGTCCTGCGGACGCAGCAGGTTGTTGGCAGACAGCATCAGCAGACGGGCCTCGGCCTGAGCCTCAGCGGACAGGGGCACGTGAATGGCCATCTGGTCGCCGTCGAAGTCGGCGTTGAAGGCGGTGCAGTTCAGAGGGTGCAGCTTCAGAGCGCGGCCCTCCACCAGCACCGGCTCAAAGGCCTGGATGCCCAGACGGTGCAGGGTAGGTGCGCGGTTGAGCATGACGGGATGGTCCTTGATGATCTCATCCAGGGCGTCCCACACCTCGGTACGGCCCTTGTCCACCATCTTCTTGGCGGACTTGATGTTGTTGGCGCTGCCGTCCTCCACCAGCTTCTTCATGATGAAGGGGCGGAACAGCTCCACGGCCATCTCCTTGGGCACGCCGCACTGGTAGATCTTCAGCTCGGGGCCGACCACGATAACGCTGCGGCCGGAGTAGTCCACGCGCTTGCCCAGCAGGTTCTGGCGGAAGCGGCCCTGCTTGCCCTTGAGCATGTCGCTGAGGGACTTGAGGGCGCGGTTGTTGGCGCCGGTGACGGGACGGCCGCGGCGGCCGTTGTCGATGAGGGCGTCCACAGCCTCCTGCAGCATGCGCTTCTCGTTGCGCACGATGATGTCGGGGGCGTTGAGCTCAATGAGCCTCTTGAGGCGGTTGTTGCGGTTGATGACCCGGCGATAGAGATCGTTCAGGTCGGAGGTGGCAAAGCGGCCGCCGTCCAGCTGCACCATGGGGCGCAGCTCGGGAGGGATCACCGGCAGCACGTCGATGACCATCCACTCGGGCTTGTTGCCGGAGAGGCGGAAGGCGTCCACCACTTCCAGGCGCTTGACGATGCGGGCCTTCTTCTGGCCGGAGGCGGTCTTCAGCTCGGCGTGGAGCTGCTCGCTCAGTTCCTCCAGGTCGATCTGCTGCAGCAGCTTCTTCACGGCCTCGGCGCCCATGCCGGCGTCAAAATCGTCCTCATACTTCTCGCGCATATCCCGGTATTCCTTCTCGGACAGGATCTGGTTGCGCATGAGGGGGGTCTCACCGGGATCGGTGACAATATAGGAGGCGAAGTACAGCACCTTCTCCAGGATGCGGGGGCTGATATCCAGCAGCAGACCCATGCGGGAGGGGATGCCCTTGAAATACCAGATGTGGCTGACGGGGGTGGCCAGCTCGATGTGGCCCATGCGGTCGCGGCGGACCTTGGCGCGGGTGACTTCCACGCCGCAGCGGTCGCAGATCTTGCCCTTGAAGCGAATCTTCTTGTACTTGCCGCAGTGGCACTCCCAGTCCTTGGTGGGCCCGAAGATCCTCTCGCAGAACAGGCCGTCCCGCTCGGGCTTCAGGGTGCGATAGTTAATGGTCTCCGGCTTCTTGACCTCGCCGTAGGACCACTCACGGATCATCTCCGGAGAAGCGATGCCGATTTTGATCGCGTCAAATGTTGCGTAACTCATCTCTATAGCTCCTCCTGTTCCTTAAAATTCGTCGTCCTCGCCGCCGGCGTAGGAGGCTTCCACTTCCGCATCGTCTACAAGGCCGTAGCCGGCATCGGCCAGCTCGTCCTCGTCAGCGTAGCGGTCCTGGCGCTCGTTCTCCGCGTCCATGCGGGCAAGGTTGAAGGTATCCAGAGCATCCTCGTCGTCCTTGAGCTCGATCTGGTTGCCCTCCTCGTCCAGCACCTGGATGTCCAGGCACAGAGACTGGAGCTCCTTGACCAGAACCTTGAAGGACTCGGGCACGCCGGGAGCGGGCACGTTGTGACCCTTGACAATGGCCTCATAGGTGCGCACACGGCCGGTGACGTCGTCGGACTTAACGGTGAGGATCTCCTGCAGGGTGTAGGATGCGCCGTAGGCCTCCAGCGCCCAGACTTCCATTTCGCCGAAGCGCTGGCCGCCGAACTGGGCCTTGCCGCCCAGAGGCTGCTGGGTGACCAGGGAGTAGGGGCCGGTGGAACGGGCGTGGATCTTATCGTCAACCAGATGGTGCAGCTTGAGGAAGTAGACATAGCCCACGGTGACGGGGTTGTCAAACCGCTCACCGGTGCGGCCGTCATACAGCCAGCTCTTGCCCTCGGGGTTCAGGCCGGCCTGGGCCAGGGCCTCGGCGATGTCCTTGTCGGTGGCGCCGTCGAAGATGGGGGTGGCCACCTTCCAGCCCAGGGTCTTGGCAGCGTAGCCCAGATGAACCTCCAGCACCTGGCCGATGTTCATACGGGAGGGCACGCCCAGGGGATTCAGCACAATATCCAGCGGCGTGCCGTCGGGCAGGAAGGGCATATCCTCCTGGGGCAGCACGCGGGACACGACGCCCTTGTTGCCGTGGCGGCCGGCCATCTTGTCGCCCACCTGGATCTTGCGGCGCTGGGCGATGTAGACACGAACCACCTGGTTCACGCCCGGGCCCAGCTCATCGCCGTTCTCACGGGTGAAGACACGGGCATCCACCACGATGCCGCTCTCGCCGTGGGGCACCTTCAGGGAGGTGTCGCGGACCTCGCGGGCCTTCTCACCGAAGATGGCGCGCAGCAGGCGCTCCTCGGCGGTGAGATCGGTCTCGCCCTTGGGGGTGACCTTGCCCACCAGGATGTCACCGGCGTGGACCTCGGCGCCAACGCGGATGATGCCGCGCTCGTCCAGATCCTTCAGGGCATCCTCGCCCACGTTGGGGATATCCCGGGTGATCTCCTCGGGCCCCAGCTTGGTGTCGCGGGCGTCGGTCTCATACTCCTCAATGTGGATGGAGGTGTAGACGTCCTCCTTCACCAGCCGCTCGTTGAGCAGCACGGCGTCCTCGTAGTTGTAGCCTTCCCAGGTCATGAAGCCCACCAGAATATTGCGGCCCAGAGCGATCTCGCCCTGATCGGTGGCGGGGCCGTCAGCCAGCACGGTGGGATCGGCGCCGCCGTGGACCCGCTCGCCCACAGCCACGATGGGACGCTGGTTGATGCAGGTGCCGTGGTTGGAGCGCAGGAACTTGATGAGCTTGTAGTCCTTGGTCTCGCCGCTGTCATACCTGACAGAGACGTTGGTGGCGTCCACCCGGGTGACGACGCCGTCGCCCTCGGCCAGTACGGCCACCTCGGAGTCCAGGCAGATCTTGTGCTCCATACCGGTGCCCACAATGGGAGCCTCCGGCTTCAGCAGAGGCACGGCCTGGCGCTGCATGTTGGCGCCCATCAGCGCGCGGTTGGCGTCGTCGTTGGGCAGGAAGGGGATCATGGCGGTGGCGATGGACACCATCATACGGGGGCTGACGTCGATATAATCCACGTACTCCCGCTCCACCTCCACGATCTCGTCGCGGTGGCGGCAGGTGATGCGCTTGTTGGTCAGGCAGCCGTTTTCGTCCACAGGCTCGGCGGCCTGGCCCACCACAAACTCATCCTCCACGTCAGCAGTCATATAGGTGATCTCATCGCTGACATGACAGGTCTTGTGGTCCACAGCCCGGAAGGGGGCCTCGATGAAGCCGTACTCGTTGACCCGGGCATAGGTGGCCAGATAGGAGATCAGGCCGATGTTGGGACCTTCGGGGGTCTCAATGGGGCACATGCGGCCGTAGTGGCTGTAGTGCACGTCGCGGACCTCCATGTTGGCGCGCTCGCGGCTCAGGCCGCCGGGGCCCAGAGCGGAGAGACGGCGCTTGTGGGTCAGCTCGGCCAGCGGGTTGGTCTGATCCATGAACTGGCTCAGGGGGCTGGAGCCGAAGAACTCCTTGATGGCGGCGGTGACGGGGCGGATGTTGATCAGGCTCTGGGGAGTGACGATATCCAGATCCTGAATGGTCATGCGCTCGCGGATCACACGCTCCATGCGGGAAAAGCCGATACGGAACTGGTTTTGCAGCAGCTCGCCCACGCAGCGCAGGCGGCGGTTGCCCAGGTGGTCGATGTCGTCCTTGTTGGCCAGGTTGTGAGCCAGGGAGTTCATGTAGTTGATGGAGGCCAGGATATCATCCACGATGATGTGCTTGGGCACCAGATCGTCGGCGTGGAGCTTGCACTGCTCGATGAGCTCTTCGCCCTCGTACTGGCTCAGCAGCTCCTGCAGCACGTCGTAGCGGACGCGTTCCTTGATACCGCACTCCTTGACGGGATCGAAATCCACATAGTGGCGCATGCTGCACATGCGGTTGGTGAAGATCTTTACCGTGGCGCCGCTCTCCAGCTGCACCATGATCTCGCTGACGCCGATGTCATCCAGCTGCATGCACTCCTCGCCGGTGAGCACGTGGCCCTCTTCAAACAGGATCTCGCCGGTGGCGGGATCGGCCACGGGCATGGCCAGCTTCTGGTTGCGGGCGCGCTGCCACAGAGTCAGCTTCTTGTTGAACTTGTAGCGACCCACGATGCTCAGATCGTAGCGGCGGGGATCGAAAAACAGGTTCTGCAGCAGGGTGGTGGCGGTGTCCAGCGTGGGGGGCTCGCCGGGACGCAGCTTGCGGTAGATCTCCAGCATGGCGTCCTCGTAGGTCTTGCAGGTGTCCTTCTCCAACGTCACCACGATGCGGGGATCATCACCGAAGCGCTCCAGGATCTCCGCGTCGGTCTTGAGGCCGAGAGCGCGGATCAGGCAGGTGATGGGCAGCTTGCGGTTCTTGTCGATACGGACCCAGAACACCTCGCTGGTGTCGGTCTCATACTCCAGCCACGCGCCGCGGTAGGGGATCACCGTGGAGGTCAGCAGAGGCAGGTCGGTCTTCAGATCGATCTCCTTGCCGTAGTAGATGCCGGGGCTGCGGACGATCTGGGAGACCACCACGCGCTCGGCGCCGTTGATGACGAAGGTGCCGGACTGGGTCATCAGGGGGAAATCTCCCATGAAGATCTCCTGCTCCTTGATCTCGCCGGTCTCCTTGTTGTGCAGGCGCACGCTCACCTTCATGGGAGCGGCGTACGTAGCGTCACGGGCCTTGCACTCCTCCACGGAGTACTTGGGCGGCTCGTTCATGCTGTAGTCAATGAAGCTCAGCTCCAGGTTTCCGGCGTAGTCCGCAATCGCGTCCACGTCCCGGAACACCTCGTGGAGACCGGTCTCCAGAAACCACTGATAGGATTTCTTCTGGATCTCCAGCAGGTTGGGCATCGCCATGACTTCTTCGTGCCGGGCAAAGTTCTTGCGCAGTGTCTTGCCGTAGTACTTGTCCTTGGCCATCTTCAATCCTCACGCCTTTCTTTTCGCATTTACCGGGCAGAAAGCCCTCCGTTCGCCACTTTTCCCTTAAAATGATACGCACGGCATTGTTGGAACTTTTGCAGCATTCCCTCTTGCTTTCTGCCGGGGAAGGTGCTATCATATGGACAGTTAAAAGGGGCTACAGGCCCACTATCCGAACATAGACAGCTCATTTTACCAGTATCCTCTTGATTTGTCAAGGGGATCTTTCGTTTTTTATGGGGAAAAAGTAAAAAGGTTTTCCCCCCGGGATCTTTGAGGGTGCTCCTCGCCAAGGGCTTCCCCCTTGGGGGGAAGCTGTCAGCGAAGGCGTAAGCCGACGGTGACTGATGAGGGGGGAGCCTGCCCCAAACAAACCACCGCCCCGCCGGATTACCCGGCGAGGCGGCGTTTTTGCTTATCGTATTGTCATTCCCGGGAGGATGCGTCAGCATCCGACGTGGGAATCCGTTTCTCCGGTGACGACAGCCGGGGATTGCCGCAGGACGGTCCGATCATCAGTCCTCCCAGCCCTGCATTTTGTCCAGGATGGCGTAAAGCTTCACGTACCGCTCCTCCGTCGGACCGACGCGGGTGCCCAGCTCGAAAACGGTGCCGGGATCCGTCACCGCCTCCCAGCGGGGCAGCTCGCCGCCGTTGGGATCGCCGGTGGCGATGAAGTTGCGGAAATAGGCGTGCATGGTCTCCCCCAGCGCCCGGTCGCTGTCGTCATACAGCTTCGACCCCGCCGGGATATTGCCGTAGAAATACACCTCTTCCCCGCCGTGGTTGGCGCCCAGACGCCTGTTGTCCTTGGTGAAGTAATACTCGTAGACGGGGATATCATTGGCCAGCGCCTGCCGCGTCCAGCAGTAGTGGCCGTGGTTGAAGAAGATGCAGGAGTAGATGTCGATCCAGTTGGCCTTGGCCTCCGCGTTGGTGGCCGCGGGGTAGAGAGCCAGCACCTCGTCGGCGTATTCACCGAAGTAGCCGCGCACCTTCTGTTCGTAGTTCTTCAGATTGGCATGGTCGAAGATGATGAACAGGGCGCTCTCCGTGGCGTTGTAGCCGTGGAAGACGGCCTCCTCGTTGTGGATGCCCTTGCGGTAGGACTCGTAGGGCGACTGGGTGAGCACGTAGCCGTCCACGGTGATGTGGTGGTTCTGATTGGTGGCAGCCACCAGCTTGTCGGCGGGAACGGCCCGCAGATCCGCCACGGTGGCAGCGCCGAACTGCTCCTTCGTCTTTGCGCCGGTGGCATATGCCTCCTCCAGCGTGCGGTAGGAGTGGGCGGGCTGTGGCGCGGTGGTGGTGCTGCTCTCGCCGATGGCCCGGCGGAACAGTCCCTTCGCCAGCGGTGAGGTGCACAATGCGGTGACGCAGGCGCTGCCGGCTGACTCGCCGGCGATGGTCACGTTGTCCGGATCGCCGCCGAATGCCGCGATGTTGCGACGCACCCACTCCAGCGCCTTGATCTGGTCCAGCAATCCGTAGTTGCCGGTGGTGCCGTTGGGGGACTCCGCCGCCAGCTCCGGGTCGGCGTAGAAGCCGAACACGCCCAGCCGGTAGCCCATATTCACCACGATGACGCCGTCACGGGCCAGACCCATGCCGCTGTAATCCTCGTACCAGGGCTGACCGGTCATCAGGGAGCCGCCGTGGATATACACCAGCACCGGGGCGTCCTTGATCTCCCCCGCCGGCTTCCAGATATTGAGATAGAGGGAGTCCTCGCTCATCATATCCCGGAAGTTGTCCTCGGTGGTGATCTTGTAGTCGTGGTAGCCGATGATGGCTGCCAGCGAGTTGTAGATGGCGCCGTTGCTGGGCTGCATGCTCATGGGGGCAAAGTGATCCGCCGCCAGCACGCCCTCCCAGGGTTCGGGATCCTGGGGCTCCCGCCAGCGCAGCTCTCCCACCGGGGGCTTGGCGTAGGGAATGCCGGCGTAGACCTCCACGGCCCCATCCGCCGACACCAGGCCGGTGAGCTGCCCCTGCTCCACGGTGACGATCTCCGTCACAGCGGGGTTCTTCCCCTCCACCGCCGGGCGCAGCCGGTACGGTCCCTGGGTGAACACCACCACCGCCGCCAGCACGGCAACGAGGCCGATCCAGCCCGCGGCACGAAGCAGCCAGGACTTGTCCAGCAGCACGAACTTGCGCAGGAAGAAGAAGCCTACCAGCACGATAATCGCCAGTGCCCAGCCCCACAGGCTGTTCTTGTTGAATTCCAGCAGCGTCAGAAAAATGATGCCGAGCAAGATGATGCCAATCATTATGTAAACCTCCCGGTTGTAGTTTCCCGTCCCTTTACAGTGCCTGATTCTCCAACGCTTTGGTGATGACCTTCAGCATACGGACGGCAAGGTCGTGGTTGTCGGTGATGAGGTCGTACACCGCATCCTCCGACAGCACGCCCCGCTTCAGGTCGGCGGGCAGCCTGCCGGCCTCGTCGGCCTCATAGTCCTTCATCCATTGGGTGCTGCCGTAGTAGTCGCTGAGCTTCTTGTAGTCCTTCTGAGCGGCCTCGTATGCGGCAAATGCCTCCGCCAGCGCGTCCACCGCCTTGCGTGACACGTCCAGGCACCGCTCCATCTCTTCAATTCGCCGGATCCGATTCATGGTTGTCCTCCTCCTGTCTCAACGCAGGATCTCGTCAATAGTGGACACCGTGCTGAACGAGCCCTTGTTCTTGTTGATGATTTCCTTAAGCTTCTGCAATTCAAAGTAGTTTACATAACAAATCAGTGTTTTGTTCTCTCCGGCGATGGCGCCGTAGGAGTTCATCATGGTACAGGTTTTGTTCATCTTCGTCTTGAGATCCCGGATGATGTCGTCGGGCTTTTTGGTGATAATGGTCACCTGCTTGATGGCCTCGAAACGGTCGGTAAAATGGTTGATGATGGTCGTAGCCACCACGTAGACCAGAAGGCTCATCAGCGCGGCATTGCGGTTGATGAGGATGAAGGCCGCCATATACACACAGGCGTTGAAGGCCACCAGAATGGACGTCATGCTGAAGTTCTTGCCGGTACGGTCTGAGATTTTTTTGATGACGATATTGGCAAATATCTCCGAGCCGTCGATACAGCCGCCGTAGCGAAGGATCAGGGCAAGGCCCGCGCCCAGGATCGCGCCGCCGAAGGCCACCGCCAAAAAATGCTCCGTATTCAGCTCGAAGGGTACCTTCTCAAAGATCTCCAGGCCGACGGTGTACACAGCACTTCCCACCAGGGCCTTGATGCCGAACTTCCGGCCCAGAATCACCGCGCCGGCCACCAGGAACGGGAGAAAGACCACTGCCACGCACAGCGACAGGTTAAATCCCGTCACCTTGCTGATGATGATGGCGATACCGGCCGTGCCGTAGTCGATGGCGTCGTTGGGCAGCAGAATGCACACAACAGAGAAGCTGGCCATCAGCGCGCCCAGCACGATCATGATATACGCGAATACCTCTCCGAGCTTTTTATTGATTTTCCGCATGACAATTTCTCCTGATCTGAATTTGTTTTCTTGTTTCGCCGGTCATTCAAAGGCCAGCAGATTCCCCAGCGGGATGGAAAAGCCCAACGACCGGTACATTTCCATGTCGCAGTCGGCGCAGCCCACCGTCAGCGAGCTGACGCCGCTCTCGCGGTACGCAAACCGTACCAGCGACCGCGCAACGCCCTGATGCCGGTATTCCGGGCGAATATAGAAGTCTTCAAACACGCCGCCGGGGGCATAGTCAAACGTGGAAAAGCCCACCGTCACCGAGCAGCAGCCCACAAGCTGCCCTCCGTCCCAGGCACCATAGAACCGGATCTGTCCGGCCTCTATGGCCCTCGTCAGCCGCTCCCGTTCCTGTCCGCCGGGCTCATCCTCCCCAATCTCCGCCTTGTAGGCCTTCTGCAGCTCCCACAGCGGATCGATCTCCTCGGGCATGATCCTGCGATATGACGTGACGGTCTCCCGCCACTGCGCTCTCGTCAGCAGATTGGCGTGGCCCTTTCGCGTCTGGCCCATCTGAGGAACCGGAACATTGTCCGTCACCCACTGATGCCGGAAGCCCAGCTTCTCCTGTACGCGCTTCGATTTCTCGTTGCCGTCAAAGTAGCCGCACCAGACCCGCTCGAGCTTCAAGTCCGCAAAGGCGTGGCGCAGAACCTCCCGCGCCGCCTCCGGCACGATTCCCCGCCCCCACCAGGGGACGCCCAGCCAGTAGCCCAGCTCGGCCTCGTCATCCTTTTCGGCCAGATCGCTGTGGAAGTGCAGGCTGATGCTGCCGATGGGCAGGCCGGTCTCCTTCCACACAATGGCGTAGGTCTCCGGCACCGCCAGGATATCCCGGATCACCTGCCTGGTCTGATCCGCGCCGGTGTGGGGCGGCCAGCCGCACATCGGCCCCACGCGGGGATCTCTGGCGTATCGATAGCACTCCTCCGCGTCCGATTCCTCCCACGGGCGGAGGATCAGCCGCTTCGTCTCAAAAGTCATATTATTCATTCCTCGTCAGCAGTACCACGCTCTCAACAGGATGTCCAAGAAGGAACATGTCGAAACTGAGAACCTATAGATCAAAGGTCTCTTTAATTAACCCTGCTACTTCGTCAGGTTCTTTATCTGAATTGTCAATTCTGAAATAGTTGTTGAAAGTAATCTCGCCTTCATAGCTAACACACCTGTGGTTTAGATCATCATTGATCAAACGTTGATTTGAAATTTCTTTGTTTCTTTTAGAAGCCTTGTTTTTCAGCCTGTTCTCAGAAACATTTCTCTTTAGTCTGATCTCTTGCGGAGCTATCAGTTCAACATAATAGAACTCTGTTCCGTATGGCTTAAATATCTCTTTGACATGCTCCAGGTACTCCCATTCCGAAGGCAGATCAAAATCCATCATCAATGTAAAAATCATCCCATAGTTATCGGAAGCGGCAAAGTTTTTGAAAATAACGTCGCGTATTTCTGAGATGGTCTTCCCGTCATATCTGCCGAATATCTCGATCACTGGTTCGATAGTCATGTGGTTGTGAAAGAGCCTCAGGTCTGTGATTTTCATCAGTTCCTGGCCAACTGTCATTTTCCCAACGGCGGCATCACCAATCACAAACACCAGTTTCATAAATCACCTCCACAAAAACGATCTGATATTTCATTTCATACTGTTCAGATAATCCGCATTCTTTGGTTCGTGGGGCACTGAAATATAATCCTTCTTCTGGTGGTACAAGCAGCATACCGTCTCCACGTTCCTTGGGACAACAGCGTGAATAAAACGGCGTCTATTTACGCTGATTGCTCGTCCGCCCTTGTAGAGCAGTTCCCGCTTTCCAAAACGGTCGAGGCAACAGTGTAGATATTGTTGCCAAATCAGTTCGATCTTGAGAACACTAGATATTCAAGCAATACAAAATGTTCTCTTGCAAATCGGCAAGAAGCGTTGGCAGATTCGTTTCGCCAAGGTTTATCTTAATCTCTTTTTTATTCTGTTTTCCTGTCCATGTTTTACAGATATTGATTTGCTTCGCACCCGGAAGAGCAGAAAGTTCCGTAATCAGATTACTTAACTCTATAATTGTGGGGTCCGTGGGATCATGCTTGCCAACCGGACTGTCACAATCGCAAATCCAATCGGTAATACGAAAGTCATCTTGGACAAATTCTGCAGCGGCTCTTACCGCACTCTTTATGTCATGCTTTGTGCCAAGCGAGATTTTCAAGCCGTATTTATTCTTGACGTCGACATATTCCGATTCGGAAACGTCTCCGTATAATGATCCGTACAAGAAGTAACACATACTTTTTTCCTCCAATTGTTTCGACGTCACTCGGTTCTTTGCTTTTTCTATCCGATCATTCAATCTGTACACTCTACTCGGCTCGAGCCATCAATACGACTGATTCCACATGGTTTGAGACAACAGCGTGAATAAATCGGTGTTAATTTACGCTGATTGCTCGTCCGCCCTTGTGGAGCAGTTCTGAATCGAAGAACCGATCGAGACAATAGCTTTGATATTAATCATGACATGATCAAGCTATCTGACCTTTTATCATTTCGACTATTTCATCACGGTTCAATGGGTTTCTTCTACTGGATATGCGTCTGGGATGATAAGTCCAGAACACAGGGATGCCAAATCCCGTAATTTCAGTAATATCAACGCATCCGTTTTGATACGATAATCCCGCTTCTTTAAGCGATCCTTCTTTAAGATTCATCGCCGATTCCATAGTAACAGTATAATTCGGACCGGTGATAAAAACAATTGCGTTTGGTTTTGTGATCTCAACTTCTGTTTGAAATAGCGTTTTATTTAAATCAGGCAGAATACAGTTCAGCTTTATTTCTGTTTCTTCCGTCAATCCCATTGTTTTTCCTTCAACAAATCTTTGTGCTTTATCAATGTTGTTCCAAGAAGGAACAATATCTTCTTTACTGAATTGTTTGAAAAAACTCCAAAAAGGAGAACTGTTTCGGCGTCCGAACTGTTCCCTCAGAATTTGATCATTAGAATAACGCAACTGATAGTTCAGGTAATCTATCGCCCATTGTCGAGTATCCTCTATACTCCAATCAGGCTTATATCCTGACCATCCGCGTGTTTCCTGCCCAACAATCATTATCCTTTTTTCAGAACGAAAATATGTTTCAGAAACACCCAGAAAAAACGGGTAAGAAATATATGCGTTTGGATTATCCCTTACATATGGATCGAAAACCGTTTGAAACCATATTCTTTGATAAGCGTTTAGTTCTTCATTCACTTTGCTTTGCTCCCTCAAAAGTGTAAGTCTTCAAAACTAACAATCATCTCGTAATCAACACCGCCGTCTCCACATGCCTTGGGACAATAGCGTGAATAAAACGGTGTCTATTTACGCTGATTGCTCGTCCTCCCTCGTAGAGCAGTTCCCGCTCTCTGAAACGGTCGAGTGGGCAGCGTAAATATTGCTTTTGAGTCTAGCCGCGAACTTTCAGAATATCGAGGGTATGATTGGATGCTCCGATCAAATCCTGCCGCTCACATGTTGCAAAGTGATATTCCATCCATTTCGCGAAAGTATCCTGATCCATTTCGTCAATAAACCCGCTCAAATAATGAGCTGCTCCGTCTGTTGCAACCAGTTTGATTCTATCCAGAGGAAACTTGGAATTCAAAAGCGAAATATCTTCTGTTCTGACCAACTCAAATATTTCTTTCGGCTCGCTCTTACAGTGCCAATCATCCGTCAGCATATTCATTTGTGCGACCTCATTAAGATGACCGCCCAAAAACACGTACTGAATGATTGTGGGTTCATTCATACAATAAGCGACCAGAATATATCCACCCGGCTTTGTAACACGTACCGCTTCCGACATCGCCTGTATCTTATCTTTTAATGTGTAAAGGTGGTACATGGGACCTAACAGCATTGTCAGATCAAATGATTGATCACGGAATGACGAAAGATCCAGCGCATCGCCTTGAACCGCAGTAATCGGTTCGGTGCCATCCAATTTTGACCTTAATACATCCAGATTGTGCTGCACCAATTCAACTGCCGTCACAGAGTATCCTTCCTTTGCAAGTGCCACACTGTACCTGCCGGTGCCTGCGCCGACTTCCAGAATGCTTGGGGAGGCAAAATGGGAAATGCATTCATGGATGTATTTCATCGTGGTCAGATACTCGACCTGTCCATGCTGTGACAAAAGTCGTTTCTCTTCATCTCTGCTGTTGTAGTATTCTTCAAGCAAATTCATACCGAACCTCCGTCCATCATATTTTCCGGCGTCATTCTCGTCATCAATACAACCGTCTCCACGTTTGCCGTGCGGGGGAACAGGTCCACCGCCGCGGCGCGGGCGGCACGGTAGCCATATTCGGCGAACCGCTTCACATCCCGCCCCAGCGTAGCCGGGTCACAGGAAACGTACACGATGCGCTGCGGCTGCATAGAGGCGGCCGCCTCCACCACCTCGGGGGCCAGGCCCTTCCGGGGCGGGTCCACACAGATGACGTCAGGACGCAGGCTCTTCGCGGCGAAATCCGCCGCCACCGCCGCCGCGTCGCCGCAGAAAAAGCGGACGTTTTCGATGCCGTTGCGCTTGGCGTTCTCCTTGGCGTCTTCAATGGCCTCAGGCACGATCTCCGCGCCGATGACCTCGCGGGCCTTGCGCGCCATCACCTGGGTGATGGTGCCGGCGCCGCAGTAGAGATCCAGCACCGTCTCTTTTCCGGTGAGACCGGCGAACTCCACCGCTTTCTCATAGAGCCGCTCCGCCTGGTCACGATTGACCTGATAGAAAGACGGCACGGACAGCCGGAAGGTAAGGCCGCACAGGGTATCGGTAATGGTATCCGCTCCCCAGAGGGTGCGGTATCTGTCGCCCAGAATGGCGTTGCCGGGCCGGGTATTGACCCCCAACACCACGCCCACGGCTTTGGGCACGTGTTTTTGAATTATGTCAACCAGCTCCGCCTCGTGGGGAAGTCTGTCGCCGTTCACCAGCAGACAGATCAGGCTCTCCCCTGCCGAGTTGGTGCGCACGTACAGATGGCGCAGCAGACCCCGGCCTGTCCCCTCATCGAAGCAGGACACGCCGTACTCTTTGATATACTGCCGCACCGTCTCCGCCGCCGCGTCGGCCTGGGACTTCTGGATGAGGCAATGCGCCACGTCCGTTACCTGATGCGTGCGGGCGCGATAAAAGCCCACACTGCCGTCGGCGGCAATGGGGTACTGGCTTTTATTGCGGTATCGTTCCGGATCAGCCGCGCCCAGGATCTCCTCCACGGTCACGTCGCTGCCGCCCAGCCGGGTCAAGGCGTCCTGCACCCGCTGCCGCTTGGCCCACAGCTCCTCTTCATAGTCCATGTGGCGGAAGTCGCAGCCGCCGCATTTGCCGTAGTATGGGCAGTCCGGTTCCACCCGGTGGGGTGATGGTTCCCTGATGGCGGTCACCTTGCCGAAGGCGGTATTTTTCAGCACCTTCAGGATCAGCACGTCGCACGCCTCGCCACGGACGGCGTTGTGGACAAACACCACCTGCCCGTCGATCCGGGCAATGCCCAATCCCTCGGAGGAGTACCCCTCGATGACGGCGGAATAGACTTGATTCTTCTTCAGCATGGCTCAAAAATCGAACTTCTCCAGCAGCTTGCGGATGGCCTCGGCGAAGGCCGCCAGGCTCTTGTTGTCCCGGCCGCTGCTGCGGCGGATGAGGGCGGCCAGACTCTCGCCCATCTGCACCAGCCGCTGATAGGCGGCGGACATTCTGGGTGCGCCCTCGAAGGTCTTGGTCTTCCGCTCGGGCAGGTAGCCCACGGCAGTGCGGCGGTCGGCAATAAGGTCGTACTCCTCGGTATACTGGGGCGCGTGGGCCATGAAGCCCAGCTCGGTGACGGTTTTGGCAAAGGCCGGCGCCACCTCCCGCTCGCCGTGGACCACGAAAACGTGGCGGGGCCTGGGCTCGGTGAACTGTCCGATCCAGCTGAGCAGATGGTCCCGGTCGGCGTGGGAGCTGAGGCCGGGAAAATTGACGATCCTGGCGCGGACGGCCACGTCCTCGCCGAAGAGCTTGACGGACGCCGCGCCGTCCAGCAGATGGCGGCCCAGGGTGCCTACGGCCTGGAAGCCCACGAACACCACGGCGCTCTCCGGGCGCCACAGGTTATATTTCAGGTGGTGGCGGATACGGCCGGCGTCGCACATGCCGCTGGCGGAGATGATGACCTTGGGGGTGCTGTCGGTGTTCAGGGCCTTGGACTCGTCGGTGGTCACCGTCAGACGCAGACCGGGGAAGCTGAACATGGCCTCGCCGTCCCGCACCAGCTCTACAGCCTCCTCATCCAGATAGCCCCGCAGATCGCCGCAGAAGATGCGGGTAGCCGCCTCGGCCAGGGGACTGTCCACATAGACCGGGAAATCCTTTACGGCGGTGACAAGGCCCCTGTCCTTGATCTCCCGGATGAAGTACAGCAGCTCCTGTGTGCGGCCCACGGCAAAGGCGGGGATCACCACGTTGCCGCCACGGCCCAGGGTCTCGTCGATGATCCGGGCCAGCTCGTCGGTGTAGCTCCACACCTCCGTGTGGTTGCGGTCGCCGTAGGTGCTCTCCATGACCACGTAGTCCGCCCCGGTGAAGAACTGGGGATCCCGGATGATGGGCTGATCCACGTTTCCGATATCGCCGGAGAACACGATGGTGCGGGTCTCTCCGTTCTCCGTCAGGGTCAGCTTGATGCTGGCGCTGCCCAGCAGATGGCCCGCGTCGATAAACTCCGCCTTCACGCCCTCGCACAGCTCCAGCTCCTCGCCGTACTCGCAGGTGCGGACGTACTGCATGGTGGCCTTGGCGTCGTCCACGGTGTAGAGGGGCTCCTCCAGCGGACGGCCGGCACGCTGGCCCTTGCGGTTTTTGTACTCGGCGTCGCTCTCCTGGATGTGGGCGCTGTCCTGGAGCATGATGTCCAACAGCTGAGCCGTCACCCGGGTGGTGAGGATTGTGCCCGCAAACCCCTGCTTCATCAGCAGCGGCAGACGGCCGGAATGGTCGATATGGGCGTGGGTCACCAGCACAAAGTCGATGCCGCCCGCATGAAAGGGCAGGCTGGCATTGTCCACCTCATCCCTTCCCTGCTGCAGTCCGCAGTCGATGAGGATCCGTTTGCCGTTTACCTCCAGACAGTGACAGCTGCCGGTAACGCATTGATCGGCGCCGTAAAAGCTCAGCTTCATAAAACGCGCTCCTTTCCCATTTTCATCTTTGTCTGTATTTTACCACCTTTTTCTCCTGCGGGCAACATTGCATTTTGTCTGATCCTCCGCTATAATAGGAAAAAAGAACGCTCCGGGAGGGATCACCGTGAATCTGACATACGTGCCTGTAAAAAATGCCAGGAGCATTGTCCTGCTGGTCACCTCGCCGGTGGACAGCGTCCTGCGCGCTCAGGTGGCCGGATGGCTGCTGCGCCGCGTGGAGCATGCCGATCAGGTAGCGTTTGCCGCGTGGGACGGCGATGAGCCACGGCTGGAAACGGCAGACGGTGCATTGACCGTCAGCGGCGCTGCGGCGCTGTGTGCCTGGCTGGCGGGATCAAACGATCTGCCCGCCGGTGAGACGTGGGAGTTCCCCCTGGCCTGCTCCGGCGGTTCCTTTGCGCTGAACTGCTCTGTGACGCGGGTCAGCAACTGCGCCCTTGTCACCGTAACCATGCCGCAGCCGGAGATCAACTCTGTCCCCGTGGGCAGTCAGACGCTGACGGTGATCCGCTATCCCGGCGTCAGCCATGTCATCGTACCCGCCGGAGAAATGGAGCGCACCGGCGCACCGGCTGTGCTGCAATCCCTGGGCCGCACGCTGGCCGCGCCGCGGACGGGCCTCCTTTTCTGGAATGAGGGCGCTCGCCTTCTTGATCCGCTGCTGATGAGCCGCGGCGCCGGATCCCCGGTGTGGTGTCAAAGCAGCGGCAGCGCCGCAGGCGCGCTGGGCGCGTACCTCGCCGGGCGGCTGGGCGACACCGTGTCCGTGAAAATGCCCGGCGGCGCCATGGCCGTCACCCGGTCCGGCGACGCTGTTACCGTTACCGCGGCCGCAGAGGTGGGCGGCAAACGCACCGTGGAGCTGGTCTTCTGACCATTGCATGACGGCAAGCCCCAAAAGCGCAGGCTTTTGGGGCTTGCTTTTTGTCCTTCGGCAGATTTCCTTTGCATCCGGCGGACAAGTGTGATATACTATATTGGTTAAAATAGGCAGATAATCTATTATCCGTTTACCAACAGAAAGGACGGTTTCATACATGGGACTTTTTACCAAGATTTTCGGCACATACAGTGAGCGGGAGCTGAAATCCATCTACCCCATCGTGGACAAGATCGAGGCCATGGAGGACGAATACCGCAAGCTGTCCAACGCGGAGCTGCAGGCCAAGACGGAGCAGTTCAAGGCCCGCCTCGCCGCCGGCGAGACGCTGGACGACATCCTGCCCGAGGCCTTTGCCACCGTGCGTGAGGCGGCAGACCGCGTGCTGGGCTTGCGCCCCTACCGGGTACAGCTCATCGGCGGCATCGTTCTGCATCAGGGCCGTATCGCCGAGATGAAGACCGGTGAAGGCAAGACGCTGGTCGCCACCCTTCCCTCCTACCTGAACGCGCTCAGCGGCAAGGGCGTCCACATCGTCACGGTCAACGACTACCTGGCCAAGCGCGACAGTGAGTGGATGGGCAAGGTGCACCGCTTCCTGGGTCTGAAGGTGGGCCTGATCATCCACGACATGGATAAGAAGCAGCGGCAGGAGGCCTATCAGGCCGACATCACCTACGGCACCAACAACGAGATGGGCTTCGACTACCTGCGTGACAACATGGCTATCTACGCCAGTGAGCAGGTGCAGCGGGGCCACAACTTCGCCATCGTGGACGAGGTGGACTCCATCCTCATCGATGAGGCCCGCACCCCCCTGATCATCTCCGGTCAGGGTGACAAGTCCACCCAGCTCTACGACATGGCCGAGATGTTTGCCGCCCGGCTGAAGAAGTACGTGGTGGCGGAGACCGACGATAAGGCGGAGGAGGATCCCTCCATGGACGCCGACTACGTGGTGGACGAGAAGGCCCGCACCGCCACCCTCACCGCCCGCGGCATTGCCAAGGCCGAGGAATTCTTCCATCTGGAGAACCTCTCCGACCCCGAGAACTCCACCATCTCCCACCACATCAACCAAGCCATCAAGGCCCACGGCATCATGAAGCGTGACGTGGACTACGTGGTGAAGGACGGCGAGATCATCATCGTCGATGAGTTCACCGGCCGTCTGATGTTCGGCCGCCGCTACTCTGAGGGACTGCACCAGGCCATCGAGGCCAAGGAGCACGTCTCCGTCCAGCGTGAGAGCAAGACCCTGGCCACCATCACCTTCCAAAACTACTTCCGCCTCTACTCCAAACTCTCCGGTATGACCGGTACCGCCCTCACCGAGGAGGAGGAGTTCGCCACCATCTACAAGCTGGATATCATCGAAATCCCCACCAACCGCCCCATTGCCCGTATCGACAACGAGGACGCCGTCTACAAAACGGAGCGGGGCAAGTACCACGCTGTCATCGAGCAGGTCAAGGCCTGCCATGCCAAGGGACAGCCGGTGCTGGTGGGTACCGTGTCCATTGAGAAGAACGAGCTGCTGGGCCAGATGCTGACCCGTGCCGGCATCAAGCACAACCTGTTGAACGCCAAGAACCACGAGCGCGAGGCGGAGATCGTGGCCCAGGCCGGTAAACTGGGCGCCGTCACCGTGGCCACCAACATGGCCGGCCGTGGTACCGATATCATGCTGGGCGGCAACGCCGAGTATATGGCTACCGCCGACCTTCGCAAGGCCGGCCTCACCGATGAGCTCATCGCTGAAGCCACCGGCTATGCCGAAACCGACAATCAGGAGATTCTGGACGCCCGCAAGCTGTTTGCCGAGCGTCTGGCTATTCACAAAAAGGAGATCGCCGGTGAGGCGGAAAAGGTGCGTCAGGCGGGCGGTTTGTTCATCATCGGCACCGAGCGCCACGACTCCCGCCGTATCGACAATCAGCTCCGCGGCCGTTCCGGACGTCAGGGCGATCCCGGCGAAACCCGGTTCTATATCTCCCTGGAGGACGATCTGATGCGTCTGTTCGGCGGTGACCGCGTCACCAGCCTGATGGATCGGTTGAAGATCGACGAGGACACCCCCATCGAGAACAAGATGCTCTCCCGCACCATCGAGCAGTCCCAGACCACGGTGGAGTCCCGGAACTTCCAGGCCCGTAAGTCCGTGCTGGAATACGACGACGTGATGAACAAGCAGCGTGAGATCATCTACGGTCAGCGCAAGCAGGTGCTGGACGGCATGGACGTGAAGGACGTCATCATGAACATGATGCACACCGCCATCGCCAGCCAGGTGGAGACCGCCTTCCAGGGCGTGGAGCATCTGGAT
Source organism: uncultured Oscillospiraceae bacterium (assembly GCA_947169975.1). Taxonomy (GTDB): domain Bacteria; phylum Bacillota; class Clostridia; order Oscillospirales; family Oscillospiraceae; genus Vescimonas. The sequence continues at coordinate 29,784 of CAMVRT010000001.1, forward strand.
ATGGCCCAGTGCCGGGAGCTGCTGCGGAATGTGGAGGGTCTGTACTTCCCCAAGTACACCGTTCGCGTGGACGAGGCCCAGTTGGCCGTCATGACCGCGGAGGACTTTATCGAGCGCTTCTCCGCTGCCGCCACCGACTACTATGAGAAGAAGGAAGCGGAGATCACCTCCCCCGTCATGCGCGAGCTGGAGCGGGTGGTGCTGCTGCGGGTGGTGGACGAATACTGGATGGACCATATCGACGCCATGTCCGACCTGCGCCAGGGCATCCGCCTGCGTGCTTATGCCCAGACCGACCCCGTCATCGCCTACAAGAAGGAGTCCCTGGAGATGTTCGACGAGATGATCGCCGCTATCCAGGAGGAAACGGTGCGCCGTCTGTACTCCGTGCGGCTGAAGAAGGACGAGGAGGTCAAGCGCCAGCGGGTGGCCACCGGCATCACCGAGAACGTGGGCGGCGACGGCACCGTGAAGAAGCAGCCCAAGAAGGTGGTCAAGATCGGCCGCAACGATCCCTGCCCCTGCGGCAGCGGGTTGAAATGGAAGAAGTGCACCTGCTCCCAGTACCACAGCAACTGATTTCGTCCGAAATCTGCGGATTTCGGACGAGCAGAGAAGGCTTGCAGGCCGCCGCGCGCACTCGCTTGCGTAAGACGCTCGCACACTTGCGGCCTGAGAGGTGAAATTTCCGGCGTACACGCCGCCGGAAATTTCGATTAAACAGCTTCGCGTCTGCGGACGCGAACTCTGCGAGGCTTGACGCGGAAACCAGCCGACCATATGACGGCGCATGTCGCCATGTGGTCGGCTTTGGTAAAGGGGGATTTTGGGTGGAAATGATGGATCTGACGTGTCAAACCAGATATCCGATCGTTTTGATCCACGGCGCTGGATTCAGGGACTTGAAATGGCCAGTCTATTGGGGAAGAATACCCAATGCTTTGAAGAGCAGAGGCGCAGTGGTTTATTATGGTCTTCAGGACTGCTGGGCAAGCATTCAGACCAATGCCGAGGCAATCGCCAAGCGTGTAAGTGAGATATGCGCAGAAAGCAACAGCCAGAAGGTGAATATCATCGCCCACTCGAAAGGCGGACTGGATGCGAGAATGGCAGCCTCGACTTTTGGGGTTGGAGATAAAATTGCAAGTATAACCACGATAGCAACCCCTCATCACGGATCGAAGACAATCGATAAGTTGTTCTGTATTCCCCGTCCATTCTGGAATATAGCTGCTTTTGCGATCAACAACTGGATTCGCATCGTGGGTGATAAAAAGCCCGATTTTCTTAAATTGTGTGAGGGTTTTACCACCGATCACATGCGTATCTTTAACGAAAAATGCCCCGACGTCCCCGGTATCTATTATCAGAGTTATGCCTGTGTGATGAGCCATCCGTTCTCTGACATCAATCTGTCCACTGCAAATGCAGTGATAAAGCACTTTGAGGGCGAGAACGACGGACTGGTGTCTGTAGATTCCGCAAGGTGGGGCAGCGCTTATTATATACTACGGTCAAACGCTTTTCGAGGCATTTCACATTTGGATGCTATCGATCTGCGCAGAAGTCCATTGACCAGAAAAACTGGCCCCGCTGTTTCCGATATCTGCGATGTATATGTCGATATTGTGCAGCAACTAAAAGGAAAGGGCTTCTAAAACCCCTTTTTTCTGTTCAGAGGTATGTATCTATGGAATTAGATTGCGGCCTGACAAAAGGCGAAAAATGGTTTCGATACCGTGCAGCGGCGATTATTGTTGAAGATGGATATGTACTGTTTGCTAGAAATGAGCGGAACGACTATTTCTATTCCATCGGCGGTGCCGTTCATATGGGAGAAACAGCAGAGGATGCTGTAAAAAGAGAAGTGTTGGAAGAAACGGGCGTTGCATACGATGTGGATCATCTTGCCGTGATTCATGAGAATTTCTTCTATGAGAACTCTGGTTCGATGAAGGGACTGGATTGTCATGAGATAGCACTGTACTATTTGATGAAGCCAAGAGGAACAAGAGAACTTCACAGCGAAAGCTATACTATGGGAGTAAAAGAAACCATGCATTGGATTCCCATAGCAGAGCTTGATCAATACAAGGCATTTCCTTCGTTTATGAAGGAATTCTTACTAACCGAACATAGTGGAATTGAACATATCATCACGGACGAAAGAGTTTAAGACAGTTCAACTCCCCTCTCCCCATCCATTTTCTCCAAAAGGAGGACCCTATGTCCTTTCAAACTCACGATGAAAACGGGCTGGTCTGGTTGACCAGCGACACACTGTCCGGTGTGCGTCACGGGTTTTCCACCCGCAGGGGCGGCGTCAGCGCCGCGCCATGGGACACGCTGAATCTGGGCGTAGGCCGGGGCGACGACATGGACGCCGTGCGGGAGAACTACCGCCGCTTCTGCGCCGCCATTGGCACCGATCCCCAGCGCTGTGTGTTGAGCAAGCAGGTCCATGAGGACAACGTGCGTCTGGTGACCGCCGACGACTGCGGCAAGGGCCTGTGGCGTGACCGGGACTACACCAGCGTGGACGCCATGATCTGCAACACCCCGGATATCCCGCTCACCGTGTTCTCCGCCGACTGCAACGTCATCCTGCTCTATGATCCCGTGCGCCGGGCCATCGGCGCCGCTCACGCCGGATGGCGGGGCACGGCTCTGGGCATCGTGAAGAAGACGGTGGAGCAGATGACCGCCGCCTTCGGCTGCGACCCCGCCCACATCCGCGCCGCCATCGGTCCGTCCATCGGACAGTGCTGCTTTGAGACTGACGGCGACGTGCCGGAGGCCCTGCGCGATGCCCTTGGCGATGAGGTGGAGCCGTTCATGACCTGGAACGGCGCCAAGTGGCACATCGACCTGAAGGCCGTCAACGCCCTGTGGCTCCGGCAAGCCGGGCTGGCGCAGATCGACGTCTGCGACCACTGCACCGCCTGCCGTCCGGATCTCTACTGGTCTCATCGGAAGATGGGCCAGGCCAGAGGCTCCCAGATCGCCATGATCTGCCTGTGAGGTGATACCGATGAGAAAGAGGTTTTTTCCGCTTCTGCTGGCTCTCTGCCTCCTGCTGCTCACCGCTTGCTCCGAGATGGATGACGCCAGCCCAACCACGCCGGACAATCCGCCTCAAAGCGACGCGCCCATTGTGGATCCCATCCCCACCCCTGCCGGGCTGGAGCACTTCTCCCTGCCCTACTTTCCCGGGGAGACGATGGATGGCGTCAGCTGTCCCGACGGAGCGCATCAGGTCATCGGTGCGCTGCTCTATGAGGGGCTTTTCCGACTGGATGAGCATTTTGAGCCCCAGGCCGTGCTGGCCGAGAGCTTTACCTATGACCCGGAAACCATGGTGTGTGCCGTCACGCTCCGCAGCAACGTTGTCTTCTCCGACGGCTCGCCCCTGACCGCTCAGGATGTGGCCGCCACGCTGGAGCGAGCCCGCTGGTCCGCCCGATACAGCGGACGTCTGGCAGACGTGCGCTCCGTCACCCCCGAAGAAGACACGGTATACATCGCCCTCAAACGGCCCAACGCCTCCTTTGCTGCCCGGCTGGATATCCCCATCGTCAAGGCCGGCACGGAGAATGAGCCAGTTCCCCTGGGCACCGGACGCTATGCGTGGCACGAGACGGACAGCGGCGCGTATCTGGCGCCCAATTCCCATTATCAACACAGCCAATCGCTGCCTCTGACACAAATTCCCATGGTAGCCTGCAGCGACGCAGACGCCATGTCATACGCCTTTTTCTCCCGGGAGGTCCAACTGGTCACCTGGGACCTCACGGGTACAGTGCCCTTCAACGCCACCGGCGTCATCACCTGTACCGATGTCCCCACCCCCGTGATGCAGTTCGTGGGCTTCAATACTCAATCTCCCCTGTTTGAGGATCCGACTCTGCGGGTGGCACTGAGTCAGGGCATTGACCGGAAAACACTGGTGGAGACCTGCCTTCTGAATCACGCCGTTCCCGCTGCCTTCCCCATTTCCCCCGCCAGCCTGCTTTATCCCACAGATCTGGAGCGTCCCTATTCTTCAGGCGCCTTTGCCACGGCTATGGAGGAGGCCGGCTGCAACACCGGGAAGGAGCGGCCCCTTACCATGATCGTCAGCTCCGAAAACACTTTCCGGGTGGATATGGCCCGCCGGATTGCAGAGGCTCTTTCCGCCTATGACATCAAGATCACTGTGACGCCCATGCCCTGGATCGAGTTCCAGGCCACGTTGAACGCCGGGCAGTACGATCTCTATTACGGGGAGTGCAAGCTGACCGCTGACTGGGATCTCACCCCGTTTTTGGCGCCGGACGGCGCACTGAACTTCAGCGGCTATGCCACCGAAGAACTGCCGGAGCTGCTGTACGCCGCATCTGCTGTCTCCGGCTCCCGTCATACCGCCGCTCTGCGGGCACTGTACCGCTATCTGCAGCAGGAAGCGCCGATTGTTCCTGTATGCTTCAAAAACGAGTCCGTTCTGCTGCCGGAAAAGTCGGTCAGCATCGCAACGCCTACCGCGACCGATCCCTTTTATTCCCTGGCGGACTGGACCATCCGCTGGGAGGACAAGGAGTAAGGCATAATAAGACCGGGGGGAGGATTAAAACGTCCTTCCCCCGGTTCTTGTTACCTCATCAATAGGTGCGGATGACGGCGGATACCTTGCCCAAAATGGTGGCGTTCCGACCGTCAATAGGCTTGTAATCCGGATTCTCCGGCAGCAGCCAGACCTCATTGCCCTTGCGCTGCAGCCGCTTCACCGTGGCCTCATCCTCCAGCAGAGCCACCACGATTTCGCCGCTGCGGACCTCCTGCTGCTGGTGCACCACCACCAGATCGTCCGGCAGGATACCGGCATAGAGCATGGATTCGCCCCGTACCCGCAGGGCAAAATACTCACCGTCCCGCCCGTGGGTGTCAAAAGTCAGGTAATCCTCGATGCACTCCTGGGCCAGAATGGGTGTGCCGGCAGCCACATTGCCCACGATGGGCACCCTGTCGGCAGGGATTTCCGGCTCCACGATTCGGGGCGCGACCTCCTGCGCCGATTTCTCCGCAGCCGGCTGCTGGGCAAGCGCAATGGCACGACCCTTGCCGGCACCCTTGGTAAGGACGCCAAGCTCCTCCATGTGCTTCAGATGAAAGTGTACCGTGGAGGGCGATTTCAGCCCCACTGCCTCGCCGATTTCCCGCACGGAGGGGGGGTATCCCTGATCCCGAATGGTCTGCCGGATAAAGTCGTAAATGCGCTGCTGCATTTTGCTCATCTTCACCATGCTGTATCTCCTTTACGTGTGGACGGATTCCCTCTTGTCAGAAGTATAACATATCTTTTGGCGATTTGCAACATATGTTCTATATATTTTTTAGGGGATTTGTGGGGAATCTCCGGTTTTTCCTCTTGCATTTTCCCTGTGCGCGTGTTAAGATATATCGTACTTTGAGAAGAATGCCCCATGGCATGAAAACGTTTGAAGGAGCGCCCAATATGCATACTGTTATGATTATCGTCACCGTCCTGCAGCTTCTGGTCGGTCTTATTCTTGTGGCCATCGTGCTGTTCCAGTCCGGCAAGAGCCAGGGTCTGTCCGGCACCATCGGCGGCATTGCCGACTCCTATATGTCCCGGAGCAAGGCCAAGTCTGTGGACGCCAAGCTGGCTCGCGCCACCAAGTGGGTGGGCGCCGCCTTTATTCTGCTGACCGTTGCCCTTAACTGCATGGTCGCCGCAGGTGTTCGGTAACATCACCAATTAAAAGACGGCGCTGCCCGAGGACAGCGCCGTCTTTTTATCTTCTGTTTAACCGCCTATGCTCTCAAAAACAGACTGCATCACCCTGACCACAGCAGCCACAACTTCGATGCCGATAAAGATCAGCGGAATCAGACAGCCCAGCGGCATGCCCTTCCTCTTTTCGGGAGGGGCTTGCCTCACCGGCGCGCTCTGTGCAGGCGGGAACTTGGCGTGAGGCACCGGCCCGGTGGGTTTGGGCGCAGATTTGCGGCGTGCCTGATCCTCATAGCAGACCTTTTTCTCGTGGCACTCTTTTTCCTCAAAGCAAACCTTGCCCTGGGCGTGGTTCCGCTGCTCGTAGGCAGCGTCTGTCATATGCTGCACGGTACCGTCGGCGTTGACCCGCTCCCGCTTGGGCGGACGGTTATAGGCGCCGCACTTGGGGCAGCAGCCTTCCTTCTCATAGCGGTAGAGCGCTCCACAGGCTTTGCACTGGATGGTCGCCATATCCGTATCCCTCTTTCTTTATCAATTCTCTGTGTTACTATTTTTTACTATATCACATGCCTCACCCGTTTGGCAAGGCCGGAAAAGCGGCTATCCCAAGTCGATGACCCTGCTCAGCACCAGACTGTCACCGTTCTCCCACTCCTGCAGCACAAGGGAAACGGGATACAGTTCGTCATATTCCCCGCAGGCGAAGTGGATCTCCAGATCTCCCCCGCTGTTCTGGACCGTGGAGGCCTCCGTCAGCGTCTCCTGTCCGCCGGAGGCATCGATGCACGTCAGGGCAGCCGTAAAGCCATGATCGCTGTCCGGGGCAAATGCCGCTTCCATGAATATGACCAGTTCCTTCTCCTCATCGTTCCGCTCCCAATCCCACACGGTAAAGCTGGTACCGTCATCCATGGTCACTTCCTCGCCTATGACGGCGTCATGCTCTTCTTCTGCAGGATCCTTTTCACCGGACTCGATCTCAATCGCCTCGGTGTAGCTCTGCCCGGAGCGCTCCTCAGGCTCTGTATCATTCGCGAACAGGCGGGCGAGGAGGCCGAAGATCAGGTACAGGATCACGATGCCAATAATCGTCCTTATGATAGGCTTGGCAGGACTCCTCCGGCCCATACTGCCGGTTTGAGCGGCCGCGGCGGTGACATTACCCTCATCGCGCTGCCTGCCCCGGCGAGCCTGATCCTCGTAGCACTCCTTTTCCTCAAAGCACACCTTTCCCTGGGCGTGCTGACGCTTCTCATAGGCGGTGTCCGTCATGTGCTGAACGGTTCCGTCGGCGTTGACGCGATTCCGCTTGGGCGGACGGTTATAGGCGCCGCAGCCGGGGCAGCAGCCCTCTTTACTGTAGTTATACAGCCTGCCGCAGGCCTTGCATTGCATTACGGCCATGTGATCCCACTCCTTTTACGTCCTGTCTTGTGAACATGATACTATATATCGGCAACACTGTCCATAAATCTGAAGTTGCTCCGGTTATTTTCCCCGAATAAACACGCAACTTGAAGTTTACAGATGTCATTATACCATCGTTCACAGCGAAAAAACACCCTTTTCTATGGGCTCAATTCCATAGAAAAGGGTGTTTTTGCTTGCGTTCAGCCGCTTATTTCACCAGCTCGATGATGGCGGTCTCGGCGGCGTCGCCGCGGCGGATGCCGCTGCGGATGATGCGGGTGTAGCCGCCGTTGCGCTCGGCGTACTCAGGCGCGATCTGCTTGAACAGCTTGTTGGCCACGTCCTCTCTGGTGATGAAAGCCAGAGCCTGACGGTAAGCGGCCAGGTCGCCCTTCTTGCCGAGGGTGATCATCTTCTCGGCCATGGGCTTGATCTCCTTGGCGCGGGTGATGGTGGTCTCCATCCGGCCGTTGTCCAGGAAATCGGTGACCTGCTGACGGAGCATCGCCATACGCTGATCGGTGGTCTTACCGAGCTTACGAGTTCCGGGCATATCAGTTTCCTCCTTGTCGGGATATTCCGCGAGAGCGGAAAGCAGTTAGTTATTGTCTTCGCTGGCCAGGGACAGACCCATCATCGCCAGCTTGTTGATGACTTCCTCCAGGGACTTGCGTCCCAGATTGCGCACCTTCATCATGTCATCCTCCGTCTTGGAGATCAGATCCTCGACGGTGTTGATATTGGCACGCTTGAGGCAGTTGAAGCTGCGAACGGACAGATCCAGCTCCTCGATGGTCAGCTCCAGCACCTTGTCACGCTGATCGGTGGGCTTCTCCACCACGGTGGACTTGTCACCCAGGGTATCGCTCAGGTCAGTGAACAGAGTGAAGTGATCGCACAGGATCTTGGCGCCAAGGGATACGGCGTCGCGGGCGGTAATGGTGGAATCCGTCCAGACCTCCAGGGTCAGCTTGTCGAAGTCCGTCATATTGCCCACACGGGTGTTCTCCACAGTGTAGTTGACTTTGTACACCGGGGTATACATGGAGTCGATGGGGATCACGCCGATGATGCCGCCCCGCAGGGCCTTGTTCTGATCCGCAGACACATAGCCACGGCCGTGGCTCAGAGTGATTTCCATGCTCAGCGTGGCGCCCACGTCCAGAGTTGCGATGTGCAGCTCGGGGTTCAGCACCTCCACCTCGCCGTCGCTCTTGATGTCGCCGGCAGTCACTTCACAGGGACCGACAGCCTCAATGTAGACCGTCTTGGTGCCCTCGCAGAACAGCTTGGTCAGCAGACTCTTGACGTTCAGAACAATCTCTGTCACATCCTCCTTCACACCGGGGATGGTGGAGAACTCGTGCTGGACGCCGGCGATCTTGATGCTGGTAGCCGCCGTGCCGGGCAGGGAGGCCAGCATGGTACGGCGAAGCGCATTGCCAAGGGTGATGCCATAGCCGCGCTCCAGGGGCTCGATTACATACTTTCCATAGGAGGCATCGCCGGGTGTTTCGATACACTCGATCTGGGGCTTCTCAATTTCGATCATGCAGTACCCTCCTTTATTCTCATTACGACGCAAAACATGCTTGCGCCCACCTTGATTCGTTTGCCTGTGAGGGTCGGAGCCCTATTACTTGGAGTACAACTCGACGATGAGGTGCTCCTCGATGGGCATGTCGATGTCCTCGCGGGCGGGCAGCTTGGCGACAGTGCCCTTCAGGGCGTTCTTGTCGCGCTCCAGCCACTGGGGAACGGTGACCATGGGAGCATCTTCAGCGGTCAGGCGCTTGAACGCCGCGGAGGAGCGGCTGCTCTCCTTGACCTCGATCACATCGCCCACACGAACCAGATAGGAGGGGATGTTTACCTTCTGACCGTTCACGGTGAAGTGAGCGTGGTTCACCAGCTGACGGGCCTCGCGGCGGGTCATGGCGAAGCCCAGACGGTACACCACGTTGTCCAGACGGCGCTCAACCAGGCTCAGCAGGTTCTCGCCGGTCTTGCCGGGCATGCGGGAAGCCTTCTCATAATACATATGGAACTGCTTTTCCAGAATGCCGTAGACAAACTTGACCTTCTGCTTCTCATTCAACTGAACAGCATACTCGCTCTTCTTCTTTCTCATCTGGCCGCCGGGGTTGCGCTTGGTCTCCTTCTTGGAGTAACCCATGACGGTAGGAGAAATGCCCAGCGCCTTGCAGCGCTTGGCGATCGGCTGCATATTCTTAGCCATAATCTTAAATCCTCCTTCTCAACTTACACGCGACGACGCTTGGGGGGACGGCATCCGTTGTGGGGGATGGGGGTAACGTCCTTGATCATCGTCACTTCCAGACCCACGGCCTGCAGGGCGCGGATGGCAGCCTCACGACCCTGGCCGGGGCCCTTCACGAAGACCTCAACGGTCTTCAGGCCGTGCTCCATGGCCGCCTTGGCAGCGGTCTCGGCAGCACTCTGTGCAGCAAAGGGGGTGGACTTCTTGCTACCACGGAAACCCAGGCCGCCGGAGGAGGCCCAGCTCAGAGCGTTGCCCTGGCTGTCGGTAACGGTAACCATGGTGTTGTTGAAGGAAGAACGGATATGGACCTGTCCCTTTTCAACGTTTTTCTTTTCACGACGGCGGCGAATGACCTTCTTGCCGCTGTTCTTAGCAGTAGCCATACTTGATTCTCCCCTCCTTACTTCTTCTTGTTAGCAATGGTCTTCTTGGGACCCTTGCGGGTACGGGCGTTGGTCTTGCTGCGCTGACCGCGCACGGGCAGACCGCGGCGATGACGGGTGCCGCGATAGCAGCCGATCTCGGTCAGGCGCTTGATGTCCAGCGCCACCTGACGGCGCAGGTCGCCTTCCACCACGTAACCGTGGTCAATGGCCTCACGGAGCTTGTTCTCGTCGGCCTCGGTCAGGTCTTTTACGCGGGTGTCGGGGTTGATGCCCGTCTGCGCCAGGATATCCTGAGCGCTCTTTCTGCCAATACCGTAGATATAGGTCAAACCGATTTCGATTCGCTTATCCTTGGGCAGGTCAATACCGGCAATACGTGCCATAATTCAAAGCACCTCCACTTTCTACTTAGCCCTGGCGCTGCTTGTGCTTGGGATTCTCGCAAATGACCATGACACGGCCTTTGCGGCGAATGACCTTGCACTTCTCGCACATGGGCTTCACGGACGGTCTAACTTTCATGTTTTGTAACCTCCTACTTACTACGCCAGGTAATCCGGCCACGGGTCAGATCGTAGGGTGACATCTCCACCGTCACCTTGTCGCCGGGCAGAATCCTGATGAAATTCATTCTGAGCTTTCCGGAAATATGCGCCAATATCGTGTGTCCATTTCCAATGTCAACTTGGAATGTGGTGTTGGGCAGGGACTCAAGGACCACGCCCTCAACTTCGATCATATCGGATTTTGCCAAGTTACGATCCCTCCTGGTCTGGATTGTCGCTGCTCCAGGCAGCGATGGCTCTACGAAGCTCGCTGTTTGTGACTTTTTCGTTGCTTCTGATCTTTTCGGCGGCAGGACTTCCGCTCTCCCCCATCAGCTCCACGTGCTTGCGGCGCTTGCGCTTGGGGTTCTCCAGTCGTCTCTTCTTGCCGTCGGCCAGCAGGAGGAAGTCACCCTCCGTCGCAAGAACGAAGAAGTAACTTCCCGCATCCCTGCCGGCGATTGCTTTTACGATGTGTGATTTCGCAATGTCCATATGTTACACCAGTGATTTCTCGGGATCCGTCAGGATCTCCGGCTCCCCATCGGTGATGAGAATGGTGTTCTCATAGTGGGCGGCGTTTTTCCCGTCAGCGGTTTTCACCGTCCAGCCGTCGCTCATCTGGATGATCGACGCCGTACCGGCGTTCACCATAGGCTCCACGGCGATGGTCATGCCCCGCAGAAGTCTGGGACCGTGACCGGGCTTGCCGTAGTTAGGAACCTCGGGAGGTTCATGCATTCTGTGGCCGATGCCGTGACCGACATACTCCCGCACAATGCTGTAGCCGTGACTCTCCGCGTATTCCTGTATGGCGTGGGAGATATCGCTCAGACGATAGCCCTCCCGCGCATACCGGATGCCCCGGAAAAAGCTCTCCTGGGTCACGCGGATCAGATCCATGGCCTCGTCAGACACCTTGCCGCAGGGGTAGGTGCCCGCGCAGTCGCCGTGGACACCGTCGATATAGGCGCCCACGTCCACGCTGACGATATCGCCCTCGCGCAGTACGCGCTTGCCGGGGATGCCGTGGATGATCTCGTCGTTGACGCTGACACATACGCTGGCCGGATAGCCATTGTAGTGCAGGAAGGAGGGAACCGCTCCCTGGGACTGGATGAACTCGAACACTGCTTTGTCAATTTGGTGGGTTGTTACGCCGGGTTTTACCATTTCCCGTGCCACAGCACGGGCAGCCGCGGTAATTTTTCCCGCCCGGCGCATCAGTTCGATCTCGTGGTTGGATTTCAGTGTAATCATTGCTCACACCCCAACGCTGCGAGGATCGCCCGGGAGGTCTCGTCCACGCTGGAACGGTCCTCCACGGGTTTCAGAATCCCACGGGCCTCGTAGAAACCCTTGAGGGGCTCTGTCTCTTTATGATAGACCGCCAGACGATCCAGGACCGTCTCCGGCTTATCATCCTTGCGCTGCACCAGCCTGCCGCCGCAAACATCACACACGCCTTCGACCTTGGAGGGAACATTGACGATGTGATAGCTTGCGCCGCAGACCTCGCAGACACGGCGGCCGCTCATTCGCTCGACGATGCGCTCGTCGGCGATCTCGATGGCCACCACGGCGTCGAACCTGATGCCGGCCGCTTCCAACGCCTCCGCCTGGGCGATCGTGCGGGGCACGCCGTCCAAAATGTAGCCGTTTTCGCAGTCGGACTCCTGTAAACGCTCGCGAATGATGCCGATGATCACCTCATCGGGCACCAGATGTCCGGCGTCCATGTACGCCTTGGCCTGCAGGCCGACGGGCGTCTCATTCTTGATGGCGGCACGGAGGATGTTTCCGGTAGAGATGGTGGGAATGCCCAGCTTCTCCTGCAGGATAGCAGCCTGCGTGCCCTTGCCGGCGCCAGGAGCGCCCAAAAGGATCAGTTTCATGTTACACCTCTTAACCCAGGAACCCCTTATACTGACGCATCAGCATCTGGGATTCCAGAGCCTGGACGGTCTCCAGAGCCACACCGACAACGATGATGACGGAGGTGCCGCCGATAGCCAGGTTGGGAACGTTCACGGCCTTGCCGATAATGAGAGGCAGAATAGCCACAACACCCAGATAGATGGCGCCGAAGAGGGTCACCTTGTTCAACACCTTCCGGATGAAGTCAGCGGTGGGCTTGCCCGGACGGAAGCCGGGGATGAAGCCGCCGTTCTTCTTCAGGTTGTTGGAGATCTCCACAGGGTTGAACTGGATGGTGGAGTAGAAGTAGCTGAAGCCGATGATCATCAGGAAGTAGATGACCATGTACAGGATCGACTTGGAGTCGATGGCCTGCAGCAGACCGTAGCCGAAGGTGCCCTCCTTGGGAGCCGGGAAGAACGCGGCGATGGTGGCGGGCAGCATGGCGATGGACTGGGCAAAGATGATGGGCAGAACGCCGGACATGTTCACCTTCATGGGAAGGTTGGAGGACTGGCCGCCGTACATCTTGCGGCCCACCTGACGCTTGGCGTACTGCACGGGGATGCGGCGCTCGGCGCCGTTGACCCAGGTGATCAGAACGATCAGAGCCAACACACCCAGCACGATGAGCAGAGCGGCCCACCACTTCATCTGGCCGGCGGCCAGATTGGAATAGATCATGGAGACGACGCTGGGCACGCGGCTCAGGATGCCGGCAAACAGGATCATGGAGATGCCGTTGCCGATACCGAACTCGGTGATCTGCTCGCCCATCCACATGACAAAGGCACTGCCGGCGATGAAGGACACCAGGATGACCAGGAAGACCCAGAAGTTGGGCTGCACGGTCAAGATGCCGTAGCGCTTCATCAGCTCGTAGTAGCCCCAGCCCTGGAGCACGGCGATGATGATGGTGGCATAACGGGTGATGGACTGGATCTTCTTCTTGCCCTCCTCGCCGCCGTCCCGGGCGAGACGCTCCAGGGCGGGGATGGCGATGGTCAGCAGCTGGATGATGATGGAGCTGTTGATGTAGGGCTGCACGCCCAGGGCAAAGATGGTGGCGTTGGCGAAAGCGCCGCCGGACATGACGTTGTACAGGCCCAGCACCGTGGTGCTGAGGCTATCCAGCGCATTGCTCAGGAGCGTCGAGTCCACATAGGGGACGGGGATCGCATTGCCGATACGGAAGATCAGCAGGATGAGTGCGGTGAAGATGATCTTCTTGCGCAGCTCGGGGATACCCCACGCCTTGCGAATCGTCTGGATCACTTAGATCACCTCAGCCTTTCCACCGGCCGCCTCGATCGCTTCCTTGGCAGCCTGGGAAAAAGCATTGGCTTGTACGGTCACCTTCTTGGTCACGTTGCCGTTGCCAAGAACCTTGTAGCCGTACTCACACTTGCTGAGGATCCCCTTGGCAAGCAGAGCGTCCGCGGTGACAATTTCGCCGTCCTCAAACAGATTGAGGGCACTCAGGTTGATGATTTCCAGGGGCTTTGCAAAGATATTGTTGAAACCGCGCTTGGGGATGCGGCGGGCCAGAGGCATCTGACCGCCTTCAAAGCCGACGCGGGTGCCGCCGCCGGAGCGGGCCTTCTGGCCCTTGTGACCGCGGCCGGCGGTCTTGCCGTTACCGGAGCCGGCGCCCCGGCCCTTGCGATAGGCTTCCTTGGTGGAGCCGGCGGCGGGAGACAGTTTGTTCAGTTCCATTCTCTCGCACCTCCTTATTCAGCTTCGGTGACCTGCAGCAGGTAACCGATCTTGGCGATCTTGCCGCGGGTCTGGTCGTTATCGGGCTGCACCGTGGTGTCACCGATCTTGCGCAGACCCAGGGAGTGGGCAGTGGCAATGTGCTTATCCAGTCTGCCGTTGAGGCTCTTGACGAGCTTGATATTCAGATTAGCCATGTTCGCTCCTCCTTAGCCCACGATCTCTTCCGTGGCCTTGCCGCGGATGCGGGCGACCTCTTCCGGCGTACGCAGGGCCTTCAGGCCCTCGAAGGTAGCGGCCACCACGTTGACAGCGGTGTTGGAGCGCAGGCACTTGGTACGAATATCCTTGATGCCGGCAGCCTCCATGATGATACGCACCGGACCGCCGGCGATAACGCCGGTACCGGGAGCGGCGGGCTTCATCAGCACGCGGCCTGCGCCTGCCTCACCGATCACCTCGTGGGGGATGGTGCTGCCGGACAGGGAGACGTTGATCATATTCTTCTTGGCATCCTCGATGCCCTTGCGGATGGCCTCGGGCACCTCGGCGGCCTTACCCAGGCCAAAGCCGACCTTGCCCTTGCCGTCGCCGACGACCATCAGAGCGGAGAACTTCATGACACGACCGCCCTTGACCGTCTTGGACACGCGGTTCGTGGCAACGACCTTCTCGATATACTCGCTGGGTTCTCTTTCAAATCTTGCCATTGTCAGTGTTCCTCCTCTCTTAGAATTCCAGGCCGCCCTCACGGGCGCCCTCGGCCAGTTCAGCGACACGGCCGTGATACAGGTAACCGCCGCGGTCAAACACGACCTTGTCGATACCCTTGGCCTTGCAGCGCTCGGCCACCAGCTTGCCAACAGCGCGGGCAGCGGTCTTGTTGCCGCCGTTGCCCTCGATCTCCTTGTCCAGGGAGGAGGCAGCCACCAGCGTGTTGCCGGCGGTGTCGTCGATGACCTGGGCGTAGATGTTCTTCTCGCTGCGGAACACGTTCAGACGGGGACGCTCGGGAGTGCCGAACACCTTGGAGCGGACTCTCTTATGGCGCTTCAGACGCTGCGCGTTGGTATTGGGTCTTTTAATCATATCGGCACACCTCCTTACTTCTTGGCGCCGGTCTTACCGACCTTGCGGCGGATGACCTCATCGACATACTTGATGCCCTTGCCCTTGTAGGGCTCGGGAGGACGCTTCTCGCGGACTTCCGCCGCGAACTGGCCCACCTTCTGCTTGTCGCAGCCGGAGATCACGATCTTGTTGGGAGCGGGGACGTCAATGGTGATGCCCTCGATCTCAGGCATAATGACCTGATGGGAATAACCCAGGTTCATGACCAGGTTCTTACCCTCTTTGGCGGCGCGGTAACCGACGCCGTTGATCTCCAGCTCCTTCTTGAAGGTCTCGTTGACGCCGACAACCATGTTGTGCAGCATGGCGCGGGTCATACCGTGCAGAGCGCAGTGAGCCTTGTCATCGGAGGGGCGCTTGACATGGATGACGTTGCCGTCCTTCTCCAGGATCATCTCCGGATGCAGGGCCTGGGTCAGGGTGCCCTTGGGACCCTTGACGGTGACAACGTTGTTCTCCCCGATGGTGACTTCCACACCGGCGGGGACGGTAATGGGCATTCTACCAATTCTAGACATTGTTCAAATACCTCCTTACCAAATGAAAGCCAGGACTTCGCCGCCGACGTGAGCTGCGCGGGCAGCCTTGTCGGTCATGACGCCCTTGGAAGTGGAAACGATGGCGATACCCAGACCGCGAAGCACGCGGGGGAGCTCATCGGCGCCCACGTAAACACGCAGGCCGGGCTTGGACACGCGGCGCAGGCCGGAGATGACCTGCTGCTTGCCGGCATTGTACTTCAGGGTGATGCGGATGATACCCTGGGTGCCGTCGTCCACGATCTGGAAGGCCTTGATGTAGCCCTCGTCCAGCAGGATCTGAGCAATGCTCTTCTTCATGTTGGAGGCGGGAACGTCAACGGTCTCATGCTTGGCATTGTTGGCGTTGCGGATACGGGTCAGCATATCGGCAACAGGATCGGTGATGTGCATAATGTTATCCTCCTATTTTTAGAGTTACAGGCCTTGGCCTGTTCAGGCAGCGAGGTATCACGAATAATTTAGTCCGCCGTTCCGGGGGAACGATGTTTAATTATCCGTGACCTTTCGCCATCCTTTATCACCAAGAGGGTGCCCCCTCTTCGGTACGGTTACGATTGCCCCTGCGGGGCGGGTGGTTTACCAGGAAGCCTTACGGACACCGGGGATCTCGCCCTTGTAAGCCAGGTTCCGGAAGCAGATACGGCAGACGCCGTAGTCACGCAGATAGGCGTGAGGACGGCCGCAGATCTTGCAGCGGTTGTACTTACGGGTGGAGAACTTCGCGGGAGCCTTCTGCTTCAGCTTCATAGACAGCTTTGCCATGTTCGTCTCCTCCTAATCAGCGTTCAAAGGGAGCGCCGACCAGGGTCAGCAGCTCACGGGCTTCTTCATCGGACTGAGCGGTGGTGCAGATGACGATATCCATGCCGCGGATCTTGTCGATCTTGTCGTACTCGATCTCGGGGAAGATCAGCTGCTCCTTGACGCCCAGAGCATAGTTGCCGCGGCCGTCGAAGGCGTTGGCGCTGATGCCGCGGAAGTCGCGGACACGGGGCAGAGCCACGTTGAACAGACGATCCAGGAACTCCCACATCTTGTCGCCGCGCAGCGTCACCTTGGCGCCGACGGGCATGCCCTCACGCAGCTTGAAGTTAGCCACGGACTTCTTGGCGATGGTGATGATGGCCTTCTGGCCGGTGATGGCGCTCAGGTCTTTCACCACGGCGTCCAGAACCTTGGGATTCTCACGGGCCTCACCGCAGCCCACGTTCACGACGACCTTGTCGATCTTGGGGATCTGCATGGTGGACTTGTAACCGAACTTCTTGAAGAGAGCGGGAGCCACTTCCTCAGTGTACTTAACTTTCAGACGTGCCATTTTTCACGACTCTCCTTTCTCAAAGCTCGGCGCCGCAGTGCTTGCACACGCGGACCTTCTTGCCGTCCTTGATCTCCATGGCGACGCGGGTGCCCTTGTCGCACTTGGGGCAGACGACCTGGACCTTGCTGGCGTACAGAGGAGCCTCGCGCTTGGCGATGCCGCCCTCTTCGCCCTGACGGCGGGGCTTGATGTGGCAGGTGACCATGTTGAGGCCTTCCACAACGACCTTGCGCTCGCTGGGGATGGTGCCCAGCACCTTGCCGGTCTTGCCCTTGTCCTTGCCGGACAGAACGACGACCTTGTCGTTCTTCTTGATTTTCAGACTATTCATTCTCCGGACCTCCTCAAATTACTTCGGGAGCCAGGGACAGGATCTTCATGTAATCCTTGTCGCGCAGCTCGCGAGCAACCGGCCCAAAGATACGGGTACCTCTGGGGTTCTTGTCGTCCTTGATCAGGACGGCGGCATTGTCGTCAAAACGGACGTAGGTGCCGTCGGCACGACGGACGCCCTTGGCGGAGCGGACGATAACGGCCTTGACGACCTCGCCCTTCTTCACCTGACCGCCGGGAGTGCTCTTGCGCACGGAAGCGACGATCACATCGCCGATGTTGCCGTACTTGCGCTTGGAGCCGCCCAGAACACGGATGCACTTGATCTCCTTGGCGCCGGTATTATCGGCAACCTTCAGATAAGATTCTTGCTGGATCATACGTCGGCACCTCCTTACTTAGCCTTCTCGATGATCTCAACCACGCGCCAACGCTTGTCCTTGGACAGGGGGCGGGTCTCCATCACCTTCACAACGTCGCCGACACCGCAGGTATTGTTCTCGTCATGGGCCTTCAGCTTGTAGGTGCGGCCGACGATCTTCTTATACAGGGGGTGAGCGACACGGTCCTCGATAGCAACGACCACGGTCTTATCCATCTTGTCGGAGATAACCTTACCGACGCGGGTCTTGCGGGAGGAAACTCTCTTCTCTTCCATGTTACTTCTCCTCCTTTTCACGGATAACGGTCTTGACGCGGGCGATATCACGCTTGGTCTCGGCGATCTTGAGAGGATTGTCCAGCTGATTGGTGGCGTGCTGCATACGCAGGAAGAACAGATCCTTCTTCAGGGAGGCGAGCTTTTCGTTGAGCTGCTCGACGCTCATTGCACGTACTTCAGTTGCCTTCATCTCATTCACCTACTTCCTCAGCGGTGAGCTCCTCGCGCTTGACGATCTTGGTCTTGATGGGCAGCTTGTGGCTGGCCAGACGCAGAGCCTCGCGAGAGATCTCTTCGGAAACGCCGGCGATCTCAAACATGACACGGCCGGGCTTAACAACGGCGACCCAGTACTCGGGGGAACCCTTACCGGAACCCATACGGGTCTCAGCGGGCTTCTCGGTGACGGGCTTATCGGGGAAGATCTTGATCCAAACCTGACCGCCGCGCTTGGTATAGCGGGTCATGGCGATACGGGCGGCTTCGATCTGGTTGCTGGTGATCCAAGCAGGCTCACAAGCGACGAGGCCGTATTCACCGTAGGTAACGGTGTTGCCTCTCATGGCCTTACCGGTGAGGCGGCCACGGTGTACTCTGCGGTACTTGACTCTCTTGGGCAGAAGCATTACTGAGCGCCTCCTTCTTTCTTTTCTGCGGGCTTGCGGAAGCCACCCTCAGGACGCTGACCGCGGTTGTCGCGGTTGAAGCCGCCTTCACGGCGCTGGCCGTCGCGGTTGAAACCGCCCTCGCGGCGCTGACCGTCGCGGTTGAAGCCGCCACGGCGATCGCCGTCACGGCGGCCGCGGCGCTCACGGCGCTCCTGATAGGGCTTGCTGGTATCCAGGGTGCGGGGAGTGGTGCGCAGGGTCTGGGTCAGGATCTCGCCCTTGTAGATCCACACCTTCACGCCGATGCGGCCGAAGGTGGTAGCAGCCTCGGCGAAGCCGTAGTCGATGTCGGCGCGCAGGGTCTGCAGGGGGATGGTACCCTCGTGATAGTGCTCGGTACCGGCGATCTCGCGGCCGCCCAGACGACCATTGCAGTTGCACTTGATGCCCTTGGCGCCGGCGCGCATGGCGCGGCCCATGGCATTCTTCATGGCGCGGCGGTGAGAAATACGCTTCTCGATCTGAGCGGCGATGTTCTCGGCCACCAGCTGAGCGTCCATATCGGGGTTGCGGACCTCGACGATGTTCAGCTTCACGGTCTTGCCGATCAGCTTCTCAACGCTCTTGCGGTACTCCTCCACCTGCTCGCCGCCCTTGCCGATGACCACACCGGGACGGGCAACATGCAGATAGATGGTCACAGCCTCGCTGCTGCGCTCGATCTCCACCTTGGAGACACCGGCGGCAAACAGGAGCTTCTTCAGGTACTGACGGATCTTGTGGTCCTCGACCAGCAGATCGCCGACCTTCTCATTGCTGGCATACCAACGGGAATCCCAGTCTTTGATGACGCCCACGCGCATGCCGTGGGGATTAACTTTCTGTCCCATAAAACTGTCTCCTCCCTTTAGTCTCTCTCAGCGACGGCCAGCGTCACGTGAGAGGTTCTCTTGTTGATGCGATAGGCGCGGCCCTGAGCGCGGGGCATCATGCGCTTCAGGATGGGACCGGCGGTGGCGTACACCTGGGTGACCACCAGCTTGTCGGCGTCCATGTGGAAGTTGTTTTCCGCATTGGCGCAGGCGCTCTTCAGGAGCTTCATCAGAGGCTCAGAGGCAGCCTTGGGGGTCTGCATCAGGATGGCCATGGCGGTCTTGGTGTCCTTGCCGCGGATCAGGTCGCACACGATCTGGACCTTACGGGGAGAGATGCGGACGTATCTCAGATAAGCTTTAGCTTCCATGTTCGGCATCCTCCTTACTTAGACTTGGCGTGGCCGCGGAAGGTGCGGGTGGGAGCGAACTCACCCAGCTTGTGGCCGACCATATCCTCCTGGATATAGACGGGCACGTGACGGCGGCCGTCGTGGACTGCGATGGTGTGGCCGACGAAGGCGGGGAAGATGGTGGAGCTGCGGCTCCAGGTCTTCAGCACGTTCTTCTCGCCGGTCTTGTTCATTTCTTCAACCCGCTTCATGAGCTCAGGGGCAACATACGGGCCTTTTTTGATAGATCTGCTCATATTAACTTGCCTCCTTTACTTCACATTGCGACGCTTGACAATGAACTTGTCGGTGGGATTCTTCTTGCTGCGGGTCTTGTAACCCAGAGCGGGCTTGCCCCAGGGAGTGACAGGGCCGGGACGGCCGACGGGGGACTTGCCCTCACCACCGCCGTGGGGGTGGTCGTTGGGGTTCATGACGGAGCCGCGCACGGTGGGACGCCAACCCATGTGGCGCTTGCGGCCGGCCTTACCGATCTGGATGTTCTCGTGCTCCAGGTTGCCCACCTGACCGATGCAGGCGGTGCAGTTGGTGCGGATGATGCGCACCTCGCCGGAAGGCATACGGATCTGGGCGTTCTCGCCCTCCTTGGCCATCAGCTGGGCATAGGCACCGGCGCTGCGGACCAGCTGGGCGCCCTTGCCGGGGTGCATCTCGATGTTGTGGATCACAGTACCAACGGGGATGTTGGCGATGGGCAGGCAGTTGCCGGGCTTGATGTCGGCAGCAGCGGAGGACAGGATCTTGTCGCCCACATTCAGGCCCACAGGGGCGATGATGTAGCGCTTCTCGCCATCCTCATACTGCACCAGCGCGATGTTGGCGCTGCGGTTGGGGTCGTACTCCATGCGGACGACAGTGGCTTCCATATCCATCTTGTCGCGCTTGAAGTCGATGATGCGGTACTTCCGCTTCTCGCCGCCGCCGCGATGACGGACGGTGATGTGACCGTAGCTGTTGCGACCAGCGTTCTTCTTCAGGATCTCGGTCAGGCCGGACTCGGGCTTGGCGTGCTTGTCGATGCCGTCGAAGCCGGAGACGGTCATGTGCCGGCGGGAAGGTGTGGTCGGCTTATAGGACTTAATAGACATTTCTTATACTCCTCCCTCTTACACCATACCCTCGAAGAACTCGATGGTCTTGGAATCTTCGGCCAGCTGGACGTAGGCTTTCTTCCAGCTCTTGCGGTGGCCGGGACGGCCGGCGCCCAGGCGCTTGGCCTTGCCGTCATAGTTGATGGTGTTGACCTTGGCGACCTTCACACCGAAGATCTCCTCAACAGCCTTCTTGATCTCGACCTTGCCGGCGTTGGGAGCCACTTCGAAGACGTACTTCTTCTCGCCGGTGGCTTCCATGGAACGCTCGGTGATAATGGGCCGGATGATGATGTCGTAAACGTTAGCCATTACGCGAACACCTCCTCGATTACTGCGAGGGCTTCCTTATCCAGCACCAGGTACTTGGCCTTGAGAATGTCATAGACATTGATCAGGTTGGCCATAGCGACCTCAACGCCGGGGATATTGCGTGCGCTCTTGATGACGATCTCGTCCTTGGCGGGGGTGACCACCATGGACTTGCCGTCGGCCTTGATGGCGTTCAGGAAAGCGCGGAAGTCCTTGGTCTTGATGCTGTCGAGCTTGATGGAGTCGACAACGATGATCTCGTTCGCGGCCGCCTTGGCGGACAGAACGGACTTGAGAGCCAGTCTCTTGACCTTCTTGTTCAGAACGTAAGAGTAGCTGCGGGGCTTGGGGGCGAACACGATGCCGCCGTGGGTCCACTGGGGAGCACGGGTGCTGCCCTGGCGGGCGTGACCGGTGCCCTTCTGGCGCCAGGGCTTCTTGCCGCCGCCAGAAACCTCGCCGCGGGTCAGAGCGCTCTGGGTGCCCTGACGGCAGTTGGCCAGGTGGTTCTTGACCACTTCATGCACAACGCTCTCGTTCGGCTGAATGCCGAAGATACCGTCGCTCAGTTCCACAGTACCGACGATCTCGCCGGTCATGTTCAAAACATTGATGGTAGACATTTCCGTAAGCACTCCTTTCCTTACTTAGTACGGGCGGAAGCCTTCTGGGGATTACGGCCGGAAGCCTTCTGCGGGTTGTTGCTGATGCCGGACTCGACATTCTTGACGCGGTGGACCTTGACGGTGGTCTTCAGGGTGACCAGGCCGCCCTTGGGGCCGGGGATCGCGCCGCGAACGGCGATCAGGTTCAGCTCGGGATCGACCCGCACGATGTCCAGGTTCTGGACGGTGACGGTGTCAACACCCATCTGGCCGGCACCGATCTTACCCTTGAAGATGCGGGAGGGATCGGTGGTGGAGCCCATGGAACCAGCGTGACGATGGACGGGGCCGCCGCCGTGGCTGGTGGGAGTGCGCTGGGCGCCCCAGCGCTTGATGACGCCCTGGTAGCCGTGGCCCTTGCTGGTGCCGGTCACGTCCACGAAGTCGCCTTCTTTAAAGGTGTCAGCCTTGATGATGTCGCCGACGTTCAGCTCGGCGGCGTTCTCCAGGTTGAACTCGCGCAGGTACTTCTTGGGGGCCACGCCAGCCTTGTTCAGGTGGCCCATCTCGGGCTTGGTCAGCTTCCGCTCGGGAACATCCTCAAAGCCCAGCTGGACAGCCTCGTAGCCTTCCTTCTCGGAAGTCTTCTTCTGCACGACGACGCAGGGACCCGCCTCGATAACGGTGACGGGGATCACCTTGCCGTTTTCGTCGAAGATCTGAGACATGCCAACTTTCTTGCCGATGATTGCTTTCATGTATGATCCTCCTTAAAGGTTATTGGTCGGCATAGATTCAATCCGCATTGGGGTCGGACCGCTTGCTCTGCCGACGTAACCCGTCCGCCTCACGCAAGTCAGCGGACAATGGGCAGCAAGCAATTGAATGATGTGTGCCGCTTGCGTCAGGCGGCTGGGACTCGGCTTGAGATCGCTGTATTTGAATAAGGTAGGTTACAGCTTAATCTCGATCTCCACACCGGCGGGCAGGTCCAGAGCCATCAGGGCCTCGACGGTCTTGGGAGTGGACTTGGTGATGTCGATCAGGCGCTTGTGAGTGCGGCGCTCGAACTGCTCACGGCTGTCCTTGTACTTGTGAGTCGCACGCAGGATGGTGACGATCTCCTTCTTGGTGGGCAGAGGGATGGGGCCGGACACGGAAGCGCCGGTGCGCTTGGCGGTCTCAACGATCTTCTCTGCGCTCTGGTCGATGACCTGGTGGTCATAGGCCTTCAGACGAATGCGAATCATTTCCTTTGCCATTTTGGTTTGCTCCTCCATTGTTTCGTACGGTTTTTTCTTTGACCTACTGCCGTACGGCGAGAGTTTTTCTTATCCGCCGTTCCGTGCGTATCATTCCGGCTCATAAGAAACACCGGCACAATCCGGCCGGTGTCCTTCTGGCACGGCGATCTACGCCGGCGCACAGAATCCTCTCAGCCGCCCGATTATCGGACATACTCCCCGGAAGTTACCTCCTCTCGGAGCAATCTCCCGGTTCATCGCATTTGTAAACGCCTCCGGGTGTTCTACGACTCCCTTCGCGCGCGTACTTACACATAATAAAGGAAATTCCCCTTGTTGTCAAGGGGAATTTCTCTTATTTTTCTAAATTTTTTCAGAAAATTTTGTGTGGTTGCACAAATTTGGCCTTGCAACAAAAGCATCGCAGATTTTGGGTGAAGCTCTTAGTAAGCTACTCCCCAGTAGATGTCCGTGGTGCACTCCTTGCCGCACACGGGGCACTTGCCCACGGTGCCGGACTGCACCAGCGGCATGCAGCGGCTGGACACGCCGGCCTTCTCCTTCATGGCCAGCTCGCACTCCAGGGAGCCGCACCACTTGGTGCGGGCGAAGCCGCCCTTGCCCTCGGCCATGGCCTTGACCTCTTCCCAGGAGGTCATGTCGAAGCAGTTCTCCTCCAGGTTTTTGGCAGCCATGTCGTACAGGTTGTCGTGGACCTTCTGCAGCAGCTCCGCCACAGCGGTCTCCAGCTGGGCCAGGGGCACAAAGGTCTTTTCGCCGGTATCGCGGCGGGCGATGCAGCACTGCTCCTTCTCCATATCCTTGGGTCCGATCTCCACACGCAGGGGCACGCCCTTCATCTCATACTGGGCGAACTTCCAGCCGGCGGACTGATCGCTGTCGTCCATGCTGACGCGCAGGCCGGCGGCGGTGAGCCGATCCTTCAGGGCGGCGGCGGCGTCCAGAACGCCGGGCTTGTGCTGGGCGATGGGGATCACCACCACCTGAATGGGAGCCACAGCGGGGGGCAGCACCAAACCGTTGTTGTCGGAGTGGGTCATGATGAGGCCGCCGATGAGGCGGGTGGAAGCGCCCCAGGAGGTCTGGAACGGATACTGCAGGGTGTTGTCCCGGCCGGTGAAGGTCACGTCATAGGCACGGGAGAACTTGTCGCCGAAGTAGTGGCTGGTGCCGGACTGGAGGGCCTTGTGGTCCTTCATCATGCACTCGATGGTGTAGGTGGCCTCGGCGCCGGCGAACTTCTCCTTGTCGGTCTTGCGGCCCTTCACCACCGGCATGGCCAGCGCGTCGCGGCAGAAGTCGGCGTAGGTGTTGAGCTGCTGCTCCGTCTCGGCAATGGCCTCCTCGGCAGTCTCGTGGATGGTGTGACCCTCCTGCCACCAGAACTCGCGGCTGCGCAGGAAGGGACGGGTGGTCTTCTCCCAACGGATGACGGAGCACCACTGGTTATACAGCATGGGCAGCTGACGCCAGGTGTGGAGCACCTGGGAGAAGTGATCGCAGAACATGGTCTCGGAGGTGGGGCGGAAGGCCAGACGCTCCTCCAGCTTCTCACTGCCGCCGTGGGTGACCCAGGCCACCTCGGGGGCGAAGCCCTGGACCAGCTCGCCCTCCTTCTTCAGCAGGCTCTCGGGGATCAGCACGGGCATGGCCACGTTCTGGTGACCGGTGGCCTTAAACATGCCGTCCATGATGCGCTGGATGTTCTCCCAGATGGCGTAGCCATAGGGTCGCAGGATCATAAAGCCCTTCACGCTGGAATAGTCCACCAGCTCCGCCTTCAGGCAGATATCCGTGTACCACTTGGCGAAATCCTCCTCCATGGGAGTGATGGCGTCCACTTTTCTCTGATCTTTGGCCATGATGTTCATCCTCTACTTATCAATTATATTATAATGTATACGCGAATAGATAAAACTTGGTTCGTTTTCTGCTGTCTGCAGCAGCTATCCCACTCTCTTCAGTGTGATCGTCTCATACTGTCCGGAAAAAGCGTTATCTTCCGTTACCTCGATGATAACTTCTTTGCTTGTCATCTTACGCAAGCTTCCATACAACAGATTATCGTCGACGGATTTGGCAGGTCTCCGGGCAATAATTACAGTCTTCCCTCGCTCAATTAGAATCAGAGCAGGAATTTCCTCTCCGTCCAACGTGACGTATGCCTTGGCGGCTTCATATGGGCCATACCTGCTGTCATATTCAGGTGAAACATACAGGGTGATTTGCGGCGAATCACTGACCCATGTTGACCCGGGATAATCATACGGCCCCAATCTGCCTGTCATCAATCCCAGGCGCTCGCCAAGAGGAGTAGTCAAGGCAAGCACAATAAACAGTACCAAAAAAAGTACCAAAACCGCAATTCCGATACCGATCCAAATACCGACTCGCTTGCCGGTGTGTTTTTTTGGTTCCATAGCTGCTCATCCTTTTCTGCCGATTGCTTATTTTATCCACCCGGCCGCCGGTTGTCAACCCCCCACGGGGTAGACGATGTCCCGGGCCACCGGACGGTAGAACAGCTTCTCCGCCTCGGTGAAGTCACGGGTCTGGCCCATAAGCCACATGAGCTTGCAGACCGCCGCCTCGGTGGTCATGTCGTATGCCTCCAGCACCCGGAGGGTGCTCTTGAGGTGGCCGCCCACGTGGTAGACCGTCAGGTCGCTGCCCTCGTTGGGCACCTGGGTGGTCATGACGATGAGCTTGCCCCGCTCCACGCCGGCGCGGATCACGTCATAGAACCCGTCGTATTCCGGCAGGCCGCCCACGCCGAAGCTCTCGATCACCAGACCATCGTACTTGTCCACCATAAATTCCAGCAGCTCCCGGCCGGTGCCGGGGATCAGCTTCAGAAGGCCAACGCCGGTGTCCAGCTTGTCGTAGAAGGTGGGCTTTTCCCCCACCGGACAGGTCATGTACTGCAAAAGCCGCTCGTCCTGGATCAGCGCCAGATCGGGATGATTGACGCTGGAGAAAGCGGAAAAGCTCTTGGAATAGGTCTTGCGGGCACGGGTGCCCAGGATCACCTTGCCGTTAAACACGATCTGAACGCCGCCGCCACCGCGACAGGCGTAGAGGAAGGCGTCGGTGAGATTCCGCTTGGAATCGGTGCCGTCGAACCAGATGGGCTTCTGGGCGCCGGTGAGCACGATGGGCTTGGGGCTGTTTTGGACAAGGTAGCTCAGGGCGGCGGCGGTATAGGCCATGGTGTCGGTGCCGTGGCTGATGACAAAGCCGTCGTACCGATCGTAATTCTCCCGGATGGTGCGGGATATGCCCAGCCAGTGCTCCGGGCGGAGATTGGTGCTGTCCAGGGCGTAGAGCTGGATGCAGTCCACCTGGCACAGCTGGCCGATCCGCGGCACGGCGGACAGCAGCTGCTCTGTATTCAGCTCCGGCGCCAGTCCCTCCGGCGTCACGTCGGAGGCGATGGTGCCGCCGGTGCCAATCATCAGAATCTTTTTCATAGGCCCTCCTTACATCTCCCGGTTGTCCATGGCGGCCAATCCGAAGCGCACCGCCTGTTCGATCTTTTTCCGCGCCGCCTCATCGGCGGCAGCGTCATATTTCTTCCGCAGCTCCTGCAGGAACAGGCCCCGCAGGGAGTCCTCCCCGCACTTGGCCCACAGATCCTGCTTCATGCGGGTCTGATCCCGCAGCTCCAGCGCGTAAAATCTGTCCGCCAGCTCCTGCTGCAGCCAGTCAAGGCGCACCGGCGTCTCCGTCTCCCCGGTGAGGATGATGCGGTAAATGTCCTTTTCCGTGTCCCGGGGCAGTGCGCCGGAGATGGCTGCCAACGGCTGGCTGTCCGTCACATCTACGTTCAAAATCTCATAGCGCCGCGTTCCCATGGGCACGAACCGCAGGTCGGCCCTGCCCGGTGACACCGTGCCGCACAGCACGCCCTTCTCCCCCAGCTCGTCAAAGCCTCGTCCCTCCATGCAGCCGCAGTAGGCCCAGGCGGTTTTCCCCAGCCTATGTACGCCGGAGAAGGTGTGCTGATGGCCCAGCGCGGCGTAGTCCACACCGGTGGCGGCCAGCTGCTCCTCCGTCAGCGGGCGGTAGCGGCTGTCCCGCACGCCTACGTCGCCGTGGAGCACCAGCAGATGCGTCCACCCGTCGTCCGGAGCGGCAAAGCCGCGGAGCACACTGCCGTCGTTTACGGAGGGGGCGGTAAAGCCTGCGCCCCAGACGCTGCACTGCAGATCCGACAGATCCACCCGCTCCAGCTTGTCCGCCCGAAACACATGGACGTTCTCCGGCCACAGAATGCGGTCATAGGCGCTGCCGGGGGCGCAGAAGTCGTGGTTGCCGGGAGCGATGAATACCTTGCCTTCAAACCGGCTCAGGGCAAGCGCCAGATCCTCGCCGGTCTGGCTGAAAAACTCGTCGGAGTCAAAGAGATCACCGGCAAGCAGCATCACTTGTGCGCCCTGTTCGTTGGCGTACTCCACCATCCGGCGCACCAGCTCCCGGCTCTCCTGCCGTCGTGCTCTCGCCTGCTCCTCCCCCAGCGCACCGTAGGCGCTGTCCAGATGGAAGTCCGCCCCGTGCAGGATCCTGACCATGTTGTTTCCTCCCGTCATCGAATGTCCACCCGCTCAACTGATACGCATAACCCGGTGGCGTCGTCCAGCGTAAAAATACAGCCCTGTGCCTTGCAAGGCCCGTCCGCCGGACGGTAGCGCCCGGGCAGACCGCCCAGAAATGTCTCCACCGACTGCTCCGGCCGGATCCCCAGCACGGATTCGATGGGGCCGGTCATGCCCAGATCGGTGATGTAGCCCGTCCCCTTGGGGAACACCCGCTCATCGGCGGTGGGCACGTGGGTGTGGGTGCCCCACAGGGCGCTGACGCGGCCGTCCAGATAATAGGCAAAGGCCAGCTTCTCACTGGTGGCCTCGGCGTGAAAATCCACCAGCGTAAAGGTGGGCTTCTCCCCGCCTTGCAGCAGCCTGTCCGCCGTGGTGAAGGGATCGGAGGCCTTCCAGTCCAGGTCGCACCGGCCGATGAGGTTCATGACGCCGATGCGGATCCGCCCGCAGTCGTACACGGCCCAGCCCCGGCCCGGCGTCCGGGCGGAGAAGTTGGCGGGCCGCAGGATATAGGGGTTTTCCTCCAGATAGTCTCCGATCTGCATCCGTCCCCAGGTGTGGTTGCCCAGGGTGATGACGTCGGCCCCGGCGGCGAAGATGTCCTCCGCCTGCTCCGGGGTAAGACCCACGCCGGACACGTTCTCCCCGTTGACCACGGTGAAGGCGATGCCTTTCAGTTTCTTGAAGGCCGGGAGATGCTTTCGCAGGTGGCGCACGCCGCTCTCGCTGGTCACGTCCCCCAGGGCCAGAATGTGGTACAGCATGGCACAGTCCTTTCCAAAATCGGCGCGTTATTCCTCCGCGCCGTCGTCCTCAATGCGGTAGCCCTCCGCGATCAGCCACATTTTGATCCGCCGAAAGGCTGCCTCCTTCTCCGCTGGTTTCATCTTGCGGCGGAGTGGGTATTCCTTCATTTTCCGAGGCAGTTCCCATTTGTCATCCATAATCAGCGACAGGAGCTTGTCGTCCTCCTCATCCGGAAGGAATGCGCAGCAGGCGACCCGTTTACCCATCTTGCAGTAGACGGCGTGTTTTCCCATGCGCACCTGCCCGTCTGACAGTCGCTCCAACATCCGTCCGGCCTCCCGCTCGAATTGCTCGTTTCCTTCGCGGGATTCCTTTTTCCAGTCGCGGATATACTCCCAAAAGCTCTGCTCCAGATCCTTCTCCAGCGGAGACGACGGTCTGGCTGCGGTATTTTCCCTGGGCAATTTGCCTCCAAAAACGGTTTTTCGCGTCAGATCGGCGGCATAGTTTTTTTCCGGGCGCCCCATCATCCCTGCCAGATAGTACTCCTTTGTGCAGTCCGTATAGTATTTTCCCGTGCTGCACTCCACCACACAGGGCAAAGCATACCCGGTGCCGGGCAGGGACAGTTTATTTCGTGCAAGAGCCTTTACGGTATCATCAACCGAATCGGCAAGAATAATGATGACCAACATTTGGGCAACCGGCGCCCTGCGTTCTGCACCGATCTTAAACAGCGGACGTCCATCCGGGATCTTCCTGATTTGAGAGCAGACCCTACGCGTGATTTCTCCGTAGATCTCTCTGTCGAGATGGGGCACGGAGCAGAGCGCCAATCTCTTTTCAACCACGGAGTAGAAAACCGTGGGGCTCTGACTGTGGCGGTAGCGCAGGCAAACGATCCTCGTATCCGTCCCTGTGATCGCGGCATCCCGTCCCCAGCGGCGGCAGCGGCGCAGGATGCGACGCTGCACCTCCTGTCGTGATGTTCCGTTTCTGTGGGTGATGTATTCCTCCCGGTCGACTCGCCACTGCCGAATACCGTTGAACAAAGCATCCGTTACCATGAGGAACATGTAATTGTGCAGCAGATACCAAATGGCGAATACACCGGTTCCGATAAAGAGTATGCCGCCCACGGTAAAGAGCGGTTTCTGATCCGGTGCGACAATCGCCATCACGATCAGTACGAAGACCCAAAGAATAGCGGGGATCAGCTGCAAAAACTGACACAACACAGTATGCTTCAGCTTGGGAAACTTCACGCACCGGCCCTCCTCCCCGATCATTCTCCCCTGTTCCTTACATTTTACTATATCTGTTTCTTTATCGCAAGCAGAAAAGGACGCCTTTGCAGGCGTCCTTTTCCGTAATTCGCTGTTTACTTGGCGTATTCCACGACCTTGGTTTCCCGCAGGACGTGGACCTTGATCTGGCCGGGGTACTCCAGCTCGTTCTCGATGCGCTTGGCCAGCTCCCGGGCCAGGATGACCATATCGTCCTCGCTGACCTGCTCGGGCTTGACCATGACGCGGACCTCGCGGCCGGCCTGGATGGCGTAGCTCTTCTCCACGCCGGGATAGCCGCCGGTGATCTCCTCCAGCTTCTCCAGACGCTTGATATAGTTCTCCAGATTCTCGCGGCGAGCGCCGGGACGGGCGGCGGAGATGGCGTCGGCCGCCTGCACCAGGCAGGCCACCAGCGTCTTGCACTCCACGTCGCCGTGGTGGGCCTGGACGGCGTGGATCACGTCTTCCTTCTCGCGATACTTGCGCAGATACTCCACGCCCAGGGCCACGTGGGTGCCCTCGAACTCGTGGTCCAGCGCCTTGCCGATATCGTGCAGCAGACCTGCCCGCTTGGCGGTGTGGACGTCGGCGCCCAGCTCGGCGGCCATCATGCCGGCGATGTGGGACACCTCGATGGAGTGCTGCAGCACATTCTGGCCGTAGCTGGTGCGGTAGTGCAGCTTGCCCAGCAGCTTCTGCAGCTCGGGATGCAGGCTGCGCACGCCGGTCTCCAGCACGGCGCGCTCACCCTCGGAGCGGATGACGGCGTCCACCTCGCGGCGGGCCTTCTCCACCATCTCCTCGATGTGGGTGGGATGGATGCGTCCGTCGGCGATCAGCTTCTCCAGCGCCACACGGGCCACCTCGCGGCGGACCGGCTCAAAGCAGGATACCGTGATGGCCTCCGGCGTGTCGTCGATAATGAGATCCGCGCCGGTCAAGGTCTCCAGGGTGCGGATATTGCGGCCCTCGCGGCCGATGATGCGGCCCTTCATCTCGTCATTGGGCAGGGGTACCACACTGACGGTGATTTCGGCGGCATGATCGGTGGCGACGCGCTGGATGGCGGTGGCGACGATCTCGCGGGCGCGCTGATCGGCCTCCTCGCGGGCACGTGCTTCGATCTCCTTGATCTTGAGGGCGGTTTCGTGGGTCACATCGGACTCCACCTGCTCGATCAGGTATGCCTTAGCCTGCTCGGCGGTGAAGCCGGAAATGCGCTCGAGCATCTCGGTCTGGCTGCGCTTGATGAGCCGGATCTCCTCCTGCTCCTTGTCGGCAGCGGCGTGCTTGGCAGCCAGCGCCTCCTCCTTGCGCTCGATGGTCTCGGTCTTGCGGTCGATGTTCTCTTCCTTCTGCTGCAGTCTGCGCTCCTGCTTCTGCAGGTCGGCGCGGCGCTCCTTGACTTCCTTCTCGTATTCAGTTCGAGAGCGAAGGATCTCCTCCTTGGCTTCCACCAAGGCCTCGCGTTTCTTGCTCTCGGCGTTCTTGATGGCCTCGTTGACGATACGAAGCGCTTCCTGTTCGGCATCGGCGATCTTGCGCTCGTCGCGCTTCGCCTTGGACCGATAGATCAGAATACAAGCCAGGACGCCAAGACCGAACGCTGCGACTGCCACCACAATGGCAATCCAGATTTTGATCATTGGTTTCCTCCTGACAGTTTTATGGTGTATCGAAACGGTTTCCCGTCTGGCATAGACAATAATTGAAAGAATACCCCTGAAATCGGCACGGGCCTACAAGCTGCCAATTTACATCTTTCAATAATAATCCTCGATAATTTTAACCGCTTTCCATAAAACTGTCAAGACGCAAGTGAAAGGAAATCGTCTTTTTCTATACCTGCAGATACTGTGCCGCGGCGAAGCCCAGCAGACCGTTATAGTCCACGGTGTACCAGCCGTCCTGCGCGCCGCAAACTGTGACGGCGGTGCCGTTGGGCATCCGGGCCAGTACGGCGCTGTCTGTGGACGGTGATGCGCGCAGGTTGAGATTTCCGCCCTCTGTGACCACCGTAGCCGGACGGCTCATGCAGATATCGGTAAACGGGATGCCGAAATACGCCGTCAGCGACCGCACCAGCTCCCGGGCAATGTTCACCACATTGCTCTCGATCCACAGGGCGTCGGCTGTGTTGTCATGGTAGCCGATCTCCACCAGCACCGCCGGCATCCGGGGCTGGCGCACCTCCCCCAGAGCGGTGGTAGAGCGGGTGGTGACCCGGTTGGGCAGCGGGTAGATCCGCCGCAGGTTCTCCGCGATCAGCTCCGCGCCTCTCCTGCCGTTGGCGGATGTGGGATAGTAGAAAGCCACGATGCCCCGGGCGCTGCCGGCGTCGGTGCCGCTGCCGGATGCGTTGGAGTGGAGCGCCAGATAAAAATCGTAATTCCCGGCGTTCCCCTGCCGGATGGCGGCTGCCGCCGAGGTGTTGGGATCATTCCGGCCGTAAGTGATGCCGTTGGCGCGGAGATACGGCTCCATGGCGTCGGCGATCTGATTCATCCAATACTCCTCGCTGCCGCTGCCGGTGATGTAGGGATTGTACTCCTGTGTGGACGGGCTCAAGAAAACGCTGGGCATGGCGATTCCCCTTTCACAGTTCTTTTTTCTCCCCATTCTATGGTAATTCCGCGCAGGGTGTGATAAAATAATGTTTTAGAGCGTAAAGAAAGGCGGGATCTGCCATGAAAGCACAGAGGCCCTATGAACAAGTCACCGTTACACCGAAGGGCGAAGCCGCCCTTACCGGCGGTCATCCCTGGGTATATGACGGCGAGGTCACCGGCGTGGGCAACCCCACCGACGGCGATCTGGTGGACGTCATCGGTCCCAAGGGTGCGTATCTGGGCACCGGTTTTTACAATTCACATTCCCGCATCCGGGTGCGTCTGCTGTCCCGCAACGCCAACGACCGGTTTGACGAAGCCTTCTGGCGGCGGCGTATCCAGTACGCCTGGAGCTACCGCAAGACGGTCATGGGGGAGACTGACAGTCACTGCTGCCGCCTCATCTTCGGCGAGGCGGATCAGTTCCCCGGTCTGACGGTGGACCGGTTCGAGTCCGTGCTGGTGGCCCAGGTGCTCTCCCTCGGCATGGAACGGATCAAGGGCATGCTGTTCCGCCTGCTGACGGAGGTCCTCCGCGCCGACGGCCAGGAAATCGCCGGCGTCTACGAGCGCAACGACGTGACCATCCGCGAGCTGGAGGGCATGGAGCAGGTCAAGGGGTGGTACCCCCTCCCCGGGGATGATGTGCCGGAGCTTACATCGGTTGACATAACAGAGAACAGCATCCGTTACACCGTGGACTTCATCAACGGACAGAAGACCGGTTTCTTTCTGGATCAGAAGTACAACCGGCAGGCTGTGGCCAAGCTGGCGGCAGGCCGCACGGTGCTGGACTGCTTCACCCACACCGGTTCCTTCGCCCTGAACGCCGCCAAGGGCGGGGCGAAGCACGTCACCGCCGTGGACGTCAGTGAGTATGCCGTGGAATGCGCCCGGGAAAACGCCCGCCGCAACGGATTGGATGGCGTAATGGACTGTCTGTGCGCCAACGTGTTTGACTTGCTGCCCCGGCTTGCCGAGCAGCCGCCCCGCTATGACTTCATCATCCTGGATCCCCCGGCTTTTACCAAGAGCCGAAAAACAACGGCCAACGCCATGACCGGGTACAAGGAGATCAACTACCGGGCCATGAAGCTGCTGCCTCGGGGCGGGTATCTGGCTACCTGCTCGTGCAGCCATTTCGCCACGGAGGAGCTGTTTGTCAGGATGCTTCGCAGCGCCGCCCGGGACGCCGGTGTCCAGCTCCGCCAGATCGAAGCCAGGCAGCAGTGCGCGGATCACCCCATCCTCTGGGGTGTGGAGGAGACCAGTTATCTGAAGTTCTACCTCTTCCAAGTCATCTGACCTGTTACCTTTGTTATTGGCTTGTCACCAAGTCTTTACGATTTTTTGTTCAGCTGCGGCTATACTGTTTTGCGCCCGGGAAGGGATGCAGCTCATTTTCAGTAAAGGAAGGAACATATTATGAAAAAAGGATTCAAAATCACCGCCGTTGTGCTGGCGCTGGTTCTTCTGGCCGGCACGCTGGCTTTTTCCATCGTCACCATGCTGGGTGTGCGTGCCATGGCCCAGGAGCAGGGGCGCACCACGGCGCGGCTGGCGAAGCTGGAGCAGTGGAACCCCTACGATCCGGACGATCCGGGCTACGGGGACTCCGACACCTCGGAGGATGATGTGATCATTGCCGGCGAGTACACGATCCGCTCCACCGCCGCCATCTCCGACGCCTATCTCTCCGGTGACAGCTCCGCCCTGAGCGCCAAGGACAGGGAAACGCTGACCATGGCCTCGGACATTCTGGATGAGATCATCACCGACGGCATGACGGACTATGAGAAGGAACTGGCCGTTTACGAGTGGATGGTGACCAACCTGGCCCAT
Source organism: uncultured Oscillospiraceae bacterium (assembly GCA_947169975.1). GTDB lineage: Bacteria > Bacillota > Clostridia > Oscillospirales > Oscillospiraceae > Vescimonas. The sequence continues at coordinate 64,015 of CAMVRT010000001.1, forward strand.
GACTCCGGCGCCCTGATCATCATTCCCGAGACGGGCGAGGACAGCGATAACCCCTATGGCGTGCTGAAATACCACAACGCCGTTTGCGTGGGCTACGCCACCACCTTCCGCCTGTTCATGCAGATGCTGGAGATCCCCTGCAAGGTGGTGCACAACGATGATTTGTTCCACTCCTGGGATCTGGTGCAGTTGGACGGCCACTGGTACCACGTGGATGTCTACGCCGATGTGGGCGAGACCGGCCACGCAGCCCTGAACCTGCCCGACGAAGTGCGCATGCAGCAGCAGAGCTGGGACACTGACTACTTCCCTGCCGCCGACTCGCTGGAGTACAACTACTGCTGGCAAAACCGCCGCACCGTGGATGATGTCTATTCCATTCCCGCGGCGGTGCGTCAGGCCATGGACGAGGGCGTGGACGGCTTTGCTCTGGCCTTTCCCGACGGGATCAGTGATTCCGACGCCATGCTGGCCCAGCAGATGCTCTACGCCCTGGACAATGCCCTGATGAACAACTACACCGAGGGCATGCCCACCGCCATCCGGGAGCAGAACTGGACGACGGACGACGACGGAAACTACTGCGTGCTGATCTCCTTCAATTACAACTCCGATGACCCCTATTATCCCGAGCCGGCGGATCCGGAGGCCGTGGAGAAGGCCGAGGAGGCACTGCAGGATGCATTCGGCGATCTGTTCGACGTGCCCATGGAGTACGAATACGACGAGCCCCCCTATGATCGCGACGATTACGAATTCGACTACGGCGATGAATACGGCAATATGATCGATGACGGTGTCATCACCTGGGGGGTGCCCAGAGGATGAAAAGACGTATCACTGCCGCTGTGCTGACCGTTTTGTCCATCCTGCCCCTGTTCGGCTGCGGCGGCAATGCCCGTCCGTCGGAACCGGATCCCCGCCAGACGGGAACCGAGCCCGTTCAGACGGTGTCTGTGGATGAGCTGCGGGAGGATATGCTGGCCGCCGCTCCCTCTCTGCCGGAGATGAAGACCGTCAGCAACGGGGATGAAAAGGCCGAGGCGCTGTTCTCCTATCTCAGCGACCTGGACTACGACAAGGTCGAGCACTTTTTCCTCGTCTACTCCGCCACAGGGCTGGCGGATGAGATCGCCGTGATTGCGGTGAAGGATCCCGCCGATGCGGCGGAGGCCAAGGCCTCTCTGGAGCGCCATCTGTCCAACCGCAAGCAGATGTACGCCCAGTATCAGCCCGATCAGGTGCCCCGCGTGGAAAATGCGGAGGTGTTCACAAAGGATCAGTATGTGGTGCTGATCGTCTGTGACGATGCCGCAGCGGTGAAGGCCGCCTTTATCAGGGACGTTGAATAATAAAACGCCGTGGAACGCAGCGCGTTCCACGGCGTTTTGAGACTGTCAAAAAACGGCAATGCCGTTTTTTGACAAAAGGCTTGCAGCCTACTGCGCGCACTCATTGTCCGCCAATGGCGGACAATTCGCACACTTCGTAGTCTGAAAGGTGTATTTTGCCACGTACACGCCGCGGCAAAATACGATTAAATATCTTCGCGCCGTGCGCGGCGCGAACTCTGCGAGGCTTTTTTGACAAGCTGAAAACGCCGTGAAACGCAGCGCGTTCCACGGCGTTTTCCATAGCGGATCATCCGGTAGCCAGCGTGGGATCTGTAGGCACCGGGATAGCTACCTCCAAGGTGGAGATGGGCTGGTACAGTGTGTCGGCGGTGGGGGAATACTTGATGCGCACCTGGTCGCCCACATTCAGCAGCACCAGATTTGGCACGTTGGCGGCAGAGCCGTTGAACCAGCCGTCAAAGCTGTCCAGCTTCACATAGTACCAGGTGTTGCCGTCCATGACGGCGGAGCGGATCTCCGTCACCACGCCGGTGACCGTCTCCGTGGCCTCGACAGGTCTGACCGCCGGATCGTCGGGATCGATCAGATGGTTGTTCTCCAGCATCTTCCGGTAGTTGGCCTGGCAGTCGGCCACGGTACCGCCGGTTGCCACGATCTGGTACTGGCTGACGTTGACCATGGCGTACATCTTCACCAGACCCGCGGCGTCCTTCAGGGCCATGAAATAGGTGGGCTGGTCGGCGATATTCAGCAGCAGCGGGAAGGTGGCCACATATTCCATCTGCTGCACCTGGCCCTGGGCGCTCTCCATAGAGGAGAATTCCTCGGCGCCGGCGCAGATGTAGAACCGCGTCTCCTTGGTGCGCTGGTTGGACAGGATGAAGCCCACGTTGGACTCATCGCTGACCACAGAGGTGATGCCGGTATACATATACACGTCGTCCCCCACGGCAAGGTAGTTGTAGCCGTCGGTGGTGACGGTCACGTCCCGCTGTCCGAACAGGGAGTTGAAAAAGCCGTTGACGTATTTGCCGTGGTAATCGTACTGCTGCAGGATCAGGTCGGCGGTATAGACGTGATCCACCCACTGCGGCACGTCCTTCACGTCGTAATAGGTGCACTGGCCGGTAACAGCGTTCACCAGCACGGCGCCCACGATGTCCTCGCCGCCGAAGAGGCCGATGGTCTTGTCGATCCGCGGGCAGACCCAGTAGGGGTTGCCCTGCTCGTCGATCTCAAAGGCCGGCGTGTCGAACATATAGGTGGGATAGTGGAACCGCAGGTGGCGGTTGAGGTTGCGGCTGAAGTGCTCGGCGGTGGTATAGCGAATGCCCTGATCGAGCCGCACCACCTCCACATTCTGGGTCACCATGTCGATGATGAGGTAGGCGGGCAAACCGTTTCCGCGGTTGTTGAACCACTTGATGATGTCGCCATAGCGCAGGGGTGTGACGCGGACCGGCCGGCCGCGGAAGTTGATCTGGGTATAGTCGTCGGCCACCTCGAACTGGGACACCATGTCGGACAGCTCGCCCAGCTTGCGGTTGCCCAGCTTGCGGGCGCTGTCGGCGTCCAGCATGGGGATCTGGTCAAAGGAGATCTCCTTGACCTCCGCGGCGAAATCGCCGCTCTCCACCTTCAGCAACTCCCGGTAGTCGCCGGCCCGGAACAGCTGCCAGCCCACAAGACCGCCGACAATGGCGATGAGCACCAGCCCAGCGCTGATGAACAGCGGGATCCGGCAGCGTTTTTTCACATAGGTGAAATAACCCTCCCCCTGTCCGGCTGCGCCGGCGGTCAGCATAGCCGTGAAGCTGTACACGATGCACAGCAGGATCACAAACACATAGAAGCTGCCGGACTTCAGATTGATGACAGGCAGCGCCAGATAGTAGTAGACCGCGGCAAATACCAGCGTCACCGCCAGATTGACGGCAATCCGCGCACCGGGTGATTTGATGGGTTTGCGCTCCTTTTTGGCGCGGCTGACATTGCGGGCGGTAAAGGGACTCTTTTTGGCGAAGCCCTCAAAGCCGGGATCGTTCCAGTTGACGTTCATAGGTCCTCTCCTTTCGCGGATTTGCAGTATTATACCACATCGCGGCACTTTTGAAAAGAGAAACGGGGCGCTTGCGCGTCCCGTTTTCCTTTTGCATCGGTTACTTCTCGATGACTACCTTGCCTTCCTTCAGCCGGACGTGAGCGGTGTCGCCGCTCTTGAGCTCTCCCTCCAGCATCATCTCGGCCACGGCGTCCTCCACCGTGTTCTGGATGGCACGGCGCAGAGGCCGCGCACCGTACTGGGGATCGAAGCCGTCCTTGGCCAGAGCCGCCACGGCGTCATCCTCGGCGTCCAGGGTAATGCCCTGCTCCGCCATGCGTTTGCCGGTGACCTCCAGCATGCGGCGGGCGATCTTCACGATGTCCTCCTCCGTCAGCTGGCGAAACACGATGGTCTCGTCGATGCGGTTGAGAAACTCCGGCTTGAAGGTGCGCTTCAGCTCCGCCATCACCGCCTCGCGGATGCGGTCGAAGCGGACCTTTTCGTCAGTCTCCTTCTCGCCGCCGTCAAAGCCCAGGCGGGCCGTCTCGGCGGCGGTAATGTTCCGGGCGCCCACGTTGGAGGTCATGACGATGACCGTGTTTTTGAAATCCACCCGGCGGCCCTGGGAGTCGGTGAGCACGCCGTCCTCCAGGATCTGCAGCAGGATGTTCCACACGTCCTCGTGTGCCTTCTCGATCTCGTCGAACAGCACCACGCTGTAGGGCTTGCGGCGCACCTTCTCGGTGAGCTGGCCGCCCTCCTCATGGCCCACGTAGCCGGGAGGTGAGCCAACCAGACGGGATACCGTGTGCTTCTCCATGTACTCGGACATATCGATGCGGACCATGGCGTTCTCATCGCCGAACATGGCCTCGGCCAGCGTCTTGCACAGCTCCGTCTTGCCCACGCCGGTGGGACCCAGGAACAAAAAGCTGCCGATGGGGCGCTTGGGGTCCTTCAATCCCACGCGGCCGCGGCGGATGGCCTTGGCCACGGCGGTGACAGCTTCATCCTGTCCCACCACGCGGGCGTGAAGGGTGTCCTCCAGCTTCAGAAGCCGCTGGCTCTCGCTCTCGGTGAGGCGTGTAACGGGGATGCCCGTCCAGCCGGCCACCACGGCGGCAATATCGTCTCCGGTGACCTGGCCCCGGCTCTGCTGGCGCTGCTTCTTCCAGTTGTCCCGCTCGATCTCCACCTGCTCCACATAGTTCTGCTCAATGTCACGGAGCTGGGCCGCCTTCTCAAAGTCCTGTGCGGCAATGGCCTCCGCCTTCTCCCGGTGCAGCGTGGCGATCTTCTCCTCCAGGGCCTTCAGGTCCGGGGACGCCTCCTCCGCCGCCATGCGCACCTTGGAGGCCGCCTCGTCCATGAGGTCGATGGCCTTGTCGGGCAGGAACCGGTCGTTGATGTACCGGTGGGACAGCATGACGGCCTCCTCGATGGCCTCGTCGGTGATGGTCAGCTTGTGATGTGCCTCGTACTTGTCCCGCAGGCCCTTCAGGATCTCGATGCTGGCCTCCGGGGTGGGCTCACCCACGGTGACGGGCTGGAAGCGGCGCTCCAGGGCGGCGTCCTTCTCGATGTATTTGCGGTACTCGTTGAGGGTGGTAGCGCCGATGACCCGGATCTCGCCCCGGCTCAAAGCCGGCTTGAGGATGTTGGCGGCGTCCACGGCGCCTTCGGCGCTGCCGGCGCCCACGATGGTGTGGAGTTCGTCGATAAACAGGATCACGTTGCCGGCCTTCTTCACCTCGTTGAGGGTGTTCTTGATGCGCTCTTCAAACTCGCCGCGGTATTTGGTGCCGGCTACCATGCCGCTGAGATCCAAGGACAGGATCTTCTTGTCCAGCAGCTCCTCCGGCACGTCGGCGGAGACGATGGCCTGGGCCAGTCCCTCGGCAATGGCGGTCTTGCCCACGCCGGGCTCGCCGATGAGCACCGGGTTGTTCTTGGTGCGGCGGGACAGGATCTGGATCACCCGCTGGATCTCCTGCTCACGGCCGATCACCGGATCCAGCTTGCCGGCGCGGGCGGCCTCGGTAAGGTCCCGGGTAAACTCAGCCAGTGTCTTGCCCTTCTTCTCCTCCTTGTTGGCGGTAACAGAGCCGCTGGTCACGGTGTGGGAGGTCTGGTTGATCTTCTGCTGGAGGGAGGCGTACATCTTCCGGGGATCTACGCCCACGGTGCGCAGGATCCGCAGGGCCATGTTGTTGCCCTCCCGCAGGATGCCCATCAGCAGATGCTCTGTGCCGATATAGGTGCCGCCGCTGCGCATGGACTCGCTGACGGCCAGCTCCACCACGCCCTTGGCCCGGGGCGTCAGCCCCTGGCTGGGCGCGGCGCCGCTGAGGCCGTGGCCCACGCTGCGCTGGAGAAGGTCGCAGACCATCTCATCGGTGAGACCGTACTCGGTCAGCACCCGGTGGGCCAGGCCCTCCTCCTCCCGCAGCAGGCCCAGCAGCAGATGCTCGGTGCCCACGTAGCCGTGGCCCATCTCCTGGGCTGCCTCCTGGGAAAGCCGCAGGGCTTCCTCCGCCCTGGGTGTAAATTTGTTCTCATTCATGATGTGTTCCCCTCCTTTATGCCAGCTTTTTCAGCTCATCACGGAGCCGCGCTGCCTCCTCAAAGTTTTCCGTCTCAATGGCTGTCTTCATCTGGGCCTCCAGAGCGTTGCGCTGCCGCTGACGCTGCAGCCGCTCCTGCTCCGCTCCGTCCACCAGACCGGGCTCGTCTTTCTCCGGCTCCGCCGCAGCGGTGCGGGCCTCCCGGGTCACGTCCACCGGCTCCGGGAACTCGGTGAGCAGTCTGGTGCCCAAACCGCCGAACAGCGGCTCGAACATCCGGAACGGCCGGGTGAAAAAGTCGTCGTCAAACAGGCCCATGGCGGGCATGGCCTGCTGGTAACCCAGTTGTCTGGCGCAGTCGGCGCACAGATGCTGCTCGGTCACACGGCCGTTGACATTGCTCCTATAGTAAAAGGTTGCGTCGTTCATTCCGCAGTGCTGACATTTCATAATCGTATCCTCCTTTTGCCTGATTCAAACCAGATGGATCAAAATCTGCTTGGCGATGTCGGCTCTCACAGTCCCCCGGTACTGCCGGGGCACCGTGCGCAGGGCGCTGTCGCTGATGGCGCATAGCAGTGCCCGTGCACTCAGACGGTCCATCGCCTCCGACTCAACCAGGTTGGTGACGATGGCCTTGGCGCTGTTCAGATCCAGCTCATCGCCCAGGGAGTTGATGACGTGCATCAACATTGTCTGGCGATCCACTTTGACCCGGGTGATGCGGATGTAGCCGTTGCCGCCCCGCCTGCTCTCCACGATGTAGCCCCGCTCCGGCGAGAACCGGGTGGACATCACGTAGTTGATCTGGCTGGGTACACAGCCGAACCGCGCTGCAAGGTCGCTGCGCTGCAGCTCCAGCGCCCCGCCGTGGTCCTCCAGCTCCGCCTGAATAAAGCCGGCAATCAAATCGGTGATTCCCATGTTCCATTCCCCCTTCGGTCAAGGTCTGATTTGACTTTGACTTTCTTTGATCTTTACCTGTATCATACGCCTTGTCAGGGCAAAAGTCAACAGGTGAATTTTGACTTTCTTTGACCTTTTTGAAAACAATTTATGAACAGCGAAACGTAAGCGGATCGGTCGCCGCGTTTTCTCCTCCGGGCGGACGCAGAGGCCCGCCCGCAAACAAGCCACTGCCCCGCCGAATCATCCGGCGGGGCAGTGCATGTCAAATATGGTTCACTGTTTTGCACTCACTCTTCTGCTCATTCCGTCACGGTCAGAGTCACAGCGTCCGTACAGACCTCGCCCGCCGCGTTGCTGACCTTGCATCGGTATTGATAGCCGCTGCGGTAGGCCTTGGCAGCCACCGTCATTGTGGCGGCGGTAGCTCCCGTGCCGGTGCATTTGGCCCAGTTATTCGATCCTCTGACGCGGAAGTACCACTGGTAGCTCAGAGCCTCGCCGGTGGCCTTGACGGTGAACTTCACCGTGGTCCCGGCCGCCGCGCTCTGGCTCTTGGGTGGGGTGGTGATCTTGGGCGGAGTGATCACCGTCAGCGTGGCGGCGGAGGAGATGGCCTTGCCCCCGGCGTTCTCCACCACGCAGCGGTACTGGTACCTGTTCCGAGCCCCCGTGGCGGAGACGGTCAGTGTGTCGGTGTTATACCCCGTGGTCCCGGAGTTCTTCCACGTGCCCTCCGGCGTCTTGTACTGCCAGCGGTAGGTCAGGCCCTCGCCGGTGGCCGCCACCTTGAATCTGGCGGTGTCGCCGATGGCGGCGGTGACGTCGTGAGGCTGGGTGGTGATGGACAGCGGCCCGACGACATGCAGCGCGGCGGCCTCGCTGATAACGGTAAAGCCGTATGCGTCCGTGATCACACAGCGGTACTGAAACCCATTCCTCGCCGCCGTCGCGGCGATCTGCAGGGTATCCGTGTTATAACCCACCGATGCGGAGGTGGAATCCTCCCACGTTTTCTCACCGTTATGGCTCCACTGCCATTGATGGCGCAGGCTCTCGCCCTCGGCATTCACGGTGAAGATCGCCTTATTTCCGATGGGGGTTGTAACATCCTGCGGCTGGGTGGTGATGGACAGCGGCATGCTGCTGGATATGTCTGTCCGCAGCATGTTGACGATGCAGTTGCCGAAATACTCCTGCGTGAGCTTCATGAGTTCACTGGAACCGGACGGGTACGGAAAATGATCCATGAAGGTGGAGATCTCGATCAGAGCGCAGGGGAAACCGAGGCTGGCCTGCCATCCGGTAAAGCTGCTCGCTCCGGGTGTGACCGCAACGGGATGCCATGCTTCTGTGAAATTCAGCTCACTCTGATAGATGTTATGAAATGCATCCATAACGTAGTGCATGGCATGATAGGTGTTGCTGTCGGCGGCGGCAAACCCGTAACATCCGTAAGGCCGGACATAGGCATGGGGATTATCGATACTGACGTTCGTGGTGTCACGTCCGGCATAAGGATCTGTATGCAGATCGACCCACAGCGAGAGTTCTTCCTTATACCCATTGACCGTCTCATGGATCACATTGGCCTCGCCGACGTCTGTGATGTCATATACCACGCCGTCAACCGTCCTTTTATGGCTCGATGATATGAGCCAGTTCCACGCCTGCTGTTTCGCGTCTTCAAAGGCGTTGACCCGTCTGTCATGCTGAAGGCCCCATGGATTCCAGGAGGGGATGATGATAAACCTTACATCTCTCAGGTTTCCCAGATTGGGGTATTTGTCGCCTTCGAAATAGATCATGTTGATCAGACGGTACAGGCCCCAGTAGCCCTCTGCCTCGTTGCCGTGGCAGCCGGAAGTAAGCAGAACCGTTTTCTCGTACCCGTTCACGGGCGTAAAGGTATACCTGTAAATGGGATATACGTCCGTGTTATCACCGTAGGGGGTGCTCGTCCACCTGCTTTCCCGCTCCACAAAAACGCCCGGAATAACCGTCGCAGACGGATCGTAGGCGTCGCCCGGCGTGTAGCCGAGGGGCAAAAAGGTGTCCCAGGTGGAAGCAATGAACTCATGATAGCCCAGATGATCTTCGCCTACCGGAATGGGGTCAGGGGTTTCTGTCATCCTGAATATCTGGCCGACATCCCCATTGCTTTCAGTTTCTACAGTGTTGGGCAGGGCGGCGGGCGCGATGGTCATCCACAGGAGCAGCGCCCGCACCAATGATGTGATGCGTTTCATGGGGGTATCTCCTTTTGATCTGTTGTATATCAATGGATTGGTACATGTGGTTGGGGAGAAGCCGGCGGGGCGTCGGTCGGCCGCCCCCTACATGCAAAAAGCATAACGGGGCTTTCGTAGGGGCCGGCTCTTGCCCACCGTCGTGTCAGCCGGTTTTCGCTCCCGTCAGTCACGAAAACTGGGACACTCTTGCCCACCGTCGGCCCACCTGCTTTCCCGCTCCCGTTGGTCGCGGCAAGCGGGGTCATCCTCGAAATCAGCTGGCTTCATCCGCCATACCCTAAGGGCACTTGCTCCGGCAGCCGCTCGTTCCTCGTGGGCCGTCGCTGGCGCCGGCGGCGCTTCGGCGTAATCCCCGACGGCCCGAGATACCGTTTTTCATATATATTTCATATCACAAACCGCCCTGCCGCGCAAGGTCAGTTTGCGCGGCAGGGCGGTCAGAGCCGTGAAGGGTCGCCCGCTCTCCGGAATATATTATGTAAACAATTAGTCCTCGGTGTTGTAAATCCGTGAGACCGCCTTCTTCCCGCCGCCGATAAACACGATGGCGGCGATGATGGTCAAGCCCATGACGCCGCTGATGATGCCCCGGATGGGCAGGAACTCCGCCAGCGCCCCGGCGATCAGCTCGCCGGCCACCATGCCCACGGTCTCAATGGTGCCGAAAGCGCCGTTGAACCGTCCCTTCTTCTCATCAGGCACATACCGCTGGGTTCCGGCGATGCGGATGTTGTAGGAGGTGACGCCGCCGATGCCGGTGATAAAGCACATGACCATCATCAGCGGAATGGGCGCATACAGATACGTACCCTCCAGCAGGTTTATCGTTATGTAAACCGCAAGCGCGATGGCAAACTTCTTCTCTTTGGGCAGGTGGAGCTTATAGTGCAGTCCGCCGCCGATGGCGCGGCCGACAGAGGACATGCCCCAAACAATCATGAAGATGTACTCGCCGTTGGCAAAGGTGCTCTTAAAAAAGGGAAGATACAGGGTCTGGCCGGTGCCGCTGGCAAAGGCGGAGAAGCAGAAGTAGATGGCCACGGCCAGCAGACCCTTCTCGCTCCAGAGATAGCGCATGCCCTCCTTGAAGTCGGCAACCATCTGGCGGCCCATCCGCGCCTCGGTGCGGTTCTCCTTCTGCTTATCGATGTAGTGCTCCTGGGCGGTGATGCGGGTCTCCATGATGGCGGCGATGAGGTACGTCACCGCGTCGAACAGGAAGAGCGGCACGATGCCCACCTTGTTGTAGATCAGGGCGGAAAGGGGCGTCATCACCATGGTCAGGGTCTCCAGCGTGCTGGCCACGGAGTAGGCCTTGGAGTAGTTGCCCTCGGAGATCAGCAGGGGATAGAAGCTGTCGTAGGCCACCCGGTACACGCTGCCGATGATGCCCAGGATGACGCAGAAGGCGGCCAGCAGGGCGAAGTTGAAGTAGCCCCCGGCAAATACCAGCGCCATGACCACGAAGAGTCCCGCGGTGATAAAGTCCAGCGTATAGATGGTCTTGCGCCGGGAGAAGCGATCCAGAAACGGGCCGCTCAGCGCCGGCATCACGGCGTGGGGCAGCATATAGAGGACGTTATATACGGCAAACAGCAGCGTGGACTTGGTGTAGTCCAGCACCAGCAGGCCCATGGCAAAGCCGGAGAGCACGTTGCCCAGCATGGAGATCACGCTGCCCACCGTGATGATGGTAAAGTCCTTTGTCCACAGAGGGTTCTTCACCTCTCGGGGTTGTTGTTCCATAATCAGTTTCCTTTGATCCAATCAAACGTATTTTCTGCGTCATTGTATCACAGGGATCTGCCTGTGTCAATTTCCTGCGGGTTGGATGTCCTGTGTCAAACGCCGCAAAATTTTCCCGGTATTCACAGAAATTTCACACGCGAAGGTCTTGCAATTTGAAAAAAGCATGTTACAATGAACTCACCAATCTAAAGACGGAGGTGCTTTACTATGGCTTATCAGATCGGTTCCGCTTGTGTGATGTGCGGTGCTTGCGCAGACGTGTGCCCCGTGGGCGCTATCTCCCAGGGCGATACTTCCTACGTGATCGACGCCAATGCTTGCCTGGATTGCGGCACTTGCAGCGATACCTGCCCCAACGGCGCTATCAGCCCCGCTGAGTAATCAATCATCCATACGGAAAATAACACCGGACTTCGGTCCGGTGTTTTTCAGTATATAAGTTAGTTGCAGCTCACTCTCTTTTCTGCTGGTCTTTTCCTTTTGGATATGGTAGAATTATCAAAACGACAGAGGAGGCGGCAATGGAAAAAACCGATCAGCTTTGGCCGGGCGGGTTTCGGTTCCTGTTTGACGATACGCTGTTTCAGCCCTCCACCGACTCTTTTCTGCTGGGGGATTTTGTCCGGCTGCGCCGGGGCGACCGGGTCTGCGATCTGGGCGCCGGTACGGGTCTGCTGGGTCTTTTGCTGCTGGCGCGTCAGGCGGAGCTGTCCGTCACGGATGTGGAGATCCAGGCAGATGCCTGTGATCTGGCCCGGCGGACAGCGGAGATGAACGGACTTGACGACCGTGTCAGTGTGGTGCAGGCCGATCTGCGGGATCTGTCCCGCCTTCCCCGCAGCGCTTTTGACGCAGTAGTGTCCAATCCTCCCTACTTCGCTCCCGGCAGCGGCGCCGTGTCGGAGAATTCGGCCCGCAGCGCCGCCCGCAGCGAGGTGCTGTGCACGCTGGAGGACGTGTGCGCGGCGGCGGCAAGACTGCTGACCTACGGTGGGCGTTTTTCCCTGGTATTCCGCCCGGATCGGCTGGCGGAGCTGTTCGCCCTGCTGCAAAAGCACCGTCTCGAGCCCAAGCGGCTCCGATTCGTCCACCACACCGCCTCCGCCGCCCCCTCTCTCCTGCTGCTGGAGAGCCGCTTGGGCGGCAAGCCGGGCCTCACAGTTGACCCACCCCTTTTGATGAAGGACGCGCAGGGCAGCGACACGGCGGAGCTGCGCCGCGTCTACTTTCAAGATAAATAGGAGGATCCCTATGGCTGGCAAACTATATCTGGTGGCTACCCCCATCGGCAACCTGGACGACTTTTCTCCCCGGGCAGTCCGCACCCTTCAGGAGGCAGACTTCATCGCCGCCGAGGACACCCGTGTTTCGGTGAAGCTGCTGAACCGCTTTGGCATCAAAAAGCCGCTGGTCAGCTACCACGAACACAACCGGGCCGCCGCCGGACAGGAGATCCTGGCCCGGCTTCTGGCCGGGGAAACCTGCGCCCTGGTCACCGACGCAGGCACTCCCGCCATCAGCGATCCCGGCGAGGATCTGGTGCGGCTTTGCGCCGAAAACGGCGTCACCGTCCAGAGCATCCCCGGCTGCTGCGCCGCCATCACAGCGCTGGCGGTGTCCGGTCTCCCCACAGGCCGCTTCACCTTTGAGGGTTTTTTAAGCGCCAACCGGTCGGAGCGCAGGGCACGGCTTGCCGAGCTCAGCGGCGAGCAGCGCACCATGGTCTTCCACGAGGCGCCTCACAAGCTGCGCGCCACCCTCACTGACATGGCAGAGATACTGGGCGACCGCCCCGTAGCCCTGTGCCGCGAGCTGACCAAGCTCCATGAGGAGACGGTACGCACCACACTGTCTGAAGCCGCAGCGTGGTATGCGAACAATGAGCCCCGGGGTGAGTACGTACTGGTGGTAGGCGGTGCAGCGATGCAGGACGGTCCCCGCATGACGCTGGAAGAGGGCGTCGCGCTGGTGCTGCGTCTGCGAAGTGATGGCTTGAAGCTGAAGGAGGCCGTGCGCCGGGTTGCCGATGACACAGGGTTGAGCCGCAATGAGCTGTATGATGCCGCTTTACGGGCGTAAAAAGAGCAAAAAAGCGCTTTCCCCGTCGGGAAAGCGCTTTTTTCACGTTTATTGTTATTCTGCACTTTTCAGATCACGAAGACACCTGGCGCAAACGTTTTTTCCCCTGAAGAGAACCACGTTCTTGGTGCTGTCGCAGAAGATACAGCTGGAACTGTATTTTCTCAAAACGATATTGGATCCATCTACATAAATTTCCAGCGGATCCTTTTCGGCGATATTCAATGTGCGGCGCAACTCAATAGGCAGCGTAATCCTGCCCAGGTTATCGACGCTGCGTACAATTCCAATCGATTTCACAGCTCTTCTCTCCCATTTACACAATGCGCTGTCCACAAACAAAACACCTTTTTGTCAAAACACCTTGTTGTAAACAGTATGACACTATTTTCACAATTTGTCAACCACTCGACAATTAATAATCGAAATCTTTTACAAATAACCGCTAATATTCCATCATATGCTGGGACAAGGAGGCGGTGTTTGCATGGCGATGGCGTGGGTATGGGCCGTTCTGGTGGTGGCGTCGGTGCTGTTCGGCTCGATAAACGGAAGCATGGGTGATGTGAGCCGGGCGGCCATGGAGGGTGCCGGGGCGGCGGTTGAGCTGGCGATCACCATGGCCGGTGCCGTGTGTCTGTGGTCGGGCGTCATGGAGCTGATGAGCCGGTGCGGTCTGGCCGGTCACCTGGCTAATTGCTTCCGTCCTCTTCTGCGCCGTCTGCTGCCGCAGGCAAGCCGGGATGACGAGACCCTCTCGGCAGTGTCGGCCAATCTTTCGGCCAATCTGCTGGGACTGGGCAATGCCGCCACGCCTCTGGGCATTCGCGCCGCCCGGCGGATGGCTCGCGGCTGTGACGGTACGGCCAGCGATGAGCTGTGCCGTCTGGTGGTGCTGAACACAGCCTCTATCCAGCTGCTGCCCACCACCGTGGCTGCTCTCCGGGCTGCCGGCGGAAGCGCCGCGCCTTTTGACATCCTGCCAGCCGTGTGGGTGACATCTGTGCTGTCGGTGACGGCGGGGCTTCTGGCCGCCCGTCTTCTGGGCCGGGTCTGGAGGTAAGCGCCATGTCCGGTACTGCCTTTGTTGTTCCCTGCCTGCTGGCGGGACTGGCTGCTTATGCCCTTGCCAAAAAGGTGGACGTCTACGGCGCCCTGACCGCCGGAGCCGCCGAGGGCCTCACCGTGGTGCTGCGGATCCTGCCCGCCCTGATCGCTCTGCTTGCCGCCGTATATATGTTCCGCGCCAGCGGCGCCATGGATGCGTTGACCGCACTGCTGGCCCCGGTGATGCAGCGGCTGGGCATCCCGCCGGAGACAGCGCCTATCCTGCTGATCCGCCCGCTCAGCGGCAGCGGCGCTCTGGCTGTCGCCGGGGAACTCATCGTCCGCTACGGGCCCGATTCCGCCATAGGCCGAACGGCGGCGGTGATGATGGGCTCCACCGAGACCACCTTCTACACCGTTGCCGTCTACTTCGGCGCCGCCGGCATCCAGCGCTCCCGCTACACCATCCCCGCGGCGCTGATCGCCGATCTCACCGGCTTCATAGCCGCGGCCCTGACGGCCCGGCTGTTTTTCGGCCAATAAGCGGCATTGCTGTTTGATTAGTATTTTATTATATCACATCGTTTTTGCAAATGTGTGGGCCGGCGGCCCAATTTCAAACATTTTTTCAAAAAAAAAGGAGATGCCGCGCATCTCCTTTTTCTTATTCCATATTCGCTCTCACGTAGTCCACGTACTGAAACCGGATGCCGTTTTCCTCCATGACCTCACTCTCGGACTCAATGCGCCAGGACGGATCCTCATCCAGATCGGGGAAGTAGGCATCCGCCTCCGCCGTGGCCAATACCTTGGTGACGTACACCCGATCGCAGGCGGGCAGCAGCACACGGTACACGCTGGCTCCGCCGATACAGAAATCCTCCGCCCCGGTGGCAAACACCGCCTGCAGCGGGGAGTGGACTACCTCCACGTTGGGAGCGGTAAAGCTCTCATCCCGGGACAGTACCAGATTACGCCGTCCCGGCAGCCCTTTCTTTCCCGGCAGGGACTCCAGCGTTTTCCGTCCCATGACCACCGCGTGGCCCATGGTCAGCTCCTTGAACCGCCGCAGATCGGCTTTTAAGGGGAAAATCAGCCGGTTGTCCCGGCCGATGCCCCAGTTTTCCGTTACATTGACGATGGCCTGCATTTGATCAACTCCTTACACCGCAACGGGGATCTTGTCCTCAAAGGGCTGGGGCTCGTACCCCTCCAGCGAAAAGCTGTCCCGCGTAAATTGATAAAAATCAGTGACGGACGGATCCATCACGAATTTCGGTGCGGGACGTGCCTCCCGCTCCAGCATCTTTTCAATGATGGGCACATGCCGGTCGTAGATATGGGCGTCGGCAATGACGTGGACCAGCTCGCCCGGGCGCAGTCCGCTGACCTGGGCCATCATGTGCACCAGCACGCTGTACTGCACCACGTTCCAGTTGTTGGCAGCCAGCATGTCCTGGGACCGCTGGTTCAGAATGGCGTTGAGGGTGTTGCCGGAGACGTTGAAGGTCATAGAATAGGCGCAGGGGTACAGCGCCATCTCGTGGAGGTCCTGAAAGTTGTAGATATTAGTCATGATCCGGCGGCTGGCGGGGTTGTGCTTCAGGTCGTACAGCACCCGGTCCACCTGGTCCATGTCCCCCTCGGGGTAGTGGTGCTTGACGCCCAGCTGGTAGCCGTAGGCCTTGCCGATGGAGCCGGTCTCATCGGCCCAGCTATCCCAGATATGGCCCCGGAGATCGTGGATGTTGTTGGACTTCATCTGCCAGATCCACAGCAGCTCGTCGATGCTGGTTTTCCAGTAGGTGCGGCGCAGCGTCAGAATGGGGAACTCCTCCGCCAGATTGTAGCGGTTGACGATGCCGAATTTCTTAACGGTGTGGGCGGGTGTGCCGTCCTCCCAGCGGGGCCGGACCTCCCGATCGGTGTCCCACACGCCATTTTCCAGAATGTCGCGGCAGTTCTGCCGGAAGATCTCGTCAGCGCGGCTCATGGCAGATTCCTCCTTCTCCCCCATTTTGTGTTACCATTGTACCATTTTCATGGGTAAATGCAATAAAAAAATGATTGCCCCTGTGGGGATAAGCAGCTATAATAAGATTGAAAATATGTGGTTTTTTCACACGCAAGGAGGATCATCTCATGGTTTACGACGTACTGATCATCGGCGGCGGCCCCGGCGGCATCTACTCCGCCTATGAGCTGCTGGACAAGGCGCCTCAGGCCCGCATCGCCCTCTTTGAGGCGGGCCACGATCTCCAGCGCCGCCGCTGCCCCATCGACGGGGACAAGGTGAAGTCCTGCATCAAGTGCCCCACCTGCGCCATCATGAACGGCTTTGGCGGCGCCGGTGCCTTCTCCGACGGCAAGTACAACATCACCAACCAGTTTGGCGGCACCCTTCATGAGTACATCGGCAAGCAGCGCGCCCTGGAGCTGATGGAATACGTGGACCACATCAACATGGAAAACGGCGGTGCGGGTACGAAACTCTACGCCACCGGAAACACGCCTATCAAAAAGCTGTGTCTGGAAAACGACCTGCACCTGCTGGACGCCAGCGTCCGCCATCTGGGCACGGACATCAACTACGTGGTGCTGGAGAACCTCTATAACCAGCTGAAGGACCGCATGGATCTGTTCTTCGACACCCCCGTGCGCACCGTGGAGAAGACGGAGAACGGCTACCGGGTCACCACCGACAAGGGGACTTATGAGGGTCGCTACTGTATTGTGTCCGTGGGCCGCAGCGGCAGCAAGTGGATGGAGACGGTGTGCCGGGATCTGGACATCACCACCCACTCCAACCGGGTGGACATCGGCGTCCGGGTGGAGCTTCCCTATCAGGTGTTCGCCCATCTCACCGACGAGCTGTACGAGAGCAAGATCGTTTACCGTACCCAGAAATTTCAGGACAAGGTCCGCACCTTCTGCATGAACCCCCACGGCGTGGTGGTCAACGAGAACACCAACGGCATCGTCACGGTGAACGGCCACAGCTATGAGGACCCCGCCCTCCACACCGACAACACCAACTTCGCCCTGCTGGTGGCCAAGCACTTCTCCGAGCCCTTCAAGGACTCCAACGGCTACGGCGAGAGCATTGCCCGGCTTTCCAACATGCTGGGCGGCGGCGTCATCGTCCAGCGGTTCGGCGACCTGATCCGGGGCCAGCGCAGCACCCCCAAGCGCCTCAGCGAGAGCTTTGTCACCCCCACCCTGTCCGCCACACCCGGCGATCTGAGTCTGGTGATGCCCAAGCGGATTCTGGACGGCATCATCGAGATGATCTACGCCCTGGACAAGATCGCCCCCGGCACCGCCAACGACGACACCCTGCTCTACGGCGTGGAGGTGAAGTTCTACAATATGGAGGTGGAGCTGGACGAGCATCTCCAGACCTGCCATGAGGGCCTCTTCGTCATCGGCGACGGCTCCGGCGTCACCCACTCCCTGAGCCACGCCAGCGCCAGCGGTGTCCACGTGGCCCGGTATCTTGCAGAGAAGCTGTAAAAACACTGGCAGTGTTTCATTCTTCGGGCGCTGCGTGTTATCTGTTTATAAAGGCGAAGCATGGTTTCTGCGGACTTAGCAAAGGAGGATAGAGATGAAGACCCTGTCATTTTTGAAACGCTCTGCCATACTGCAGGCTGTTTTTTGCGCCGTCTGCGCCGTTTCCCTTTTGCTTGCGTATCTGGAACACGTGAATTGGACAATCGGCAAAAGCATGCACCTTTCTGTCCTTGGCATTTTCGTTTTTTTCTTCTTCTGTCTCTTCAATCCCGTCGGGCCTGTATGCCTGATCCTCGGCCTCGTGAAGTCCAATCGGGAAAGGCAGGACGCTGAAGCGCGCAGGCTCATCGGCAACAAGTGGATCTGGTTTGTTGTCATGTTCCTTATTACGACCTTCGTGTACGTTCTGTCCATGATCCTTCTCGTTCAAATCACCGGCGGGGTATAGTAAAGAGTGTTAAAAAGGAAGGCGGAGCGATGGCTCCGCCTTCCTTTTTATGTCCAAATCAGTCTTCAAGATTCACCGTGACGTTGTCCGTCCCGTGGCGCTCGAACTCGTCCATGTACTCGTCCATCCGCTCCATGATCTCGTCGTAGTTCTCCTGGGTGATGGGGGGATCGTCCATGTCCCGCAGGGCCAGCTCCTGGGCCAGGATCTCGAAAAAGGCGCTGTCCTCATAGGCCATGATGGCCTCGTGGATGCCGCCCTCGGCAAAGGCCTTGGAGGGAATGATCTCCCCCTCATACAGCTCCACCAGCGGCGCCATGCCGCGGCTCAGGCAATGAGAGAATATCAGGCTCTCCACCTGGTCGTAGTCCTTGATGCGGTCGTCCCCCCGTGTGGAGTTGAGCACCCAGTTGCCGATGTACACCAGATCCAGCAATCGCCGAAACTGCTTCTGCGTCAGTTTGATCTCCATTTTGCCACCTCCCGCGGCCCGTTCACATTTCTGGGTGCATTATACCATGAATTGCCCCGAAATGCTACCGAAAAAAGCCGCCAATTCGCCTAAATTTTGCTTGTACGGCGCTCTGTTCCATAGTATAATAACTGGGTATCGGTTTCTTCCGATCCCAAAGTAAACAATGAGTAAAACCGCGAGAGCGATTTGCGAGGATTGTTTCGTCACAATGAAGGGGAGGAATCGCAGGAATACTTTGTGTATTTCAAGATTCCGAGACAAAATCGTGGCGGAGCAGGACCGCAAAGCGCCGAAGCGGATTGACTCAGCGTTTACAATACAAGGAGGAATACCATGGACAACAGAGCCATCGGGGTGTTTGATTCCGGTCTGGGCGGCCTCACCGCCGTGCGCCAGATCCGTTCCATTCTCCCCTCTGAAAACATTATATACTTCGGAGACACGTCCCGTGTCCCCTACGGCGGCCGCTCCAAGGAGATCCTGCTGAAATACGCCCGGCAGGATGTCCATTTCCTGCGCTCCTTCGACATCAAGGCCATTGTGGTGGCCTGCGGCACCGTGTCCACCAACGCTCTGCCGGAGCTGCGGGCGGAGAATGACCTGCCCATTCTGGGCGTGGTGGAGCCCGCCTGCCGCCGGGCCGTAGCCGTGACAAAAAAGCGCCGCGTGGGCCTCATCGCCACCGCCGCCTCCGTCCGCACCGGGGCCTATGCCGAAACCATCCGCACCATCGACCCCGCGGTGGAGGTGATCTCCAAGGCCTGCCCCCTGTTCGTACCGCTGGTGGAAAACGGACGGGACCGCCCCGGCGACGTCGTGGTGGAAACGGTGGCACGGGAATACCTGGAACCGCTGAAGGAGGCAGGCATCGACGCACTGATCCTGGGCTGCACCCACTATCCCCTGCTGACCGACGTAATTGTCCAGATCATGGGCCCGGACGTGGAGCTGATCGACACCGGCGCCGAGGCAGCCTGGGAGCTCAAGCGTACCCTGAAGGCCCGGGATCAGATGGCAGCGGAGCGAACAGGCGAAGCCATCTACTGCGCCAGTGACCGGCCGGAGGATTTCGGTTCCCTTGCCAGCCGCTTCCTGCGGGAGGATATCCCCTCCGTGCGGGAAGTGGACATCGAGCGCTACTGATGGCCGCCGACGTTACGGTGGCCGTCACCACCGTCAGCGGAGACGATACCCTGCGCTTCTCCGGCACCGGGCAGTTGACCCGGGATGACCGGGGCATCCATCTGCGCTACAGCTATGGAGAAAACGGCGTGCAAATGCCGTCCGAGATCCATCTGGGACTGGACAGGGCACTGGTAAAGAGCCCCGCCTGCCGCATTCTGTTGGATCCGGAGCGCCAAACCGAAACCCAAATCGCCACCGACAGCGGTACGCTGCCGCTGACCGTTGAGACCCACCGCGTCCACGCCGATCTGAACGGCGGCGCGGGCACCGTTACACTGCACTACACGCTGCTGGCCCAGGGTCGTCCGCTGCAGACAATGCGCGTGACCCTGTCGCTGGCACCGATTGATAAGGAGAGAACACGATGAACATGATTCAGAACGCCAAGGATCAGGTGCTGAGCCTGACCCTCACCGCCTACGAGAAGGCTGCTGCCGCCGGTCTCCTGCCGGATGGCGTCACCGTGAAGCCCTCGGTGGAGATTCCCAAGGATACCGCCAACGGCGACTACACCACCACCTTCTGCCTCGCCGCCGCCAAGGCCATGCGCCGCAATCCCCGGGAGGTGGCCCAGATCCTGATCGACAACATGGATCTGAAGGACAGCTACTTTACCTCCGTTGCCCTGGCCGGCCCCGGCTTCCTGAACTTCCGTCTGGGTGACAAGTGGTATGCCGACACGGTGGCCGACGTGGAGGAGAGCGGCGACGACTACGGCGCCTCCGACACACTGAAGGGCCAGAAGATCATGGTGGAGTTCGTCTCCGCCAATCCCACCGGCCCCATGCACATGGGCAACGCCCGGGGCGGCGTGCTGGGCGACACCCTGGCCAGCGTGCTGCAAAAATCCGGCGCCGACGTATGGCGTGAGTTTTATGTGAACGACGCCGGCAACCAGATCGAGAAGTTCGCCAAGAGCATTGAGGCCCGCTACATCCAGCTCATCAAGGGTGAAGACGCGGTGGAGTTCCCCGAGGACGGCTACCACGGCGAGGATATCCGCCAGCTGGCCAAGGCCTTCTACGACGTCCACGGCGACAAGTATCTCAGCTGCGACGAGAAGACCCGCCACGACGCGCTCTCCCGCTTCGGTCTGGACACCAACATTCCCAAGATGAAGGCAGATCTGGAGCGCTACGGCATCCGCTATGACGAGTGGTTCTTCGAGTCCTCCCTCCATGAGAGCGGCTTTGTGGCCGAGTCCGTGCAGGCCCTCACCGACCGGGGCTACACCTACGAGAAGGACGGCGCCGTGTGGCTGGCCACCAGCAAGATCCTCAGCGAGAATCTGAAGAAGGCCGGCAAGACTGACGAGGAGATCGCCAAGCTGGAGCTGAAGGACGACGTGCTGCGCCGGGCCAACGGCTTCTACACCTACTTCGCCGCCGACATCGCCTATCACCGCAACAAGTTTGCCGTCCGGGGCTTTGACCGGGTCATCAACATCTGGGGCGCCGACCATCACGGCCATGTGGCCCGGCTCAAGGGCGCCATGGACGCTCTGGGTCTGGACGGCGAGCACCGGCTGGACATCGTGCTGATGCAGCTGGTGAAGCTGGTGGAGAACGGCGAAGTGGTGCGCATGAGCAAGCGCACCGGCAAGGCCGTCAGCCTGACGGACCTTCTCGACATGGTGCCGGTGGACGCCTGCCGCTACTTCTTCAACGCCAAGCCGGAGAGCCAGATGGAGTTCGACCTGGGCCTGGCCGTCCGGGAGGACAGCGAGAACCCGGTGTACTACGTCCAGTACGCCCACGCCCGGATCTGCAACCTGCTGAAGAATCTGGCTGCCGAAGGCTACACCGTGCCCAAGGCCGAAGACGTGGATCTGAGCCTGCTGCAGCACGAGACGGAGCTGGCCCTCATCAAGGAGATCGCCCGCTACGGCGACACCGTGGCCCTGGCCGCCCGGAACTATGACCCCAGCCACATCAACCGCTATCTCACCGAGCTGGCCGCCGCCTTCCACAAGTTCTACAACGCCTGCCGCATCAAGGGCGAGAGCGAGAACGTGCTGCTGGCCCGGCTGAAGCTGGCCGACACCACCCGCGCCGTGCTGAAAAACGCCATGACCCTCATCGGCTGCACCGCCCCGGAGAAGATGTAAAGAACAGCGAAAAGGGACACCGACACGGTGCCCCTTTTCTTTTTCCCGTTTCCGTGATAAAATAATCCAAACATCTGAAAGGAGGTCATCCCATGGCCGATCTGCAGACCGACATTCGCTACATCAAGGGCATCGGCGAGACCCGGGCCAAAGCGCTGGGCAAGCTGGGCATCAACACGCTGCGGGATCTGATCTCCTACTTTCCCCGCACCTACGAAGACCGCACCCTTACCCGTCCCATCAAGGAGCTGATCGTGGGCGAGTACGCCTGCGTCAAGGCCATGATCGCCGCAGAGCCCACCGCCCATCGCATCTCCGGTGGCCGCATGATCGTGAAGGTCCGGGCCGTGGACGAGAGCGGCGTGCTGGACATCGCCTTCTTCAACCAGGACTACCGCCGCTCCCAGCTCCACACCGGGGAGACCTACATCTTCTACGGCAAGGTGGAGGGCAACCTCATCCGCCGCCAGATGACCAACCCCATCCTGGAGCGGGAGGGCCAGCAGCAGCTCACCGGGCGCATCATGCCCATCTATCCCCTCACCGCCGGCGTCAGCCAGCTGATCCTCAGCCGGGCTGTGCGGCAGGGACTGGACGCGTGCCGAGAGCTGCTCACTGACGTGCTGCCCGACGACGTGCGCCGGGATCACGAATTATGTTATGTCAACTACGCATATGAGAACATCCACTTCCCGGATGGGCCGGAGTCGCTGGACGTGGCCCGGCGGCGGCTGGTGTTCGAGGAGCTGTTCCTCTTAAGCTGCGGTCTGACGCGGCTGCGCAGCCGTCGGAAGGACGTGGCAGGCCCCGCCTGTCAGGCGGTGGACCTTGCCCCCTTCTACGCCCAGCTGCCCTTTACGCTGACGGGCGCCCAGCGCCGGGCGCTGGAGGACGCCGCCGCCGACATGGCGGGGGATCGCCCCATGAACCGCCTGTGTCAGGGTGACGTGGGCAGCGGCAAGACCATGGTGGCCGCCGGGTGCATCTGGTTCGCCGCCCAGAGCGGCTGGCAGAGTGCCCTGATGGCGCCCACGGAGATTTTGGCCCGCCAGCATTTTGAGGGGCTCTCCCCTCTCTTCGCCAAGTTCGGCCTCACCTGCGCCCTGCTCACCGGCTCCACCAAGGCCAAGGAGCGGCGGGAAATCCTGTCCGGGCTTGCCAGCGGGGCCATCGATGTGTGCATCGGCACCCACGCCCTGCTGACCGAGGACGTGCAGTATCACCGCCTCGGCCTTGTTATCACCGACGAGCAGCACCGCTTCGGCGTGAACCAGCGATCGGCACTGGGCCAGAAGGCGGAGCATCCCCACATGCTGGTGCTGTCCGCCACACCTATTCCCCGGACGCTGGCGCTGGTGATCTACGGCGATCTGGACGTGTCCATTATCAACGAGCTGCCCCCGGGGCGGCAGAAGGTGGACACCTACGCCGTGGGCGAGAGCTACCGCCCGCGCATCAACGCCTTCCTGCGCAAGCAGGTGGCCGAGGGCCACCAGGTGTTCATCGTCTGCCCCCTGGTGGGCGACGCCGACACCATTCCCGACGAGCGCAAGGCGGTGACGGCCTACGCCGAAAAGCTGAAAACCGAGGTCTTTCCCGATCTGCGGATCGCTGTGCTCCACGGCAAGATGAAGCCAAAGGAAAAAGATAGTGTTATGTCAACCTTCGCCGCGGGAGAAAGCGATATTCTGGTATCCACCACGGTGGTGGAGGTGGGCGTGGACGTGCCCAACGCCAACACCATGGTGGTAGAGAACGCCGAGCGGTTCGGTTTGAGCCAGCTCCACCAGCTCCGGGGCAGGGTAGGCCGCGGCAGCGCCAAATCCTACTGCATTCTCCTCAGCGACAACGACAGTGAGGAGACAAAGCGCCGCCTGAAGGTGATGACCCAGACCAACGACGGCTTCAAGATCTCCGAGGAGGATCTGAAGCTCCGGGGACCCGGCGACTTCTTCGGCCAGCGGCAGCACGGTCTGCCCAGTCTGAAGGTAGCGGATCTCAGCTGCGACATGCGGCTGCTGGACGAAGCCCAGAGCGCCGCCAAGGCGCTGATGGCCGCCGATCCGGATCTTTCCGCACCGGAACACCGCGCCCTGCGGCAGCGGATCGAGGAGCTGTTCGCCCTCCACGCCGAGGGTCTCAACTGAACAAAGCAAACAATAACCGCCCGCCGGAGAAATCCGACGGGCGGTTTTAATCAAGTTGATTTACGGCTGGTTATTCCAGGGGTTGTTGGGATCGGGATCGGTGGGATCCCAGCCGCGGCAGGCTTCGTTGTCGCTGATCTTGGGTGCGGTGGGCTTGCCCAACGGGCCGGGATCGGAGGAGGAATAGAACTCCACCGCCTGGATCTTGCCCTGCTTGGCGTTCTCGTAGATCCACTTGGCGTCCGCGATCTGGAGCCGCACGCAGCCCATGGAGGCCGAGGTGCCCAGTTTGTCGAACTCCCAGTACTCCAAAGAGCTCTTGTCGCCGTTGCGGGTATAGGGAACGGAGTGGAACAGGATCTGTCCCGTGATGTGGGTGACATAGTGGCCGTACACACCGCCGAACAGGCCCCACCACTCGGCCACAACGCCCTTGCTGCCCGGCGCGTCAAAGACGCCGGAGCCGGGCGTCGCCGTACCCGTAGAGCAGATCATGGCCCGGACAGGCACGGTAAAGTAGTCGTTGGCGTCCGGCTCGTACACCGTCACCGTGTTTGCCTCCACGTTGACCTTGATGTAGTACTTGTAGGTCCAGGTCCGCTTGGGCGCTGTGGGATCGCTGGGAGGATCTACCGGCGTGGGGGGATCCACCGGCGTGGGTGGGTCTACCGGCGTGGGGGGATCTACCGGCGCGGGGGGATCTACCGGCGCGGGAGGATCTACCGGCGTGGGGGGATCTACCGGCGCGGGAGGATCTACCGGCGCGGGCGGATCTACCGGCGCGGGAGGATCTACCGGCGTGGGCGGGTCCACAGGCTCGGGCGGATCTACCGGTGTGACGGGATCTTCCGGCTCATCCGGTTTTGTCATCTCCGGAGTCAGGAAGTTGGCGTCCATATAACCGCTGACGTCCTGATAGGTCACGGCAAAGCAGTCCTGTTCAAAGCCGGTGACATTCACGTAGGTATCCCGCTCCAGCTCCTGCAGTACTTCGCCATGGGGCGTTTTGCAAAGGCTCAGGCTGTCGGAGATAACGCGTCCGTAGGCCGTGAGGCCGAAAGCGCTGGACTTGACGTCCACATAGTCAGCGGACATGTAACCCTCCATGTTGCTGTAGCGCACCTTGTACCAGTCCTCTTCATCCGCCATGATAAGCACCACCGTGCCTTCTTCAAGCTCGCCCAGGATCGCACCGTCCGTGCTGCCCTCTGTACGGAGCCGTACGCCGCTGCCCGTTACGATGCCGACAGAGAACTCCGTTGTCTTGTCATTCACCTCGGGAACCTCCGGTTTCACCGGATCCACTGCCGGAGCAGGTGCGGTCGGCGTGGGCTGGTTATTCTTTTTGCCGCAGGCGCACAGAGTCAGCGCAAACAGCAGCAGGAACACGGCCAGAAGCCGTAAGTTCTTCTTCATCTTTCCTTCTCCTTTCCCAGGCGGAACCGCTCGACCATCTCCGCCGTCAGACTCACGTCGCTGTCCCGGGGCGTGATCTCATCGCGGCGCTGCCAGAAGCCCTCCCGCAGCTCGCTGCGGTCCAGCGTGATGGTGCCGTCGCCGTCCAGCTCACAGTAGTAGCCCATGAGCAGGGTGTCCGTAAAGGCCCAGGGCTGGCTCTTGTAGTAGCGGAGATTTTTCACCCGGAGGCCCACTTCTTCCATGACCTCCCGGTGCACGGTGTCTTCCACCGTCTCGCCGATCTCCACGAAGCCGGCGATCAGAGCGTCGCCCCGATAGGGACGGCCTGCGTAGCGGGTCAGCAGCAGCCTGTCCCCGTCCGTCACCGCCACGATCACCGCCGGGCACAGCTTGGGGTACTCCGTCAGGCCGCAGCGAGGGCAGACCATAGCCCGCTCCGTGGTGCCGGGCTCCATGGGGTGGCCACACCGCCCGCAGAAGCTGCGGTCCCGGTACCAGCGCTTCAGCTGGGCAGCGGTGGCGGCGGCAAAGGCCGTCTCCATGGGCCGCACCTGCCGCAGTTCCCGTCCGGACACCCGGACGAAGCCCTCCGGCAGCTCTGTGGGAGGTTCCGTGAGGTAGCAGCCCGTGCCGTCCAAAGCAAATAAATGGCGGGCATCGGCGCAGTCCAGCTTCAGCTCCGAAAAACGGGGCAGATAATACTGATCTCCGTCCTGCCGCAGCACCATGTCGTCCTCGCCCAGGCACAGGGCAAAGTCCGACGGCGCGGCAGGGGTCAGCGAATAGGTCCGGTCAAAGCGGTGGGGCGCAATATCCTGAATCAAAACACAGGCCTCCATTATACTCAACATAATGTTTTTGCTATTATACAGGCATCCGACAAAAAAAGCAACCTTGCCAAGGAATTTCCCCCATGCTATACTGATACTATTCTTCGGTGAAAAGTGAATACTTTTCACCGAAGAGGCGCCGCTTGACGCGTCGCCCCCTCTGTGCCGAGGCACAGAGGGCGTCTCATACAGCCTCCGACGCGCTGACGCGCTATGAAAAGTAGACAAAGTATCTGCTTTTCATGGGAGACTGGTATAAACGGGAAACACAGGGAAAGGAGAACGCCCCATGACGAAGGACGAGCTGCGGCAAAAGGCCAACGACCTGCCTCTGGCACCGGGGGTCTATCTGATGATGGACAAAAGCGGCCAGGTCATCTACGTGGGCAAGGCGAAAAAGCTGAAAAACCGGGTCAGTCAGTATTTTCAGGACAGCGCCGGCCACAACGAGAAGACCCGGGCCATGGTAGCCCAGGTGGACCACTTTGACACCATCTTCGTCCGTTCCGAGTTCGAGGCCCTGATCCTGGAGAACTCCCTCATCAAGCACCATCAGCCACACTATAATATTCTGCTCAAGGATGACAAGGGTTATCCCTTTGTCCGTCTGTCCAAAGACACTCCCTATCCCCGATTCACACTGGTAGGCAAGGCCGCCGATGACGGCGCCCGCTACTTCGGTCCCTTCGGCGGGCGCAACGAGACCCGTCTGGCCATTGACGCGGTGTGCAGCGCTCTGAAGCTGCCCACCTGCCGCCGGAAATTTCCCCGTGACATCGGCAAGGAGCGTCCCTGTCTCAACTACCATATTGGCAAGTGCGACGGCTTCTGCCTGACCGATGGCCCCGGCGAGGCCGTGTACAACGAGCGGATCGAGCAGGCCTGCCGCCTGTTCAGCGGCAAGCTGCGCTCGCTTACCGACGAGCTCACCGTCCAGATGACCGACGCCGCCGAGAACCTCCGGTTCGAGGAGGCGGCCCAGCTGCGTGACCGGGTCAAGGCTCTCAGCGTGCTGACCAAACAGCAGCAGGTCATCGCCGGCGTCTGCGCCGACACCGACGTGTGGGGTCTTTACGTTGGGCAGGTGCGGTGCGGCTGCGCCGTGCTCCATATTGAGGACGGCAACCTGCTGGGCCGTGAGGTGAAGGTCTTTCCCGCTGCGGCAGATGAGGCCGAGGCGGACGTTCTGGCCGCCGTGTTGAGCCAATACTATCTCAATCGCTCCGTCCTGCCCCGGGAGATCCTGCTGCCGGTGGTTTGGGAGGACGCGGACACCTTTGCCGCCCTGCTGACCGGACAGGCCGGACACCGGGTGGGCCTGCGGGTGCCCCAGCGGGGCGAGCGGGTGGATCTGGTGGCCATGGCCGGGCGAAATGCCCGGGAGGAGGTGGAGCGCGTCACCTCCGACAGCGAGCGCACCTCCAAGACCCTGGAGCAGCTGGGCGCGCTGGCAGGACTTTCCTCTGCGCCCCACCGCATCGAGTCCTACGATATTTCCAACCTGCGCAGTGACGATATGGTTGCCTCCATGGTGGTCTTTCAGGACGGCAAGCCCCTGAAGCGGGACTACCGCCGCTTCCAGATCAAGACGCTGGATGCTCCCGATGACTATGCCGCCATGCGGGAGGTGCTGACGCGGCGCTTTCAGCACTATCTGGACGGCGATCCCAAGTTCACCCCCCTGCCCGATCTCCTGCTGATCGACGGCGGCGAGATGCACGCCCGCTCGGCGCTGGAGGCCACGGCGGCGCTGGGGCTGGACGTCCCCATTCTGGGCATGGTAAAGGACGACCGGCACCGCACCCGTGCCCTGGTCACGGTGGAGGGGCAGGAGCTGGGCATCCAGCACAGTCCCCCTCTCTTTGCTCTGGTGGGCAGAGTGCAGGAGGAGGTCCACCGCTTCGCCATCACCTACCACCGGGAAAAGCACGGCAAGAGCACCTACCGCAGCAAGCTGGACGGCATCCCCGGTCTGGGGGAGAAACGGCGCAGGGATCTGCTCAAGGCCTTCGGCACCGTCCGGGCCGTGTCCCAGGCGGAGGTGGAGGATCTGGCCGCCGCGGTGCCCCGAAACGTGGCCCAGGCTATCTACGACCGCTTCCATAAACAGTAAAACAGCGGAGGAGCAAAGCTCTTCCGCTGTTTTTATGTGTGTTTTTTATTCGCCGAAGTTGTTCTCGATCAGCTCGGCCAGGGCCTTCACAGCCTCCTCCTGATCGCTGCCGTCAGCGATGAGGGTGATGGTGGTGCCCTGCGCAATGCCCAGGGACAGGACGCCCAGCAGGCTCTTGGCATTGACGCGGCGCTCTTCCTTTTCGACCCAGATGCCGCTCTTGAACTCGTTTGCCTTCTGAATAAAATACGTAGCGGGTCTGGCGTGCAGGCCGACCTCATTGTTAACGGTGATTTCCTGCGTGTACATCGATCAGCTCTCCTTACTTTCCAGCGTGTGGGGATGGGAATATCACTTTCGTGTTCTTTATTATACTGAAATGTGCCGTCTTTTGCAATGGTCTTTCCCACAAAAATTTCGCAAAACGTCCACAAAATGCGGTTTTGCTTCGTCAAATTTCACAAAATCAGCAGGTAAGCCGCCGAATCAATGCTTGCTCACTTGAGCTCCACCACCGTGACGCCGGCCTCGCCCTCGCCGTACCGGCCCAGACGGAAGCTCTTGACGGCCTTGTTGCGCTTGAGCATCTCGTGGACGGCCTTGCGGAGCGCACCGGTGCCCTTGCCGTGGATGATGGTCACCTGTCCCAGCTTGGACGTGACCGCCGCGTCGATGTAGTTTTCCACCACGCTCTCGGCCTCCAGCGTCTCCAATCCCCGGATGTCCAGCTCCGAAGAGGCGCGGCTCTGCATCTTAATACTGGCGCTGCCAATGGGCTTAACAGGCTGCTTTTTGGGCTGGTTCTCCAGAAGCCGCACCTGGCTGACCTTGGTGGTCATCTTCATCTTGCCGGCCTGCAGCAGCAGCGTGCCGTCGCCGTTGACGTTGAGCACCGTGGCTGCCGTCTTCACGCCGGGCAGCTCCACCAGATCTCCCACCTCGATGGGCCGGCTGGGGGTAAAGTCCGGCTCCGCCGCCTCGTCCTTTTCCCGCAGCTGCTCCTCTGCCTCCTTCAGCTCATGGCGCAGGGCTGCGCGCTCGTCGTTCATCTGCTGATAGTTGGCCTGCTGCCGCTGCTGCTGGCGCTGCAGCTCCTCCAGCCGGGCAAATACCTCGTCGGCCTTCTCCTGGGCCTGCCGAACGATGCGTCGGGCCTCCGCCTCGCCCTTGCTGCGGGCGTTCTCCTTGGCCTTCTCCATCTGCTCCCGGAAGGTGCGGGCCTTGCGTGCGTCCTCCTCCCGCTGACGCCACAGACGGTCGGCTTCGGTCTCCGCCTTCTCCAGATGCTGGCGCTTCTCCTCCAGCTGGGTCAGCACGTCCTCAAACCGGACGGACTCGCTGTCCATCTGCTCCATGGCGGAGGCAATGATCTCCTCCCGCAGGCCCAGCCGCCGGGAGATGGCAAAAGCGTTGGACTTGCCGGGAATACCGATGAGCAGCCGGTAGGTAGGCCGCAGGGTCTGCACATCGAACTCGCAGGAGGCGTTCTCCACCCCCGCGGTGGTCATGGCAAAGGTTTTGAGCTCGGCGTAGTGGGTGGTGGCCGCCGTCAGGGCGTGATGCTCCCTTGCATACTGGATAATGGCAATGGCCAGTGCAGCGCCTTCCACCGGATCGGTGCCGGCGCCCAGCTCATCAAAGAGCAGCAGACTGTCGCCGTCCGCCTGATCCAGGATCTCCACGATGTTGGCCATGTGGGCCGAGAAGGTGGACAGGCTCTGCTCGATGCTCTGCTCATCGCCCACGTCGGCCAGCACCCGGTCAAAGACCCGGACGGCGCTGCCGTCGTCTGTGGGCAGGTGGAGACCGCACTGTGCCATGAGGCACAAAAGGCCGATGGTTTTCAGCGTTACGGTCTTGCCGCCGGTGTTGGGACCGGTGATGACCAGGGTGTCGAACCGCTCGCCCAGCTCCACGGTGATGGGCACGGCCTTGGCCGGATCCAGCAGCGGGTGGCGCGCCTTGCGCAAGGTGATGCCGCCCTTGCGGCGGATCTCCGGGCGGGCGCCGTTCATGGCGTAGCTCAACTGGGCACGGGCGAAGATCACGTCCAGATGCACCAGGCAGTCGTAGTCGGACAGGATGTTCTCCCGCTGGTCGCCGCAGGCGGCGCTGAGGGTGCGTAGGATCCGCTCGATCTCCTTCTCCTCCCGGGCCTGCAGCTCCTTGAGCTCGTTGTTGGCCTGCACCACGCCCATAGGCTCGATGAACAGCGTGGCGCCGGAGGAGGAGATGTCGTGGACAAGACCCGGCATGGCGCCCTTGTGCTCGGCCTTTACCGGCACCACGAAGCGGCCGTCACGCTGGGTGATGAGAGCCTCCTGCAGCACCTTGGCATAGGAAGGGGATGAGATGATCTTCTGCAGGATCTGGCGTCCCTTGCTGGCGGCGATACGCATCTTGCGGCGGATATCCGCCAGCTCGGAGCTGGCGGTATCGGCGATGGTCTCCTCATCCAGAATGGCGCCCCGGATCCTGTCCTCCAGATAGCGGTTGCTGTGAAGGGCGGAGAACAGGTGGTCAATGACCGTGGGCTCACCCTGCCGCTCCTCGTCATACTCCGCCACACGGCGGCTGGCCATCAGCAGCGCGGCGATGTCCAGCAGCTCCCGGGTGTTCAGCATGCCGCCCTGATCCGCCCGGTAGAGGGCGGCGGACAGATCCTTTACCCCGGAGAAGGGCGGGCTGCCGTGGAGACCCAGCCGCGCCTTGGCGGCGTCGGTCTCATCCAGCAGACGCAGCACATCCTCCCGCTCGGTGGCCGGGACGATACGGCGGCAGCGCTCCTTTCCCGCTTCGCTGACAGCCCGCTGGGCCAGCATCTCCAGCACCTGGGGCAGCTCCAGCGTGCGGATGGATTTTTCAAACATTTCGCTCATGTATGTAGTTCCTCTATCGTGTCGTCTTGATGGTCTTGTAGTAATCCAGCGTCCGGAAGGACCGCTCCAGCTGGGCGGCCACGAAGCCCTCCGCCGCGTGGTTCAGCTCCCGCAGGGCGCTTGGCTCCACCCGGAAGCTGTAGAGCCGCTTGGGATCGGCATACAGCGCGTGCCGCAGGGCCGCCAGACTCCCCTTGGTGAGGGGCAATGACAGTCCCCCCGGCTGCTTGCACCCGGCGCAGTGGACGATGCCCTGCACCACGTCCAGCATGGGCCGCTCCGGCTCCGTCTTTCCGCAGACGGCGCAGCCGTCGGAGAGCGGCTCGAATCCGGCCAGCGCCATGAGCCGCAGCTCGAAGACCGGCTTCACCAGCTCCGGGTCCTTGCGCAGCTCGCCCAGCGCAAACAGCGCGTTGAGCAGCAGGGCCAGCACCTCGGCTGCGGGCTGTTCCTCTCCCGCCACGCTCTCGGTGAGCTCGGCAAAGTAGGATGCAAGGCTCAAAAGCTCAAAGTCCTGCCGCACACCGTCAAAGAGCTCGATGGTGGAGCCCTCCGACACGTAGCGCCATGCCCCCCGCTGATAGACGGTCAGCTCCGAGTAGGTCAGCAGCTGGCAGGCCGCGGCCAGGGGACTGTTCCGGCGGCGTGCGCCCCGTGCGATCAGCGTGATCTTGCCCAGATCCGGCGTCAGCACCGTCAGTATTTTATCGGTCTCCTTGGTCTCCGTCTCCCGCAGTACCAGGCCGGTGGTCACCGTTTTTCCGCTCTGCATGGGTTTCTTCTCCTTGTATCCCGGCGCGGTTCTCCGCCGCGTGGAACAGATACCACTCCGGCGCGCCGGTCTCCCGAAACAGCTTCCAGTAATCCATCCGTCTCGCCCCCTCACATTCTATTCTGTGCCGGGGGCGGCGGATTATCTATGGCAAAAATTACTCCTCGTTGTAGCCCTGGGAACGGATGAAATTCACGTTGTCCCGCCAGTTCTCCTTCACCTTCACCCAGGTCTCCAGATACACCTTGGTGCCCATGAACTTTTCGATGTCCTGCCGGGCCAGGGTGCTGATGCGCTTCATCATGTCGCCGTGCTTGCCGATGAGGATACCCTTGTGGCTGGCCTTTTCGCAGTAGATGGTCACGTCCAGGTCGATGATGCCGGTATCCCGCTCGGTGAAGCGGGTCACCTCCACCGCCGTACCGTGGGGGATCTCCTTTTCCAAGCACTGGAGCATCTTCTCCCGGATGATCTCAGCGCAGACCTGCTGGTCCGGCTGGTCGGTGGTCATGCCGTCGGGGAACAGCTGGGGACCATCCTGGGCAAACTTGCCCAGCTCCTCCATCAGCTCGTCCAGCCCCTCGCCGGTCTTGGCGGAGATGGGGATGATGGCCTTGAAATCGGGATAAGCCTCGCTGTAGGCGGCGATGACCGCCAGCAGCTCCGCCTTATCGGCAATGGTATCGATCTTATTGATGCACAGCACCGCCGGCAGATGTTCTTCCCGGATGCGGTCCAGCAGAGCCCGCTCCGGCGCGCCCACGTTGGCAATGGGCTCCACCAGCAGCAGCGCGCACTCCACGGACTGCAGGCTCTCCCGCACCACCTTCACCATATAGTCTCCCAGCCGGGAGCGGGGCTTGTGGAGGCCCGGGGTGTCCAGCAGGATGAACTGGGTGTCGCCCCGGTTCACCACGCCGTAGATGCGATTGCGGGTGGTCTGTGGCTTGGCGGAGACGATGGCGATCTTCTCCCCCACCAGCGCGTTGGTGAGGCTGGATTTGCCCACGTTGGGCCGTCCGCACACGGTGATCATGGCGGTCTTCGTAATGGTTGACATAATTTAGGTGATCCTCAACTTTCTTTTGTATTTGAGCAATTTATTGATGTTACTTTCTCGGCGCGGCAAACCGCTTGTTATCGGTGTATAAACTCATTTGCATGGTACGGAATATCCTCCGGGTTCTTCATAGAAAAAAGCGCGATCCCATCCTCAATGAAGTTATATAAATCGTCTTCCACGTATGCGATTTTATCCGGGTCTACTTCCTCCTCTGGAATGTGTCCTGTATTGAAGTCAGCAGCATATTCTCCGGTTTTCTTGATCGTTTCCAACACGGTCAACAGCTGATTCAGTTGATCCTGTTCAAATACGCCCGACTCCTTGAAGGTCTCTTTTAAGAAGTCACAGAACCACGAAAAATCATCGTCCCAATTCAGGTTTCCGTTGTCTCGTGCCTCATTGCGGAGCTTTTCAGCCTGACGCAGCATTTCTCCCTGCAGCGTACTTGCCTGCCCACTCCTCGGAACTCTTGTCTTCCAAATGTTCTGACATACGTCAAAGTATTGAAATTGATAACCTCTGAGACCTAATTGATCCGCGATTTCATACGCAGACGGCCATCTGTCTTTTTCTGTGCGAGTGGGGTGTTTCTCAGCCTTACTCTGATTTCCCTTTCTAAAAAATTGAAGCAGTCCCATGATCTCTTCTCCTTTGCAAGAGGTTAAACCGTAAGCATAAGCTGGTTGACTCTTTTTTATCGCGTCAGCTCCAGCTGGGCCATGATGACCTCCTCACGCGCGCGCATCTGCCGCTTCTGCTCGCCCTCGTCCAGATGGTCGTAGCCCAGCAGGTGCAGCACCGAGTGGACCACCAGGTAGGCCAGCTCCCGGCTGCGGGAGTGGCCGTACTCCGCGGCCTGGGCCTTTACCCGCTCCATGGAAATCGCCATGTCTCCCAGAGGGGTCAGCCCCGTCATGGGATCGGCGTCGGACTCGTCCGTGGGCGGCTCACCGGGTACGTAGGAGAAGGCGGGGAAGCTCAGCACGTCGGTGGGGGCGTCCACCCCCCGCATATCGAGATTGATCTCGTGGATGCCCTCGTCATCCGTCAGCAGCACGTCGATCTCACAGGGTACGGTGACGCCCTCGCAGGCAAGCGCCGTGCGGATGGCCCTGCGGATCAGAGCCACGGTGCGGTCACTGGCGGCGTCCGCCACCGTGGCGGTCACCGGTATGCGGTGCCTTTTCGCCATTGCGTCCACGCTCCTTTCCGTAGCGGTTCTCCTCATACTTGGCATAGGCCTCGATGATGCGCTGCACCATCACGTGGCGCACCACGTCCTGCTGGGTCAGCTCGCAGATGCCCACGCCCTCCACGTCCTTGAGGACCTTCATGGCCTCCTTGAGGCCGCTGGTCTTGTCCTCCGGCAGATCGATCTGGGTCACGTCGCCGGTGATGACCACCTTGGAGCCGAAGCCCATGCGGGTCAAAAACATCTTCATCTGCTCCCGGCTGGTATTCTGGGCCTCGTCCAGGATGATGAAGCTGTCGTCCAGTGTCCGGCCGCGCATGTAGGCCAGAGGCGCCACCTCGATGTTGCCTCGCTCCAGATATTTCTGATACGTCTCGGCGCCCAGCATGTCGAAGAGGGCGTCGTACAGCGGCCGCAGATAGGGGTCCACCTTGCTCTGCAGGTCGCCGGGCAGGAAGCCCAGCCGCTCGCCGGCCTCCACCGCCGGGCGGGTCAGGATGATGCGGTTCACCTGCTTGTCCCGAAAAGCGGCAACAGCGGCGGCCACGGCCAGATACGTCTTGCCGGTACCTGCCGGGCCCACGCCGATGGTGACGCTCTTTTTCATGATCTCGTCCACGTACTGCTTCTGGCCGATGGTCTTGGGCTTCACGGGACGGCCCTTGGACGTGATGCAGATCACGTCCTGGGTCAGCTCGTTGATCCGCTCCGCCTGGCCCGACCGCACCAGCCCGATGACGTAGCGCACGTGCTGGGGGGAGATGGTCTCCCCCTTGCCCGTCAGGGTCAGCAATGCCTCCACGGCCTTGTGGGCGAACATGACCTCCTCCGGCTCGCCGGAGATGACGATCTCACCGCCCCGGTTGACAATGCCCACGTGGAATTCCGATTCCAGCAGGCGGATATTCTCATCAAAGGAGCCAAAAAGGTTGATGGCCTCCTCCATCCTTTCAATTCCGATGCGCTGTTCCATATAAGCGCCTCCTTCGTCTCTATGGTGTATCGATTGGCACGCTGACGCCGATCTGCTCCAGGCACTCGGCCTTCATGGTCACCAGCAGCCAGTCCCCCTGCCGGGCCGAGGCAAATCGCGTCTCTGTGATGGTGCCGTCCTCGCCCAGCTGCTCGGTGAGCTGATGCACCAGCAGCGCCTCACCCTCCTGCCGGGCCTCCTCCAGATTACGCTCACCCTCCGACGGATCCCGGGCCGTCCACCGCTCGGTCACCAGCGTGACCGGCAGACGCAGTCCTCCCGGCAGCACCCACGGGCTATACGTGGTTATTTTATCACAAGCCTCCGGTGTTACGCTACCCTTTCCGTAGAATTTTATCCGCTGTTTGCCGAAATTCAGGGCGTAATGGGTAACGGTTTTCCCCTCCGCCCCCAGCGCCGCCGTTTTCAGCGGCACCAGCGTGGACTGCTCGTACCAGGTGCGGGCCCACACGTTGCCCATGCCGTGCACCAGCCGCATGCCGTAGCTGCCGCCGTCTGTGACGCCGGAGATCAGCAGCTGTCCCTTTGTCACCGTGGAGCCCTGCATCACCTCGGCCCGGCCGTCCAGCGCCTCCACCCTGGTCACAAGGCCGTCCCGTGCGGCAATGACGTTGGCGGGCTGCCTCTCCTCCATCAAGGGAGGCGGACGGTGCCGCTCCACCACCTGCACGTGAGCCACGCAGCCCCGCACGTTTACCGCCAGCCAGGACACGTCCTCCAGCTCCAGCAGCACGTGGTTGCGCAGCGTCTCCTGATCCACGGCCAGACCCGGGCAGCCTACGGTGACGCCCTCCTTCTCCAGCGCACGGAGGATCACCTCCTCCGGCACCGTTTCATTGCCGGTAACCTCAAAGTCCCAGATAAAGAAGTTGCTGGCCGTCAGCAGCGTCAGCAGCAATGCGCAGCCCGAGAGCAGCACATACCGCCGCCGCAGCCGCCAGGCCAGCACCGGCGCGCCGGTCTGCTCCAGCCGCCGGATGGATGCATCCGTCTGCTGTGCCGCCCGGCGCAGGGTGCGCTCTCCCTGCCGGGTGGTGCGCATGGAAAAGCGGATGTCGTTTTCCCACCGCACGTCCCAGAAGGGGATATTATGGGCAGAGCAGAGATTTACGATCCGCTCGGGATAGGCGCTTTCCACCTGCAGCAGCACGCTGCCCTGTATGAAATTGGCAACTCTCTTAAACATCTGTTCCCACCAGCTCCACCCGGTCGATCCGCCCGCCGATGCGCAGCTCATCCTCCGTCATGGCCAGCAGCTGCAAACCTGTTCCGCTCACCCGGTACACCAAATCGCCGCCGTTGATCTCCACCAGCTCCGTGCTGTAGCTGAGCACGCCCCGGTGCCGCTCCATGTAAAACTCCCGGTTGCCCGTCAGCTCCACGGTGGTTGCGCCGGCCAGCGATCCGGGCAGATCCAGCCGCTCCATAGCGCTCAACCCCGCCTCTCTCCAACGTCTGCCCTCCAAAGAACCACGTCCTTTCCGCCTCTACCTTATGCGCTGCGCCGCACAATCTTGCCTGTCCGTCATGGTCGTGTCCCCGTCAGCATACAGTGTGCGGGAAGGGGTGATGGAATGCGGCGAATTGCTCTGGCCATTGGGCTGCTTTTTCTGATGGGCGGCTTTCTGTGGAACGGCCAGCTGACGGCCCATGCGGTGCGGGACGGTCTGGTGCTGTGTGCCCATTCGGTGATTCCCGCCCTGTTTCCCTTCTTTGTGGCGGTGTCCTGCTTTACCGACCTGGGTCTGGCCAATGATCTGGGCAACCTTCTCTCCCCGGTGACAGCTCCGCTCCTGGGCTGCTCCGGCACCGGCTCCGTGGCCTTTGTCATGGGTCTGCTGGGCGGCTATCCTGTGGGCGGCCGCACGGTGGCCGAGCTGTATCATGCCGGGTCCATCGACCGCAGCGAGGCGGAGCATCTGCTGACCTTCTGCAACAACTGCGGTCCCTCCTTTGTGCTGGGTGTGGCGGGCATGGGCTGCTTCGGGAATTCCCGGATCGGGCTGTGGCTCTACGCGATCCATGTCCTATCCGCCGTTGCCGTGGCACAGCTCCGCCGGGATCATCCGAAAGGCGGCACACGGCTGCGGGCTCCCGCTCCTGCGCCGTCCTTTCTCACCGCTCTGGTGCGTTCTGTTACCGCCGGCGCGTCTGCCATGGTGTCCGTTTGTGCCTTTGTGGTGTTTTTCGTGGCGGCAACGCGGCTGATGACCGCCCTCACCGGCATCAGCCATCCACTGCTGATCGGAACATTGGAGCTCACAGGCGGCATTCTCGCTCTGACTCCGGATCGGGCCGGTTTTATTGCCGCTTCCGCCCTGCTGGGCTGGGGCGGATTCAGCGTCCACGGCCAGACCGCCGCGGCGCTCCGGGGCACGGATCTGCCGCTGCGGCCCTACTTGCTGGGCAAGGCAGCTCAGGCCGCCGTCTCTGCTGTTCTGGCTCTTGCGGTGAGCCGGTTCCTGTTCTGACAGAAGTGGAGGGGATACGTCCTTGCGTATCCCCTCCACTTTCGTCGGATGGTTTCTTATTTGGTCTTGATAAACGGCTTGCCGTTGGCAGACGGGACGTGGGATTTGCCCACGAACAGAATCAGCACAATAACCGTGACAACGTAAGGAATCATGGAGAGCAACTGCATATCGATGCCGGAGGAGCCGCCTAACACGACCTTCAAGCCGGAGCAGAAGCCGAACAACAGGCAGCCCAGCAATGCACCATGGGGCCGGAACTTGCCGAAGATAACGGCTGCGATAGCGATAAAGCCCTGGCCCACGATGGAAATGGGACGGAACTGCGTGGAAATGGCCATGGTCACACAGGCGCCGCCCAGGCCGGACAGGAAGCCGGAAATGCAAACACACAGGAAACGCATGGCGATGACGTTGATGCCCAGCGTCTCGCAGGCCTGGGGATGTTCGCCGCAGGCGCGCAGGCGCAGGCCGAAGCGGGTCTTGTAGAAGACAAACCACACCACCAGGACCGCTACGAACACCAGATAGGTGGAGGCGAAGTTGGCAAACACGTTGTCCATAAAGCGGCCGAACACGGTGCTGGTGTCAAACACGCCTCGGAAGAGGCGGGGGATCTTCATGCTGGCCTCCAGCGGGATAGTATCCGTGGAGTTGAACATGACTTTGGCAATCATGATCACAATGCCGGGACCCAGCATGTTGATGGCGGTACCGGCAATGGTCTGATCCGCGCCAAGTTTCACGGTAGCCAGGGCGTGGAGCGCGCCGAAGAATGCGCCTGCCAGGCCGCCGCACAGGAAGCCGATCCAGGGACTTCCGGTGAAGTAGGCCACCACGGTACCGGTAAAGGCGCCGGCGGTCATCATGCCCTCGATACCGATGTTCACCACACCGGAGACCTCAGAGAAGCAGGAGCCCAGAGCGGCATACAGCAGCGGAGTCATGTAGATTAGTGTGGCATAGAGGATGATACCCAGATTGTTGATAAAGTTTGTCATTTCTGTGCCTCCTTCTCTTCGGCCCTTCTCATGGCTGCAGCCTCCGCGTTGCGCTGTGCCCGGGTCTTGATGCGTTTGAGGTTTTCAAAGATTACGGAGATGGAGATGAAGAATACCACCGTGCCCACGATGACGCTGATGAGTTGGGTAGGCGCACCCACCAGGTTCAGCTTGCTGCCGCCGTAGGTCAGCGCACCGTAAAAGATGCCGGCCACCAATACGCCAAAGGGATTGGAGCAGCCCATAAGCGCCACCACAATGCCGGCAAAGCCGAAGCCCTCCTGGCTGGAGAATACACTGATGCGGCTGCCCATGCCCATAAGCTGCAGCGCGCCGCCCAGACCTGCCATGGCCCCGGAGATGGCCAGCGCCAAGAGGATGGAGCGGTTGACGTTGATGCCGCCGTATTCCGCGGAGTACCGGTTGGCACCCACGGCCTTGAGCTCATAGCCCAGGGTGGTTTTCTCAATGATGATCCAAATCACCACCGTC
Source organism: uncultured Oscillospiraceae bacterium (assembly GCA_947169975.1). GTDB lineage: Bacteria > Bacillota > Clostridia > Oscillospirales > Oscillospiraceae > Vescimonas. The sequence continues at coordinate 103,112 of CAMVRT010000001.1, forward strand.
ATGGCGATGGCCACCAGAATACCCCAGTTGGCGGTGGGAGCCAGGCCCATATTTTTGATCAGGTCCTTGGAGAGCAGCGTGCTGGCGTGTTCAGAGATGCTCTTGGTGGCCTCGGCAGAGCCGTCGTTGTGGATGGCAGGGATGCCGGCGATAAAGTTGGACAGGTAGAATGCGATCCAGTTGAACATGATCATGCTCAACACCTCGTTGATGCCCCACTTGGTTTTCAGGAAGCCCACGATAGCGCCCCACAGGGCGCCGGCAGCCATGGCCGCAAGGAAGCACAGGGGGATCAGCACGATCCCGGGGAGGTCTCCCAGCAGGATGCCCACAACGGCAGCAGCCATGGAACCCATCACGAATTGTCCCTCACAGCCGATATTGAACACTCCCGTTTTGAAGGAGAACGCTACGGACAGGCCCGTCATGATATAAGGAATAGAATAGACGATCACATAGGAAAAGCCCTTCAGCGTGGTAACACTGTTGATCAGTCTGCCGTAAGCCTGACCCACGGAAAGGCCCATAATGGCCAGGAAGATTGCGCCAAACAGAAAGCCCAGGATGATGGCCAGCAGCGTGTGGATAAAGCGGTTGGTGGACACCACGTCCAGAAATGTCTTTTTCTTAGTCATTCTTCTTCCCTCCTCCTGCCATCATCAGGCCGAGTTCGTTCTCATTGGCCTGATCGCCGGGGATAGAGGCCACGATCTGGCCGTCAAAAATCACGTCAATGATGTCGGAAAGGCTCATGATCTCATCCAGTTCGAAAGAGACCAGCAGCACAGCTTTGCCCTTGTTGCGCTGATCGACGATGTACTTGTGGACGTACTCGATGGCGCCCACATCCAGGCCGCGGGTGGGATTCACCGCAATGAGCAGATCTTTGTCGTTAAGCACCTCACGGGCAATGATCACCTTTTGCTGGTTGCCGCCGGACAGGGTGCCCGCCGCGCGCTTCTCACTGTTTCTGGGCCTGATATCAAAGTCCTCGATGGACTCCGTAGCGTGCTTAAAAATGGCGTCGCGCTGCAGGATACCCTTGCGAGAATACGGCATCTTGCCATAGTTCTGCAGAATCAGGTTGTCCTCGATGGAGAAATCCAGCACCAGCCCGTGCTTCTGGCGGTCCGCCGGGATGGAGGAAACACCGTGGTTGAAGCCAAACCGGGGCGGCTTATTGAACACGTCGGCGCCGTTCACGAAGGCATGACCCGCCGTGCCCTTGCGCAGTCCGGTGATGACCTCCACCAGCTCGGTCTGGCCGTTGCCGTCGATGCCCGCGATGCCCACGATCTCGCCCCGGCGCACCTGCAGGTTCAGGCCCTTGACGATCTCTACGCCGCGGTAGTCCAGGCAGTGCAGATCCTGCACGTCCAACACCACTTCGCCTGGCTTCTGCTGGGGTTTATCCACCTTGAAGGTGACCTTGCGTCCCACCATCATGCTGGCCAGATCGTTCTCGGTCACGTTCTCCACGTCCACCGTGTCGATGTACTTGCCCAGGCGGATGATGGTGCAGAAGTCGGCGGACTCCTTGATCTCCTTTAGCTTGTGGGTGATGAGGATGATGCTCTTGCCGTCCTTGACCAGGTTATGCATGATTTCTATGAGCTCCACGATCTCCTGCGGCGTCAGCGAGGAGGTGGGCTCATCCAGGATCAGGATATCAGCGCCGCGGTAAAGTGCCTTCAGGATCTCCACACGCTGCTGCATACCGACAGAGATGTCCTCGATTTTAGCGTCCGGATCAATGGACAGGCCATAGCGCTCGGAAATCTCCACCACATTCTTGCGGGCGGCAACCATGTCGAGGGCCACACCCTTGCGGGGTTCCGTGCCCAAAACAATGTTCTCCGTGACGGTAAAGGGCTGCACCAGCATAAAGTGCTGATGCACCATGCCGATACCGGCGTTGATGGCGTCACGGGGGTTGTTCATCTCGATTTTCTTTCCATTGACCAGGATATCGCCGGAGGTGGGTTTAAGCAGGCCGTAGAGCTGGTTCATCAGGGTAGATTTTCCGGCGCCGTTTTCGCCCAGAATCGCGTGGATCTCGCCTTTGTGGACGGTGAGGTTGATGCCGTCATTGGCCACAAAATCGCCGAATTTCTTGACGATATTGCGCATCTCGATGACAGGCGTCTGCATGTCCACGTACTGTTTTGCCAAGTGGATCGCCCCCTTTTAAATGTGATGGATCAGATGATCTGGAAAAACGCCTCCGCGGCAGCAGCATGGTGTCCGCGGCAAATGATATGGTGGTTGTTGATGGGTTTGGTGAGGAAATAGGAGAAATCGTCCAGCTGCAGCTTGATCTGCGTGCGGCAGAGCATCTCGCTGTACTCCACCGGAAGGATCTCGCCCTCCTGGGCGTGATAGCGGGACAGATCGCCTGCGCACTTGAAGATCGTGCAGGGGCCCTCGGCAAAGGTTCCCTGCACAGCCACGCCGATGCCGGACTCAAAATGGGTGTTCAGGCAGAAGTCCTTGAGCATCGTCACGGGGATGGTGCAGTGGGCGAAGATCGCCGTGCCGTTCTTGGTGTCGAACCGACTGGGGTTGCACAGGAACAGCGGCTCATCGGTCAGATTGCCCAGCACTGCCATAGACAGCAGCGCCGGCATATCGCCCTCGCAGCCACCGTAGACACCCTCGGCATTGAGGATGGAAAGGCCCAGGCAGCCGGTGGTGCATACCGTGTCCAGCAGATCAAAGCAGCGTACGGATACGCCGCACAGGTCGTACTTCCGGCACAACCGCTTAAAGGCGCCGTACACGTGCAGGGCCTTTTCGATCTCCTCCCGGTCGAAGTTCATGCGCAGGAACATCTCGGTGTAGTCGTTGGTCTCGTAGGTCTTCTTTTCAATCTCGGTCAGCAGCTCCTCCATGGGGATGCTGACAAAGCCCAGGCCCAGCTTCTCCTGCACGGCAGCAGCGTCAAAGTCACTGGCGATCAGCCAGTCGGACGGCGCGCCGATGCAGCCCAGCTTTTTACCCTGCAGACGGGCCTTGGCGCGATAGGCGGCACGCAGGGCCCGCACCCTTGAAGCGATGGCGGCGGTGTCGCCGTGGAGTATTTCCCCCTTGCCGCCGTGTTTGTGGATGTAGCTGAGAATCTCCATGGATGCGGCCAGGGAGTTGCTCTCGCCGCTGGTTAAAATGTAGCAGGGACGGGACTTCAGCTGTTCAAACACCTCGATAAAAAAGCCCTCGCTGCCTCCGGAGGCCACATACAGCAGAGCGAATTCGTCTGCCAGATACTGCTCCAGGGAAACCTTCTGCATCGGCTCGCCAAGGTCCTGCTCCAGCAAGCGGATAAAGCGGTGCATCTGCTCTTCGGATATTTGAGAGAGCGGACTGCGGATCTGATAGAAATCAATCATGGCACTTCTCCTTTTTTCAGCATCATTGAACCAATTATTTTACGCTTTATTGTATCACACCGAACGGCTTTTTTCTACATAAATTTTCTCAGTCGGGCAAAAAAAGATGCCGGCAGCTGCCGGCATCTTTTTTCGTTATTCCCGATTGCTTATGATTTAGTCGTCCAGAGTAAAGGCAGGGCAGTCAGCGGTGCTGGTGGGAACGGTCTTCTCACCGGCAATGATGGCAGCCTTGGCAGCCTCAACCTTGGCCAGAACGTCAGCGGGGATATGATCGCGGGTAGGAGCCAGGTCCACACCGCCGTTGGACAGGTCGTACATATGGACGCCAGACTTGAAGTTGCCGTCCTTGACAGCCTTGGAGATGTCCTGAGAGGCGACGTCAACGCGCTTCATGGCGGAGGTGATCACGTGATCGGGAGCCAGGATGGACTGGTCGGTATCAACGCCGATGGCCCAGATGCCTTCCTCGTTGCAGGCCTCGATAACGCCCATGCCGGTGCCGCCGGCAGCGTGGTAGATAACGTCAGCGCCCTTGGTGATCATGTCCTTGGCAGCGGTAGCACCACCGGCGGAGTCACCAAAGTTGTTGGCGTTGTACTGCAGAACGGTGGCATCGGGGCAAGCCTCGAGCACACCGGTGATGTAGCCAATGCCAAACAGGTTCATGGAATCAGAAACCATGCCCTGGACGTAACCGACGGTCTTAGACTCGGTGACGGAACCGGCGACCAGGCCCACCAGATAGGAAGCCTGCTCCTGAGCAAACATCAGGCAAGCAACATTGGGCAGATCGGCGCAGGAAGCATCGTCGATGATGGCGAACTTCTGGTCGGGATTGGCCTCGGCAGCCTCACGGGTGGCGTCAGCCAGCATATAGCCCACGCAGATGATCAGGTCGTAATCCTCGTCGATGAAGGTGTTGATGTTGGTCTTATAGTCGGCATCGGTCTTGCTCTCGAGGTAATTGACCTCGAAAGAGGAGTCTGCCTTGGCCAGGGCCTGCAGGCCCTCCCAAGAGGTCTGGTTAAAGGACTTGTCGTTCACGCCGCCAACGTCGGTAACCATACCGATCTTGATCTTGTTGTCGGTGTTGTTCTTGCTGCCGCAGGCGACCAGGGCAAAAGCCATGACCAGGGCAAGGATCAGTGCAAGATACTTTTTCATTTGCAATCTTCTACCTTTCGTTAAAATATTTTATTTTCGCGCCTTGCGACGGGAAAACCACAAATTATGCGTCCGCATATTCGCAAGCATTATATCAATCCTGTTCCGCCTGCGCAAGCTTTTTTTCATTTTTTGTGCGGAAACGCCGTATATTTATTTGTTGGCCATCTTCACGGCGATCTCCAGACCGATCTTCATCATATTGGTAAAGGTGTTCTGTCGATCCTCCGGCGGCAGCTCGATGCCGGTGACCAGATTGTCGGAGATGGAGCAGATGGCCAGCGCCCGCTTGCCGGTGTAGGCGGCGGTGCAGTACAGGGCGGCAGCCTCCATCTCCACGGCCATGACGCCCATCTTGCGGAACTTGGCGTTGCGGCCGGCGGCGTCATAGAAGGTGTCGCTGGAGTAGAGGTTGCCCACAGGCATCTTCACGCCCAGCTCTTTGGCAGACTCCACGGCGGCCATCAGCAGATCGAAATCGCAGATGGGGGCAAAGGTCCCGCCCAGCTCATACTGGTCAGCGAAATTGGAGTTGGTGCAGGCGCCCATGCCGGCCATGACGCTGCCCAGCTCCATGTCCTCCCGCATGGCGCCGGCGGAGCCCACGCGGATGATGTTCTCCACGTCGTACTGGGTGTAGAGCTCGTAGGAATAGATGCCGATGGAGGGCATGCCCATGCCGCTGGCCATGACGGAGACCGGCACGCCCTTATAGGTGCCAGTGTAGCCCTGGACGCCGCGGACGTTGTTGACCAGGACAGGGTTTTCCAGAAAAGTCTCGGCGATGAATTTGGCTCGCAGGGGATCGCCGGGCATCAGCACGGTTTTGGCAAATGCGCCCTTGGGTGCGTTGTTGTGGGGGGTCATGTTCGTTCCTCCTTTTATTCGTTCAGCGCCTTGACCGCCTTGACGATCCGGCTGGTGCCCAGACGCGATGCGCCCAGGGCGATGAAATCCTCGGCGTCCTGCAGATCGGCGATGCCGCCGGAGGCCTTGATCTTCACGTGGGGCGCCACATGGTCGCGCATGAGGGCCACGTCCTCCCGGGTGGCGCCGCCGCCCCCGAAGCCGGTGGAGGTCTTGATGAATTCGGCGCCGGACTCGGACACCACGCGGCACATCTCGATCTTCTCCTCGTCGGTGAGCAGGCAGGTCTCGATGATGACCTTCAGCAGCCTGCCCTGGCAGTGGGCCTTGACGGCCTTGATCTCCTCCAGCACGTCGTCGTAGCGGCGGTCCTTGACCCAGCCGATGTTGATGACCATGTCCACCTCGGAAGCGCCGTTTTTCACTGCGTCGAAGGCAGCAAGGCACTTGACGGCGGTGGTGTCGTAGCCGTTGGGGAAGCCGATCACCGTACAGACAGGGATCTTTCCCTCCACGTAGTCGGCAGCCTGCTTGACATAGGAGGCGGGGATGCAGACGCTGGCGCAGCCGTAGCGGATACCGTCGTCGCAGATGGCGCGGATCTGCTCCCAGGTAGCTCCCTGGGCCAGCAGGGTGTGATCCACCTTGGACAGGATGTTCTGCAGTTGAGCATTCATGGGAATTCTCTCCTTTCGCGGGAGGCCCGCATTATAATAGATGGGATATTATACCACATCCCTCGTCCGGTGTCAAAAACGGACGCTCTGCATGGCAAAAAAACAGGGGGCTGCACAGCCCCCTGTTTATCACCGGTCGATCAGTCCTCCAGCTTGACGACCTCGGCGTCCGGCGCGTTGCGGCGGATGCTGTCGATGCCGTTGAGGCAGGAAGCCTTGGCCTTGTAGCCCTCGCCCACGGCGACGATCTCGCCGTTGCGGGCCTTCAGGCGGAAACGGAACTCGCCGGCCTTATCCACATAGACCTCAAACTTGGGGTTGGTGACGGTCTCGTAACCCTCCACGGTCTGATCCTCCAGCTTGGCGGCCACGGCGTTCTTGCGGACGCTCTCGATACCGTTCATGCAGGAAGCCTCGGTGTTGTACACTTCGCTGACGGCGATGACCTCGCCGTTGCCGGCCTTCAGATTGAACACAAAGCCGGTTTTGGTGGTTTTAACAACGAATTTACCCATGAGGTACACCTCTTTCCACAAATTCCCGGGGAGTCCGGGTGTTTTCTGTTGTATATTTTACACGAATCGACAACGTATGTAAAGGGCAATTTTACTTTTTGCCGAACAGGCCGCCCAGCTTGCCGGCGATGTCGCCCACGTTGTCCAGATTCAGCTTTGCCTTGATGCCGTCGATCAGCGGCTTGGCCTGCTCCTCGGGCAGATCTACGCCCAGCAGTCCCTCCACGGTCTTGACGGGCTCCTTGGCAAACTTCTCTGTCAGGCCCTTGTCGCCCTTGATCTTTTTCACCAGCTCGTCGATTTTTGCCTTGATATCCATGTATGTATCCTCCTTTTTCTTACCGGCACGATCCGTCGGTTTTATCACAAACATTATACCACGCTAAATCGCGGAAGCGCAAGTCCCAATATCTCCTCATGCACAGGACCGGCGGGCTGTGTCCCGCCGGTCCTGTGTGGAAATCAAGTGATATGGGGTTCTCTCCGTCATCCTTATGAGGGGGTTCAATCGCAGACTCACACCATGGCAGAGAAAATCTCCACGATGGGCATCTTCTTGGCAAAGCCCGCCATAAATGACCACCGGAAGCTGTGATAGGTAAACTTCAGGGTGGGGTGCAGCGCAAAGGTGCTGAGCTTCACGTCCGTGATCTCGGGCAGGCGGATCGCGTAGAGGAACTGTCCGGGCCTGCCGTGGAAGTCGGTGTCGTAGATGGCCAGCTCGTCTCCCTTGACGCACAGCAGCGCCATGCCGAATTCACCCCGTGGTGCGGCCTTGATGTTGCTCATGGTGAAAGCCTTGCGCTCATCGATATAGCCGCCGTCCAGCAGGCTCTGCGCCCAGTCATCCCTTGTCATATGTCCAGTCCCTCTTTCGTTATCTTACTCGAAGTATCTCTCCAGCAGGTCCTTGAGTGCCTTGCCGTGACGGGCCTCGTCGCGGACGTTACGCATTGACGAAAATGCGAATGGCAAGAAACAGAATGTTGATACCAAGACCTACGAAAAAGAATATCTTGACCTTTTTCGCATTTTCCCATGCTACCGCGGCTTCTCCGTTCTCGATTGCATTTCTCATTTTTCTGTACGGGTCAAGCGCGAGTAAACCCCAAATAACGCCAAAAGCAAATCCAAAAACGAGCATCGTCGTATACCCGCCTACGCTGGGCATTTTCTGGTTGTTGTCCATCGTCTGATTTCCCCTCTCCCTCTCAAAAAAGCTTGGTGTTTCTTACTTGAAGTAACGCTCCAGCAGGCCCTTGAAAGCCTTGCCGTGGCGGGCCTCGTCGCGGGCCATCTCATGGATGGTGTCGTGGAGGGCGTCCAGGTTGTACTTCTTGCACAGCTTGGCCAGATCGGTCTTGCCCTGGGTGGCGCCGTTCTCGGCGTCCACGCGCATCTGAAGGTTCTTCTTGGTGGAGTCGGTCAGCACCTCGCCCAGGAGCTCTGCGAACTTGGCGGCGTGCTCGGCCTCCTCATAAGCGGCCTTCTCCCAGTACAGGGCGATCTCGGGATAACCCTCGCGGGCAGCCACACGGCCCATGGCCAGATACATACCGACCTCGGAACACTCGGCGTTAAAGTTGGAGCGCAGGCCCTCGATGATCTCCTGCTGCACCTCAGCGGGCACATCGGCGCCGAAGCTCTTGCCAACGCCCAGCACATGCTCGGCAGCCCAGCTCATATCCTCAGCCTGCAGCACGAACTTCTCGGCGGGAACCTTGCAGATGGGGCAGCGCTCGGGGGGCGTGTCACCCTCGTGGACGTAACCGCAGACGGAACAGACCCATTTCTTCATGATAGTATCCTCCCATTTCAATCATAGTATCGCGGGACGGCATGTCCCGCCGACCTGTCGAAAGGTATTATACCATACCCTCTCCCTGTTTGGAAAGAGCAAAATGCGCCTTTCCCGCAGAAATCGCTCCCGTCATTCCCTGCGCTTGCCAAACCGTCCCAAAAGTCGTATAATCAGCCTGGCGGCCTGAGCCGCCGTCACTCGATCATCGAACAAGGAGGCAACGATATGATCATTTCTCTGCTGCTGGGCGCCCTCATCGGCTGGATCGCCGGTCAGCTCATGGGCTCCAAGGGCGGCATTATTCGCAGCATTCTGCTGGGTCTGGCCGGCTCCGTGGTCGGCAACTTCGTGGCCGGCTCCGTGGGCATCGGCGCCCACAATTCCGTCGGCGCCATCCTCATCGGCGTAGGCGGCGCGTGTCTGGTGATCCTGATCGGCCGCTGGCTCTTCGGAAAGTGAGAACGCCGTGGTGAAAAAGCCTGTTATCCACCCCTCCGCCTTCATCGCTCCCAACGCCACCGTTCTGGGCGATGTGACCATCGGCGCTGACTGCGGCGTGTATTTCGGTGCGGTGATCCGCGCCGAGCAGGAGCCCATCGTCATCGGTGCGGGCTCCAACATACAGGACAACTGCGTACTCCATGTGGATGAGGGCTATCCTCTCACTGTCGGCGAGAACTGTACCGTGGGCCACGGCGCCATCCTCCACGGCTGCACCGTGGGTGACAACAGTCTCATCGGCATGGGCGCCATCGTCCTCAACGGGGCGGTGATCGGCCGGAACTGCATCGTGGGTGCCGGTGCGCTGGTGCCCCAGAATGCCGTGATCCCCGACGGATCGCTGGCGGTGGGCTGTCCCGCGAAGGTGCGCCGCGCCGTCACGGAGGAGGACGTCGCCGCCAACGAGCGCAGTGCCGCCTTCTATGTGGAGGAGAGCCGGGAGTATAAAAAGGAACAGAATCTGTAAGGAAAAAGAAAGAGCCCCGGCTGGGCTCTTTCTTTGTCCTTATTGTCTTTATTTTTCCCGGTCCGCCTGGATCAGCAGCTTCAGTGCCTCCACGGCGGTCTTGACAGCGGAGGCGGTGTTCTCCGTCATGCCCTGGTCCAGGCCGGCGGCCTCCCGCTCCTGGTTCCAGATCACGTGGAAGCAGGAGCCGCAGCGGCATCTCAACGCGTCAGCCACCACGAACATGGCGGCGCTCTCCATCTCGCTGGCCTTGACGCCCAGCCGCTTCCAGGCCTCCCACTTGTCCAGCAGCTCGTTGGCAACGGGCATGCGCTTGGGATTGTGCTGGCCGTAGAAGGAGTCCTTGCACTGGACGACGCCCACCTTGTAGCGCATGTCCAGGTTTTTGGCAGCCTGCACCAGTGCGGTGGTCACCTCGAAGTTCGGCACCGCCGGATACTCGATGGGCGCATACTCCCGGCTGGTGTGCTCAAAGCGCACGGCGCCGGTGGCGATGACGATGTCGCCGCTGTGCACGTCCAGATCGATGCCGCCGCAGGTGCCCACCCGGATAAAGGTGTCTGCGCCGATGGCGTGTAGCTCCTCCATGGCGATGGCGGCCGACGGCCCGCCGATGCCGGAGGAGCAGACGGTGACCTTCTCGCCCAGCAGCGTGCCGGTGTAGATGCGGAACTCCCTGTTCTGTCCCACGAAAACCGGGTTGTCAAAATAGGCGGCAATGGCCTCGCACCGTCCCGGATCACCGGGCATGATGCAGTAGCGTCCCACGTCGCCCCGGACGCAGTGAATATGGAACTGTTTTTCCAGCTTTTGCATGGCTGCTCCCCCTTTTGTCAGCGGCATATTTTGTCAAGATAAGATCTGTTTGTTCTGTGCAGCCTTTATTATACCGATATTTACGCAAAAATGCAACCAAAAGCGGAGCTGGCGGGCTTTTCCCGTTTGTCCATATCTTTCAGCGGTTAAAAACTCCCTCTCATGACAATGATAGGGATGGCGCGGTATCGAGACGCGCCATCTTCCTTTTGACACAAAAAAGCACAGGAGGGAAAAGCAATGGGCAAGAAAATGACTGCGTTTGCACTGGCTGCGCTGCTGGTACTGGGACTCAGCGGCTGCGGCAGCAACAGCAACCGCACCAACAACACCGACAGATCCAACGGCACCCGCAGCACCTATGGAACCGACGGCTCCCGCAACAGCGGCAGCCATGACAACGGCAATCAGAACGGCGACGGGCGCGGACGCGGCATCATGGGCGAGCTCGGCGATGGCATCGACGACGCCATGGATGACGCCGGCGACACCGTTCGGGACGCCGGCGACGCTCTGACCGGTGACAGCCGCCGCTATCAGGAGATGCTGGAAAACGGCCGGGTCCACGACTCCGACGGTTTCCTGCTGGACGGCGAGAATCGTCACGACTGATCGGGCCGAGGCGAAAAATGCGGCCGGGCAAAGGCCCGCCGCATTTTTCTACATACCCAGCAGCCGCGCCGCACCGCTGACCGCCGCGCACACCAGGATCCCCAGCAGGGTCGGCAGCGCCATGCCCACCGCCGTCCATTTCCAGCTGCCGCTCTCCCGGTGCAGCGTCAGGCAGGTGGTGCCGCAGGGAAAGTGCAGCAGACACGTCAGCATGGCGCAAAGGGCTGTCACTCCCGTCCAGCCGTGGGCGGTGAGGATCTGCCGCAGCTGGTCCAGCCCCTGATAGTCCGTCAGGCTCCCGGTCTGGAGATAGCCCATCAGCAGCACGGGCAGCACGATCTCGTTGGCGGGGAAGCCCAGCAGGAAGGCCAGCAGGATCATGCCGTCCAGTCCCATGAGCCAGCCCAGCGGCTCCAAAAGGGAAGCCGCGCTGCTCAAAAGCGTTCCGTCCCCTATCCGCACGTTGGCCAGTACCCAGATCAGAAGCCCCGCCGGAGCCGCCACTGTCACCGCCCGGCCCAGCACGAACAGCGTACGATCCAGCACCGAGCGCACCAGCACCTGCCCCAGCCGTGGCAGACGGTAGGGCGGCAGCTCCAGAGAAAAGGAGGACGACTCCCCCCGCAGCACCGTGTCGCTGAGAAGACGGGATGACAGCCACGTCATGGCAACGGAGAAGAGGATCACCAGCAGGAACACGCCGGTGGCGCACAGCGCCCGGATCCAGCCGGAGCTGCCCCGGGTGAAAAACAGGGTGATGAGGGCGATCAGCGTGGGAAAACGCCCGTTGCACGGCACAAAGGCGTTGGTGAGCATGGCCACCAGCCGCTCCCGGGGACTGTCGATGATCCGGCACCCGGTGACGCCGCAGGCGTTGCAGCCAAAGCCCATGCACATGGTGAGGCTCTGCCGTCCGTGAGCGCCCGCGCTGCGGAACAGGCGATCCATGTTGAAGGCCACACGGGGCAGCAGCCCCGCGTCCTCCAGCAGGGTGAACAGGGGGAAGAAGATGGCCATAGGCGGCAGCATTACCGACACCACCCACGCCACCGTGCGGTAAACGCCGTCCACCAGCGCTCCCCGCAGCCACCACGGCGCGCCGGCGAGGAGGTCCCCCAACGGCTCCTGCAGTGCCATGAGCCACCGGCTCAAAAGCGCCGACGGCACGTTGGCGCCCCAGATGGTGAGATAGAACACCAGCGCCAGCAGCCCCAGCATGGCGGGGATCCCCGTGGCCCGGGACGTCAGCAGCCGGTCCAGCCGCCGGTCGATGGCGTCGGCGCGGCCGCGCTCCCGGCGGACACAGGCGGCGGCGATGGCCTCTGCGCGCTCCATCTGGGCGGCGATGATCCCATCCCGCTCCGCCGTGTCGGATGCCACGTGCCAGCGGTTGGGCGCTGGCGGGTTTTTTGCCGTGTCCCGCAGCAGCCGGCACAGCTCCTCCAGTCCCTCCCCGCTTCGTGCGGAGACAGCCGCCACGGGAACATCCAGCGCAAGGCTCAGCCGCCGCAGATCCACGCTGATCTTCCTCCGCCGCGCCTCATCCATCAAATTGACGCACAGCACCATTCGCGGCGTCATCTGCCGCACCTGCACCGCAAGGCACAGACTGCGCCGCAGTGCGGTGGCGTCCGCCACCACCAGCGTGACGTCGGCTCCGCCGACCGCGATGTAGTCACCGGCCACCTGCTCCTCCGGCGAGTCTGCCTGCAGAGAGTACGTGCCCGGCAGATCCACCAGCCGCAGCCGGAACCCCTCGCCCCGATATGTGCCCCGGGCCAGCTCCACCGTTTTGCCGGGCCAGTTGCCCGTGTGCTGGCGCAGCCCCGTCAGGGCGTTGAACAGCGTGGATTTCCCCACGTTGGGATTCCCCGCCAGCGCCACCGTATATTCCTCCATCACGCAGCCCCCTCCCGCTGCGTTATTCTATGCGCGGCGCCGGGGCTCCGTTCTTTCGGGCCGGATTTCTCCTTGCTTTCCGGCCGATGTACGTCTATAATGGAGACAGAGACAACGGGACGGCAAAGTTTTCGACTTGTTCATATTTTTCCCGTCTCCGTGTGCTATGATAAGAACAGCGAAAACCAGCGATCAGAAAATATCATAATAAGGCAGGTAATGTCTCATGATGATCGAGAAGACAGGTACGATCCGGCTGCGGGAGATCCCTGTCCCCGAGAGCGCAACACCGCAGCAGGTTGAGCTGGCTCAAGGCATGGTGCGGGTGAACCATCTGTACCGCAGCGCTCTGAAGGTGGCTGTGACCCAGATGGAGATCCTGGACGAGGAGTTTGCCAGTCTGTATGACCACTCCCCTATCCACCACATTGAGTACCGCATCAAAACGCTGGACAGCATCATCGACAAGCTCAAACGCAACGGCTTCGACGTGACCATTGACAATATCTATGCCCATATCAACGACGTGGCCGGCATCCGCGTCATCTGCAACTATCTGGACGACATATACTATCTGCGCCGCCTGCTGACCCGCACCGAATCCTTCAAGGTGATCCGGGAGGTGGACTACATCGCCCAGCCCAAGGAATCCGGCTACCGCAGCCTCCACCTGATTATCGACGTACCCATCGTGATATCAGAGGGAACGCTGCATCTGCCGGTGGAAATCCAGCTGCGTACCATCGCTATGGACATGTGGGCCAGTCTGGAGCATGAGCTGCGATACAAGTCCGACCGGGACTTCAATGCGGAGGAAAGTGCGCGGCTGCGGCTGTGCTCCGACGCCATCTCCGAGATCGACCGGGAGATGCAGAATATCTATCAGGGCAAGGATCCCGAGTACGAGGCGCCGGTGGAGCCCAAATCCTGAACGTGGAACATTTTTTGGTGTAAAAGAGCAAAAAAGGACGCGGATCCGACAGATCCGCGTCCTTTTTTGACTCTTTCAGCCGACAGTGCCGAAGGCGGAGACACCCAGCAGGCTGAGCGCACCCATGATAATGCCCGCCAGCAGCACGCCGCCCATGCAGGCCAGTGCGCTCTTTTTCAGGCCCATGTCCAGAATGCTGGCCGCCAGCGTACCCGTCCACGCGCCGGTGCCGGGGATGGGGATGCCCACGAACAGCAGCAGCGCCAGGAACAAGCCGCGCCCCGCCTTCGCCTGCAGCTTCTCGCCGCCGCGCCGCCCTTTTTCCAGGCAGAAGCTGAAGAATTTGCCGATAACCGGCTTGTCTGCCCCCCATTCCAGTACCTTTCGCGCAAAAAGATAGATGATGGGGACGGGCAGCATATTGCCCACGATAGCAATGAGGAAAGTCTGCCACAGGGGCAGCCCGAACATCACGCCATAGGGAATGGCGCCCCGCAGCTCGATGAGGGGCACCATGGAAACAAAAAATACGATGAGATACTTACGCAGCATATCGTCCTCCGTCTTTACAGATCGAATGCTATAATAGTTTATTATATCTGTCACTGCAGCGCTGCGCAAGTGAAAAATCACCTGCGCGGCACGAATCTCCGTCTTACACAATCCCGCCGGGAAGCAAGGCCGATCTTCCGTGACAATCACCACGCATTTTTCCGGAAAAAATGTCGACAAGCCGCCCGCTGGCCGTTATAATGGAATCAGTATATTGGGAGGGAATGCACTATGTCAGTCAGCGACTATATTGCCCTGCTGGGCGGCGTGGCTCTGTTTCTGTTCGGCATGGCCTTTATGGGGGAAAACCTCAAGCGTGTGGCCGGCAGTAAGCTGGAGCTGATCCTCTACCGCCTCAGCAGCACGCCCTTGAGGGGCATCCTGCTGGGTACCGGCGTCACCGCCGTGATCCAGTCGTCCTCCGCCACTTCCGTGATGGTGGTGGGTTTCGTCAACTCCGGTATGATGAAGGTGCGTCAGGCCATCGGCATCATCATGGGCGCCATTCTGGGCACCAGCATCACCGGCTGGATCGTGGCGCTGAGCAGTCTGGGCGGCGGCTCGGGATGGGCAGATCTGCTGTCCACCTCCACCCTGACGGGCATGATCGCCATTGTGGGCATCTTGCTGCGGATGGGAAGCAAGAACCGCTCCGTGCGGCACCTGGGCGACATTCTGCTGGGCTTTGCCGTGCTGATGTTCGGCATGAGCTCTATGAGCGCCGCCGTGTCCCCCCTGCGGGAAAGCGCCAGCTTCCTGCGGCTGCTCACCGCCTTCTCCAACCCCCTGCTGGGCATTCTGGTGGGTATATTGATCACCAGCGTGCTGCAGAGTGCCTCTGCCGCCGTGGGTATCCTGCAGGCTCTGGCCGCCACCGGCGCCATTACCTTTGATGTGGCACTGCCCATCGTCATGGGTATCGCCATCGGCGCTGCCGTGCCCGTGCTGCTCAGTGCCCTGGGCGCAAGCACTGCGGGCAAGCGCACCGCCTTCGCCTACCTGCTCATCGACGTGCTGGGCGTGATCATCTGGGGTATCGTGTTTTACGGTGTCAATGCTGTGTTCCGCTTTTCCTTCCTGGGCACCACTATGACCGCTGTGACCATCGCACTGATGAATACCCTGTTCCGTCTGGCCACCGTGCTGGTGCTGGCGCCTATGATCCGCCCCCTGGAGAAGCTGGTGTGCCTGGCTGTGCCGGACAAGGGGACCGATCATGCCGACGGGGAGGACATGGACCGGCTGGAGGAACGGTTCCTGCAGCACCCGGCACTGGCCGTGGAGCAGAGCCGTCTGGTGACCAACTCCATGGCGCAGAAGGCCAGAGAGAACCTGCTGGATGCCATGGCACTGCGCAGCGAATACTCCGACAAGGGCTTCGACCGGGTGGAGGAGCTGGAGTCCGTCATCGACCGGTACGAGGACAAGCTGGGCACCTATCTGATGAAGATCACCACCAAATCCATTTCTACCGAACAGAGCGAGGACGTGAGCAAGTATCTCCACACCATCTCCGACTTCGAGCGCATTTCCGATCACGCGCTGAACATTGCAGAAGCTGCCCGGGAGCTGCACGAAAAGGAGATCACCTTCTCCGGCAACGCGGCACGGGAGCTGACGGTGATGGAAAATGCGGTAAAGGAGATCCTGCATCTCACCGTGGACGCCTTCGTGTCCGGCAACATGACGCTGGCGGCGCGGGTAGAGCCGCTGGAGGAGATCATCGACGGGCTGTGCGACGAGATGAAGCTGCACCACGTGGAGCGGCTGAAAACCGGCGAGTGCACCCTGTCCCACGGCTTCGTGTTCAACGATCTGCTGACCAACTACGAGCGGGTAGCCGACCACTGCTCCAATGTGGCCGTTGCCATGATCGAGCTGAAATCCGACAGCTTTGACACCCACGAGTATCTCAAGAGCGTCCGCGAGATGCGGGACGCCTCCTTCTCCCGCCACTACGAAGAGTACCGGCAGAAATACGCCATATAAGAGCTTCTCCGGGACGGCTGAGCCGCCCCGGAGTTTTTATACCAGTCTCCCATTAAAAGTAGACAGTGTCTACTTTTAATAGCGCGTCAGCGCGTCGGAGACTGTATGAGACGTCATCTGTGCCTCGGCACAGATGGGGCGACGCGTCATGCGGCGCCCTTTCCATAAAAAGCAGAAACTTTTTATGGAAAAACAGTATTATACCGGGATCCCGGCGATACCCGTCACCGGATCGGCAAAGATGGGCAGGTGCGGGGTGTGGTACGTCCAGCGGAGGAACAGCGCCCCGATAAGCAGCATCAGCAGCAGGCTCAGGAGCTGCCAGCCCCGGCCGTCAAACCGTCCGCTCTCTCTGGCCCGGCGGGTGACGGCGAAGGCCAGCAGCACCGCCAGCTGGAAGATCAGAATATTCACCAGATGATGAGGCCTCCCCATGATGCCCCAGAGGGTATAGTAGGTCACGGGAATGGCGATCAGCCCCGCCAGCAGTCCCAGCATACGGGGGAACAGCGCCGAAGCGCCGTTTGTCACCGCCTCTGCCAGAGTCCACAGGAGCCATGGCACCGCCAGCAGCTTCATGTGCTCCCAGGTGGACTCGTTGACGGCGGCGAAGGCCGCCGCCACAGGGCTTCTGCCGCTCCACTCATAGACAAAGTGGAGCAGATTGCCTGCGATGAGCGTCAGCAGCAGCCCCGCGATCTCCCATCTGTGCTGTCTTTCTTCCATAACCATCACACCCCTCCGCAAATCCTATGCGGAGGGGTGTGATCTTATTATGCGTGATACGTGGGCACTACGATGCCCTTCCATTGGGTGGGATCGAAGCCGTTGTCCTCCAGCAGATGCACCTGCTCTGCCGGATAGAGTGCGAGAAAATCGTCCAGATCGCCGATATTCTCAAAGCCCAGAGTGCCGCGGCGATAGTGCATGGGCACGATGATCCGGGGCTCCAGCGCATCCGCCACCAGCTTGGCGTGTGCGGCATCCACGGTGTAGGTGCCGCCCACCGGCAGCAGCAGCACGTCGCAGCGGCGCAGCTCCTTGGCCTGATCCGCCGTCAGCAGATGGCCCAGGTCGCCCAGATGTACCACCGTCTGTCCCTCGGCGCGGAGGATGTGGACGGTGTTATTGCCCCGCATCCGTCCGTTCTGGTCGTCGTGGAAAGTGGCCACGGTGTTCACGGTGAAAGGAGAAGGCACGCCCTCGGCCAGCGTCACCGCCTCGCGGCAGTTGTGGTCGAAATGCTCGTGACTGCACAGCACCTCGTTGGCATGCGTGTGAACCGGCTCATAGCCCTTGACCCGCAGAAAAGGATCCAGCACGATGCGATAGCCCTCCGACTCCACGCAGAAGCAGGAGTGGCCCAGCCATGTGATCTTCATGATGATTCTCCTTTTGGAATGCTCTTATTTCTTGGCCCGGGTATCCACTACCTCACGCAGCAGAGCGGTGAAATCGTCCAGAGACATGGCGCCCAGGTCGCCGTCGGCGCGGTGGCGCGGAGAGACGGTGCCGTTCTCCATGTCGCGGTCGCCCACCACCAGCATATAGGGCACCTTGTCCAGCTGGGCCTCGCGGATCTTCTTGCCGATCTTCTCGTTGCGGTAGTCCACCTCCACCCGGAAGCCCTGCTCCTCCAGCTTCCCGGCGGCCTCGGCACAGTAGTCGGCGGCGCGGTCGGTAACGGGCAGGAAGCGGACCTGCTCGGGAGCCATCCAGGTGGGCAGAGCGCCGGCGTACTCCTCAATGAGGTAAGCCAGGGTGCGCTCGTAGCAGCCCATGGAGGTGCGGTGGATGATATAGGGCAGAGCCTTCTCGCCGTTCTCATCGATATAGTACATGCCGTAGCGCTGGGCCAGCAGCATGTCGATCTGGATGGTGACAAGGGTGTCCTCCTTGCCAAAGACGTTCTTGTACTGGATATCCAGCTTGGGACCGTAGAAGGCTGCCTCGTCGATGCCGATGTCGTACTTCACGCCCAGATCGTCCAGGATCTGACCCATAATGCGCTGGGCCTGCTCCCACTGTTCGGCACTGCCCTCGTACTTGTTGTCGGGGTTGGCGGGATCCCACTGGGAGAAACGGAAGGTGCACTTATCCAGCAGGCCCAGCGTGCCCAGGCAGTACTTGGCCAGATCCAGGCAGCCCTTGAACTCCTCCTCCAGCTGGTCGGGGCGGAGGATCAGATGGCCCTCGGAAATGGTGAACTGGCGGACGCGGATGAGGCCGTGCATCTCGCCGGAGTCCTCGTTACGGAACAGGGTGGACGTCTCGCCCAGACGCATGGGCAGATCGCGGTAGGAGCGCTGGCGGTTCAGGAACACCTGATACTGGAAGGGGCAGGTCATGGGACGCAGGGCGAAGCACTCCTTGGTCTCGTCGTCCGGATCGCCCAGGATGAACATGCCGTCCCGGTAGTGATCCCAGTGACCGGAGATCTTATAGAGCTCCCGCTTGGCCATATAGGGGGTCTTGGTCAGCTGATAGCCCCGCTTCTTCTCCTCGTCCTCGATCCAGCGCTGCAGCACCTGGAGGACACGGGCGCCCTTGGGCAGGATAATGGGCAGGCCCTGGCCGATATAATCCACGGTGGTGAAATACTCCAGCTCGCGGCCCAGCTTGTTGTGGTCACGCTTCAGCGCCTCTTCCCGCTGCTTCAGGTACTCATCCAGTTCCTCCTTCTTGGGGAAGGCCACGGCGTAGATACGCTGGAGCATCTTGCGGTTGCTGTCGCCCCGCCAGTAGGCGCCGGTGCTGGAGGTCAGCTTCACGGCGTTGCCCTTGATGCGGCCGGTGGAGTCCAGATGGGGACCGGCGCACAGGTCGGTGAACTCGCCCTGCTTATAGAAGCTGATGACAGCATCCTCCGGCAGGTCGTTGATGAGCTCCACCTTGTAGGGCTCCTCCTTCTCCTCCATGAAGCGGATGGCCTCCTCACGGGGCAGCTCGAACCGCTCCAGCTTCAGCTTTTCCTTGCAGATCTTCCGCATCTCCGCCTCCAGAGCGTCCAGATGCTCCCGGGTAAAGCTGAAGGGTGCGTCAAAATCGTAGTAGAAGCCGGTGTCGATGCTGGGACCGATGGCCAGCTTGACCTCGGGGTACAGGCGCTTGACGGCCTGGGCCAGCACGTGGGAGCAGGTGTGCCAGTAGGTACGGCGGTACTGCTCGTTTTCAAAGGTGTACAGGTTTTCTTCGGACATGGTGTTTTCCTCCTTTTCTTTGGGGGTGGGCATAAAAGAACCTCACCCCTGATCGGTTTCAGGGGTGAGGTAAAGATGCTTTACTCCACGGTTCCACCCTGCTTACGGCATACGCCGTCGCTCGTGATCTCTGTAACGGGAGAACCCGTCCCCGCCTACTAAGCGTGATCCGTTCGGGGGGCGGCTCGGAGGCGGTGGCCCTGTCGGTTTCCGGCGGATACCCTCACAGCACAAGGGGTATCTCTCTGACGTCATTCACCGGCGGCGTCCTCGTCAATGCCTTTTCGTGATTACGGTACAATATAGCACGGTTTTTCCCCGTTGTCAACGGATCAAATGATCTTTTCCAGCAATTGGTCGAAGCTCTCCAGCACCTCTGCGGCGCCGTGCTGCAGCAGAAAGTCCGGATCACGGTAGCCCCAGCCTACGATAGCCGCGTCCAACCCGGCATTCTTCGCCGTGGCCGCGTCCACCTCGCTGTCGCCCACGTAGAGGGCATGGGAACGGTCCACGCCCAGCTGCTCCAGCGTACGGTACACGTTGTCCGGCGCCGGCTTGCGGGGGTGGACGCCGTCGTCACCCACCGTCAGCACGCCGGGGAAAAACTTTTCGCCCAGTTCCTTTGCCGTGGCGTCCGGCTTGTTGGACACCACCGCCGCCGCCACGCCGTTTTGGTGCAGCTTGTCCAGCAGCTCCACGGCTCCCTCATAGGGTACGGTCACGCTGCAGGGGTGATCCCGGTAGTAGTCCCGGTAGAGCAGGTAGACCCGCTCCACCTCGTCCTCGGGCGTGCCCGCCGGCAGAGCGTCCTTTGTTAGCCGCCGGGCGCCGTTGCCCACCATCTTGCGGTACTCCGCCATGGTGTGGGTGGGGTAGCCGTTGGCCTCCAGCACCACGTTCAGCGTGCCGCCGATGTCGCCAAGGGTGTTCAGCAGCGTGCCGTCCATATCAAATAATACAGCCTGATATTTCATCGTCTTACACATTGAACCGGAAGTAGATCATGTCGCCGTCCTTGACCACGTACTCCTTGCCCTCGGAGCGCAGCAGTCCCTTTTCCTTGGCGGCAGCCACGCTGCCGCAGGCGATCATTTCGTCGAAGTTGATGGTCTCGGCCCGGATGAAGCCCCGCTCAATATCGGAGTGGATCTTACCGGCGGCCTGAGGCGCCTTGGTGCCCTTGCGGATGGTCCAGGCCCGGCACTCGTCCTTGCCGTAGGTCAGGAAGGAGATGAGGCCCAGCAGCTCGTAGGAGCACTGGATCAGGCGGTCCAGACCGGACTTCTCGATGCCCAGATCCTCCAGGAACATGGCACGCTCCTCCGGATCGTCCAGCTCGGCAATGTCCTGCTCCAGCTTGGCGCAGATGGGCAGCACCTGAGCGCCTTCCCGGGCGGCCAGCTCCGCCACCTGGCGATAGTATTCGTTGTTTTCGTAGTCGGCGAAGCCGTCCTCGTCCATGTTGGCGGCGTAGATAATGGGCTTGAGGCTCAGCAGGTCGGCGGTGGACACGATGGCCATGTCGTCCTCGCCGCAGTCAAAGGTGCGGGCGGACTTCCCGGCGTCCAGATGCTCCGCCAGAGCCCGGAACACATCGGCCTCGTGGAGGAACTTCTTGTCGCCCTTGGCGGCCTTGGCGGCCTTGTCCACCCGGCGATTCACCATCTCCAGATCGGCCATGATCAGCTCCAGGTCAATGGTCTCAATGTCGCCCAGGGGGTCCACCGGCACGTTCTGGGAGGCGTCGGCCACCACGTGCATGATGTTCTCGTCGTCAAAGCAGCGCACCACGTGGACGATGGCGTCGGTGCGGCGGATGTTCTCCAGGAACTTGTTGCCCAGACCCGCGCCCTGGCTTGCGCCCTTCACCAGCCCCGCAATGTCCACAAACTCAATGACGGCGGGGGTCTTCTTGTCCGGCTCGTACATCTCCGCCAGCTTGTCCAGCCGGGCGTCCGGCACAGCCACCATGCCCACATTGGGCTCGATGGTGCAGAAGGGATAGTTGGCGCTCTCCGCCCCCGCGTTGGTAATGGCGTTGAACAGGGTCGACTTTCCCACGTTGGGAAGTCCCACGATACCGAGCTTCATCTATGATCACGTCTCCTTAAATAATCTCTGTTTGCAGCGGTTTGGCCTTCTGACTTTTCAATTACAGATACTCTTTCCGCATTTCTTTCCCTTAAGGGTCTTTCTCTTCCTTGTTTTCTCTTCAAGAGAGAAAGAGCCCTCCGTAACGGTGGAATTATACCACCGCCAAGTCCTTTTCTCAATAGCTTTCGGCTGATAATCCGGACATTTTGATGGCACCCCCTTTCCGCATGGTCGGATTTGCGGGATTGTCTTTCGTTTTCTCACAAATTATTGTGCTGGAAGAAGTCGCGAAAATCACACTTTCATCCGCTGGCTCTTTGTGATATAATTTATTGTAATGAAGTGAACTTTGCTTTGCCGGGACAGATAGACAGGGGGTGTTATGTTGAAAAAGAAAACAATTCTGATCGGGCTGGCCCTTACCGTTGTGCTGGCCTTTGGCAGTCTGGTTCTGGGCCTGCAGTTTTTTAACAATCCGCGTCTGGACGCGGCGTCTTTGTTCCACGCCGGTGTAGACGTGATGGGTGCCTTTGTCTGCGCCGTTTTGTTCTACGGATGCATGGGGCAGGTGGAGCAGGCCTCACGCAGCTTCAGCGTGCTGGTCGTCATGGCAAGCGCGTCCTTTGCCATCAACGAAACAATGTGGTTTATTGCCGGATCGCCCCAGTGGCGCGCGCTGTACTTCGTTTGCTGTTTGCTGAGCAAGTGGGTCAACCTTGCGATGATCTATTGTTTCTTCCTGTATGTGAGACATACCCTTCGCTTCGAGGGGAAGCTGGCGCGGTGGGCGGACAAATGGTTTCCCGTTTTGCTGATCTGCTCCATGCTGATCGTCCTTGCCAATGTGTTCTGTCCCATCAGCTTTCTGGTGGACGCAAACGGGTTCTATGGAAAAGGGGGGCTGCCCTGGCTGGAGGATCTCTATCTGATTGTTGCAGCCTCAGTCACCACTGTCCTGATCGTCAAGTGTGCCAGTCCCCGCCGGCAGAAATGGGCGGCAATGTCTTTTGTTGTCGTTCCTATCGTTGCGTTTCTGGCCTCGGGAGGAGCTTTTGCTTACGCGACCCAGTACGGATCGGTTCTCCTGTCGCTGATCCTGATGTACTGCATCCTCTTCAACGACAGAAGCCGTAAGCTGGCTGCCACGCAAACGGAGCTGGCCATGGCAACGGAGATCCAGGCAGCCATGCTGCCTTCCATTTTCCCTGCTTTTCCCAGCAGAGAAGAATTTGATCTCCACGCCAGCATGGATCCCGCCAAGGAGGTCGGCGGCGATTTCTACGACTTCTTCCTGATCGACGAGGATCACCTGGGGCTGATCATTGCCGATGTGAGCGGAAAGGGGATTCCGGCAGCCCTGTTTATGATGATCTCAAAGACTGTGCTTCAGAACTTCGCCAAGCTGGGCATCGGCGCGGCAGAGATCCTGAAGAAAGCGAATGAAGCTCTTTGCGTCGAAAACAAAACGGAGATGTTCGTGACGGCGTGGGTGGGGATCCTGGAGATATCAAGCGGGAAAATGACCTGTGCCAATGCCGGGCATGAGTATCCTGCCGTCTGCCAGGACGGCCGGTTTACGCTGCTGAAGGACAGGCACGGCTTTGTCCTCGGCGGCATGGAGGGATCCCAATACCGCGAATACTCGATCCGGCTAAAGAAGGGCGATAAGATCTTTGTCTATACCGATGGCGTACCGGAGGCAACCGACAGAGAGAACGCCCTGTTCGGAACAGAGAGAATGCTGGAGGCACTGAACAAGGACGCCGCCCTGAGTCCGAGAGAATTGCTGGGAAAGGTTCGGAGAGCAGTGGACGCCTTCGTGGGCGACGCCGAGCAGTTCGACGACCTGACCATGCTCTGTCTGGAATACAAAGGGATGCCCGCGAGATAAACTGCTGCTGCATTTGCAAAAGAAAAAGCCTCGTAGAGTTCGCGCCGCGCACGGCGCGAAGATATGTAATCGTATTTTGCCGCGGCGTTACGTGAGCGCCCAAATCTATGATTTGGCTGCACGAACTTATGCATGTGAGCGAAGCGAGTCGTAGTACGTGGCAAAATACACCTCTCAGACTACGAAGTGTGCGAATTGTCCGCCATTGGCGGACAATGAGTGCGCGCAGTAGGCTGCAAGCCTTTTGTCAAAAAACGGCATTGCCGTTTTTTGACAGTCTGAAAAGAAAAAGCCGCCTGCGGGCGGCTTTTCTTCGGAATAAAGGGCCGGATCTTTCGCGGCTGCGCCGCCGGCTTCACATGGGCGACGCCGTCGCCGTAGATGGTGGTCCAGTCGTTCTTCATGCAGACAGGGATCCGGTCAGGCTCCCCGCACACGGCATACATCCTGTCCGCCTTGGATTCGCTGCCGTTATCCCGCACGGCGTCGTCGCAGCAGAGCATGAAGGCCAGGCTCTTGTATGCCCGGATCATCTCTCTTATTGAATGGTCAAAATGTCCGTGAAGCCCGTAACCTCAAAGATCTCCCCGATAATATCGTTGACGTGGATGACGCGCATGCTGCCCTGCCTGTTCATGGTTTTCTGTGCGGTGAGCATCACACGCAGTCCGGCAGAAGAAATGTATTCCAGCCCCGCCATGTCAATAACGAGGTCAGTCACGCCATCCAGAGAAGCCTTCAGTGCCTTCTCCAGCTCCGGCGACGTGGTGGTATCCAGCCGTCCGGTTAATGCGACAGTCAGCTCGGATGCGTTCCGTTTTTTCTCAATGTTCAGCATGGTTCCTCTCCTCCCGGTTCTTGTTTGAAAACAGTAATCAGATTCAGCCGTCCCGGCAGCATCAGCAAAGCCCGGTTCGGCATATTTCGTCCAACAGCGGAAACGGATATCGCTGCAATGGATGGAAAGGCAGTGTCCTGGCGGCAAAGAGCGGCCGTCTGTTCCCCTGCACTTTTACAGAGCGAATCAACTGATATCACACGTTCTCCATCAATTCCACAGCCAATCCATTTTGGGAATGGGCTGCTTGCCGAATGTGAAATGATATTGCTCCTACGGCAAACGATCCGTTTACCGCATACGCATGGCGGTTCGCTGCCTGAAACGCCGCCACTTGGGTTTCCAGTAATCCTTCCCGAATACAAGGATCTCCGCCAGCAGGCAGACCGGCAGGGCGGCAAGCACATCAATGGAGGAGTGCTGCTTGACAAAGCAGACCGCCACGCACACCAGCAGCACAAACAGGGTCAGGGCGGCTTTGATCCATTTTTTCAGTTCCTTGTCCTTCAGCGCAACGGAGAGGATCCCCAGTGAATAGGCCACATGCAGCGACGGGCAGACGCCGGTGGGCGTGTCAAAGGCATAGATGATGCCCAGCACCCAGGTAAACACATTCTGCCGCGGGAAGACCGCCGGGCGCAGATCCTGCACGTTGGGATAGACGATGTAGCAGAGCATGGCCACGGCCTGCGTGATCATCAGGAAAACCTGCAGCTGCCTGAAACGCTCCACATCATAGAAGAACGTGTAGGCCAGCGAACCGGCGACCAGAAAAAACCAGCCCACATAGAAGATCACAAAAACCTCGCTAAATGGGATCACGTCATCCAGAAAGCCGTGAATCACGTGGCAGCGCTCCAGCGGGATCAGATTCTCTGTGAGAAAATACAGAGCGAAGTAAACAAGCCAGCCGGCCAGCAGTTTTACATGGGAGAAACGCGGCTCATTTAAACGCTTCAGAGAAAAGCCGTGATAGTCAAAGCGCTGCTTCTTCATGGGAACAGACCTCCAGAGGGATGTTTTTCGGATAGCACCTTTTGGGAATGTTGGGATAGGGCACCACCGTATGCTCCGGGAGCGAAACGGCCATTTCGGTGATTGCGTCCATCAGCGCCGTGCAGATACGCTTTCGCTCCTCCGCGATGGGCTGATCCGGATCAAATGCAATGGGTTTTCCATAATACATGGTCTTGAGCCGGGGCGCCAGATAGAGCGGCACAAAGCGCAGGACTTGGCCCGTCTTCCTGTAATAAAGGCGGGCCAGATCCACAAATTTATCCTGAAAATCATGAACGATATTGTTGTGCTCTTCGTAATGCTCCGGAAAGATAACCACACAGTGCCCCTGCCGGAGCTTGTCAATGGACTCCCGGAGCGTCGTGATAAGCCGTGCATCGTGATAGACGGCGATGGTGTGGGCGTTGGTGAAGATCAGCTCCGACAGCGGCGCGATCAGATGGCTCAGCAGCTTGAAAAACCAGCGGTTCCATTTGGGCTTGTTCGACCAGAAGTCCCGGTAGGCGTAGGCGGCCACCTCTTCCCGGTGCATCATCTCCCCAACGCACCAGATGTCATGCTTCTTCGGCGTATAAAACTCACAGGCGATCGGGCCATACATCTGGCTGTGGTTGCCCACGATTATGCAGGGCTCGTCGGGCAGATTTTCCGCGCCGACCACCTTGAATTTCGGTGAGAACAGCTGAACCAGCCGGCGGATCATCCGGTATAACCGGCTCGTTTTCTTTTCATCCATATCAGCACCTCACAGTCCGGCCGCCAGGCAGAGATGACGAACCGGCCATTCCCGGCTGTTCCGTCCGCCGGCCGTTGCGAGGGTATCATCTTCAGACTCCAAAGCCGCCTGCAGCAATTTGCGCGTGTATTGATCATCGTCAGCCATAAGTATTTGGTACATCTTACTCTTCCCTTTTTCTGTAATTAATGTTAGTATAGCAGAGAAATCCAAACAGAGTAGTAAATTTTTTGAGAATTTTCTTTTTTGCGCCGGATATGTGAAATCCGCCCGGAATTTCCTTTCATGAAAAAGGCGTCCAGAGGAGCTTGCTCTCTGAGCGTCTTTTTCATGTGCTATTCCAGATGTACAGGAAATACCCCCGATTTGCTGCTCTTTTCTGGTTAAAACCCGGTTCTATGATAACTCAACATCAATTTATTTTGGAGAGATATATGACAATTTGTGTGGTATGCGATGTGCTTGGCCAGGAGAACAACGGCACAACCATCGCGGCAATGAATCTGATCCGCTCTCTGCGGGAGAAAGGACACCGTGTGCGCGTCATTTGCCCGGACAGGGAGCGCAGCGGCGAGCCGGACTATTTTATCGTACCCACGCTGTCGGTGGGACCGTTGAACGGATATGTGCGGAAAAACGGCGTTGTGATCGCAAGACCGTCCCTTGAGATTCTGGAGGCGGCACTGGAGGGTGTCGACCATGTGCATCTGATGCTGCCGTTTTTTGTGGGCTGCGCTGTTTTGCGCCTGGCAAAAGAGAAGGGTATCTCCGTTACGGCAGGCTTCCACTGTCAGGCGGAAAACTTCTCCAGCCACATATTTATGAAGGACAACAAATTGGTAAACCGGCTGGTTTACCGGGTCTTTTACCGGTACTGCTATCGCTATGTGGATGCGGTGCACTATCCGTCGGAATTTATCCGCCGGGTCTTTGAGCAGTATGGCGGCAAAACCAACGCCTATGTGATCTCCAACGGCGTAAACCGGCAGTTCCGGACCATGCCCGTCCAGCGGCCAAAGGAGTTTGATGGGAAATTCGTGATTCTGTTTATTGGGCGGTTCAGCAAGGAGAAAACCCACAGGGTGCTGATCGACGCGGCGAAAAAGAGCCGGTACACCGAGCAGCTGCAGCTTGTTTTTGCCGGCGACGGGCCTTTAAAGAACAAACTGATCCGGCGCAGCAAGGGCCTCAAAAATCCCCCGATCTTCCGCTTCTTCTCCCGCGGTGACCTGGTGGAAATGATCAACAGCGCCGACCTCTATGTCCATCCGGCAGAGATCGAAATCGAGGCGATCTCCTGCCTGGAGGCGATCTCCTGCGGGCTGGTGCCGGTCATCTCCGATTCTCCCCGCAGCGCTACCCGCTTCTTCGCTCTGGGGGAGAGAAACCTGTTCCCCTGCAACGACAGCAAGGCGCTGGCCGATCGGATTGACTACTGGCTGGAGCACCCGGAAGAAAAGGTCGCGTGCAGAGAGGCCTATCTCGGCTACACAAAGCAGTTTGATTTTGACTGCTGCATGGATCGGATGGAGCAGATGATCCTGCAAACCCATCAAGAGAAAAAAGAGGCGGTTGAACATGGGAAAGAAGATCATTTATTACGAGGATGCCGCACATGACGATTTTGCGGGCAATCACATACAGGCAAAGACCGTTCCCACGGATTTCCCCTATGCGATTCAAAATCCCTTCTGGCGGATTCTGGAATTTCTGCTCTACCGGCTGATCGCCACCCCACTGGTATGGCTGATCGGCAAGGTGGGCTTTGGCCTGAAAATCAAAAACCGCAAGGCGCTTCGCAGACTGCGCGGAACAGGCTATTTCCTCTACGGCAACCACACCCAGGGCATGATGGACGCCTACACGCCCACCCTGGCGGCATTTCCCCGGCACGCTCACATCATCACAGGCCCGGAAGCAGTCTCGGTGCCGGTGCTGCGCAGGCTGGTGCAGCTCCTGGGCGGCATTCCGCTGCCCGGTACCATGAAGGGCCACCGCCCGTTTCTTGCGGCACTGCATTCGAGAGTCTGCCAAAAGCGCGTGGTGGCGGTCTATCCCGAGGCGCATATCTGGCCCTGGTATACCGGCATACGCTCCTTCCCCGACGGCAGCTTCTCCTATCCCGTGCGGGAAAACGTACCGGTTGTGGCCTTTGTGACAACCTACCGCCAGCGAAAGATTTTCAAAAAGCTCTGGCCCTGCATGACAGTGACCCTCTCCGATCCGTTCTATCCCGATCCCGCCCTTTCGCCCCGGGAGGCCAGACAAAAGCTTCGCAATGCGGTCTACGATTTCATGTGCAGAACGGCTGCTGCTCCGGATAATTATGCTTATTTCGAGTATCGAAAGAGGACCCCGGAGAAGGCAGAAAAGTGAACCAGACATTGGAAGAGCAAGAGCCATTACAGGCTCTTGCTCTCCGTTTTGTCCTTGATTTGTCCTTTCTACGCGACGTCCGTGAGCTTCAGATTTTTGACCCGGCGCAGCGCAAGGACGTTGATGATGACGGTAAAGGCTACGGTGATGGCCGCGCCCATGAGCCAGGCAAAGAAGCTGATGCGCCGGTCGAACTGGAAGAACGCCTGCTCCATGGAGCGGATGATCTTGTAGGCGATGCCGGAACCCACGGCCAGTCCCAGAAGGATTCCCAGCGACGTGGTGAGCACGGTTTCCCGGATCATATAGCCGATGACCTCTCCCACGGAGAAGCCGTTGATCCGCATGATGGTCAGCTCCCGCTTCTTCTGCAGGACGTACATGTTGGTCAGATTCATCAGCACCACGCCCGCCATGACGGCAGCCATGAAGATGAACAGAGCCACCAGCGTGTTGATCACCGAGGTGGATGCCTCAAAAAAGGCCCTGTCCTTGTCCACAGGCGTACAGCTGTCAAAAACGTCCACCGCCTTCAGTGCACTCTCCACCTTCCCGGCATCGGCGCCGTTCAGCCGGACAAGGCAGGCGTTCACGGGACAGGTCTCCTGAAAAGCTGTTTTATAATAGGCGGGACTCATGAACATGGGCCGGCCGATAAAATGCTCGAAGATGCCCGCCACGCGGACGGTGGCCGTCTTTGTGCCGCCGATGGCAATCTCAAATTCGCTGCCTATGTCCAGGCCGTAGATCTCCGCCAGACGCCGCTGAATCAGAATACCCTCGTCCGTGGCGCGGAGCGGCTCGCCCGTTTTCCAGTCCCGCAGATGGTAGAACGATTCAATGGACTCGAGGTCGCCGCAGTACAGCTCGCCCACCTGATTGTCCGTGATGCGATAGGTAATATTGGCATCATAGAGCATGGTGTAGGCCGCGCCGGCTTCCTCCAGCTTCCGCCCGATCTCCCGGGCGCTGCCTTTGACCTCGGGGTCAAAGGTCACGCGCATATCGTAGTCCGAAACAACGGCGTACTGCCGCTCCATGGAGCCGTTCACAGCGGATTTCAGCGTGAAGCCGATCACCACCAGGGCGCAGCAGCCCGCCACGCTGACAACGGTTACGATCACGCGGCGCAGGTCCGCGCGCATATTCAGAAGGATCAGCCGGGAGTAGAGGGACAGCACATGCTTCCCGCCGCCCGACTTTTTGGCGCCCTCCGGAACCTTCGGCTGCATCAGCCGGACGGCCGGGGCGCGCAGCAGCCTGGTGCAGGCCACCCACGTGGCGCCTACGGACAACAGAATGCCCGCCAGCAAAACAAGCAGCGTAGGCACGGCATACAGAGCCGGCTTTGTCAGGTCGAATACAAAATAGTTGTCAAAGCCGCCGAGAACAAATCGTTCCATGACAAAGCGGGCAGTCAGAATGCCCAGCACGGTGCCCAGCACCGTGGCGGATACGCCGAAGGCGAGATATTTTGCGAATATCTCCCGGTTGAAAAAGCCCAGAGCCTTGGTGGTGCCCACCAGGTTGCGCTGCTCATCAATCATCTTGCTGACGGTGGCAAAAATCACCAGCGCGCCCACCAAAATGAACAGCAGAGAGAAGGTCGTTTCCAGGCTGGCAAGGTTGCCGCTGCCGATGATCAGCTGGGCAAAGCTGGCACTGCCATGAACATCCAGCAGCAGCCAGCGGCACTCCTCCTGCCCGGCCAGCCGATCACGGGCCAGATCCAGCTGCTCCTCTCCGTCTTCGTACTCGGCAAGGCCGGCCTCATAGTCCAGCTCGCCGTCCTCCAGCTGCTTCCGGCTTTCCTCCAGTCGCTTTTCGCCGTCTGCAAGATCGATAACCCCCTGCTCGTACTGCGCGGTACCCTCCTCATACGCCGCCATGCCGGCATCGTAATCGGCCAGACCTGTCTCATATGCCGCCTGTCCGTCGCGGTACTGCCGCGCCGCGGCGTCATACTCGGCCTGCGCCGCCTGAAAACGGCTGAGGCCGCTGCGGTATGTACTCAGGCCGGACAGATATTCCGCGTGCCCCTCGTCCCACTGCCTGCAGGAGGAGGCAAGCTGGTCATAGTCCGATTCGTACTGCTCCGAGGCGGCAATGGCCGCGCCGGCAAGAATGCCTCTGGCGGAGCCGGGATTATACCCGTCCATGGATCCCGTCTTGTTCTCGTAGCACTTCATCAATACCTCATCCGGAATCTCGTCGGAATAGATGAAGGATGTGATGTTGTTCGCCATGGGGCGGTTCAGATCGGCCCGGTAGGTCTCCGTGATCCAGAAGTCCATGGCGGTGACGCTGCTGCTGTTCAGATCGACGCTGCGGCGGGAGGCCCAGCGGATCTGCCCGGAGGTGTCGCCGCCGTAGGCGTCCTCAATGGCGCTGCGCATGCCGTTGCGGAGAGTGGCCTTGGCGTCCTCCAGCTGGTTCCAGCCGGACGTCAGCTGTGCGGCAGCCTGATTGATTTCTGCCTCCGCAGCTCGAATCTCCTTTTCACTTGCGTCCAGCCGGGTCTTCGCTTCAGTCAATTCCGGCTCGCCGGCATCCAGCCTTGCCTTCGCCTCATTCAGCTGCTTCTGCGCATCCTCCAGCTTAGCCCAGGCCTCCTCCAGCTCGGTTTTTGACTGCTCCAGCCGCTCACGGCCGTCCTGGAGCTCCTGCTCTCCTTCAGCCAGCTCGCGCCAGCCCTCGTCCAGCTCTTTGCGGGCGTCATCCAGCTGCCCGCGGGCCTCATCCAGCCGCGCCTGGCTCTCGTCGATCTGCCGCTGATACACATCCCGCAGTGTTTCGCTGCGCTCCGACGAGCGGGACTCGGCAAGCTCATTCAGCCGTCCGTATACAACAGCCACGGTGTCATCGTATTCCCGGCTGATGCGGTTCACGCCGGCAGCCTTCTCAATGACCACCTCAGCCTTCATAAAGCAGCCGTCCAGGGCTGTCTGATCAAAGGCGTCCTTTGTGACAAGGATGTAGGGCGTCTCGGGTACGCTCAAATTGGTATGGTCGGGGTGGTTGACAATGCCCGTGATCACAAAAGTGCCGCCCGAGAGATACTGCCCCACGCCCGATGCGGTCTCCACCTCCACCCGGTCGCCGACATGCCAGCCCATCTCCTCGGCCAGATGCTGCTCCACGGCGCACTCCGCGGCCGAGGCGGGCAGGCTGCCCTCCTCAACCCGGGGCAGGTTGATGCGCTCGGTGAGAGAGATCACATTGACATTCTGCCGCGCTTCTCCCGCGGATACACGGCCGGCGGACTGCCACACGGCCTCCGCGTCCGCCACGCCCTCCGTCTGCCGGATGGCCTCCAGATCCTCCTGGGTGAACAGGAGGGTGGACACCATCTCGATATCCCGGAAGTTCTGCCGGTTATACATCTCCGATCCGTTCTGCCGCAAGGCGCGGGTGGAATAGTCCACACCCAGGAAGGTGGTAACGCCGAGAAAGGCGATCACGACGATGGAGAGGTACGACACCCCCTGCCGGACAATATTCCGCAGGGTATCTTTGATCTGCGTTCTCTTCATGTCGGCTCACCAGACCAGTTCTTCCGCGTGGAGCGGATGCATGTTCTTCTTGATGGAGGCGATCTTCCCGCTGCGCACCTTCACCACCCGGTCGGCCATCTTGGCGATCTCCGGGTTGTGGGTGACCATCATGACGGTGGCGCCCTGGTTCTTGACGATATCCTCGATCACCCGCAGGACCTCGATGCTGGTGGCGTAATCCAGAGCCGCCGTGGGCTCGTCGGCCAAGATCAGCCGGGGACGCTTGACGATGGCCCGGGCAATGGATACGCGCTGCTGCTGACCGCCGGACATCTGACCGGGATAATTATCGGCCCGGTCCGTCAGGCCCACCTTCTCGATGGCCTCCTCCGCGCTCATGGGATCTGCCACCAGCTCGGCAATGAACTGGACGTTCTCCAGCGCGGTCAGATTGGGCATGAGGTTGTAGGACTGGAAGATGAAGCCCACATATTCCCGGCGGTAACGGGTCAGCTCCGCGTCCGTGGGATGGGAGAAGTCCTT
The DNA here is from genome assembly GCA_947169975.1 of uncultured Oscillospiraceae bacterium. Classification (GTDB taxonomy): domain Bacteria; phylum Bacillota; class Clostridia; order Oscillospirales; family Oscillospiraceae; genus Vescimonas. The sequence goes on from CAMVRT010000001.1 coordinate 135,480, forward strand.
TCCCTCGATGAGCAGGGTGCCGTCCGTGAGGAAGTCCATGCCGCCGATGATGTTCATCATGGTGGACTTGCCGCAGCCGGACTCGCCCAGCACCACCACAAATTCGTTTTTGTATACCTCCAGATTGATGCCCTTGAGCACGCGGTTCACGCCGTCGCCGGAGGGGAACTCCTTGGTCACGTTCTTCAGCACCGCCAGCGGCTCCTTCTTCTCGCCCAGATCCACCAGCAGGCCCTTTTCATCAATGGTGATGGCCGCCAGAGACGCCATGCGCTCGCACAGCTTCAGCTCCTCGGCGTCGTACAGGCTGCCGTCCTTCTTGTTGACGATCTGCACACAGCCGATGATATCGTGGAGGTTGTTGAGAGGCACGCAGATCATGGTCTTTGTGACCAGTCCGTTGTCATCAAACACGGTGCCGTCGAAGCGGGGATCGTTGGCGGCGTCCTCTACGATGACGGACTTGCCGGTTTTGGTGACGATGCCCTCCAGCCCCAGGCCGTTTTCCACCGTGATATTGGAGATATCGGCCGGTCCGATATGGAACATGGGGCTCAAACGATCCGTTTTGGGATCCAGCATCCAGATGGCTCCTGCCTCGCTGTTCAGCGTCCTGACAATGGTCTCCAGACTGCCGGACAGGGCATCCTCCAGATTATCCACCTCCAGAAGCTGCTCCATGATCTGCCAGGTCGCTTTTGTAAACCGCTTTTCCTCTGCCATATCCGCAAGTACCTCCCGCCGGTAAAATTCTTTAATTGAATATTATAATGTATTGGGGAAACATTTGCAAGGTCGGAACGGCACATGCGGCGATATTCCGATTATCATCGAATCGTTCTTTGCTATTGCCTCCGCCGGAAACGGCGAAAAAACGCCGGATCTGCTCTCGTATATAAGCAGATCCGGCATGTTTTTTTCGGTTTCACAAGCTGTACAGCATTTGCGGTAATCGGGAAAACCGCGCTTCGATGCTGTCATCTCCCCGATCCTTTGATCTCTGAATTTTCGGCCAGGTCTTTTCCCGTGTATTTATTTTGCCTTCAACCGGATTACAAGCCCGTGGGACGATAGAAAAAGCTTGTGGCCTGCTTTTTCCGGCATGATGCGCATACCTCGCCCTCTTCCGTCATTTGACAGCCGCACTGCGCGCAATAGTGCACCCGAAGCGGGGGTTTCTCCTCCTTGCGGGGTTCCTCTTCGGCTTTACCGTTGTCCGGCTGCGCCTCCTCCGCAGACAGCTCCTCCTCCGCCAGATCCGGCCGCAAAGCCCGGAATACCTCGCGGGCAGAGGGGCGCTTGTCCGCGTCGCGCGCCAGCATCCCCAGGAACAGCCGGCGGATATCCTCCGGCAGTTCCTCCTTGAGGACCAGGGTTCCGCCACGCCAGATTGCCTGACCCACCGACAGTTTTTCACCCGGCGTGAAGCCCGGCACCGCGCTCATGTCGTAGCCCGGAAGCTCTCCTGTAAAGTACCGGTAGAACAGGATGCCCAACGCGAAAACATCGATCTTGCAGGAGAGGTTTGTGTTTTCTCCGCTGAATCGTCCCCACACCTCAGGCGCAAAATACACCCAGTCGCCCGAAATGTCCTCCCTATTAAGCGGAGGGTCATCTTCTGTAAATGCGCTGTCAAAATCAATGATCTTGGCGCTCACCAGTCCCGACGGCGTCTTCGCAAACAGGATGTTCTCATGCTTCAGATCGGCATGCACCAGCCTGCCTTCGTGCAGTCCGGCCACCGCATGGGCGATGACCGCGCACAAACGCCGTCTGTCAGTCTCCGGGAGCGCGGCGATATCCGAGATCTTCCAGGAAAGATCCCGGATCTTCTCCATGGCGATGTAATACTTTGACTTGACCCGGAAAAAATCGACGACCCGCACATCATTGCCGTCGGAGAAGCGATTGACCGCGGCATAGATCCGGCTCTTCTTTTTCTCGAACCCCACACAGTCCGCAATCTTTTTCCGGATACGTTCCTCCGAAGAGACCGTATCCCCAAACGGAAACTTTGGCGCAAGGAACTGCTTGATGAAGTACTCTCTGCCGTTCTTCTCGGCAAAGCACCACAGCGAATACCCTGCGTTTTGATTCGTCATATTGCCGGTCAATACATAATCACAAAGGGTCTCCATCAGTTCGCTCCCCTATAATACTGCATATACCCGTCTTTATACGTATTCCACATCTGCATCCGGGCATCTCTGTCGTCTATCGGCAGTTTTTTCAGCTTGTTCAGGTACTGTTTCTGCAATCTGTCATATCTGTCCGAAAAATGCTTTTTCAATTTGGAAAAGGTGGGGAATCCGTATGCGGCGAGGCATAAGGTATAATCGTCTCCTGCCGCCTTCCCCAGGATATCGGATAATTGTGTCTCCCAGTCGGCCGCACATTTTGCGGACATCAGCGTTCCCAATATCGCACCTTCAAACTCCATGGGAGTCGAAAGATAACCGAAGCACCCGTCTGTTGCGGCGAGAACGGCAAAGGGTTCTCTGACGGTGATGGTCGCGGAATGAACCTGTACGGTACTGTCAGCGCACAACATCCGTTTCAGCACGCCGTCTTTATACAGGTTCTCCATGGGGTCATACACAGACGTATCATCCACCGTAAGCTGGGCAAGCCCGTCCTTCGTCAAAAGGTAGCTGCGGGAATCTCCCAGCCAGAAGGCGGTCACCGTTCTTTCCTCCATAGCCCCGTTCTCGATCATTACGGCGGCCGCGGTACAGGGCAGGGTGCGGACCATGGAGCCCTTGATCGCAAAAGCCGCGTCGTCCCGGGGCGGTCTGTAAGTCCGCAGAATATCCTCGCAGTTCAGTTCCCACCGGCGGATAAACGGATCAGCTGCTCTGCCGCCGCCCTGTGGAATGGGGAAGAGCTCCTGATATGTATCATATGCCGCTCCCGCGCAAAGGCGGGAAGCCATATACGCTTCCGACATATTGGAATAATACGGATGCCGCCGCGCTCCCGCTCCGCCGCAGCCGTCAAAAACCGCCAGAAGCGCCGCCTCTTCCCCGTAGCAGAAGCAGTAGCTGTCCTCTCCGCGGCCGGCTATGGCCTCACCGCACAGATGGATCTCACAGTCCGGGACACATGTCGCCGGATTTGTCATTCCGTCCTTCATAGCCGGAGCCATCAGATGGAGTTGGCCAGAGCGTTCATAATGGTGGCGTAGCTCTGCTCGGCCAGACCGTTACCGGCCTTGGACGGGAAGTGGACAACATTGCTCCAGTTTTCGGAGATATCACTCCAGTGCTGCTCGTCAGGGGCAAACAAAACAAGCCGCTTGTAGTTGTCATCCATGTACTCGCTCCACCAGTCGGTCAGCTCGGACAGATCTCTGGGCATGCCGGCGGGATAGTTCCTCGCTCTGGCGCCAAACTGAAGCGGATGAGTCGGCGCATCCGTCCACACAACGATGACCTGCCGTTTTTTGATGCCCTCCTGCGCCCAGTCGGAGCGGATGGCGTACGCCAGAGCTTCCAGGCCGTCCTCGGGGATGTCACCGCCGCCGCCGGCATTGATGCTGTTGATGCAGGCCACAAATTCCTCGGTCTGCTGGGGCAGCATAAAGAAGTCGGTCACCAGCATGGCCTGATCGCCGTCGGCAAGATAATCACGGAACGCCACAATGCGAATGCGGAGCTGCCGGATGTGCTTGTCCTTCGACTCCATGATCCGCGTCAGATCGTCATAGAAGCTGATGGCACCCTCCTTCACCATGTTGATGATCTTCTTCTGGCCTGCTCCCGTGGCCTCCATGCTGCCGGTAGCATCGATGCAAAACACCATGTCCACCGTATAAGCGTCCATACCGGTGTACTGCTGATAGCCGTTCTGCGCCAGACCCGACTGATTGTCCGGGACATAATTGCCGTAATTGTTCTGCATGATTTTCTCTCCTTATCTATTGTTTGTTGTTTTTATAATGACAAAATGAATATCAGATATCCATGATCATCCGCTGCTGTTAAATCGAGCTGTTTCCTTACAGCGTGACAGTTCCCAGCGTGATCTCCACGGTTTTTCCTGTCGTTCCCTCACAGATGATCACACAGCGGATCGTGGCCCCGAGGAGCCCGTTTGGCTCGACCGTAACTACTGCATCGGATTCGTTATCCGGCTCAACCGTACTCCAGTCGGATCCCATAAGAGATTTGAGCTGTACCTTGTACTGAACCGACGGGTCCGTTCCGAACATCTCGTCGTTCACTTCGCATGTGGGCTTTACCGTCCACTTGGCCTCATCTTCCCAGTATTGACAGACCAATTCTGCGGTAATAGAGGGTTCTGCCGCACCGTCTGCGTAGCATTTCGCCGTAAGCCCGGCCTCTCCGTTTTCCGGTTCGAGGAAGACGACGTGGTACGTCACGCCCTCCAAGTCGAATGTGGGTTCGGTCCCATCATTCCCCCGGATCAGGTCGATTCGATGCTCCGTTGTTTCCGGGTCATCGGGATTCTCCGGATCATCGGGATTCTCCGGGTCGTCGGGATTCTCCGGGTCATCGGGGTTCTCCGGATCATCGGGATTCTCCGGATCATCGGGATTCTCCGGGTCGTCTGGGTTCTCCTTCTCCATTTGAGACAAGATCTCGTCCAGCTTTTTCTGCGTTTCCGATTGTGCCTCTTCCACGCGCTTCAGCTTCTCCTTTGTCTCCTCCGCCTCCCTGCTGATCTCCCTGATGCGTTCATTTTTCCGCGCATTCGAAATCAGCTGTATCGCCAGAAGCACCAGACAGACAGCAAGGGCTGCCCATAAAAGCGCAGGCAGCGGGGACTGCTTCCTCCTGCTTCTTCTCACGGCATTATCTGCTCTTTGCTCCCGGTATTCTCTGTTCTCTGCATTCATATCCTCATGCCTTATCTGCTCTGTCGGCATTTTCCACTCTGCTCCTCCCGGTTTCGCCGTTGGGACAAGGTTATAAAACCCGCCGCACTCCGACAATGCCGGCAATCCTCTTCCGCAGGACGGACATCTCCCGTCCGTCGGGCTCACTGCTTTCCCGCACCATTTGCAAATCATGGCAGATCACTCCTTATCCCTTTTCTCCGCAGACGGGACACCTGTTCGTACCCCCGTCTTTTTCAGCGCCGCAATACCTGCAGATCGTCTTACCCGTCTCCATGTGGTAACTGTAGATTTTCATTACCTCCGGAACACCTGGAACACCGCTTTTGGGTTTTTCTTTGACAGGCGGCGCAACATAGCCGCTGCGTGACGGCGTGCTGATCGGGGCGGGGGGCGTAGTGTGCCCGGCGTGCCTGTCACGTTTGAGATTCACCACCACAATAATAATGCAAATTGCCAGAACAAGCAGAACTATCCCGAGGACAACTCCACCGTCTCCCATGGGGATCACTCCCTTCTTATCATTCTTATCATTTTCCCGGACAGAGAAGAGCCGCGCCTGTTATGCCAGCTTTTTGAAAATGGTCATTTCCACGTCCGAACCGCGGATGCTGACCTTGACATCGTCCGCCACATGGGCAACAACGGATTTTTCCAGCTCATCCCATGCCTCCGCGGCGCCTTCCCGATCCTGCTGGATAAACTGCCGGACCTGTGTCTGATAGGTGTGCAGCGTCCAGGTCATGTCGTGGTCGGGGCCCGGATCAAAAAACAGCGGCGCGTCATCCACAGGCTCAAAAAAGGCGCGGATCTTACCCATAAAGCCGCGATGTGCCTCGTTCCGGCCGCTGGTGGACGCAGAGAGCAGCTTCTCGCGCTTGTCGAAGTTCATGGGTGTTTTGGCGCACAGGTGCAGCTCGTACTGCTCCCCTTCGCTCTCGATCCAGAATCGGCCCTGCATATTGCCTGCAATAGCCCGCACCATGCTCATCATCTCTTCCGTCAGAAGGCGCAGATGCAGCGCACCTTTGCGGGACAGGTGCCGGTATACCGCTACACGCTCCGCCTGATCCAATGCAAGCTCGGTCCGGTCTTCCGTGCTGGAGACCGCAATCACGTCGCTTCTCATCTGCATACCCTCCGTTACCTGATCGTCAGGATATCCGAAAATCCTGTGACGTCAAAGATTTCCATAACCGTCTCATTGACACCGCAGATCTCCATGGATCCCTGCTTATTCATGGCCTTCTGCGCCCAGAGCAGCACACGCAGGCCTGCGGAGGAAATGTACTCCAGCTTTTCAAAGTTCAGCGTCAATCCGGTCACCCCATCAAGAGATTCCTTGAGCATCTCCTCCAGGTCGGGTGCGGACACCGTGTCCAGCCGTCCTTCCAGCATGAAAACAGCCTTTCCGTTCTCAATAGTTTTGGTCGTGTTGAGCAATGTGGTTACCCCCTTTTTCATCATCAGCGCCGAAAAACGGCTCGCCGACGAGCAGCTCATGGCGAACCACTTTCCAAAGAATCGCTAAATTATTAAGTTATTATACTTGATACCGATGGACAATTCAACACAAGCAACCATAATTAGTGAAAATACTCCATCAATATAGTTTATCTGCGAAACGTACGGAAATCTCACCGCAGGATTCCCCTCGACAGCCATGATTGTCAGGCGGCAAAAAATGTGGTACACTGTTTTCGACAGGCATACCATGGGCTCCGGGGCATCAATCGCCCCACGGGGGTAAATAAGATGGATGGAAATGTGAACGATTTACATAATGTGGAAAATTCGGACAACACGGGGGATCAGGTGGTGTTTTTCGACCCGGAGATGCTGAAGCTGGCCGACCAGCGGCGCCGCCTGGCGCAGGAGCGGCTGGACGAGTGCCGCCGCGCCGCCGAGAGCGGCGACGCCGGGGCGCAGGTGCAGATGGGATTGAACTGTCTGTTCGGTCTCAACGGCACCCAGCGGGATCCGGACCGGGCCTTTGCATGGCTGAGCCGGACAGATACGGACGATCCGGTGGGGCGCTACTGGCTGGCTGTATGCTATGACAACGGCATCGGTACGGCTCAGGACAGCGGCAAGGCGTTTGCCCTGTTCCGGCAGGCGGCCGAGGCGGGCTATCCCCCCGCCCTGTGCGATCTGGGCGTGTGTTACGAGAACGGACAGGGCACCGAAAGGGATATGGACAAGGCCGTGGCCCTCTACAAGGAGTCGGCACGGCGGGGCTATCCCATGGGGCAGTGCAATCTGGGCACGCTCTACTACTTCGGCGCTGGCGTGCCGCGCCATCACGGCAGGGCCGCCCTTCTCTTTGCCAGGGCTGCGGAGCAGCGGCTGCCCCGGGCGCAGACATTTCTCGGTATGTGCTGCGAGTTCGGGCACGGCGTGCCTCAGGATCTGCGAAAGGCCTTTCTGCTGTATCAGGAGGCCGCGCGGCAGGGTTATCCCGACGGAATGTGCTCGCTGGGCGTGCTGTATTACTGCGGAAAGGGCGTAACGAGGGACGGAAAGGCAGCCTTCAACCTGTTCCGTCAGGCAGCGGAGGCTGGTTTGCCCCGGGCGCAGTTCTTCCTCGGAAAATGCTTTGACACCGGCGTGGGCACCGTGGAGAGCGCCTATGACGCCTTCCGCTGCTATGAGCAGGCCGCAAGATCCGGACATCCGGATGCCTTGTTCCAGCTTGGCCTTTGCTGCGTCTGCGGACGCGGAACGCCACCGGACGCCGAGCGCGGCGCCGACTGCTTCCGAAAGGCCGCCGAGGCCGGAAGCTCCCGGGCTATGGCCCATCTGGGCGTTTGCTACGAGGCGGGCAAGGGCGTGCCGCGGGATCTGGAGCAGGCGGTGACATGGTACCGGAGAGCAGCAGAGCGGAACGGTGCAGAGGGGCTTTGCAATCTGGGCGTACTGTACCGCGGCGGCATCGGTGTGACGCAGGACGACGGGAAGGCCGTGGACTGCTTCCGCAAAGCCGCGCAGCAGGGATTCCTGCGAGCCGTGTTCTTCCTCGGCCTGCACTACGAGGCCGGCAGAGGCGTGCCCCGGGATCCGAAAAAGGCCGCCGCCCTTTACCGGCAGGCAGCCGAGGGACGGTTCCCCTCCGGACAGCGTGCGCTGGGCGTGTGCTATGAAAACGGCATTGGCGTGGAGAAGGATCTCCCCCGGGCGGCCTCCCTCTATGAGCTGGCCTCCCGGCAGGGGGACGTCATCGCCCGGTTCTTCCTGGCCAACCTGCTCTTTACCGGCCGGGGCGTAAACCGCGATCTGACGCAGGCTGCGCGGCTCTACCGTCTGGCCGCCGATCAGGGGCATCCCGGGGCACAGTGTCAGTACGGCTTCTGCTGTGAGCGGGGGCTGGGTGTGAGCAAGGATCTGTCCGCCGCCGTTGCCTACTACGAAAAGGCAGCGCAGCAGGGAGAGCGGGCTGCCTGCAACAACCTGGGCTATCTCTGCGAGAAGGGCCTGGGCTGCACAAAGGATCCCGCCAGGGCCGCGGTGTGGTACCAAAAGGCCAGCGATCTGGGTCTGCCCTTGGCCAGCTTCCATCTGGCCGCTCTCTACGAAAACGGACTGGGCGTGAAGCGGGACCGGAAACGGGCTATGGCGCTGTATCAGCTGGCGGCCGACGGAGGCGTGGCGCCGGCGGCGGAGGCTCTGCAGCGAATGCAGGGCGGGCTGCTTTCCCGCGCAAAAAAGCATTTGAAACAGTGAAAAAGCGGTGTGACCCGGAGGTCACACCGTTTTTATTAAATGAGCGCCCAATCCCCCGCATCCGTTTGCAGGCCGCCTCGTCCCGTTTGCCGGGGTGTCTTCCCCGCCGAGAATAAACGGTCGAATTGTGGATAATTTGATTGAAAAAGAGGGGAATATGTGGTATTATATAAAAGTTAATCGAGTATTCTCACGATTAAACGAGACCTGCCACACGGCAGAATGCAGAGGGACGAAGAGCGTATGAAGCAATTGAATGTCGCAGACTACTCTTACTTCTTTCAGCAGGCGACGGATCTGTCGGACAAAGAAGCCCGCAGCTTTTTTCTGACGGGCGGCGATCTGCTTCCGCAAAACGAGCAGCCAGACCTGCGGGGTCATGGAGGCTCTCCCCGTCCTGACAACGCGAAGCACCCCGACGGAGGGGAAATCTCCGCTTCGCCCGCCGTCTACAGCCCCGCAGGCGGTTTTAAGCCCGCCGGCGGCTTTCGTCCGGCCGGGGGCTTCCGGCCAGGCGGGGACGCCGGGCTGTCTGCGTCCGGGGATCACGGCAAGAGCTCCCCGTCTTCCGGCAGCGCCGACGGACATGCCCCCACTCCGCCTCCGCGTCCCAAAATCGAGACGCCCGAGGAGGTCGCCATGCGCGTCAACATCCGGAGTCAAACCGTCCAGATGGGGAGAAAGACTCTGCTGAAGGACGTGAACTTTCAGGTCTCGCGCGGCGACTTCATGCTGATCCTGGGGGGCTCCGGCGCGGGAAAAACCACGCTGATCCGCTCCATTCTCGGCGAAACCAAGGCGGACGGCTCCATTCAGCTCAACGGCAAAAACCTGTATACCAACTTCAAGAGCATGAAGTCGCAAATCGGGCTGGTTCCGCAGTTCTTAACGCTGCGGCTCAACGATACCGTCCTCAGCACAGTCACCGACGCGGCCTATATCCGTCTGGGCGGCACATTCAGCTCCGCGGAGATCCGCCAGCGGGTGAACCGCGTACTGGATAAGGTGGGCATCACCGATCTGCAGGACAGTCTGATCTCCCATTTGAGCGGCGGACAGAAAAAGAAGGTCTCCGTTGCGGTGCAGCTCGTCGGATTCCAGCAGGTTTTTATCTGCGACGAGCCGGACTCCGGTCTGGACGCGGCGTCCCGGGTGCAACTGATGGAGCTCTTGAAGGAGATCGCCCGCACCGGGAAGATCGTGATGGTCATTACGCACTATCCCGATGACGCCATCGAGCTGTTCTCCCGCGTCGTCGTCCTGGCAAAGAGCAGCACCGACAAGGCCGGACACCTGGCCTATACCGGCGACGTCGCCGGCGCGCTGCGAACCTTCCATGTGGAGCATCTGCAGGACATCGTGAAGGAGATCAATCCGCCGTACGAGGGCGGAAAGGGTCTGGCAGACGAATATATCAGACGTTGGAGCGTGACAAGGACATGACAGAGGCCGGTTTCTTTCAGCAGGTTTTCATCCTGTTCAACAAAACGGTGCGAATCGCCTGGCGCGAACGCTTCTACAAATCCATCGCCTTTTCTGCCATCATCGCCGTGTTGGTCATGGCAGTCGTCGGCGGAGATATGCTGGAGGGCTACGGTGAGACGAGGTCCGGCTTCTTCACGCTGGCATCGGCGTGCATCTGGATCGGCATTTTCAACACCATCCAGAGCATCTGCAAGGAGCATGAGATCATCCACGCCGATACACGCAACGGCATGATGCTCTCCGCCTTCGTCACAGCCAATGTGATGTGGCAGTTCATCGTCTGCATCCTGGAGGCCGCCGTGATCTACGGCATCAGCGCCGTCTTCGTGTCATACAACACCGACTCGCTGATTTTCGACAGCACGGCCGCCGAGTATTTCCTGACCATCTTCCTGCTGCTGTTCGGCTCCGCCTGTCTGGGAATGCTGATCTCCGCCGTGGCAAACAACGGAACCGTTGCCATGACCATCATGCCGTTCGTTTTGATCCTGCAGCTCATCATGTGCGGCGTTCTGTTTAAGCTGGAAGGGGTCATGGACGTCATCTCCTACATCACCTTCAGCAAGTGGGGCATGTCCGCCTTTGGCGCGATCTCCGATATGAACGGTCTCATTGACCCGCCGCCCGGGGATCTTGCGACAGAGTTTGGGCAGATACGCTCCCCTTTTGAGCCCATCGAAGCCTATGATCACACCCCGGAGACACTTCTGACCGCATGGATCTGGCTCGTTGCTGTTACGTTGGGCTGCGCGCTGCTCACCACCCTTACCCTGAAGCTGCGCAACCGCGAATAGGCGAAAGCGGGCAAAAGGCTGCCGGTCGGTTCGGAGATGGCTCTGCAGCGGATGCAGGGCGGACTGCTGTCCCGCGCAAAAAAACATTTGAAGCAGTGAAAAAGCGGTGTGACCCGGAGGTCACACCGCTTCAGTGTGTCGACAAAGTGTCGACACACTGAAGCGGTAAATTCAGAAACATTGAAAAATGTTTCTGAATATGCATGGATTTCACGTGAAGGGGGACTCCCATCCCCCTTCACAATCCCCCATGCGTGTCGTTGCCTTTCGTCATATACCCTTTGTCTTCAGTTTGAAGCGGTGTGACCCGGAGGTCACACCGCTTTTGTATGATTTGGGATCAGTTGCCCCAGCCGGGGCCGTAGAAATAGTCGAAGTAGTCCTCCCAGCCGTCAGGGTACTGGGATCCGCCCCAGGGGTAGGACGGCTGCTGCGGCTGCTGCTCCTCCTGGCCGGTGGTGTCGGGCTGGGCGTCGAAGGTCAGGGGGAGGGTGATATACTCGCCGTCGCGGTAGACGGTGAGCGTCACCGTGTCGCCGGCGCGGTAGCCCTTCTTGACCGCAGCCAGTTCCTCCATGGAAGTGATCTTCGTGTCATTGATCTTTGTGATCACATCGCCCATTTTCAGGCCGGCCTTTTCACCGGCGCCGCCGGGCACGGTGGAGAAAACGAACACACCCTTTGTGACGTCGATGCGGTACTGGGCACCCATGGACTCAGTCATGGTGCCGGCAGTGATGGCCATGTATGCCTTGTTGGTCACCTGTCCGTTCTCCATAATGTCGGTGATGATGGTCTGCACATCGTCCATGGGAATGGCGAAGCCCAGGCCTTCCACCGTGGTGGTGGAGTAGGAGGAGTACTTGGCGGACACAATGCCCACCACCTCGCCGTACAGGTTCACCAGCGGGCCGCCGGAGTTGCCGGGGTTGATGGAGGCGTCCACCTGGATCATGTTGAAGGGCGTGCCGTCCACGTTGATGGCACGGTCGCAGCAGGAGACGATGCCCTGGCTCATGGAGAAGGTCAGCTCACCCAGGGGGTTGCCGATGGACAGCACCGTGTCGCCCACGTTCAGATCGGTGCTGGAGCCCAGGGTAACAGCCTGAAGGCCCGACGCCTTGATCTTCAGCACGGCCACGTCATAGTCGCTGTCGCCGCCCACCACCTGGGCATCGTAGGTCTCGCCGCTGTACAGGGTCACCTGAACGGAGGTGGCTCCCTTCACCACGTGGTGATTGGTGACGATATAGCCGTCAGAGGTGATGATAAAGCCGCTGCCGGCGCTGGCGCTTTCCACCGGCTGGCCAAACACATTGGTGGAGCGGGTGGTGCTGTTGATGGACACCACGGAGTTCACCGCCGAGGCATAGACCTCCGCGGGGGTCATGAGAGTGTTGCCGTCCACGCGCTTGACCACCACATCTACCGCGCCGCGGCTGCTCTGGCGCACATTGGTGACGGACTCATCCTCATCGCTGTCGCTGCGGGCGGCCAGCGCAGCGCCGCCGTAGCCGCACAGTCCGGCCACCACAGCCACCGTCAGCAGCAGAGCCGCTACCTTTGTGCCGGTGCGGCGGAAAAAGCTCTTCTTCCGGACCGGCGCAGGAGCGTGATACACCGGTGCAGTATAGGCAACGGTCTCCGGCGTGCTCCGGGCCGGTTCGCCGGCAGACGGCGCCGTATTGGTAAAGCGGTCGCCGCTCTCCGTATAGCCGTATCCGTATTCTTCACTCGTCATAAAAAATGACCTCCTTCTTTCCTTGCGGTTTTTCTTGTAGGCCGCCGTGTCTTATGATATCATATAGGCATGGCATCCGCCATCTGTTTCTGTGTTCTATCATAGGCAGAAATCTTAAAATAATCTTTAATCTTCGTCGGTAATTGTTAACATTTTTGAAACGAGGTGTGCTCCATGCTGCGGCTGGATCAGATCAAACTGAATCCCGACCAGAATGAGGCGGCCCTGTGGGACAAGGCGGCAAAGCTGCTGCGCCTGCCGCGGACAGCCATCCGCTCCCTGCAGGTGCTGCGCCGGGCGGTGGACGCCAGGGAGGAGCCTGTTCTGGTCTACACGGTGGCCGTGGCGGTGGAGCGGGAGCAGCAGGTGCTGCGGCGCTGCGGCGGCAGACACATCAGCGTTTTCGAGGAGTCGTTCTACACGCTGCCGGAGCCGGTCACGGCGCCAAAGCTCCGCCCTGTGGTGGTGGGTGCGGGGCCGGCGGGTCTTTTTGCCGCGCTGGTGCTCAGCCGCTGCGGGGCAAAACCCATTCTGCTGGAGCGGGGACAGCCCACGGAGCAGCGGATCCGGGACGTGAACACCTTTTGGGAGAGCGGACTTCTGAACACCGAGTCCAACGTCCAGTTCGGCGAGGGCGGCGCCGGGGCATTCTCCGACGGGAAGCTGAACACCGGCACCCGGGATGTCCGCCACCGCTGGATCCTGGAGCAGATGGTGTCCTGCGGCGCGCCGGAGTCCATCCTCATCGACGCCAAGCCCCACGTGGGCACCGACAAGCTCCACATCACCCTGCGGAACCTGCGGCGGGAGCTGCTGGAGAGCGGCTGCGATATTCGCTTCGGCCACCGGCTCTGCGGTCTTCACACGGAAAACGGAGCCGTCACCGCCGTTGACGTGGCGGCAGGCGGCGAGCAATACACCCTGCCCGCCCGGCATGTCATTCTTGCCCTGGGCCACAGCGCCCGGGACACGGTGGAGATGCTGTATGAGGCCGGAGTGCCCATGGAGCCCAAGCCCTTTGCCGTGGGCGTGCGCATCGAGCACCGGCAATCAGACATGGACGCCGCCCAGTACAAGACCTACGCCGGCCATCCGGGACTGGGCGCCGCCAGCTATAAGCTGGCCTGTCATCTGCCCAGTGGGCGCAGCGCCTTCTCCTTCTGCGTCTGTCCCGGCGGACAGGTGGTGGCCGCCGCATCCGAGACGGGGCAGGTGGTGACCAACGGCATGAGCGAATATGCCCGGGACAGGGAGAATATCAACGGCGCTCTGCTCATCAACGTAACGCCGGAGGACTTCGGCAGCGACCATCCGCTTTCTGGCATCGCCTTCCAGCGAAAGCTGGAGCGGGACGCCTATGCTCTGGGCGGCGGCGGATACCTTGCCCCGTGTCAGCGGGTGGAGGATTTCCTGGCAGGACGGCCCAGCGCCGGACCCGGCGCCGTGCTGCCCAGCTACCGGCCCGGCGTCACCTACACCGATCTCCACGCCTGTCTGCCGCCCTTTGTGGCGGAGTCTATCGCCCAGGCTCTGCCTCTTTTGGGACAGAAGCTGCGGGGTTACGATCAGCCGGACGCCCTGCTGACGGCGGTGGAGAGCCGCTCCTCCTCCCCGGTGCGCATTCCCCGGGATGAGACGGGACAGAGCGGCATTGCGGGACTGTACCCCTGCGGCGAGGGAGCCGGCTACGCCGGCGGCATCCTTTCCGCCGCTTCCGACGGCATCCGTGCCGCCGAACAGATACTACAAACGATCAGGAGGGAATCGACATGAGATATATCGCCGTATTCGACCATTTTCTGAACCGGAGGCACCGGGATCAGATCACAAAAACCGCCGCTGACCTGGGCTTTTCCGTCACCTACTGCACCACCGTGGACGACCTGCCGGAGAACGAACGAGGTCGCTATGAGGTGCTGTACGGCAACCCCGCGCCGGAGATCCTGCACCTGTTCCCCAACCTGAAGTGGGTGTGCGTCAGCAGTGCCGGCGTGGACCGGCATGTGGACGATTCCCTTTACCCCAACCCCGACGTGGTGCTGTCCAACTCCACCGGCTCCTACGGCGTCACCATCTCCGAGCACGTGCTGATGATGACCATGATGCTGCTGCGCAATATGCCCGCCTTTCAGGAGGCGGCGCGGGAGCACCGCTGGCACGGCCCGCTGCCCACCCGCGCCGTCTACGGCAGCCGGGTCACCATGATGGGTACCGGCGACATCGGCACCGCTGTGGCGCAGCGGATGAAGGCTCTGGGCGCCGCCTCCGTCACCGGCGTGCGCCGCAGTGTCAAGGCCGCCGATCCCGCCTTCGACCGCGTCATTACCTTCCGGGAGCTGGATGAGGTGCTGCCGGAAACCGATATCCTTGTCTCCGCCCTGCCTCACACCGCTGAGACAGCGGGCGTGCTGAACCGGGAGCGGATCGGCCTGCTGCCCGATGGCGCCATCCTCGTCAACGTGGGGCGCGGCACGGTGCTGGATCAGGACGCCCTGATCGATGCCCTTCGCAGCGGACATCTGGCCGGGGCGGCGCTGGACGTGATGGTGCCGGAGCCCCTGCCGGCCGATCACCCGCTCTGGGACGCACCCAACCTGCTCATCACCCCCCACATCTCCGGCAACATGTCTCTGGAGCACACCTGTGACGTGGACGTGGATCTCTTCTGCGAGGACATGGCGCGGTTTGCCGCGGGCCTGCCTCTGCTGCGCGCCGTGGACAGAAAACGGGGATATTGAGACCCCATAGATTCCCCCTTGTTATTTGGGGAAAATGCGTGTATAATAAAGTGCTACGTTACCATCGGGTTTTTCCAAAGAAAGGAAGGTCGTTATGATAAAGGTTCAAACCGATTGCGGCGAGATCTCCATCAGCAACGCCGTTTTTACCACCATTACCGGCGCGGCGGCCACCAACTGCTTCGGCGTGAAGGGCATGGCCTATCGCAGCATGAAGGACGGCCTGGTCCACCTGCTGCGGCCGGAGGCCATGAGCAAGGGCGTGAAGGTCACCTACAATGACGAGGGCACCGTGTCCATCGAGCTCCACATCATCGTGGAGAACGGCGTCAACATCGCCACCGTTTGCCGCTCGATCATGAACGAGGTCAAATATATGGTCAGCAAGAACACCGGCGTGGAGGTCCGCGACGTGAACGTCTGCGTGGACTCCATCACCATGCCCGCGTGAGTTTCCGGCCGAAGGAGAGTAGACAATGACAGACAGAATCAACGGCGGCACCTTTAAGCAGATGGTGCTCTTCGGTGCCGCCTGCATCACCCAGCAGAAACAAGCCATCAATGACCTGAACGTGTTTCCGGTGCCCGACGGCGACACCGGCACCAATATGAGCCTGACCATCCAGACCGCCGCCACCGAGCTGCGGCGCATCCAGCCTACTACGCTGGATCAGGCTGTCAAGGCCACCGCCTCCGCCCTGCTCCGGGGTGCCCGCGGCAACTCCGGCGTTATCCTGTCCCTGCTGTTCCGGGGCATGTCCAAGTCCTTCAAGGGCATGCAGGAGGCCGACGGCGCCGCTCTGGCCGCCGCCATGACCGAGGGCGTCACCACCGCCTACAGCGCCGTCATGAAGCCCGCCGAGGGCACCGTGCTGACGGTCTCCCGTCTGGCTGCCAAGCGGGCCGTGGAGGCAGCGCAGGAGCGCAACGAGGTGGAGTACGTGCTCTACGAGGCCATCAAGACCGGCTACGTCACTCTGGCCGAGACCACCGACATGAACCCGGTGCTGAAAAAGGCCGGTGTGGTGGACGCCGGCGGCAAGGGCTACCTCATCATTCTGGAGGGCATGCTCCGCAGCCTTCAGGGCGAGGAGATCCCCGAGATCGACGCCTCCGGTGACAAGGAGAAGGCTGACTTTGCCGCCATCGGCGACGAGGACATCACCTTCACCTTCGACACGGTGTTCATCGTGCGCAAGACCTCCGACAAGTCCATCGAGCCCTTCCGCACCTATCTGAACAGCATCGGCGACTCTCTGGTCATCGGTGAGGATGACGAAGCCTTCAAGGTCCATGTACATACCGACATTCCCGGCGCCGCTCTCACCGAGGCCGCCAAGTACGGCACGCTGGAGGTCGCCAAGATCGAGAACATGCGCATCCAGGCCGAGGATATGGCCGCCGGAAAGAAGACCATCAGCGCCGACCAGCTGGACGACGAGGATATGACCCCCCACGCTGAAGAGACGCCCGCTGTGGCGGCTCCCGAGAAGCGCTACGGCTTCCTGGCTGTCTGCGCCGGCGATGGCCTGGCCGAGGCATTCCGGGATCTGGGCGTGGATCGCATCGTCTCCGGCGGACAGACCATGAACCCCTCCACGGAGTCCATTCTCCGGGAGGTGGAGCAGACCCCCAGCGAGGTGGTCTTTATCCTGCCCAACAACAAGAACATCATCATGGCCGCCCAGCAGTGCGTGGGCCTGACGGAGAAGGAGATCATTGTGATCCCCACCGCCACCGTGCCCCAGGGCATCACCGCCATGATGAACGCGGATCTGGAGCAGGAGGACCCCCAGGCCATTGCCGCGGCCATGACTGCGGCGGCCCAGACCGTCACCACCGCCCAGATCACCTACGCCGCCCGCAACTCCGACTTTGACGGCTTCGCCATCAACGAGGGCGACTATCTGGCTCTGGTGGACGGCAAGCTGCTGGGTACCGACCGCTCCATCGACGCCCTGCTGGAGCAGTTGGCCGCGCTGGCCGCTGAAAAGAACGCCGAGTTCATCACCGTGTTCTACGGCGAGGGCGTCAGCGACGAGGAGGCCGAGGCCGCCAGCATCCACTTCCGCACCGCCTGCCCCGACTGCGAGCTGTCTCTGCTGGCCGGCGGCCAGCCCGTGTACTACTACATCGTTTCCATGGAGTGATCGCCTGTGAAGAAGTGCCGTATCACCGTCATCCGCAAGGCCAGTTACCCCGACCTCTCCGCCCGGTATGAAAACCCCATCGCCCACGCCTGTGACATGGCCGAGGGACAGGTGTTCATGGCCAACGGATGGCAGAAGCCGGAGGGCCTGTGTCAGAGCGCGTGGGATACCATGTCCCCCTTCGTGCTGGCTCTGAGCCACGGCGGCGGCAACTTCTACGACGGCTGGATGAAAAATCCCCGCTCCGCCATGATCTCCTGCAATGACGGCTTCCGCCCGGTGAGCTTCCTCATCGAAGCGCTGGACGAGGAAGTCGAATAATGGATACAGTTCAAAACGCCGCCCCAACCGGGGCGGCGTTTTTGGTATGCCTGTAACCATTGGGGGTCATACTATTTATCCCAGGCTGTTCTCCAGCAGCCCCATCAGCGTGGCGGCCTGGCAGCGCATGGTTTCCGCCATATTTCGCAGAGACGCGGCCATGCAATCATCCGACGCGGCGGCCCAGCCGTCGTACATCGCGGCCGTCTCCATTGCCAGCTGATAGCGCCGGCGCAGGAACGGACACAGGCTGAGGATCTCCGCCTGTCCACAGACAGGGAAGGGACGATAGCACTCTCCCGTCAGCAGGAAATACAGACTCCGCAGGCGGCAGGCATGACGGCCGCTGTCGGACGCCAGCTGCATCAGCGCACGGCCCGTGCTGCCTCCAGTGCAGCGGGCGTGGGCCAGATAGGCCCGGCGGGCGGCCAGCTCCTCCTCCACGGCGGCGGCCAGCGCCTCCGGCGTCATGGCATCATCGCACCGTACCGTCTGCCGCTTTGCCTCCATGGCGGCGCAGGGCGTCTCCGCTGCCAGTGCGGCGGCGCGCACCTCCGGATAGGGGTTCAGCTCCGGCGCCACCCGCTGCCACACCGCATCGCAGGCTCGCAGATCCATCTCCTCTATTTGCTCCATGTTCTCACCTCCCCGCCATTCTATGTGACGCGGGGAATTCACGTGCCGATACTTGCTTTTCCGCCGGTCTTCTGCTAAAATATATAAACTGCGCGGGGAAACTCCGAGTCCTCGCGACGACGAATCAACGCCCCAAAGGAGGAGTCTCCCATGCTGGAGCTGAAGCATATTTCCTACCGCGTGTCCGCCCCCGAGGGGGAGATGGACATTCTCAAAGACATCAGCCTGACCATCCCCGATGAGAAGCTGGTGGTATTCACCGGCCCCAACGGCGGCGGCAAGACCACGCTGGCCCGGATCATCATGGGCCTCGCCCATCCCACCGCCGGTCAGATCATCTATGACGGGCAGGATATCACCGATCTGGACATCACGGAGCGTGCCCGGTTGGGCATCAGCTACGGATTCCAGCAGCCGCCCCGCTTCAAGGGCATCACCGTCCAGAATCTGCTGCAGCTTGCCGCCGGGCAGAACAAGCTCAGCAAGGAGCGCTGCTGCAACTATCTGACCAGCGTGGGCCTGTGCGCCAACGACTATCTGGACCGCGAGGTGGACGTGTCCCTCTCCGGCGGCGAGGTCAAGCGCATCGAGATCGCTACCATCCTCGCCCGGAACAGCAAATTCATGATCTTTGACGAGCCGGAGGCCGGCATCGATCTGTGGTCCTTCGCCCGCCTGACCGAAACCTTTGAGCAGATCCACGAAAAGCACAGCGCCACCATGGTCATCATCTCCCACCAGGAGCGGATCATCCGCCTGGCCGATGAGATCATCGTGGTGGCCGGCGGCCAGATCGCCCACCGTGGCACCACGGAGGAGATCTTCCCCCTGATCCTGGCCGACACCCTGGGCTCCTGCCCCGTGATGACAAGAAAGGAGGCCGACCGATGATCACCGACATCGACGCCAAGCTGCTGGAGAAGATCGCCGACCTCACCGGCAAGCCGGTGGGCGCCATCAACATCCGCAAGGACAGCGGCTGCGAGGCCCGCCAGTCCACCGAGCATATTGAGATCACCGGCAAGACCGACAAGCCGGGCATCGACATCCGCATCAAGCCCGGCACCAGGGGCGAAAAGTGCTACATCCCCGTCATCATCAGCAAGACCGGCCTGACGGAAATGGTCTACAACGACTTCTACGTGGGCGACGACTGCGACGTGGAGATCGTGGCCGGCTGCGGCATCCACAACTCCGGCTGCGACGAGAGCCGCCATGACGGCGTCCACACCTTCTATATCGGCAAGAACTGCCGGGTGAAGTACGCCGAGAAGCACTACGGCGAGAACGACCCCGAGCAGACCGGCAAAAACGTGATGAACCCCCAGACCATCGTGTATCTGGGCGAGGGCTCCACCATGGAGATGGACACGGTGCAGATCCGGGGCATCGACTCCACCAAGCGCTTTACCAAGTTCGTCTGCGAGGCGGGCAGTGAGGTGGTGGTTACCGAGCGTCTGCTGACCCACGGCAAACAGATCGCCGAGAGCGAGATGGAGATCGAGCTCAACGGCACCGACGCCAGAGGCCGGGTCATCTCCCGCTCCGTGGCCCAGGACGAATCCCAGCAGGTGTTCTACCCCCGTATGGTGGGCAACGCCCAGTGCTTCGGCCATGTCCAGTGCGACTCCATCATCATGGGTGACGCCAAGGTCAAGTCCATCCCCGCCATTGCCGCCAACTGCACCGACGCCCAGCTGATCCACGAGGCCGCCATCGGCAAAATCGCCGGCGACCAGCTGCTGAAGCTGGAAACCCTGGGCCTTTCCCCGGAGGAGGCCGAGGAGACCATCCTCAAGGGCTTTTTGGCATAAGTCCTACCCCAAAGCGGCAACGCCGTTTTGGGGTATTTGGTTTGCAGCCCACTCCGCGCACTCGCTGCGCTCGCACACTGCGTGGTCTGAAAAGAGTTTTTTTCCACGTACTACGACTCGCTTTGCTCGCATGCATAAGTTCGCGCAGCCAAATCAGAGATTTGGGCGCTCACTTAACGCCGCGGCAAAAAACGATTCTATATCTTCGCGCCGTGCGCGGCGCGAAATCTGCGATGCCTGGCTTTATAATGAAAAGCAGCCATCCCGAAATGGAATGGCTGCTTTTTTGCGCTTTTCGGTTACTCCTTGATCTCCTCGACCTTTTCCTCGACGGTCTCCTCCGCCTTGGCGCTCAGCTCGGCGATCTTCGCCTTGGAGGCGTTGACGGCGGCCACCACGTCCTTCACGGCGTTGGGGATCTCGCCCTTGAACTCCGCCACAAACCACTCGCCGATGGCCTTGTAGTTCTTCTCGATCTCCCGCTGTTCGGCGGCGATGGCCAACTTGGTCTTGGCGGTGTCAGAGGCGCTCCTGGCCTTCTCGGCGGCGGCTCCGGCCAGATCCTTTGCCTTCTCCGCGGTGGTGCCTGCGATATCCTTTGCCTTTTCTGCCGTAGCGCCGGCAATGTCCTTTGCCTTCTTGGTCAGATCTTCCAAAAATGCCATAATGATGCTCCTTTCCCGTTGGGTTGATTCGGTTTGGCCAGATTATAGTCCTGATTTTCGCGCCGCGCAAGTGAGGCGGGGCGAAATTTACAGTCTTTTAAAAAATCAATGCTCGATCCAGTCGGCGGCGCGCTGGACGGCCCGCTTCCACAGGCGGTACTCCCGGTCGCAGTCCGCCTGAACGCGCTCCGGACGGAAGATCCGCTGGCTCTTTCGCAGCCGGCTCAGCTCGTCCATACTGTTCCACAGGCCGCAGCTGAGACCCGCCAGAGCCGCCGCGCCGAAGGCGGTGGTCTCCACCATGGTGGGGCGGTCCACCTCGATGCGCAGAAGGTCGGCCTGCATCTGCAGCATGATGTCCGACACGCTGGCGCCGCCGTCCACCCGCAATCGGGTGATGTCCCGGCCGGCGTCCTGCCGCATGGCCATCATCAGATCCGTGACCTGATAGGCGATGCACTCCAGTACGGCGCGGGCCACATGGGCGCGGTTGGTACCGCGGGTGATGCCCAGGATGGCGCCGCGGGCGTACATATCCCAATAGGGCGCGCCCAGGCCGGTGAAGGCGGGCACCAGCACGATGCCGCCGCTGTCCGGCACCGAGGCGGCCAGCGTGTCCACCTCCGGGGCAGAGTCGATGAGCTTCAGCTCGTCCCGCACCCACTGGATGGTGCTGCCGCCGTTGAACACGCTGCCCTCCAGCACATAGGTGGTCTTGCCGTCCACCTGCCAGCCGATGGAGCTGACGAGGCCCGCGCGGCTGCGCACCGGCGCCTCGCCCACGTTCATCAGCGTGAAGCAGCCGGTGCCGTAGGTGTTCTTGGCGTCACCGGGGGCAAAGCAGGCCTGACCGAACAGAGCCGCCTGCTGGTCGCCGGCCGCGCCGCACACCGGCACGCCCGCCAGCTTTTCAAGGCCCGGGATGCCCGGCTTCACATAGCCGTAGATCTGGCTGTTGCCCACCGGAGTGGGCAGGACGCTCATGGGTACCTTCAAAATCTCACACAGCTCCTCATCCCAGCACAGGCGGTGGATATCAAAGAGCATGGTGCGGCAGGCGTTGGAGTAGTCGGTGACGTGCTCACCCGTCAGCTGCCAGATGAGCCAGGTCTCCACCGTGCCGAAGAGCAGCTCGCCCCGCTCCGCCCGCTCCCGGGCGCCGGGCACGTTGTCCAGGATCCAGCGGATCTTGGTGCCGGAGAAATAGGCGTCAATCAGGAGGCCGGTGGAGGTCTCCACCCGCTCGGTGAGGCCCTGACGCTTCAGCTCCTCGCACAGCTCCGCCGTGCGGCGGCACTGCCAGACGATGGCGTTATATACCGGCTCGCCGGTGTTCCTGTCCCACAGAATGGTGGTCTCCCGCTGGTTGGTGATGCCGATGCCGGCGATATCGCCGGGGGCGAAGTCGGAAATGGCCTCCATGGCGGACAGCCGCTCGCTGTTCCAGATGTTCATGGGGTCGTGCTCCACCCAGCCCGCCTGGGGATAGATCTGGCGGAAGGGGTGCTGGGCTTTGGCGGCAATCTGCCCCTGCCGGTCAAAAACAATGGCCCGGGAACTGGTGGTTCCCTGATCCAGCGCCAAGATATAGCTTCCCATGTCGTCCTCCTCTTTTCAAATGGAAATATATGTGTTATAATTAGTAAAACGCTTTCACGGTTTTAACTGATAATTGATTATAACATAGAACAGGAGGAATTACCATGACGAATCTGCAAGAATTTACGTTTCTCTCCTCGGACGGAAAAACCACGCTCCACGGCATGGAGTGGCTGCCGGAGGGCAAGGAGCTGATGGGCGTGCTGCAGATCGCCCACGGCGTGGC
The DNA here is from genome assembly GCA_947169975.1 of uncultured Oscillospiraceae bacterium. Taxonomy (GTDB): domain Bacteria; phylum Bacillota; class Clostridia; order Oscillospirales; family Oscillospiraceae; genus Vescimonas. The sequence continues at coordinate 158,227 of CAMVRT010000001.1, forward strand.
GGAGCACATCGCCCGCTATGACGGCTTCGCCCGCTTCCTCAACGAGCAGGGCATCGCCGTGGTGGGCCACGACCATCTGGGCCACGGCAAGTCCGTCGCTCCCGGCGGCACCCCCGTCTATTTCGGCGAGGGCAATACCTGGCAGACCGTGGTGGACGACCTCTACGCCCTGCACCTGCGCATCAAGGAGAAATTCCCGGGCGTGCCTCTGTTCCTCATGGGGCACTCCATGGGCTCCTTCCTGGCCCGCACCTACCTCATCCGCTATCCCGGCACCGTCAAGGCCGCCATCATCATGGGCACCGGCTGGCAGCCGGAGTTCATGCTCACCGGCGGACTGACCGTGGCCAAGACGGTGGCACGCCGCAGCGGCGAGAACGCCACCAGCGATTTTGTGACCAATCTGGCCTTTGGGGCTTACAACAAGGCTTTCGCCCCCAACCGCACCCCGGTGGACTGGCTCAGCGCCGACAACGACAACGTGGACCGCTATATCGCCGATCCCATGTGCGGCCAGCCGGCCACGGTGGGTCTGTTCCGCCAGATGCTGACCGGCATCCGCTTCAACCAGAAGATGGAGAACCTGCGCAAGATGGACAAGGACATGCCCGTGCTGTTCATCTCCGGCGAGCAGGATCCGGTGGGCAATATGATGAAGGGCGTGATCCGCTCCCGCGACGCCTTCCGCAGCGCCGGGATGAAGGACGTGACGCTGCTGTCCTACGCCGGACTGCGCCACGAGATCCTCAACGAGAAGGCCCAGCAGCAGACCGTGTACGATGACATCTGGGGCTGGCTGAAGAAGTATTGCTGACGGGAGAGAGACCATGGGCGAGTGGGAAAAGCTGCATCAGCAATGCCTGAACTGCCGGGCCTGCGCTCTGGCGGAGAAGCGCACCAACGTGGTGTTCGGCGTGGGAAACCCGGAGGCGGAGGTGCTGTTTATCGGCGAGGCACCCGGCGCCAACGAGGATGCCCAGGGCGAGCCCTTTGTGGGCCGTGCCGGCAAGCTGCTGGACGACATGCTGGCCATGATCGGTCTGGACCGGTCGAAAATCTATATCACCAACTCCGTCAAGTGCCGTCCGCCCCAGAACCGGGATCCGCTGAACACGGAGAAGGACGCCTGCCGGGGCTTTCTGCGGCGGCAGGTGGAGCTGATGCGTCCCAAAATCATCGTGTGTCTGGGCCGGATCAGCGCCGCGGAGATCATCAAGGAGGACTTCAAGATCACCCAGGAGCACGGCCAGTTCTTTGAGCGGGGCGGCATCCAGATGATGGCCCTCTACCACCCCGCCGCCCTGCTGCGGGATCCACGGAAGAAGCCGGAGACCTTCGAGGATCTGAAGGCGCTGCAGCGCAAGATCCGGGAGATCTGCGAGAGGACGACGTTGGAGTTTGTGTGAAATGGCCGGAATAAGATCATTTGAGTACTATGTTCAACGATTTCTGTTGGGCGTATCCTATACGCAGAATGTACAGTACGAGAGTCGTGAATCAGTAAAGCGAAACAACCAAGGCACAGCTATGTATCGGAAAGCCGCAACATCTGTTGGAAAATACTATCCAGACCGAATTTGTGAGTTTGCATCCCTTCTCACTCACGAAGACAGGGACACGCGAATCGCCTGTGCTGTCTGTATCGGTGAGCTGATGGACGCCGACCCAGAAACACGAGTCCGAGCGCTGGAGCTCATAAAAGACGTTGCAAAAAATGGAGATCCGATTGAGCGATTTGGGTTTGGCGTTTGGTTAAAGCGGCACGGAGATGAATAATAACAAACCCGGAGCTGTCGATACAGCTCCGGGTTTGCTATTCGCGTTTTCAATTCTTTCTTTTCCCCTCACACGATCATGCTCAGCAGAACGTAAATCCAGTGGGCCGCCACGCCGGCCAGGAAGCCGCCGACGGTGTGGCTGATGATGGCCTTGCTGATGAGCTTCTCGCAGTGGAGGCTGTTCATCATGGACACGTGGGTGCTGAGGTAGCCGCTCCAGCACATGCACATGGCGGTGAACACCGCCACATCGCCGGCGCCGGCCTTACCCGCCTCCACCAGACGCTCCGCCACGCCGATGGCAGCGCCGGCGGCGCCCAGCGCGGTGATGGGCACGCCCACGGCCTCCGGGGAGGAGAAGCCGAACAGGGGCTTCAAGATAAAGCTGAGCTTATCCGCCAGCCAGGGCAGCAGGCCGATGCCCTCGTAGGCCGCGCCGGTATAGACGCCGCCCTCGCCGGGGCCGTTGGTCAGCATCATGACCAGCGTGCAGATGATCAGCACGCCGGGGACGATGCTCACGCCCATCTTGACGCCGGATGCGCCGCCCTCCAGAATGGCGTCCAGCAGGCGGTTTCCCACGCTGCCGGGGCGCACCGGGCGCATGTTCTTCTCGATGCCGGTGATCTCACCGGAGGCCTCCATATCCTCATCCTTGCCGTAGACCCTCTTGGTAAAAAAGAGCATCATGCGGGTGCTGACAATGCTGCCCACCACGGCGCCCAGCAGGCCTACCAGAACAGCCAGGCCGAAGTTGCCGCCGCTCTTGCCGGACAGGCCCAGCATGAAGGTGCACACGATCATGCCCATGCCGAAGGAGGTGCCCAGATTGGTGAGGGCGGGGAACTGATATTTCTTGAAGAAGCTGCGGAAGTACCTGTCGTCCGCCAGAGTCAGGATCACCGGGTTATCCGACAGGAAGGTGGTGACGATGCCCAGCGAGGCGGCGCCGGGCAGACCGTACACCGGCTGCATCAGGGGACGCAGGAGCCGGTTGGTCAGGGACACCACGCCGAACTCCGACAGCAGCGCCGACACCGCGCCCATCAGCACACAGATGGCCGTCAGGTACAGCACCGTGTCCGTCAGCAGCTTATAGGCGGTGTTCATCATGGTGTTCATGGCGTTGACCATGCCCATTTTCCAGGCAAACACAGCGAAAAAGCCCACAAAGAGGGCGATAAAGATAAAGGCCTCCAGACTGATCTCCTTCTTCTGTGCAGGTCGCTTCTCCGTCTGGACGGGCGTCTTTGTTGCAGCCATGTCATTCTCTCCTTTTCCCGGATTGCTGTCACAGGCAGTCCTTGCAGAGCATATCACGGACGGCGAAAAAAAGCAACGAAAAAAGGGAAAATCCCCGCGGCAATTTGTCTGCCGCGGGAATTTTGACGTCGGGATCAGTATTCAAATCCGCTGGGCTCGCCCAAAGGCAGATCCAGCATCTCGGGGTGGTCAAATATATGCTTGATGAGCTTGAGGCTGCGGGCGAAATAGAAGCCGTCGGCAATGCGCTCGTCCAGGGTGGCGCCGTAATCCACCACGTCCCGGATCTCCTTGGTGCCGTCCGGCATCAGGATCTCCTCCTTGTGGAGGGTGCCCACGGTGATCATGATGCTGTTGGTGCCGTAGTTGTTCAGGTGGTGGTACACCGAGGGCGTCTTGATGCTGCCCAGATTGGAGGTGAGGATGGTGGTGTAGTTGGGATCGCCCTCGGTGAGGGCCTTGGGGTTGATGCCCCAAAAGTCCAGCCAGCGCACGACGCGCACAATGATCATCAGCAGCAGCCGGGGCAGTCTGGCCAGACTGTCCAGCAGGGCGTCCACGCCGCCGGTGGAGGTCTCGCTCTTCCGGGTCTCTCTGATATCACCCACAATGCGGCGGCTGATGCTGTCCAGATTGTCCCCGTCCTCCGGCACCAGCACCATCAGCGCCTCGTCAGCCCCGTCGGCAAAGCGGCGCTTGGCCACAAAGCTGATGGTGATCTCATCCCGCTCATAAATCCGGTAGCCCTGAATAAAGCGGTTCATCAGCGGCCGCTCCTTCACCATACGGGCCATGGCCGTGATGGCGGCATGGAAAATGGTGGTCTTGTACTCCGGGTGCTCGGCGTTTTTCCGCTCCAGATACTTCAGCAGCTCCGTGGCGTCCACCTTGTCGCTGATATACACCTCGCAGTCCGTCCGCTTGGGCCACAGATAGCCCATGATGGTCTGCAGTCCGGGCGCCTTCACCAGCCGGGCGTCACGCCGGTCACCCCAGCGGCGCTTGCGTTTTGTCTCGTTCTTGCTCATCTTTCTCTCTCCTGTCTTTTACAGCTCCACGGTCTCGTATTTCTGCAGTGCCCGGCAGGGGATTCCAAGGCGTTGAGGAATCGCCGATACAACGGGCGCGGGATCGATAGCCGAGGACATGGGGGGAAACGCATCGTCATAGTGATCCAGCAGCACCGCCTTGGGCGCCAGACGCTCCACCAGCGGCAGGGCGTAGTCCACCAAATCGCTGCGCCCCTGATAGGGCAGGATCAGCCAGTCCGCTCCGGTGGGATAGTCTGTGGCGTCGTCCAGACCGAGGCTGCCCATGATCTGCAGGCGGCAGGTGCCGTCCGTCACCTCGTAAAACAGGATCTCGCCGGCCTCGTCGTATTCCTTGTTGAGCTTCAGCAGCCTGGCAAGCCGTGCCGGATGGGTCAGAGCGCGGGGCGAGCCCAGCGTCCGCACCACCAGCGGGAAGTCGAAGTGACAGTGCCGTCCCTGCCACATTCGGATATGGAGAGAACCCAGGTCGAAGGCATCGCCGGGGGCGATGCGATGCAGCCGGTGGTTGGGAAAGCCCTTGCTCTCCAGCGTGCGGCAGGGCGTCTCCGTAGCGTAGACGGGGCAGTCCCCCTCGCCGTAGAGGGCGGGGATGAACTGAATGTGGTCGAAGTGGCCGTGGGTCACCAGCACACAGTCGGCCCGCTCAAACAGGGCGCGATCCGGGATCTGCCGGTCGATGGGCTCGTCCAGCGGAAGGCCCGGAAAGGGATCCACGGCGACTGTGATATCATCGGTCTGGAGCAGCAGGGCAGCCGTGCCCAGCCAGATCAGTTTCATTTCTGCTTCTCCTCCTCTTCCAATACGCGGTAGGCCACCTTGCCCACCAGTGTGCGGGGCAGCTCCTCCCGGAACTCGATCTCACGGGGCAAGGCATAGGCGGCGATCTTCCGGCGGAGTTGATCCAAAATGGCCTCCTTCGTGGCCTCATCGGTTGTTACGCCGGGAGCGGGTACGATGAACGCCTTGACGCGCTGCATCCGGCGATCGTCCTTCACGCCGATGACGCAGCTGTAGGCCACCTCGGGACACTCGTCGATGGCGTTTTCGATGCGGGAGGGATAGACGTTGTAGCCGTTGGTGATGATCATGCGCTTGAGCCGCTGGTGGAAATAGACGTAGCCGTCGTCGTCCATGTGGCCCAGATCGCCGGTGTAGAGCCAGATGTTCCCGTCGGGCAGGCGGCGCAGCGTACGGGCTGTTTCCGCCGGATCATTGAGATAGCCCAGCATCACCGATGGGCCGCGGAGGATGATCTCCCCCTCCTCCCCGTTGGGCACCACATTGTCCGTGTCCGGCTGGACGATGGCGTACACCGTGTCCGGGAAGGGGATGCCGATGCTGCCCTCCCGGTATTCATCACGGGGCGTGAGGCAGCTGGCGGTGACGCATTCGGTGAGGCCGTAGCCCTCCCGCACCTGAATGTGGGCGTTGTGATCCCGCAGGAATGCGTCGATCCGCCTTTTCAGCTCCACCGGCAGGGAGTCGCCGCCGCAGAACATACCGGAGAGAAAGCTCAGGTCTGCGTTCTGCAGCTCCGGCACATGGAGCAGGGCGTCAAAGATGGTGGGCACACCGGCGATGAAATTGGGCTTTTTCTTCTTCACCATCCGGGCGTAGGTCTTGCCGGTAAAGGTGGGCATCAGCAGGCAGCAGGCGCCGTGGATCAGCACGGCGTGGAGGTTGATGCCGAGGCCGAAGCCGTGGAACAGCGGCATGCAGCTGAGCATCTTCAGCCCCGTGCGGAACTCCATGCCCAGCGCCTCCCGCACCTGCATGGCGCAGGCGTTGAAGTTGAGGTCGCTGAGGCAGATTCCCTTGGGCGTGCCGCTGGTACCGCCGCTGTAGAGGATCACGGCGGTGCGGTTCTCGTCAAAGGTGGGCTCGGGCAGCTCCACCGCGCTGTCTCCGTCCTTCAGAAAGCGGGACCACAGCAGATGGGGCGGCCGGGGAAAGCACAGATAGTCCTTCCCCTTTTTCAGCACGTACAGCGCGGCCAGATGGGGCGGCAGCTCCTCCTGCATCCGGGCGGTGAGGACGGTGACGGGGTGGTCCACGTCCGAGAGCGCCGCCACAACCTTCTCATAAAACAGGTCCACCGTCAGCAGCATTTTGCTGGCGGAGACGTTTAAGTAATAGGTGATCTCCTCCTGCGCGGACAGCGGGTGCACCATGTTGGCCACGGCGCCGATGCGGTTGAGGGCGTAAAAGCAGTCCAGCGCCTGGGGCGTGTTGGGCATACAGACGGTCACGGCGTCGCCGGGCCGGATGCCGTGAGCCCAGAAGGCCCGGGCCGCCCGCTCGATCCGCGCCACAAAGGCGCCGTAGCCGGTTTTCCGGCCGTAAAACTCATAGGCCGGCTCCGCCGGATACTGGGCGGCAATGCGCTCCACCATCTGAAACATGGTGAGCCGGGGGTATTCCAGATGATCTCTCTGCCGGTAGGGGGCGGTGGCTTCCATAGGAACAGACCTCGCTTGCTTTCATTCTTTTTTCCATTATAGGGCACTGGCGGCCGGGAATCAATGCCTTTTTCCCACCCGAATGAAATAACGAAGGTCTCCGGTATTCGGAGACCTCCGCTGCTTTTCTAATCGGTTTTCAGCTCCACCGCCAACGTCTGGTCGATGATGCTCTGCATCATCTCCTGGGTCATACCGCCGGGCACGTAGCCCATCACATTGCCGTTGCGGTCGATCATGAAGGTGGTGGGCAGCGCATTGACGCCGTAACTGCCAAACACTTCGCCGGTGAAGTCCATGAGCACCGGGTAGGTATAGCCGTGATCGGACAGGAAGGCCGCCACCCCCGCCTCGTCCTGATCGTCGATGCTGCCGGGGCCTGCCACGGCAAGGATCACCACGTCGCTATCGTCGCCGTACTTCTCATAGAGATTCTGGATATAGGGCATCTCCTCCCGGCAGGGCGGACACCAGGTGGCCCAGAAGTTGAGGAACACCACCCTGCCCCGGTAATCGCTGATGCGGTGGATCTTGCCATACTGGTCCGTCAGCTCGAAGTCGATGGCGGCGTTGGGATCCTCCGGCTGCTCTCCGGGCTGTTTCTCGGGCTGTTCTCCGGGTTGTTCACCGGTCTGCTCCTCCGGCTCCGGCTTCGGTTTCGGCTGCGGCGCATGGATCTGGGTGGAAGGCTGCACATTCGCCTGGCTGCCGGAGAGGCGGTTTACGGTGCCGGTCAGCATGAGAACGCCCATGAGGATCAGCACCACGCCGCCGATCTTCGCCGTATAGCGCACCACGTTGCGGTGCTTGCGGAACAGCTGCAGCAGCGAGGTGGTGAAGAAGCCCGCCGCCAGAAACGGCAGCACAAAGCCAAGCGTGTAGAGTCCCAACAGCAAAAGGCCCTTTGTGCGGGAGGCTGCGGATGCCGCCATCAGCAATACGCCGGTGAGCGACGGACCCACGCAGGGCGTCCAGGCAAAGCTGAACAAAAAGCCCAGGATCAGGGCCATCCAGGGGGAGGCTGCGGCACGGTCCAGCCGGAAGGGCAGCCTCCGCTCCCGCTCCAGCATCATCCACTTGCCGAATACGCCCAGCTGGTACAAGCCGAACAGAATCACGATCGCGCCGCCGATACAGGTGAAAAGCTTTTGGCGTCGTCCGAAAAAGGTGCCCAGCGCCGTCATGCCCAGGCCCAGCATCAGAAAAGCAAAGGCAATGCCCACCACGAAGCACACGGTATTCAAGGCGACACGGAGCCGGTTATAGCGCATCTCCCCGTTTCCGTCCTGCTCCGCCGTGCCGCCGGAAAGATAGCCGAAGTATACCGGCAGCAGCGGCAGCACGCAGGGAGAGAAAAAGCTCAACAGTCCCTGCAGAAATACCGCACCCGTTGTAATGCCTGTTTCCAGATTGAAACCCACGATCTGATCTCCCCTCCGGATCATTTTCTGATAGTTTACCACGCGAAGCAGGAGAAAAGCAAGGGAATCCCGCCTTGCCGGTCTGTCCGGCAGGGCGGGATTCCTGTAAACTGCAGGCGAAGGCTATTGCAGAAAGGGTACGACACGCATGGGGGATTGTGAAGGGGGAGGGGACTCCCCCTTCACGTGAAATCCATACAAATTCAGGAACATCTTTCCATGTTTCTGAATTTGCCTGTCCGTGCGTCGACACTTTGTCGACACACGGATAGAATCCCGCCTTGCCGGTCTGTCCGGCAGGGCGGGATCCCTCCTCTTTTCCTGTATGGCTTACAGGTCCTTCACCGCCAGGCAGCGGATGGCGTTGAGCACCGCCAGGATCATCACGCCCACGTCGGCGGCAACGGCCAGCCACATATTGGCAATTCCCAGCGCCGCCAGCACAAGACACACCAGCTTGACGCCCAGAGCGAACACGATGTTCTCCTTTACGATCCGCAAACACTTGCGGGAGATGCGGATGGCCTTGGCGATCTTCACGGGATCATCGTCCATCAGCACCACGTCCGCCGCCTCGATGGCGGCGTCGGAGCCCAGTGCGCCCATGGCGATGCCGATGTCGGCACGGGAGAGGACCGGGGCGTCGTTGATACCGTCGCCCACGAAGGCCAGCTTCTTCCCGCCGCCGCACCGGGCCAGCAGCTCCTCCACGCAGGCCACCTTGTCCGCCGGCAGAAGCTGAGCCCGGTAGTCCGTCAGGCCCACCTGCTGCGCCACGTTCTTTGCCACGCTTTCGGCATCGCCGGTGAGCATCACCGTTTTCTCCACGCCGGCGCGGCGCAGCTCCTCCACGGCGCGGCGGGCATTTTCCTTCAGCTCGTCGGCGATGACAATGTGACCGCAGTAAGCCCCGTCCACCGCCACGTGGATGATGGTGCCCACGTGATGGCAGGGACGGCTTTCCAGTCCCAGACGGCTCATGAGCTTGTCGTTGCCCACCGCCACGGTGTGCCCGTCCACGCGGGCCGTGACGCCGTGTCCGCTGAGTTCCTCCACATCGGTGACCCGACCTTGATCCAGCGGCTCTCCATAGGCCGCCTGCAGGCTTTTGCTGATGGGGTGGCTGGAGTGGCACTCCGCCAAAGCGGCGTACTCCAGCAGTTTCCTGTCGTCAAAGGGGCTGTGATGCACCGCTGTCACAGCAAAGTTGCCCTTGGTAATGGTGCCGGTCTTGTCAAAGGCCACCACCTTCACCCGGGACAGCGTCTCCAGATAGTTGGAGCCCTTGATGAGAATGCCCTGGCTGCCGGCTCCCCCCAGTCCGGCAAAGAAGCTCAACGGAATGCTGATCACCAGCGCGCAGGGGCAGCTGATGACCAGGAAGGTGCAGGCGCGCAGCACCCAATCACCCCATAGGGCGCCCACGGAGGCATAGGGTTCCATACCGATCCCCGTCACCATGCAGAACAGGGGCGGCAGCACCGCCAGCGCCAGGGCGCCGTAGCAGACAATGGGGGTATAGTACCGGGCGAATTTGGAGATGAAGCTCTCGGATTTGGATTTCCGGGAGGCGGCGTTCTCCACCAGATCCAGAATCCTGGAGGCGGTGGACTCGTCGAACCCTTTTGTTGTGCGTACCTTCAGCAGGCCGGTCATGTTGACGCTGCCGCTGAGGATGGGGCTGTCCACGCCCACATCCACCGGGCGGCTCTCGCCGGTGAGGGCGGCGGTGTCCAAATTGGAGCTGCCCTCGACAACTACGCCGTCCAGCGGCACCTTCTCCCCGGGCTGCACCACGATGACGCTGCCCACCTCCACCTCGTCGGGATCCACGCGGACGAGCTGACCGTCCTCCTCGATGTTGGCATAGTCCGGGCGGATGTCCATCAGGGCGGCGATATTGCGGCGGCTCCTGCCCACGGCGATGCTCTGGAACAGCTCGCCCACCTGATAGAGCAGCATCACCGCCACGCCCTCGCCGTACTCCCCCAGGGCGATGGCGCCTACGGTGGCCACCGTCATGAGAAAGTTCTCATCGAAAACCTGTCCGTTCCGGATGCCCAGAAAGGCCTTGCGCAAAATGTCATAGCCCACCAGCAGATAGGGGACGAGGAACAGCGCCAACAGTGCCCACCGGGGCAGCGACAGCTTTACGATCCCCAGATCCACAAGATACAGCGGCACAAGGAACACCGCAGCCATCAGGATCCGGAAGAGCAGCTTTTTCTGTTTCTGGTTCACGGCCTCTCCTCTCCTTTCCCTCTGTCTTTACAGGAAAATCTCACAATCGGGTTCCACCTTTTTGCAGCTTGCGCGCACCTTCTCCATCACGGCGGCCGCATTGGCACCCTCTTCAAACTCTATCTTCATCTTCAGCGTCATGAAGCTGACGGTGCAGTCCTTCACACCCTCGGTCTTTTTGGCGGCCTGCTCCATCAGATTGGCGCAGTTGGCGCAGTCCACGTCGATCTTGTAGCTCTTTTTCATGTGCGGCGTCCTCCTAAATATGAATATTTGTTCATGTGTTCATATTATACGCATCATACAGATTTGTCAACCCCTATTCCCCAGATTCTTCTTGCTCATTGTAAAAAACCGGTTTATGATAGGGACATCACGGCGAAAGGAACAAAAAACGATGCAGCATGACATCCAAGCGGTCTTCTTCGATCTGGACGGGACGCTCCTGCCCATGGATCAGGATGCGTTCACAACGGGATATTTCAAATTTCTGGTGAAAAAGCTGGCGCCCCACGGCTACGAGCCGGAGACACTGATCCGTGCCATCTGGCACAGCACCGGGGCCATGGTGAAAAACGACGGATCCCGCTCCAATGAGGCGGCGTTCTGGGAGGATTTTACTCACGTGCTGGGGCCGAGGGCGATGGAGGACAAGCCTCTTTTCGAGGCCTTCTACGCCAATGAGTTCCAGCAGGCGCAGCAGCTGTGCGGCTTTGCGCCCATGGCCGCGGAGATCCTGGCGCTGCTGCACCGCGCAGGCATCCGTACCGTTCTGGCCACCAACCCCATCTTCCCCGCCGTGGCCACCGAGAGCCGCATCCGCTGGGCCGGCCTGCAGCCGGAGGATTTCGAGCTGATCACCACCTATGAAAACATCGGCTGCTCCAAGCCCAATCCGGCCTACTACCGGGAGCTCCTGCGCCGCACCGGTCTCGCGCCGGAGGAATGCATCATGGTGGGCAACGACGTGGGCGAGGACATGATCGCCGCGGAGCTGGGCATGGGCGTCTTTCTGCTGACGGACTGCCTCATCAACCGCGCCGGCAAGCCCATCGACGCTTACCCCCACGGGGGATTTGACGCGCTGGAGCGCTATTTGAAGGATCGGCTGGGTCTCAACTGACCCGAAACCGACACGGAGGGAGTCATACACATGGATCAAACGCATCTGCGCGCCATTACCGAGCTGCGCCACACCCTGCACCGTCATCCCGAGCTTTCGCTGCAGGAGCGGAATACCGGAGCAGCGCTGCGCCAGTTCCTGCGGGAACACACCACCTGCCGCCTGGTGGAGCGGGACGGCTGGTTTTACGCGGTGAAGCCGGGGCGCAGCCCCGCTCTCGCCCCCATTGCCTTCCGCGCCGACATGGACGCGCTGCCCATTCCGGAGGGCATCGACCTGCCCTACGGCTCTGTCTGTGACGGCGTGTCCCATAAATGCGGCCATGACGGGCACAGTGCGGCGCTGTGCGGGCTGGCTCTGGCGCTGGAGGATCAGGCGCCGGAGCGCACCGTTTATCTCATTTTCCAGGGCGCCGAGGAGATCGGGCAGGGCGCCGTGCGCTGCGCCGAGCTTCTCCGGGAGGCGGGCGTTGCGGAGATCTACGCCTTTCACAATCTGGGCGGATACCCGGAGGGTACGGTAATCTACCGGCCCGGTCTGACCCAGCCCGCCTCGGAGGGATTGACCATTGCCCTTCACGGGCGGCAGTCCCACGCCAGTGCGCCGGAGAGCGGCCGCAACCCGGCGGAGGCTATCGCCCGCATCGCCCTCCATGCCCGGGAGCTGGTCTCCGCGCCCCATGCGGGCATGGTGCTTTGCACTGTGACCGGCATACAGGTGGGCACCGGGGACTTCGGCATCTCCGCCGGCGACGGGGAGATCCGGCTGACGCTCCGGGCCGAGCAGGAGGATGAGATGAAGGCGCTGGAGCAGTCTCTGCTGGACTTTGCCGCGCAGCTGGCGAAGGAGCAGGGGTTGAACATGGAGCACCGGATCCGGGACTACTTCCCGGAGACAAGGAACCATGACGCCTGCCTGCAGCGGGTCAGAGAAGCCGCCGCATCGCTGGGCATTCCCTGCCGGGAGATGGATGCGCTGTGGCGTGCGTCGGAGGATTTCGGCTGGTACACCAAGGTTTGCCCCGGCGCCATCTTCTACATCGGAAACGGCGAGGACTATCCCCCGCTCCACACAAAAGGCTATGATTTCAACGACCGCATCCTGCCTGTGGCGGTGGATCTGTTCACTGCGCTGGCTACGAAATAACGGCATTTTGACCAATATATATGCAGATACCCGCCCGGAAAACCGGACGGGTATCTGCTTTTCAATTCACATTACAGCGCCTGCCGGATCTCATCCAGCGCATCGGCGCAGCCCTCCAACAGGCTCTGGCCGGCGATGACGCAGGTGCGGTCATCCGCGGCGACCTCCTCCAGCGCGTCGCAAAGTGCCAGCAAATCCTCCGGCGTGGTTTGCACCAGCTGCCGGTAGTAGCGGCAGACGTCCTCGTAGGAGGTGCCCTTGAAATACCGGCTCTCCGCCAGGCTCATTTTCTCGGACTCCGTCAGCAGCGGATCCAGCCCCGCCACAGAGCTGAGGATGAAGCCCGTCAGATCGGGGCTGTCCGCGCAGAAATCGCGGATAAAGGCGGCGGAGGCATCCATCACGTTCAGGGATCGGTCCGGCTGGGGATCCCGGTAGGTGTAGTAGAACAGATCCCCGTCGTCCCGGCAGGAGAAGCCGCAGCCGTAAGCGCCGCCCTGTACGCGGATCTCACTCCAGAGATAGACATAGTTCAGCACGCTGGCCAGCACGCCGTAACTGCCGCAATAGGGTCTTCCGCGGCGCTTTAGGTTGCTGCCCTTGACGGCGAAGCCCACCGAAGCCGGAATGGCCAGTCCTTCCCTTCCGCAGGGAAGCGGCGCGTAGGCAGCCTCCGCAGGGACGGACACGCCGGTGCGGGGGAAGGCCGCGATCAGTCCGTCCACCACCGCGTCGGGGATGTTGGCGGAGCAGGAGACCGTCAGCCGCTCTCCGGTGAAGATCCGGCGGGCCAGACGCTCCATGCGACGGAGCAGATCGTCCAGCGCGGCGTCCTCCGCCGTGCTGATTTCTTTGAGCCAGCGGGCCAGCTCCACGCCGCCGGTGTACTCTCTGGCAGCGCCGGCGGCGGTCAAGCCGCCGCTGACCCGGCCGACGGCGTAGCGGTGGCCGCCGGAGGACAGGGACATCTGCGCTCCCAGGGCGGACTGGTTCAGCAGGTCACGCAGCAGCTTCCGGTCGGTATAAACCGTCTCATTCAGGATCTCGCGCAGCAGAGCGGCGGATTCCTCCGTCTGCTCGGCAAGGCAGGTAAAGGACGCGCCCAAGAGAACCTGACAGTGGTCGGCGTCACTGCCGGGGAGAACCACGGGGTAGGCCGCCAGACTGCCCACATGCTCCTTGATGCTCATCTGCAGCTCCTCGCCGCTGCGGCGGGCCGTGGCGGTAACGCCCAGCAGGGTGGTCAGCGTCACCAGATCGGGCAGCTCCTCCAGCGCCAAGTCGGAGACATTGAAGATGGTCTTCACCTTCACCAGGTTCGAGCGGATCTCGTGGCGCAGTACGGTCGTCTCGCCGCGCTTCGTCGCCGTCATGGGCAGGGGCTCCGGCTTCTCCTTCAGGTCGGAGAGCTGCAGCACCGGGATCGTGGCCAGCGCATCCTCGCTGTCCGGCGTCTGCTGCCATGCCGCCAGTTCCTCCGCCTGACGGCGGAGCTCCGCTTTGCGCTCCTCCGTCCACGCCGCGCTCTCGGCGGCGACGCGTTGGGCCTCCTTGCGCGCTTTTTCCTCTCCCAGCGCGGGGGATGGCGTCAGCACTACGGTGACGCTGTGGCTCTCGTCCAGCAGCAGCTCGCGGATGAGCTGCTCGAAGTAGTCGGTATCCAGCTTCGACCCCACCTCTGCCAGAGGCGCCTCCACCAGCAGCCCGTCGGCGGGATCGCCGCCGTAGAGCCAGGTTTCCAGCAGGTCCAGCGCCTCGTCCAGACTGCGGGGTGCGCCAACGTTGTCCCGGTCCCGCATGTGGAAGGCAAAGTGGTTGTAGCAGGCCCGCAGGCGGCGCTGGTCCAGGCCTTCCGCCACGATCTTCTCCAGCGTCCGGCGGACGGTCTTTCGAATCGCGGGCAGCTTGTCCGCGTCGGTATTCCACACATCCCAGGAGATCCATGACTGCTGGATCCCGTCGTGGACGTTGACGGCGGCGTCCTGACCCAGCTGCGCGTCCAGAATGGCCTTTTTCAGCGGGGCGTCATTGTCGCCGGTGAGATAATCCGCCAGAATGGTGGCGGCAAAATTGCGGGTGAACTCGTCATAGCGGCCCAGCAGCGTGCCGCAGCACACAATGGCCCTGCCCTCCGGCTCCTCTTCGGGACCGATCTCATAGGGCACAGTTGCCGTCACCGGAGCAACAGGTGCCTGCATGGGGATGGGGAAGCGCACCTCCCGGCGGTCAAAGCCGGACAGATAGCCGTCGATTTTCTCCAGCGCGGCGTCCAGATCCACGCTGCCCACCAGAGAGATGCGGGCGTTGGACGGGTGATAGTATTTCCGGTGGTTGGCGATAAACTGCTCATAGGTCAGATCCGGGATGCATGTGGGATCGCCGCCGGAGTTGTGGCGGTAGCAGGTGTCCGGAAACAGGCGCTTGTCCATCTCGTCCTCCAGCACCGTGCCGGGTGAGGAAAGCGCGCCCTTCATCTCATTGAACACCACGCCCTGATAGCACAGCTCCTCCCCCTCGCCCTCGTAGCGCCAGCCCTCCTGACGGAAGATCTCCGGGCGGCGGTAGATGGCGGGATGGAATACTGCGTCCAGATAGATGTCCATCAGGTTGAGGAAGTCCCGGTCGTTGCGGCTGGAAACGGGGTAGACCGTCTTGTCCGGGAAGGTCATGGCGTTGAGGAAGGTCTGGAGCGACGTCTTCAACAGCTCCACAAAGGGCTCCTTCACCGGGTATTTGTCCGATCCGCACAGCACCGAGTGCTCCAGGATGTGGAAAACGCCGGTGGAATCCTCCGGCAGCGTCTTGAAGGCGATGGAGAAGGCCTTGTTCTCATCATCGCGCTCCAGCCAGCACAGCTCCGCGCCGGTCTTCTCATGGGTCATTTCCCAGAGCGTTGCGGGCAGCTCCGGCAACTCTCTGATCCTCGTTATTTCAAATCCGTGCAATCTGGTTCCCACCTGCATGGTTGTACCTCCCGGGTAAATGATGTCATGCTATTGTACCCTTTTTGTGCCGCGCCGTCAATCCGCCGATTACAGCACCCCCGCGGCGCTTTTTATCGCCGCGGGGGTGTCGGTGCTCTGCTCTGTTATTGTTTCTCCAGCCCGGCCAGATATGTCACGATGCTGTGGGCGGCAACGTTGCCCTCGCCCGCGGCCTTGGCCAGCTGATAGGGCCGTCCGGTGCAGTCGCCGGCGGCAAAGCAGCCGGGAACATTGGTAGCCATGTGCCGGTCCACCACGATGTCCGCGCCGTCGATCTCCAGGCCGCGCAGCAGGGTGCCAGGCGCCACGGCGCTGCGCAGCACGAACACACCGTTCACCGCCAGCGACCTCCCATCGGTCAGCATCACGCCTTCCACCCGCATGGCGCCGGTGATCTCCTTGATCCGGCCGGGATTGACGGTCACGTTGTCCCGCACCACGCCGCAGTCGGCATAGGGGGTAAAGAGATAGACCTTTTCCGCCAGTTCGGCCAGATACTCCGCCTCGTGCTCATATTCTCTGCCGCCGCAGAACACGGCGATGGTCTTTCCCTTGTAGAGGAAGCCGTCACAGGTGGCGCAGTAGCTGACGCCGCTGCCCAGCAGCCGTTCCTCACCGGGGAAGCCCTTGGCGCTGACAGAGCCGGTGCACAGCAGCACCGTTTTGGCTTCGTAGATCTCATCGCCGCCCTGAAGCATGAAGCCCCGGCGGTTGGGCAGGATGTTCGTCACCATCCGCTCGGTGATCTCCAGCCCGGCCTGGGCAATCTGCCGGGCGTACAGTCTGTTCAGCTCACGGCCGGTGACCATGGCCACGCCGGGGTAGTTGGCGATCATCTCGGACTTCTCCACCTTGGGGCTCATTTTTGCCGAGCCGAACCAGATGATGGACTTGTTGTGGTTCTTCAATGTCAGAGCCGCGGAAACGGCGGCAGGGCCGGAGCCCACAATGGCGACGTCGTACATGAGATCACTCCTTCGTAAAAATGAAATAAAAACGGGATCTTGCGGGATCCTTCCGTTTATTCTACCTGCATGATAGCGCATAAATGCAGGAAAAACAAGATGCGGGTACAACGGCGAGGGGGATTTCTTCTCTCTATCGAACCGGCACCGACTGCTGAAAAAAGCACTTGCCGCAGGCAAGTGCTTTTCTCTCTGGAGGTGACACCCGGATTTGAACCGGGGAATGAGGGTTTTGCAGACCCTTGCCTTACCACTTGGCTATGTCACCAAATTGAATTGTCCGGCCCAAAGGCTCGATGGGTATTATAATATACCCCCTCGCCTTTGTCAAGGGGCGATTTTGCCGAATTCCCGGTTTAAAGTATCCCGGAATCAGAGAGATCTTTGCGCTCGCGGCAGAATTTTTCACGTGCGCACAGCGAACAATTCACGTGCGCAGCACATTTCACACGCCGCAGGCGTATTTCGCTTGCCCGCAAGGGAAAATTTCGTTGAAAAAAGCACTGCCGAAGCAGTGCTTTTTTCATGGAGCGGGCGACGAGGCTCGAACTCGCTACCTCGACCTTGGCAAGGTCGCGCTCTACCAGATGAGCTACGCCCGCAAATGGTGCCTCCGGTCGGAGTCGAACCAACGACACGCGGATTTTCAGTCCGCTGCTCTACCAACTGAGCTACAGAGGCATATGGCGACCAAGATGGGGCTCGAACCCACGACCTCCAGCGTGACAGGCTGGCGTTCTAACCAACTGAACTACTTGGCCAGGTCTTTGGTGGGAACAACTGGACTCGAACCAGTGACCCCCTGCTTGTAAGGCAGGTGCTCTAACCAGCTGAGCTATGCTCCCGTCCCTTGCCGCTTCAAGAACGGCAAGGGTTATTATACTAAAACGGAAGCGCTCTGTCAACAAAAAGTTTAGAAAAAAATCATTTTTTTGCGTCATCCTGCCGCAGCCCGGCAATCAGTCCCTCCAGCTGGGCGGCAGAGAAGTCGTACACCGCGTCGCAGAACTGGCAGGTCATCCGGCACTTGCCCTGATCCCGGAGGATGCCCTCCAGCTCATCGATGCCCAGAGAGATCAGCGCACGCTCCACCCGCTCACGGGAGCAGTAGCAGCGGTACTCTACCGGCTCGGTATCGAGAATATGCAGCTCAAAATCCGACATGACCGTGCGCAGCAGGTGCTCCGGATCGTCATCCTTCTCCAGGATAGCCGACACGGCGCCGGCGGCCATGATGCCCCCCTCCACCTTGACGATGGTGTCCTCTGTGGCGCCGGGCATCAGCTGGATCAGATAACCGCCGGCGGAGCGGATGCTTTGATCCCGATCCACCAGCACGCCCAGGGCGCAGGCCGTGGGGATCTGTTCGGACTCCACAAAGTATCCGGCGATGTCCTCTGCGATCTCACCGCCCAGCAGATCCACCGTGCCCACATAGGGATCCCGCATGTTCAGATCCTTGATGACCGTCAAGGTGCCCTCGCGGCCCACGGCGCCGCCCACATCCAGCTTGCCGTCCGGCCGCAGAGGCAGCTCCGTGCCGGGATTGGTCACGTATCCGCGCACGTTGCCCAGGCTGTCGGACACGGCCAGCACCGTACCCAGCGGGCCGCCGCCCTTGAACTGCAGGGTCAGACTGGCTCCCTGTCCCTTCAACGCGTTGCCCATGAGGCTGGCGCCGGACAGCGCACGGCCCAGCGCCGCCGTGGCGGTAGGTGTGGTATGGTGGATCTGACGGGCACGCTCCACCAGGTCGCGGCTGCAGATGGCCGCGGCTTGCACCAGTCCGTCGGCGGAAATGGCTCTGACAATGCGATCACTCATAGATTTCCAAGTCTCCTCTTGTTATTTTGTTCTTATTTCCCGCAGGCTCGATTCAGGCGGAAATCAAACCACACCGCCATCAACAAGCCGATGCCCGCCAGGGCATGGCTGGCCGTGGGCTCCAGATGTGCCAGCACGACCACCAATCCACCGATGACCGCGGATGCACACAGCGCCGCCAGCACAGCCAGATAAACCTTCGTTCCCCGGGTCCACGGCCGGCGGTCTTCTTCCCGGCGCGCCCGACTCCACGTATACACACAGTGGCCCGCCACGACCGCCAATAAAATCAGAATATAGAAATACGTACGGTACACGCGATCTCCTCCCTCACATCCGCACACAGGAGAAGTAGATCCGCTGTTCACCTGCAGCCGGCGCGCGCATCTTCCTGTCGCCGTAAATCCGGATCTTCCCAAATCCGGCGTCCGTGAGCCACGCCGTCAGCTCCTCTGTGGTATAACAGCGCTCCCGGTGGATTTCCAGACTCCTGTCCCAGGTGCCGTCAGCGCGGCGGCGGAACAGATCCATATAATAGGTGCAGATCCGGCGGCGGTACTCCGTGCGCCAGACACAATAGGTGTCCTCGGTCTCGTCCAGGAACACCTGACCGTCCATCGCCTGAAATTTCTCCGGTGTGTTCACATCGAAGATCAGCAATCCGCCCGGTGCGATAAACAGGCGCAGCCGCTGCAGCGTGCGCTGCACATCAGCGGGACGGGTCAGGTAATTCAGGCTGTCCAGACAGCAGATGGCGGCGTCCACGGTGCCGTAGAGATCCAGTCGAGGCATGGACTGGTGCAAAAAGATGGGGGGTTCGCCCCCCACCTCGCCGTATTTCTCCATGGCTACCGCCAGCATTTCCTCGCTGCCGTCCACGCCGATCATCTCATAGCCGCGTCCGGTCAGCAGCCAGGTCATGGTGCCGGTGCCGCAAGCCAGATCCAGCACAGTGTGCACCGGCATGGACGCGCGGCGGAACAGCTTTTCCAGATAGTCCGCCCTCTGTTCGTAAGCCACGTCACCGGTCAGTTCATCGTAGCACGCGGCCAGCTGATCGTAGCAGCTCATTCCTTCTCCTTCAGCTTCTCCAGCACGCCCTCATATCCGCCGGTGCCGCCCAGCAAACTGCGGTTTACGCGGCTGATGGTGGCACTGGACGCGCCGGTCCTGTCCAAAATATCCGTATAAATCATGCCGTCGCTGAGCAGCTTGGCCACCTCGAACCGCTGCTCCATGGAGCGCAGCTCGGAAATGGTGCAAAGATCCTGGAAAAAGCGATAGCACTCCTCCTCGGACTCCAGCGTCATGATCGCCTTATACAGCAGGTCGCTCTTTTCCTTGCGGGCAATCTTCGATTTTGCGATCCTCACCATAACTCATTCCCTCCCGTTTTGGTTTAACATACAGTAATATTAACATATTAGTTCGCGAAAGTAAACACCTGACAGCATTTTTTTCACGTCCAAACAGATAGTTTCATAAAATATAACAGGATTTCCGTGCAAAGAGGTGTTCTGATTGCAGGGACAACTGCGCTTTACCACCGAAAAACGTGTCTATCCGCCGGATGACGTACCGCTTTTAACGGCCGCCGTGCGCCTGCCCCGGTGGGATGGAACGGGTGGAGAACGGCTGGACCGGTTTTACACAGCATATGAAAAGGCGTTCTTTGCCTACTGTCAGCGTGTGCTGCTGCCTCAGGCGCAGGCCGCGCTGGAAGCAGCACGGCACAGCGGCGGAGCACTGCCGGCGTGGCACATTGACCTGGACACCACAGTGACGATGGAGCGGGCGGGTCTGATCAGCCTGTACACCGACACCACGGAGCGCTGCGGCGGCAGACGGCTCCTTTTGCGGCGCAGCGAGACCTGGGATCTGGCCGACGGCTGTCTGCTGCCGCTGGGTGATCTGTTCCCCGGGATGCCGCTGCCCCGCCGAAAACTGATCCGGGCAGCGGCGGATCAGATCCGTCTCCAGCAGGAGCAGGGTGTGGCGCTTTACCACCCCGACTGGCAGCGGCGGCTGCGATCCGATTTCAGTTCCGATCGCTTTTATCTGACGGAGCAGGGTCTCTGCCTGTACTATCAGATGTTTTCCATCGCGCCGGCCGCGGAGGGGATCCCTGTATTCTCCATTCCCTGGGATCCGGACGCCGGACCTCGACTGCTCTCGTAACAAACATGCCTCCCGCCATCGGTCGGGAGGCATGTTTTCTTATGGTTTGGCGTTACGCCAGAATATCCTTCAGATCCTTCAATCCGATGGCCTTGCTGACCACCACCACACGGTCGCCATCCCGGATACAGGTCATGCCCCCGGGGATGATGATATCATCTCCCCGTGCAATGGCCGCCACCAGAATACCGTGCTTGAGCTTGGGACTCAACTCCTTCAGGGGTTTATCCAGTACACCTGCGCTGGAGGCGGTCGCGGTGAACTCCAGGGCCTCAACAGACCCGTCCAGCATTTTGTAAAGGCTCTCTACGGCACTGCCCTCACCGCTGGCCATGGCGCGGACGTAACGGGTAATCTGGTTAGCGGTGATATCCTTGGGGGAGATGATGCTGCCGATGCCCGTGTCGCGCACCAGCTCCATGTAGTTGGGCCGGTTCATTTTGGCGACAACCTTGGGAACGCCCATGCGCTGGGCGTTCATGGCCATCAGCAGGTTCTCCTCATCCCGGTCGGTCAGGGAGATGAAGGCGTCAGCGTCAAAGATATTTTCGCTCTGCAGCAGCTCAATATCCGTTCCGTCTCCCTCGATGATCATGGCGTGGGGCAGCTGGGCGGCCAGGCGCAGGCACTTGTCATGGCTCAACTCCATCAGCCGCACACGGGTCTTGGTATGGGCCAGCTCCCATGCCAGATACACCGCCGTGCGGCTGCCGCCCAGTACAGACACTTTTTTGATCCGCTGATGGGTGCGGCCCAGGTCCTGCAGGATCTTCTGCATCTCCGGCTTGGTGCCGATCATGTAGAGCTTATCCCCCTCCGACGGGACAAAGCTTCCGTTGGGGATCAGCAGCTCGCCCTGATGCTCGGCAGCGCAGACCAGCACGTTGGCCAGACGCGGGATCCCCAGGCTGCTCAACGTCTTGCCCACCAGCTTGTCGCTGCCGGTCAGCTGAATACCGATCATGTCGATGCGTCCCCGGGCAAAGGGCTCCACGGAGAACGCCGTAGGGAAGCTGAGGATCCGGGCAATTTCCCGGGCGGCACTGAGATCCGGGTTGATCAGCATATCCAGGCCGATTTCCCGCTTCAGTGTCTCCGCATCGCGGCGGTATTCCGGATTTCGCACCCGGGCAATGGTATGCCGGGCGCCAAGTTTTTTGGCAATCAGACAGCAGACCAGATTGGTTTCGTCCATGTTCGTCACGGCGATAACCAGATCTGCGTTACGGACGCCGGCCTCAATGAGCACGCTGATACTGGCGCCGTTGCCCTCCACACACATGATGTCCAGTGTACTGTCCGCCTTGTGCAGGGCCGCCGCAGCGGAATCTACCATGATGATGTCATGATTCTCGCGAGCCATCTCACGGGCAATGGCATAGCCGACCTTGCCGTTGCCGACAATGATGATTTTCATCTTACAAACCCTCCCTGTCCGTTGGGGTCTTCTTGTGTTCCGTCAGTTCAAGAATGGCGCCGTTGAGCTCCGCGCCCATGATCAGCACAGCGCCGCTCCAATACAGCCACAGCAGTACCACCACAATCGTGGCAATGGATCCGTACAGCTCTGCATAGCGGGCAAAATGCTCCACATAATAGGAAAAGGCCATACTCACAAGCAGCCATGCAGCGAGGGAGATGACAATGCCCGGAAGCACCCGATACGCCGGCAGCATTCTTCCCACAGCCAGCATATATAATGCAGCCAGCATAAAAGCCATGACCAGCGCCATCAGCACAAAGCGCAGATAGCTCCACGCAGTGATGAACCACTCCGGGATGCTCCCCTTGGAGGAAATGAGATGCAGCGCACGGCGGCCCACCATACTCAAAAGCAGGGTCAGCGCGATGGTGAAAATCAGCAGCACGGCAAAAATCAGTGTGCGAAGCACACTGCCCCAGATACTGGACGGCCGGCCGTAGCCGAAGGCCTTGCGCAGGGAGTGCATCAGGCAGCTGGTGGCCCGCATGGGAAACCAGATGGAGAACACCAGGCTGAACCACAGCAGCTGCCTGCTGACGTTCCCGGTCACATACGTCAGATAACTCTTCACAATGCCGGCCACCGCAGGCGGCGCGACGTTGGTCAGGAACCGGGTGATCCCCTCCACGTCCAGCTTCATGGCGCCAACCAGCACGCTGATGAAAATCAACAGAGGGAAGATGGCAAACAGCAGATAGTATGTCAATGCAGCACTGTCTCTTGCCACGTCGTGCTCATAGTAGCGGCTTACCATCTGGCCCACCAGTCTGACAGGCCATATGTGCTTCTTTTTCGGCTTCATGCCATCCCTCCTCTCCCGCATTCTCCCACAATACCGTCATTTTACCACAGCCTCCCCAAAAAGAAAAGTTCTATTTATCCCCTGCGCCACTTTCTCAATTCCCATTTTTCCCTTCTTTTTTTGCTTTTCCCAATTTAAAGTATTGAAAATTGGGAAAAACTGTGTTATGATTAGTGGCGATAACATATAAGCTTTAATTTCCATTTTTTGTAAAAGAGGTAAGCTATGGATAATCTGACTCAACTCGTTCGCGCCGAGATCGCGCGTCAGTACAAAAGTGTGCGGCAGTTTGCCTTTGCGGTGAACGTTCCCCTATCGACCATTAACAGCGCGCTGCACAACGGCATCGGCGGATCCTCCTACGATACGGTGATGCACATCTGTAAAACGCTGGGAATTCACGCTGTTGCCGAGGACAACGCCCACTATCTCACCGAGGATGCCCTTCGGCTGCTGGAGCAGTACGCACAGTTGGATAATTATGGGCGCCACACCATCAGTTCCGTGATGCAGGTGGAGTATGAGCGCTGCATGGAGAGTCCCCGTGCCAAGGCCAAACGTGCCGCTGAAACGGAGTAATCCTTCCCGTCGAAAAGCTGAAAACGCCGCCTTGTGCGGCGTTTTTTCTTTTGCGTCTCATGTTTTAATGTGCCGGAACATATCCTGTGAAAAAGCCGGAGGGTGCCGCCCTGCGGCAGACTGACAGGAAGGGACGATTGTCATGATCAAGAAAAGAAAGAGGTCTGTGCGGATCCTGCTGCTGCGGCGGCAGTATCTCCTGGTGGCGGCTGCGTTGGTGCTGGCGGGCGGCATCTTCTGGGTCGTAAGTTGGCCGGCCGCCGCCGTCACAGCTACCGCCACGCAGCGGCAGCTGCCCATTTACTCCGTGGATCGAGATGAAAAGATTTGTTCCATCTCCTTTGACGCCGCATGGGGCAACGAGGACACCCAGATGTTGATCGACATCCTCGGAAAATACAACGTCAAGGCCACTTTTTTCGTGGTGGGAGACTGGGCGGAAAAATACCCCGAATCCGCCAAGGCATTGGCTGATGCAGGTCACGAGGTCATGAGCCATTCCCTGCATCATGACCACTATAATTCCCTTTCCGCTGACCAGATCCTGGCGGATCTGGCCGCCGCCAACAAAAAGATCAGTGCCGTCACAGGCGTCACACCTACGCTGATCCGCTGTCCATACGGAGAGTACGACGATCATGTGATCTCCGCCATCCGCTCCGCAGGCATGGAGCCCATTCAGTGGGATGTGGATGTATACCATACAACGGAAACCCCTTGCGGCACAACGGATTGCAGCGATTAAGCCCGAATGCAAAAAAGGGAGTTTTAAAATGTAATCCATGTGCGCAAACGGATAAAATTCCACCTTAATTTTCCTCCATAAACGGCGGCAACAATGTCGTGAGACATGGTAAATACAGGAGATGTCTCAAATCGTCGTTTTAAACTCTGCACCAAATAAGGTGGAAAAATGAGTAGTTTGTGGTGCCTTCCTGGCGCGAAGGATTCGGCCTCAGAAATACCAATAACATCTTTTCTCTTGCGAATAATCGATACACATATAAACGCCATCTTGGAGATGTCCAAGGTGGCGTTTTGTATATTGACACATTTTCTTTTGAAGATATCTGTTCTTCGCATTAACCTAATATTATTACGTAAGGACGAGATAGGTAAAACTGTTGACAAGATAGCCCGAACACTTTCAACCACAATTTGATAAAACAGCATCGATGGTGGCTTGTGGTCTACAGTGTATGCAAATTGCAAAAACACAATATGTTGTGTCTAACTATTGCAAAAAGCGGAATATATAGTTGACATAGAGTTTTTCCGTGGTATACTATGCGGTGATCTGTGAAAGGAGGTGAGACGATGCCACAGATGATTCCTGTCCAGTCCAGCAACCTGAGCTCGGTTGGGTATGATCCAGCCACGAGTACGCTTTACATCGCGTTCCACTCCGGGCGCACCTACGCCTACTATGGTGTTCCTGCTGGTGTGCACAAAGCCCTGATGCTGGCGCCTAGCAAGGGCAGGTATCACAGCGCGTACATCAAGTACGCATTCCCGTATTGCCGCCTGTGATGCGGCGATGAGTGTCCCGCGGCAAGGATGTGTCTAACGAAGGAGGTGAACGGATGGCGAAGGCAAATTCCAAGCAAACCAGTAAGGCCGTGGCATCCAAGGCTGCCAAGCTGCTCTCCAAACCCAGCAGCTCCGCCCGCGTCAAGAGCGTCGCAGCCAGTGCTCTGTCCCAAACCCGTCCCGGCAGAAAAACTAAATAAGGTGCTCTAACGAGCTGAGCGAGGTGCAAGAACACCTCGCTCATTCTTTTTTACATTGAGAAATCGAGTCTTAAGAGAACATCATTCACACCAACGCCTCAATTATACGTTCCAGATACTCTTTGGAACTTGCCTTGGGCCACGAGGGGTGATAGGTAAAAATGTAGCGGCGCGATTCATCCGAGAGCGTGAAAATGTACCCGTGATCCCTTAACAGTGAATTGTCACGACAGCCGTTTGGATAAAGCTTTTCGATAAAATCAGGGTACTCATGTTTCAATGATGTATTGTGCCAGCCGAAGAAAACGACATGCGAGGGACTCATGATCTGAATAACTTGATTTAACAAAGGGCGGATAGCAGGCTTGTGCAGAGCAGTGCGGTCTGATGCCGAGAGAGCTTTTCCGTCCCTCGTGTTGATCACGTCGATATTCGTCCACGCAAAGACTGCCTCCGGATGTGCTGCATGAAGACGGCGGAATCTCCGCCAAAACGGGCTTCGATTCTCGGAGAAGCCAAACAGCTGACCGTGGAGGTAATCCAGGATCCACTTCTGACACTCCTGGCACTCCTGGGCGTCTCCTCCGTAAGGATAATTGTCCCGGCTCCCCCAGGTTGCCTCCTCTCCCACGATGAGAATCCTCTTTTCCGCATCTGACCACCACTCGGGAACGCCAGTGCAGAAGATATTGGAGTAATTTCCCGTCAGAAGTTGAGGACTTACCTCTCGAAGTTCAGACAACCACGCAACATAGAGATCTCGGATCCTCTCGTTAATGTTGTTCATGACGTTCTCCTCCTGCTTGTGGGTTATAGGGATGCTTTCGGATATCATCGAACGCATCTTTCCATGGATATCATACCTCGGAACGCAGCTAATTGTCAAATGGAGGCACACTTCTTATCCGCGAGGCGTGGGACAAAACTGTCCCACGCCTTGTCAGCACTATATCTTGATCCGCGCCACCTTGCCCCAGGGGCTGGGCCCCATCGTTTATGGCCTCCCCTGCACCTGCTCCAGTGTGTGGAACGCTGCGGTGGCAGCTTTTTCCCGCGTCTCATAGCGCGTCTCACAAAACTGACCGTCGATCAAATATTTCCACCCGCCGTTCTGTAGCTTATACAGTACGATCAGATGTTCACCGATTTTCAAATACGGGTTCCCGTTTCTGGATTGCTTCCATTTCCGCGCTTTAAAACTGTCCATGCGTGCCTGACGGTTTTTCAGGTCGCGCTCTCTCTTTCGAGCAGCTTCCATATCTCCCTCCATTTTTCCGGCGCAGACGCAGCCAACGCCCAGTGCGTGAAAGTGCGGATGGACCATATGGTGTACATACCGGATGATCTGACGTCCGCACATTTCGCAGGTTTTACACGGGCACCCTAGATCGGAAACGCCCGTACAAGCCCATCCGGAATGGGGAACGTCTTCCCTCTTCCAAAGATTGTCCGCAGAGTGAATCTCATCCTGCGAAATGGGGCTATCATTTTCAAACTCGTTTTCCTGAACGGTGACGGTTCCTGATGCCTTCAACAAGACTCCTCCATCAGGTGCGTCAGGTTCTTCGGATTTGTCGCGCTCATCGTCCTCCATTTCGGCAGATTCCTTTTGACGCAGATTCGAATCTTCACCGGAAAGAACGATTGCCGCCATGCCGTCTTCGGGATTTGGCAGTTGCTGACTGGGTCGCTCCGTCTGCGAAAAAAAACCTTCCGGGGGATTGTCGCGGTTTCCTTTTGAGACGGCAGCAGGTGTTTTCACCAGCATGCGCTGGTGTGGACCTTTGAAATAGTCGATGGACAAGCTTCGAGGCGTGGAAAGGTTATCAAACTGGACTTTTACCGTTCTCCGGCCGGGATCGGTGGATATGACGCGACCTGTTCCGAACACATGATGTGTAACGACATCACCGCCTCCATAGTCGGGCGGCTCCTCCGCAGAGATCCCCGCATTCAGTTTCCTCGTGTAGTCGCGGCTTTCCTGATCAAGCTCCTTTGAGATGTTGCCCACACGTACGTAGTTGTCCGTACCGATCTCCCGAAGGAAGCGGGAAGGCAGCTTTTTTATCCCATTCTGTGAGGTTCCCTCCGAATCCGTGAGATAGAGCTGCTTCTCAGCGCGGGTAATCGCCACGTAACAAAGGCGGCGTTCTTCCTCCAACCCCAGAAGCTTTCGCTCCTCAATCGTCCTTGCAGACGGGAAAATACCCTCCGTGAAGCCCATCACGATGACCGCAGGGAATTCCAGTCCCTTGGCCGCGTGGATCGTCATAAGCTTGACTGCATCCCGCTCCTTTTCCGCATCTTCTCCCGCCTGCAGAGCAATTTGCTGAAGGAACTCCGTAATCGTCATTTCTTCGCCGAAATTCCTTTCAAATTCATCGGCCATCCGCTTGAACTCCATCAGGTTTTCATATCTCTCCTCGTCACCCAACTCGCGGATGTATTTCTCATACCCGGTCTCCGTTGTCGTACGGTTCACGATTTCCGTGATACGGAGTTGACCTATCGATGCGCGCATTTTCTCGACCCATTTGACAATACCTGCCGTATCGCTGTTTTTAAATGGTGTCTCATGAAGATGCGCACCGAGTACTTCAATCAGGCTGGGCCTCGCCTCTTCACTAAACAGCGAGATGTCTCGCTCCTGTGCCTGCTCCAGTGCCGCCATCTTGGTTCTGCCGAACCGGCGTCGGGGCTTGTTGATGATTCGCTTGAAGGAGCTGTCATCCTGGAAGGCTATCAGACGCAGGTAGGCGATCACGTCCTGGATCTCCATTCGCTGGTAGAATTTTACGCCGCTGTAGATCTCATAGGGGATATTCTGTTCCACCAGCCGCTTCTCCACTACGCGGGACAGGAAACCGGAACGGTATAGAATCGCATAATCCGAATACTGCCGCTCTCCTCTGCGTGTCTCACTCTTGATGAGATTCGCAATGATGCCTGTCTCCTCCTCTTCGCTTTTGGTGTGATAGTGGATAACGGCAGCGCCGTCGGGGGATTTCGTGTAAAGTTCCTTTTTCAGGCGCAGCGTGTTTTTGTCGATCAGCGTATTCGCGCACGTTAGGATCTGGGGCGTCGAGCGATAATTTCGGTTAAGAAAAACCGTCCTGGTGGGTACATGTGTCTTGTCGAAATCGACCAGCAGCTTTACGTCTGAGCCGCGCCACTCATAGATGTTCTGATCCGGGTCTCCGACGATCATTAGGTTCCCGTATCGTGAGGAGAGAATATCGACTAAGCGTAGCTCTCGTGCGGAGCTGTCCTGGAACTCGTCGACCTGGATGTAGTTGAGCCTGTCCTGCCACTTATCACGTACGGAGGCATCGTTTTCCAAGAGATATAGAGCAAAGGAGAGCAGATCATTGAAATCCAGCGCGCTGATGGCCTTTTGGCGCTGCATATACTCCTCCATGATCTCATCGTCCATGGTCGCGATTGATTTACAGATCTGCCCTGCAGCGGGATTACACATACGCGGAACATATTCCGTGTAATACAGAGTCTTGTATTCCTCGATTTGCTTCAGAACTTTCTCAAAGCTGGCATAGTCCAGCCGTAGCTCCCTTTTCTGGTAGATCTCGCCGATGATTGTCTTCTGCTGTGTCGTGTCAATAATCTGAAACCCTTTTGGCAAAAAGAGCTTGTCGGAATCCTCTCGCAGGAGGCGTGCGCAAAATCCGTGATATGTGCAGACAAGCGACGTCTCGTTTTCATCGCCTATAATAGCACGGATCCTCCGCCGCATTTCACCGGCCGCTTTATTGGTAAAAGTCACGCAGAGGATGTTGGAGGCATCTATGCCGTACTCCTTCGCAAGATACGCATATCGGCACACGAGAAGCTTCGTCTTTCCGCTTCCCGCACCGGCAATAACACGCACATATCCTTCCGTTTCAGAGACGGCCTCCAGCTGCTTTTCATTGAGCCCATTCAGGTAGTCCATGAACACTCCCCCTATCCTATTCGCTGCGTTTTCCCGGATGTCAGTTTTCCTTTTACATCATGTCAGAAGGCATATCCTAAAAAAGGGACATACGAACTGCGTTTGGGAAAAACGGAAAGGAAATAAACCGGGACCGGGCGTGGGGCATTTTTGCTCCACGCCTTGCCGTATAGTGGGAGCACAAAAAAAAAGAGGGTGGAAAAAGTGAAAATCTCGCCTAACAAAACGGGAGTTGTCGATTATTCCTGTCCAACACAGTTGGCCCGCAGAGTCGGGCCGCAGCATCAGCTCAAGGAGGGAAAAATGACACAAATGAACAACCAACCGATCCCCACGGGCCTTGCGCCGCTGGATGACGCCTTGGGCGGAGGATTACGGCCCGGCACGCTGACAGTGATCGCCGGGCGGCCCGGTATGGGCGCCACGTCGCTGGCTTTGCAGATCGGCGAATGCATCGCCGGTACCATGCGCAAAAAGGGGTGGCTCTACACAGGAGGCTCTGCGGAACTGAATCCTGCCGACGTTCTGGGCAGCCTCCTGCGATACAGAGATTCGGGCACTCGGCTTCCGTTCATCATATGTGACAGCCCCCATTGGTCCGCCGCCATGATCGAGCGTGCACTGGCGGGCAAGCCGGTCAGCTGCGTGGTAATCGACGAGCTGCTCCGTCTTGCACCCAACCGGCCGGAGCGGTACGACTGCCCTTCCGCAGCATATCCCGCCATGGCGCAGGAGCTGAAGCATCTGGCGCGGGTGCTGCACGTGCCAGTGCTCTGCAACGTCCGTCTGGGGCGGTTTGTGGAAGAGAGGGAGGATCCGCACCCTACGCTGGCGGATCTCACGTACAGCTGTCCCCTGGGCGAGGCGGTGGACACGGTGCTGCTGCTCTACCGGGACGGCTACTACGATCCGAAGAAGAGAGGAACACCGGAGCGGACACAGATCACCGTGTCGCAGCGGCACGGCGGTGAAAAGGCCGTTTTCTGCCGCTGGAACGGGGCGCTGACGTGGTATTCATAGAGGAAGAGAGACCGGAAGGGAGGCTCGAAAATGGACATCCTGCGCTATATGGCGTCAGACAACATGCCGCCCATGGACGAGGCGACCTATCACCGTCTGCTGGACACGTTTCTCCCCTCGGAGGAGATGCGGGCATATCTGAAAACGCAGCCCATGCTGCCGGAAACAACGATTCGGGAGCTGATCGCAGGATCGCCGGTATCGCTGGAGGAAAAGGCCAGGTGGGCGTGGGGCGCGGACAAGCAGCTGGTGGATCGCGCGCTGGCCGAGCTGACGGCCCGCCCCGGAGAGCTGTTTACGCTGGAGGACGCCTGGTACGATGAGGAAATCCGGGAGGCAAAGTATCGGTTCAACGCGCCGTTTCTCCGCTTTGAGCAGGTGCTAACCCACGTCCGCGACGAGTTGGCGGAAGAAGTGGGCGACGTTGGGGAGTGGCGCGACAGCCAGTGGTATGAGGTGCAGAAATGGGCGCCCAACGGGGACGGCGAGCTGGTCGGTGTCTGCACCTACTGGCTGCTGGGGGATCAGGTGACATATTTCAGGTGGAAAGACTGGTGGAAGGACTGCCGTGCGGACAACCCTTTTAACAGCTACTGCCCAGAGCCGAATCTGCCGGTGCCCTTCCGACCGGGGGAGATCCTCACCATCGACTGCCGCCCATTTGCCCCCGTCAAGCACGCATTGCTGCTGGAGGTGGGCGACAACCGGGATTGCTGCTGCCTGCAGGCCCTGTGCCGGGATGAAAAATCAGGGTGCTGGATCACCGGCGCGGTGAAGCACCGCTCCCTGTTCAGCGGGCCGTATGTCGATCCCCTCTATACGCCGGTGTACCGTTTGGCACGCTTCCCAGGGGATTTGCCGCCGGAGGAGCAGCTGCTGCTGACGGCTCAGTGGGCCATCGGCGGGGACGAGGAAAAGGGTGCGTACCTATGGAATAGGATCAACGGCGTGGACAAGAACAAGGATGCGCCGTGGAAGTACAGGCTGACAGATGAACAACTGCTGCATCTTATCACGGAGGTGGAATGAGATGGAATACTATGCCGGATGGGCGACAGACCCGCAGGCGCGAGCGTACAGGGGTTATTCCGATCCCGCGGAGCAGCTGCGGTTTCGCATCGAGGATCTGCGGCAGCGGCTGCTGGAGCTGGGCGGGTGCTATGACAGCGCCATGTTGGCGGAGGCGAGGAGCGAGGACTTCCGCCGGCCCCATGCCGAACGGGATATCGAGTACGTATTGCCGGGGCATTTGAGCCGTGAGGACACGCTGACGGCACTGCTGCTGGCGGAGAACAAGCTGTGGCGGCTGGGAGAACCGCCGGTGGAGGAGCTGCCGGACGATAACCAGCTCCACATTTGGGGCTTCTATTCCGGCCGCACACTGGCCAAGCCGATCATCGCTGCATAAGGAGGACGCTATGAATCATTATCCCTATCCCCCGGAGGAACGGGTGGAGCTTCACCTGCACACCAATATGTCCAAAATGGACGCCACCACGGATGTGTCCGACGCCATTCAGCGGGCAGCGGAGTGGGGCCACGGAGCCGTAGCCATCACGGACCACGGCTGCGTATACGCCTTCCCGGAGGCGGCAAAGGCTGGGCGCATCTTCGGCGTAAAGATTATCTACGGCATGGAGGGCTATCTTCAGAGCGAGGATGAGGCGTACCGCTACCACCACATCGTCCTGCTGGCAAAGAGCCGCACGGGTTTGAAAAACCTCTACAAGCTGGTGAGTTTGTCCCACCTGCACCACTATGACCGCGTGCCGATAATCCCCCGGGCGGAGCTGACCGCCCACCGGGAGGGGCTGATCGTGGGCTCCGCCTGTGAGGCAGGCGAGCTGTTCCGGGCTGTGGAGAGCGGCAAGCCGTGGGAGGAGCTGCAGCGCATCGCGTCCTTCTACGACTATCTGGAGATCCAGCCCCTGTGCAACAACGCCTTTCTGGTGCGCAACGGCACGGCGCAATCGGAGGAGCAGCTGAGGGAGTGGAACCGCACCATCGTGCGCCTGGGCGAGGCGACGGACACCCCGGTCTGCGCCACGGGGGATGTGCATTTTCTGGACCCGGAGGATGAGCCCAGTCGCCGCGTACTGCTCCACGCCCGCCATTGCGACGACTTCGACGCGCCGCTGCCGCTGTACTTCCGCTCCACGGCGGAGATGCTGGAGGAGTTCGCCTATTTGGGCGCGGACAAGGCCTACGAGGTGGTGGTGACCAACACACGGGTCATCGCTGACCGGGTGGAGACGTTTTCGCTGTTCCCGGAGGGGCTGCATCTGCCAAAGCTCCCCGGCGGAGAAGAGGCGCTGCGTCAGGCGGTGGCGGAGCGTTGCCGGGAGCTGTACGGCGATACGCCGCCCCGGGAGGTCACCGTCCGCCTGCAAGCGGAGTGGGACGCTATCCTGCCCCGGGGATATGCCGTCATTTTCGAAATCGCCCGACGGCTGGTGCAGCGGAGCCGGGAAAACGGCTACCCGGTGGGTTCCCGGGCCTCGGTGGGCTCCTCGCTGGTGGCGTACCTGGCGGGGATCACCGACGTGAATCCCCTGCCGCCCCACTACCGCTGCCCTTCATGCAAGCATGTTGCATTTGACAACAGCGGCGATTATGGCTGCGGGGCCGATCTGCCAGACAAGGTCTGTCCCCATTGTGGCGCACCCATGAAAAAGGACGGCTTCGACATCCCCATGGAGACGTTTTTCGGTCTGGATGGAGAGAAGACGCCGGATATCGACCTGAACTTCGCAGAGGCGTATTTGCCGCAGGCCCGCCGCCATCTGGCGGAGCTGTTCGGGGAGGAGCGGGTATTCTTTGCCGGGACCATCGGCACGCTGG
The DNA here is from genome assembly GCA_947169975.1 of uncultured Oscillospiraceae bacterium. Lineage (GTDB taxonomy): Bacteria > Bacillota > Clostridia > Oscillospirales > Oscillospiraceae > Vescimonas. The sequence continues at coordinate 191,065 of CAMVRT010000001.1, forward strand.
GCCGGCTGAGCGCACAGGCCATGCTGAAAGAATACGAGATTACCTTGGGAGCGGCCCTCCCTGAAGAGCAGAGGGAGCGAATGGCCAAGACTCTCTCTGCCGTGCGCGCCGGCACCCGGCGTCATCCCGGCGGTCTGGTGATCGTCCCGGCGGGCATGGAGGTGGAGGACTTCACGCCGCTCCAACGCGAGGGAGCCGGCGAGCAGAATACCATTACGACGCATTTTGAAGCGCACCATTTTGAGGACAACCTGCTGAAAATGGATCTGCTGGGCCATACGGCCCTGATGAAGCTGGCGCTGTTGGCGCAATACACCGGGGAGAGGCCGGAGGATATCCCGCTGGACGACCCGGAGACCATGGCGCTCTTTGCCCGGCGTGTCCCGGGCGTCTGCGAGTTTGATTCGCCGTGGGTAGGGGAGCTGTTGACACTGACACGCCCCGTCTCCTTCGCCGACCTGGTGCAGCTCAACGCCCTCATCCACGACACGGGCGCCTGGGTGAAAAACGGGGAGGAGCTGCTGGAAAGCGGCGCCGCCGCGCTCCGGGAGCTGGTCGCCTGTCGGGATGATATCTTCCTCTATCTCCTCCGCATGGGGCTGCCCCTCGCGCGGGCGTATCAGATCATGGAGGCTGTGCGGAGGGGGAAAGTCCGGAGCGGAAAGGCCCCGGATTGGTCTCTCTGGGCGGAGGAAATGCGCGCCAACGGCGTGCCGGCGTGGTACATCGACTCCCTCTCCAAAATCGGCTATCTGTTCCCCAAGGCCCACTGCGTGGAATATGTGCAGATGGCTTTTTGCCTGGCGTGGTTCAAGGTACATTACCCGGAGGCTTTCGAGGCGGTGTGGTTTATCGTGGACGGAGACGCTATGTATCGGTCTTAATCGGGCAATTGTCAAAATACCGGATGGGTCGAAATTGACCCATCCGGTATTGTAATATACAGTCAAACATGATAAACTGACAGCAGGTGATGAAATATGACAAAGCCTCCCAAGAAAGTGCTGCCCATGCTGATCCTGGACATCCTGCGCCGGTACACCGACGCGGATCACCGGCTCAGCCAGCGGGACATCGCGGACATCCTGAAAACCGAATACGACATGACGGCGGACCGCAAGGCCATCCGCCGCAACATCTCCCATCTGCTGGAGATGGGCGTGGAGCTGGAATACAGCGAGGCGCTGCGCATGGCGCCGGATCCCAAGACCGGGGAGATGGTGGAGACGAAGCTGCTGTCCGACTTCTATCTGGTGCGGGATTTCACCGAGGCAGAGCTGCGGCTGCTGATCGACTCCCTGCTCTTCTCCCGCCACCTGCCCTACAGCCAGTGCAAGGAGCTGGTGGAGAAGCTGGAGGGCTTGTCCAGCCGGTATTTTCACGCCCACGTCAGCCACATCCACACCATGCCGGACACGCTGCCCCAGAACCCGGAGCTGTTCTACACCATAGAGGTGCTGGACGAGGCCATCAGCGCGGGGCGGAAAGTGACTTTCACCTATCTGGAGTACGGTACGGACAAGCAACGCCACAAGCGGTGCAGGCCGGACGGTACCGTGCGGCAGTACGTGGTGAGCCCCTATCAGATGGCGGCCAAGGAGGGGAAGTATTATCTCATCTGCAACTACGACAAGTACGATGACATCTCCAACTACCGTGTGGATCGCATCGCGGACATCAGGCTGCTGGACGAGCTGGTGAAGCCCTTTGAGACGCTCCGCGGCGCGGAGAACGGGCGGCTGGATCTGGCAAAATACATGGCGGAGCATGTGTATATGTACGCCAGCGACTCCTCCAGAGTCGTCTTCCGGGTGGTGAAGGCCATGGTCAGCGACGTGATCGACCTGTTCGGCATGGACGTGACCTTCTCTCAAGAGACGGACACCCACGTCACCGTTACGGCCCGGGTCAACGAGCTGGCCATGCGGCAGTTCGCCAAGAGCTACGCCCCGGACGTACTGATCCTGGAACCCCAGCGCCTGGCAGACGCGGTCCGGCAGGATGCGGAGAGAACCATAGAAGCGTATCAACAAATTTGAAGGAGGATGAAAAGATGGAGGAGCAGACGAAGGAACTTTGTAATTTTCTTGTGTATGACTATTTTGACCATACGTATGATGAGTTGAGCAGCATGTATCAAGATAATCCTGGCAAGGTGATCCGCTGCTGTGCGGAGCGTGCGTATCTGGATTTCAACCGAACACTGACATACGTTTCTTCCCTTAAGAAAAAAGGCCAGGGTTTAACTCCTAAGGGCAAAGAGAAAGCCAAAAGCTTCCGTGAAAGGATTTACGGCAAATATGACGCCTCCGTGGAAAATAGCAATTGCGATGTAAATATGATCTGGCGCATTCAGATGATGCTGAGAAGCGAATGTCAGAACAAGTTCGATGAACTGCACACCGAACTGTGCAGTCGTATCTGTTGTTATGCAAATACATCCGATTTGTTGGATTCGGTGTTTCACTATGGTCAGGCTCAGAAATGGGTCAATATGACGCTGAAGTATATGATGCTCCTGGGGTTCTGGAATGAGCTTGCAGAAAAAGAGCCTTCTGCTCGACGTTTTTTGCATGTTCCCATCGATAGCTACATTCTGAAAATCGCAGCATCGGTGCAAGAAACAGAGTCGGAGGGGGACAATGAATATCGACTTAATGTTAAAGCTCCGAGGAAGAGTGGCCCCGATGGCGCATACTCAGCAGATCAGACGCTGCCGTGGAGTAAATGGGATAGAAAGCATTATATTCAATTTTGCAAGGAATTGGATGGTGGTTTGGAGAAATGGCGTAAGAATGACCCCAGACACGCACAGGCTTCACGCATTGACTGGGAAGGCCTTGCTTGGATTGTGCAAGCCCAGCAGGAAAGCCGCAAGGGCTAATCAACAAGGGCAGGAGTTGCGGCTCCTGCCCTTGTTGATTACTCCATTTTCGATTTTCCCCAGTGTAAATCCACATAACATTAATCCGTGAACGCTCATCGCAATGACGCGCTTTGGGGCTGATCAGTCCGTCTTTCGCCTCAAAAAAAGCTCTGGCAATACAATTGGAGTTTCCTCCTCATTCTTTGTCCCTTCCAATAAACAACAAAGCGGACTGCGGCTCGGTCACTTTCATAGCCCTTTTCAGCCAAACCCGTGAGACGCTCGCAAACCCGTGAGATGCTCGCGGCAAAACTACGATAGCTTGACAACATAGGCGAATCGATTTCCTTCCGTCCTAAGGCATTGTCCGTCATAGATCAGAGCATCACCACTTCTCAGCCCGTTGATCTACTTATCAGGTCCCCCTAAAATATTTTTCCGGAATCCGGGGCTATCTCTGTGTCGAAAAATACGATCTGCTGCATTACTGTCCCACCTCTGTTTCTGCCCGACGCTAACAGCTGTAACGGGGCCATTATACAAGAAAACCGTCAGGTTACAACCGCCCCCCCTGCGGCACAACGAATTGCGGGATCAAATCCAAGTACGTGACCAGGGATTGCAAGATTTGTGCATATTCCGCCGCGAAAAAACAGCTTGACCGGCGAAGTCCGACACCCTGACCGTTGAAAACAGACACCCACGCCGTCTGCTCCGACACCGCTTGCGCCGTCCGTCCGTTCCGTTGAAGTGGTGCGCGGAGGCCACGCACCATTTCACTGGAAACGATGCACCACCGTTTGCGGTCTTACCGCACCAATGGGTCGGAATACGCATCTGTGTGTGCACTGTGTGCACACACGGCGAAATATCCACCTTATTTTTGTCTTCGTGGACGGAAGCAACGCACCTCCAAATGGCCGAGAACTCCCGACGCTAACACTTTTGTTCGGTTTTCTATTTTGTCCACCACATCATAGACTATATTGTCACCACTGGCGGAAACCTCTATTAAGGAATGGAGTTCATTACCCCCATCAGCGTTTGGTAATCTTTCACAGCTTTATATCTTACATGGCTTGTAGATATATCATTAAATAATTTTTCGGCGCAATTGATCTTTGCCTGCTCAATCGGTTTAAGCTGCATGGAATCCATACTGCCCTTAGTTTCTGCGACGAAATAGATGTGCTTGACCGTGCCCTCATTGAAGGCAATCGCCCAGTCGGGAGAGTAGTTGCCCACTGGCGTAGGAATCGCAAAGCCTTTGGGCAGTTTAGCATAGACACAGACTTCCTGTGCGGCGTCAAGATTCTGGACAAACTTCCGTTCGGTGCTTTGCCCATCCTGTGCATACCCATCCGTGAACACATAATCCTGAACCGCTTTTGTCGCCTTGAATGCCTTATCAAAGCTCTGGTTGTTCTTTTCCGCGGTGAAGATGCTGCTGTCATACTCGCCTTCAATTTGGTCGTAGGTGATGTGTTCCACGATCATTGTAGCTTTCTGCTCTTTAATCAGCTTTACCACTTTGGAGATGAATTCTTCCGGATTGTACTTGAACATCGCAAACCGCTCCGTAGAAAGTCCGGACAAAATAGCAGCAACCGTTTTTCTGGTAAGTACTGTTCCCTCAGCAATCTTGCCAATAAGATCATATTTGATCTGGCTGGTCTCCGCGTGTTTCAGTGTTTGCGTTCTTGTTTTCGCTGTCTGGAAGGATGCGCCGCCTGACACCTCTTCATGAACCATGACATCCTTTTGTGAACCTACCGACGTCGTGTACTGAAGCTGTGAGACGAGCAAATTGGTGTTGATGCTGGTGATAGATTTCTGAATAAGCTCCGCAGAATTAAACTCTACCGTATAGGCGTACTTGTGGTTGATATAGCCCCAGAGAGTCTGAAACTCCTTTTTATAGAAGTTATCGTTCAACGGATTATCCTTGACCTTGGTCTCGTGACCGTCAGAAATCATCTCGTCGAGGACCCTGTCGTCGAAAATAGCCTGGACCAGTTTGTGAACGCCATCCGCCATATTGGCAATATCCAGCGGTAAGGGTGCCAAAGCATTATTTGCCACATCAGTCCGGTAAGCATCCGTTACGGCATCATCATCGTCGATATAGTCGTTGCGGATCAGGTACCGCTGGATAGTCTTTGCCTCCTGCGCGGTGATGGTATGCGGTTTGCCGCCCACCTGAACGACCTTGCCCGTAAAGTATTCGATAGACGCCTTTGTAGGTCTGTCATACAGAACCGTCTTAATATCGGATTGCAGCGCCGAAACAAAACCCTTATAGCTTTCGCTGGCTATTACCGTCAGAAGATTGATATTATGGACGCTGTCGCCGCATACCTCCGCATCCATCCGGTTTCCATCCTGATTGACGCAGAGGCGCAGGCCACGGCCAACCTCTTGCCGTTTGGCCGTGGTGCTGTCGGAGTGCTTCAAGGTACAGATTTGGAAGACATTTGGATTGTCCCAGCCCTCACGCAGCGCAGAGTGGGAAAAGATAAACCTTGTAGGCTCTTCAAAAGACAGCAGCCGTTCTTTGTTTTTCAGGATCAGGTCATAGGCAGAAATATCGTCGGAGAACTCCGAGCCGCGCTTCAACTCACTGTTGATGCTGTGGCCTGTTTTCTTATCAATGCTGAAATAACCGTTATGTACTTTGGAAACGTCGCCGCAGGTGGATCTCAAATACTCCTGATAGGGCGTGTCGAACATCGTGATATAGTCGTTCAGGACGCTGATATACTCCTGCTCGAACATCTTACCGTATTCACCCAGCACCTCATCGCCGTTCTCGTCGTACTGACGGTACTTGGCAACCTCGTCCACAAAGAATAGCGACAGAGTTTTGATCCCCATCCGATAGAGCTTTTCTTCTTTTTCAAAGTGGGAAAGGATAGTCTCTCGTATCTGGATGCGGCGCATATCACGCTCGGAAATGTCGCCCACGACATCACCCGCGCGAATTACCTCACCATTTGTGAAGGTCACAGTTCCTCTTATCGGGTCGATTTCTGAGACGGTGAAGCCCCTGTACTGCTCCATCTGCTGGGAAATATAATACAGGTCGTCGCCCACACCAACGATACGGGTCTCGCGGTTAATGGACTTGTTATATCCAATCTCAAGCTCAATGCGAGCCATCGGAGGCTTCTTTGAGGATAGAACGATCTGTTCCAGGAACAGATACTTGTCCGTTCCCCGGAAGTTCTTGACCTCGAAGCCCTTGACCTCGATCTTCTTCACCAGGCGCTTGTTAAAGGCGTCCAAAGCATCCAGAACATATACAAGGTTATGCTGCTTGGCATGGGTGGCAGAGAAGTTCATGGAAAACAGCGGATTGAAGTTTTTCAGTGCCTTCTGCGTGACCTCGCCGCCCATTTTCTGCGGCTCGTCCAGAATGAGAATAGGTCTGTTGGCCTTGATCACGTCGATAGGCCTGCGGGAGCCAAATTCGTCACGCTTGGAATAGATGATACGCGCAGCTGCATCGCCCTTTCGACCTTCAACATTTTTCTCTTCGTTCAATGACGCAGCAAACGCCTGCGTATTGATAATCATGACATTGATACCACTGCTGGCGGAGAAATTGTCAAGCTGGTTGAGGTTGGAGCTGTTGTAAATGAAGAACCGCGCCTTTTTCCCGTAGCGCTCCATGAAATGGTCAACGGTCATTTCAAAACTCTTTTTCACGCCTTCACGGATAGCGATAGATGGCACGACCACAATGAACTTCGACCACCCATAGAGCTTGTTCAGCTCAAACATGGTCTTAATATATACGTAGGTCTTGCCAGTACCCGTTTCCATTTCAATATCGAGGCTGCAACGCCCCAGGTCTTTCACAAGAGAGGGCGACTGTTTAATATTGTTTTGTAGTTGCAGATCGCGGATATTCTGGAGCAGTCGGTCATCTGTCAGAATGATATCTTCATTTTTGTATCCTGTAGATTCTTCCAGCTCAAGCTGCTCGCCAAACTCATCCCCCAGCAGAGATAACTGTTTCTGCTGCGGGAGCTCCAGTGATCCGAGGTCGCGAATATACCCGAGCCCAGAGTGATAACCCTGCCCCTCAAAGACTTTGACGATGGATTCTACGGCGTCAGTCTGATATTCCTGTATCTTAAAATTAAACTTCATAGGTTATCCCTCTTCGCTTTCCAAGGTCTTCATAGCGGTTTCATGGTTTTCGCCTGTACTATAACCGAGTTTCTCATAATGATTATGCATTGACTTATGGTAGAAAATCATTGAAACGCTGCAGCCTGATTCGTTTTCAAGCAGCTTCAATAGATTTGCGCCGACACCATTTCGTCTGTACTTCGGCTGAACGTACATAAACTCCGGAATAAGTGTCTTGTTTGGAAGAGCGAAGCCATATATGTACCCTATAATGACCCCGTCATCTAAAGCGACATAACAGCGTTCAATCTCATTGTTGCAGTTAATCATTGAATGTGCCAATTCAATATGAGTTTGCATCCATTCATCGTCTGACAAATCGGCAAAATCAAGCAAGTCAGACTTTTGAAATCTGCGGTATTCAATACCCATCACAGCACCTTCCTGACGGTGTCGGGGCTATAGGTAGCGAAGATCTGATCGAAGTTGGTGGCGACGCTGTCGGAGGCCATGGAGCTGTCGCGCATGACGAAGTAGTAGGGCTTTTTCTTTGCGATTTCCGTTATCACTTCATCGGTAACATTGGCGTCAAAGCAGGCGATAAGGAAGCCGTCTGCCACATTAAACACCTTTTTGCCCGCAATCGTGCTTTCCTCGATTTTACTGGAGAGCAGTACGCCGAGGTCGAGCATGACCTGGAACAACAAATCCTCAGGCGTCCTGTCCTCTTTGATATTGTCCGCCGTGCCAAATAGGGTGTCCATCGTCAGCTCTGCAGGATTATAGTACACGTCCTTCATGTTGCTGCTGTCGAGCTTGAGAACACGGAAGCCAACGTCCCCATATGCAATATCTGTACCTGCTCGCCTGAGTCGTTCTTTACCAATTTCAGAGATTAAATGAGGCTTTCCGATTGAATCTAAAAAATCTATAGTTTTTTGCAGGTCTTTCTTTGTGGCAGGGTCAGCCTTTTGTATTTGCTCATCAATATTCTCTGGCAATTGTACTAGTATAAACTTTCGAGTTGTCTTCTCGGTTTTTGCATAATCAAATACGGCATTTCCTGTAGTCCCCGAACCGCTAAAGAAGTCTAATATTAAATCGTTTTCTCCAGAGAAGAGTTTAATTAGACGTTCTATCAGTTTTAAGGGTTTTTTTCCATTTCTGAAATCAACATAACCTTCGTTGTCTAATCCCGTTGTTTTAATGTCCTGCCAAAAGTCACACGGATTAACAGTTAGATAGTCATCCGCAAATAAGATTTTTATTCTCGGCTTTTCAATATCGGAAGAATAGTCGCCCTTAATTAGATACATCTTTTTTTGAGGCGTCACTATTCCATAAAATACCTGTGAAAGACTTTTTCGCTTTTCATCAGCTAATTCTTTCGCTCCACCAGTCATTGAGACAGTCTGAACAATACGCCATGCATTATCGAAATTGAACTTTTCTTTTTCTACATCTGTTTCAATGTCATATTGTTTGTAAGCTTCCGAAAGTGATGTGTATTGAACTTTTTCTAATAGTCTATCTACTTCCAAAATCTGCGTGGCTGAACGGTTTTCATTGTCTCTAATCTCTTTTATAAAGTGAACATCTTCCTCGCTGATGCCTTGAAGAAATGTTTTATACTCATTATCCCAACGTTCTTTAGGAATCATGACAGAGTTAATTGTGGTATCTTTCCCACGCTTATATACGAGAATATATTCTTTCAGCTTTGGTAGGCGTATAGAAGCATGTGCCATCTTCATTCCCGTCGGCTCACTCATCTTTACCACTATCGTTGTCATGAAATTAGCTGAACCAAAGACTTCATCACATACTTTTTTCAGGTTGCCATATTCGTTATCATCAATTTGAATACATATGACCCCATCCTGCGTGAGTAAATCCTTTGCAACTTTCAGCCGAGGATAAATCATATTAAGCCAATCAGTATGGAACCGTCCATTATTCTCATTATTCGCTTTTAGATTAAAAAGGAGATTGCCATCCTCATCATATGCACCGCTCAAAGAAGAAAAAGCCGCTTCAGAAACCGAATAATCATCATCATAAACGAAACTGTCTTTTCCAGTGTTATATGGTGGGTCAATATATATCATCTTGATTTTGCCAAGATAGGTTTCCTGCAGGAGCTTCAGCACGTCGAGGTTGTCGCCCTCGATGTACAGGTTCTCCGTGTTGTCAAAATCGACGCTCTCCTCACGGCAGGGGCGAAGGGTCTCCGCAATCGGCGCATTTGCCAGCAGGATGGACTTCTTTTTATCCGGCCAGGTAAACTGATACCGCTCCTCGTTCCCCTCGACGATCACAGAGGACAGCTCCTGCCGCAGCATATCAAAGTCAATGGCGTGGACAACATTGCCATCCTCGTCCTTCACCTCGGTCAAGCAGTTCGGGAACAGCGCACCGATTTTTTCGACATTTTCGTCAACCTTATTCGGGCTGTGCATTTTCAGTTTATCCATTTCCAGAGTCCTCCTGATCTTTTTTCAGATACTCAGCTAGCCTTTTTAATTGCTTTTCATCAAGTTGTAAGAAAGCAAAAAACGTTTTTTGCTTTGGTGAGAATTTCTTATCTCTGAGCACAATGAGAAGGATATACCTAACAAGTAAATAGTCATCAAAAGAAATCCCCATATAATCCGTATCATTCTCGTGGCGTACCAAGTGAAGATGCACTTTATTCCTAAGTCTTTTTAGCCTTTTAATCTGCGGATATGCCTTCGAAGACATGGAGAGCAATTTTTTCTCCTGAACTTTATTAATTAAGTATTCAAAGTCCATCTGCACGTCACGAGGTGTGTTTAATTCTTTCTCCACAGAGATAACGTATTTTTTCTTGACACCGTCTTCAAAAAATATATTAGTGTGTACAGGTTTTGCGGCATCCTCCCAGGACTCTTTCTTTTGATATCCCCCCGAAACGACAAGATGATGAAAAATGGCCTCAATGATACCCATAGCAGTAATGATGTAGTTTTTTATTAGATGCATTGCAATTATGTCATGAAGATGGATCTCTTCAAACTGCAACTGTATGTATTCAAGATATTGGAGAGCATAAGCAATGTTTTTTCGCACCTCCTTACTCATACCATAAAGGGCGCCACTCTTCAATTCGCTTTCAAAAGATGAAACCGCTATCGGGTGCCATCTTTCAGAATAATACACATCTGTATTTGTCTCGAGGATGCTTTCAAAAACTGTCATATCATCTGGACGATGTATCATGGATTCCCTCCGGTTCCTGCTATTGACAATTTAGCTCTCTTTCAAGCTTCTGTATCCGCTGTACCAATTCAAACTTCTTCTTTGGCTGTTTTTCAGTTCGTGCCAACTTCTCCAATCGGTCAATTTCCCGTTGGAGCTTTTCTCTTTTCGCGCTTCGCTCCACAGACTCCCGCAGGCTGTCTCCGGAACTTGTCAAGGCGTCTCCTGCGATCTGGCGGACCAGTCTTTCATACACGGCATCGGTGGTGAGACCGTCCAGCTTCAAAGTAAGCTTGTCCCCTTCCAGCCAATCCGTATGATAATAGCGGCTCACCTTAAAGCTGCCGGAGGCGGAGGCCTCCTTATAGCCGATCCACGCCTGGGACTTCCCGTCACAGGTCAGAATGAAAAGAATATGATACGGGATCTCCTTGTCAATCTGACGGAGAACGGCCTCATCCAGAGAGGGCTGGTTGAGCTGCAGTTCAAAGACCTCCAGCTCCGTAACATTACTGCCCTGCGCCACGTTAACGGTACTGGGCGCCACCTTGTTCCGCCAGTAGATCACCCTGATCTGCTCCACAAACACCCGCCGCAGCGCCGGTGTCACAGTAAGATTGTCATAGAATTTCTGCTTGGGGATGCGTCTGTTGAATTCAGTTGACCTTGGAAAACCGAGCATACCATCACACCTCAATACCAATAGCAGTCATCATCGCCGCCGGACGGCTTCTTCTTTGCTTTCTGCTGGGTCATCTGGCGGAGGCGGAACTCCTCCTCGCTGATGGCCTCGTATTCCTCACAATGGGCACTGCCAATGCAGCGGCCGCTGCGCTTTATGCAGTCGTTACTGGCGTATTCATAGTATTTGCAGCGCCCTTTGTACCTGCGCTCATCGCCCTCCTGACGATGCATTCGCTCCTTGTGCCAAGGAGTACCCGTCAAATGCTTTAGGCCCATCATTGCACCTCACTTTACCACCAGGAAACAGATCAGCTCAAAATCATCCAAACCGGACACCTCGTCCAGCAGAACCGTTGTTCCGCCGGGACGGAAGAGACTGTCAATATCGCTCTCCTCCTTGGCGTCCACGATGGAGTCAATGGCGTCATTGAGCAGGGTTGAGACCTTGCGCATATCGCGGCCATCTTTGGTCTCCCGATTGAACTGGCGGCACAGCTCGTCCACCGGAGCCGCCTTTCCGCGGCAGAGCAGACGCATGGTGTCCAGCATCCGTTTGGGATCCAGATAGTCGCAGACCACCTGCCCATTGACGTCAATATAAACCATGTAAAAGGGGTGGATGCGGTTCTGGTTGCCGATGTTGACCCCGCTGTTGACATTCTTCAGCACGAAGATCACACCGGGCGGACATTCCTCCGTGGCAGGTACCACGGCACTCATGCCAAAGGGGGTGCGCTCCACGTCGTCGTGGTGCTTCATGTACTCCAGCAGATCCAGCCGGAATTCATTCAGCCCCAGGTCCATAATGGAGATTCCGCTGGACATATCCTCGATGTCCACCACCTCGTCACGCAGACGCTTCAGCTGGGCGCGGCGATACTCCAGATCCCCTTTCTCCTCGGCGCTGATCAAGTTATCGTCACCGGTGGAGGTCATGACAGAAATCTTCATGCGGGTCTCGACTCGTGCCTTTAGATTGATATACTCATCCAGATCCATATCGGGCCAAAAGTTGACCAGTTGGATATAGGCATTTCGGCTGCCAATACGGTCAATACGGCCAAAACGCTGAATGATCCGCACAGGGTTCCAGTGGATATCGTAATTGATCAGGTAGTCGCAGTCCTGGAGGTTCTGGCCTTCGGAAATGCAGTCGGTGGCAATCAGCACATCCAGATCCGCGTTTGTTTTGAGATTCAAAGTATCACGGCTCTTGGATATAGGCGAGAAGCATGTCAGCACCGTATTCAGATCGGCATGTAATTTGGGGATGGTGGTTTTTCCGTCAACGGTGCCGGTGATCTCACCGGTGGAAAGCCCATAACGATCCTTGACGTATGCGCTGACATGGGCATAGAGATAGTCGGCGGTGTCGGAAAACGCCGTAAAGATCAGCAGTTTTTTGTTGCCGGGGTTGATGGGATGCGCCATCTTCTCATCGATCAATCCCAACAGCGCCTGAAGCTTGGAATCGTGCTCCGGCGTGATATCCTTGATCATCAGGGAAAGCAGCTCGAGGTTTTCACTGTCCTCTGCAAGCTCTCTGCGCCAGGAAACGTAGTCCATGTCCCCCAGATCAATGCGGACTTTCTTTCCGACGGAGAACAGGTCACTGTTCTGATCGTCGTAGTCAAAATCGTCTGCCTGGGAGATTTCATACAGCTCCAAAGACATCTGTCCATCGCGGTACATGTCGATGGCGCGGATGGTGGAGTCAATGTAGTTCCGGATCCTGTCTACCGTCAGCTGAAAGGCATAGACCGAGCTCTCCAACCGCTTGAGAAGGTTGATGCTCATCAGGCGGCGGATACCCTGCTCACGACCTCTTTGGGTCAGGCTTGTTCCCACATTATGGGTAAGCTCCTGATACTTTGCGACACGGGAAGGCAGGATATAATTGGAGGGGGTATAAATGGTCAGATTCAGCGCAATCAGCAAGCTGTAAATCTGATTGTAATTGATGGCATCGCTCAGATCGGTGAGATGCGGGCTTTTTGAGATGGGCTTCAACCGTTCCGGGAACGTGCCGATATCCTCTGTATTGTAATACTTCCGGATATGCTTTCTAGAGCGGGCAATGGTCACACTGTCCAGCACCTCGAAGAAGTCGAAGTCCAGTGTTTTCAGCAGAGCATCTGTGGTTCGTTCCTCTGCAGGGCGCTTGCTCCACGCGTTAAAGGACTTCTGCGCACTGCGGAAAATCTCATCAATAGATTTGCTTGTATTCAGTTGGCGGTTAATGTATTCGGAGTTGCCCTCATATGCAAGTGCCAGCTGGTTTTTCAAGTCATTGAAGCGATTGTTGACAGGAGTAGCGGAGAGCATTAATACCTTGGTCTTGACGCCTGCGCGCACCACACGATTCATAAGACGCAAGTAGCGGTTTTCCCGGTCATCTTCACCGGAAACATCGCCGCCGTTGCGGAAGTTATGGCTTTCATCGATCACAACCAGGTCATAGTTGCCCCAGTTGATACGCGCAAGATCGATGCCGTTGGACTGGCCTCTGTCTCTCGACAGGTCTGTGTGGAACAGCACATCATACCCCAATCGGTCAGCGGCAATGGGGTTGTTGGTGTAGTTGCTTTTATATGTATTCCAGTTCTCAGATAGCTTCTTGGGACAAAGCACCAGCACGGATTTGTTGCGGTTTTCGTAGTACTTGATGACCGCGAGAGCAGTAAAGGTTTTGCCCAGGCCCACGCTGTCCGCTAAAATGCAGCCGTTGTATTTTTCAAGCTTATTGATAATTGCCAGCGCAGCGTCCTTCTGGAAGTTATAGAGAAGATTCCAGATTTTGCTCTGCTTGAATCCGGTAGCCTCGTTGGGCAGGACATCCTCGGAAATGTCCTCCAGAAACTCGTTGAAAATATTATACAGGGTGAAAAAGTAGATAAACTCAGGGGAATTCTCTTTGTAGGCGACTGAGATGCTCTCAATGACAATTTCGGTCACATCCTCCAGGCGATGACTATCTGCCCAGATCTCACCAAAGAGCTTGAGAAAGTAGCGGCCATTTTCATAGCTTTCCGTTTTCTGGACGGGATAATATACGTTATTACCGCGCTCACAGCCCAGATCCACAGTGGTAAAACCGTTGATTGGCATGTAGGACGCCTCGTCCACCGTCATGAATCCCATCATCCGCTCCTGTGTGACATTGGATTTGAATACGGCTTTCCGGCGGATCCAGTCTGCGCACTCCTTGGCAAGGGCTTTCTGCGTCAATTCGTTTCTGAGGCGGATTTCAAATTCTGTTCCGTAGATACTGCGCTCACGGTTCAGCCTGGGAATATAGAATTCACGCCGTGCCTTCTCCGCTTTTTCTTTCAAAAATGTGGGGGATGTAAAAATGAAACGGAGCTGGTCAACGCTCTCCAGCTGGTCACGAAGCTCCTGATAGGCATAAATGGAGAAATACGCCGCAGCAATAGATACCTTGCTGCCACCTTTGATCGATGTCAGCAGTTCATCACGCATCGTGCGGTTAATGTTGTCGAGTATTTCCACGCTGCTCACCCCGGTTTTTCTGTCTTGTAACACGTTATATAATCCCATTATGTCTTATTTTGTTATTTTAGCACAAATAATCCAAAAACTCCATGCTTTATCTTTGAGAATTATATGATTTCAAAAACTCACATCTCTGCCACATTATAAACCGTCACTCCCAGTTTCCAAGCGTATTCCACTGTATATGCTGTTCCGCCGGTGGCACGGGTACAGTAGGCAATACAAAAGGCAGAATGCTTTACAAGGTGGCGATTCCGGGCCAGGTAGGTCTGGCGGCTGGGAGAATCTGACACACATACCACCTTGTCATACTGTGGCAGCAGCGCTTCATATTGTTTCCTCTGTTCGCTGCTCCATTTGCTTGTATAGCCCTCAAAGGGTTTGACCAGAATCACCTTGATGTCCGGAAGATCCTTTCTGCGCAGTTCCATCAGCAGATTGGCCATCATGGTGTCAAAGCCAATTGCTCCACCCACGCCAAAATAACGAACGCCTCGGCTGTAAAGCTGCCGAATAATCCTTTCGGCTCGTTGGCATATTTGCACACGATCCCTCTCCGGTATATCCCTGTGTCCTGTGAAGCAACACGTCTTATTACGCAAGTCAGTCATTTCATCGCCTCCAGGCAAAGTGTAACACGATTGTCCGGATTAGTACAGTTACAGGGACTAATTTACACGCCACGCAACCTATAATAATGGTACAGTTACAGGAACGTGTGGTGATACTATGCAGTTAAATGAAGCCGTCAGCATGCGGCTCAGTGAGCTCCTCAAGGAACGCGGGATGACACAATATCAACTCTATATGAAAAGCGGCGTCCCCAAGTCGACCATTGGAAACGTCATCAATTGCTCCTATGACTCTGTCAAATTGCGAATCATCCACGAGTTGTGTCAAGGACTGGATATTGACATCAGTGAGTTCTTCCGATCTTCTCTCTTTGCTGAAGACAATTTGGAACCGTAAAACAAAACAGGCCATGAGATGCTCCCATCTCATGGCCTGTTTTTCATATTACAGTAGGGCCCGTTTTACTCGTCCTCTTTTGTTCCTTCCTGAGCAACAGCACCGCCGTCCATTTCTTGGCAGACAACGCGATAGATAAACGCGTTGGTGGACTCTCCGTTTGCCTTGGCATATGCCTGGATCCGGGCCTTTTCCCCTTTGGGAACGCGGAATTTGATCTCCTCCAGCTTTTCCTGCTGGTACTTCTTAACCGCGCGCAGCACGGATTCAGACGTCTTATTCATAATCTCCGCCTCCGCTTTCTGTAAGTGGAAAAAGTATATCACAAAAACAATTTCAAATCCACAATAAAAATTTCAAAAAGCATGTTGACATATGGGCCCATATGTGTTATACTCACCTTACAAAACAAAAACAACGGCAGCAGCAGAGAGCTGGTACCTCTCTACTGCCTGCAAAGGTGAAGCGACCACCTATGCAACGGGATTCCCCGCACCGTTGGGCTTATTATACCCAGAACGGCCCAATTGTGCAAGGAATTTTTAGAGACGCACTCTCTTTCACGCTGTGTAGGATCATTACACCTGCACGGCGTTTTTGTTTCATTATGAAACGGAAGGAGTGGGTCTTTTATGTTATCAAAGACTCCCACGGTCGTGGAATTATCCGCCGCGATCGCTCATAGGCTTGACCGAGGAGGGTCGTCGCCTATGGAAATCAAGCACACGCACCCCAGCCATGCCGATGAGGACGCCCGCCGCAGCGAGGTACGCGACAGACAGCGGATCTGCCTGGCGCTGATCCGCGCCCAGCGGGAGAAGGCAAAGGGCGTCCGGCGTCGGAGCGCGTAAGCCATGCGGTACGAAGCCATCTATGCCCGCCAGTCCATCGAGAAGAAAAACAGCCTCTCCATTCAGGGGCAGCAGGAGCTGTGCCGGCGGGCAGCCAGCACCGATGACATCCGGCTCTATCAGGACCGGGGCTACTCCGGCAAAAACACGGCACGCCCTGACTTTCAGAGGCTGTTGAACGACATCAAGGCGGACAAGATCCAGAAGCTCTACGTCTACCGTCTGGACCGGTTCTCCCGCTCCATTGCCGACTTCAGCCAGCTGTGGAAGGTCCTGCAGGAGCACCAGGTGGAGTTTGTATCTGTCACCGAGAACTTTGACACGGCTACGCCCATGGGACGGGCCATGCTCCACATCATCATGGTCTTCGCCCAGCTGGAGCGGGAAACCACCTCTGAGCGAGTCCACGACAACTACATCTCCCGTGCCGCCAGTGGCGCGTGGCCCGGTGGGCCCGCGCCCTACGGCTACGGGATCGGACGCAGCCACGACGCCAATGGTCGGGTCGTTCCCACGCTTTTCCCCGATGACGATACCAGCAGGGTGGTACAGTTCATCTTCCGGGAATACGCTCAGGAGGACGCCTCTCTGGGCAGTATCGTCCGCAAGTTGAACGACCGTGGCATCCCCTGTGCCAAGCGTGCCTTTTGGGACAACGTCAGTCTGTCCCGCATTCTCCATAACCCTGTCTACGTTATGGCCGACGAGCAGGTGTATCTCCACTACAAGGCCATGGGTGTCCATGTGGACGCCCCGGAAAGCGCGTTCGACGGTACGCATAACGCCTTCCTCTACGGCAAGCGGGAGGCCAACGAGCGCAAGTATACCGACGTCCGCCAGCACACGCTGGTGGTGCTGGGCAGCGTTGGGCTCGTGCCCTCTCAGCTCTGGCTGCGGTGTCAGGAAAAGCTGCAGCGCAACGCCCAGATCGGCAACGCCGGAAAGGGCAAGCACACCTGGCTCAGTGGGCTGTTGAAGTGCGCCAAGTGCGGATACAGCCTCAAGATCCAGACGGAGAAGCAGTACCGCTGGATGATCTGCAGCGGGCGCTACAACACTGCGCACTGCGACGCCTCCATCCATGTGGATCTGACGGAGCTGGAGGAGGCTGTGGCTCTGGAACTGGACAAGCTGCTGTCGGACTGTCCCGTTGAGACGGCTGCCCCGGAGAAGGACGTCTACGCCGCCAAGCTGGACGAGCTGGACCGCCGGGCCGATCGTCTGATGGACGCCTTCGCAGAGAGCGAGGACATGTCCAATGCCTATCTCCAGCGGGCGCTTGCGCGTCTGGAAAAGGAGCGCAAGCAGCTGCTGGAGGAGCGAAAGCGGGAAGCAACGCGTCCCTCCCTGCCGGACAGGCTGGTATTCCGCGAGCTGTCCTTTGAGGAGAAGAAGGCCGTTGCCGCCCAGTTTATCGAGCGGATCGAGGTATCCGAAAACAGCGCAGAGGTCAAGTGGGCTGTGTAATACAGCCCTCGACGACTTCGACTATTACAAAGGAGGATTTTTCATGTCAAATACAACGTATACTTTCGCGGAAGTAGGATCAGATGATTCCGCTCCAATCGTGATTTCTGAAGTGAACAAGAAGCTGCTTGAGATCCAGCGCACCGCAGATCTCGGCGGTTCGCCTGCTGAGATCCGCGGGGAAGGCATCGTCCTTCTCAAAAATTTCAGCAAGGGCACCACCAACTCAGGCAAGCCCAAGTTCTCCGGCACCATCGTGAACCAGGAAGAGGCCAAGTTCAACGTCTGGAACAGCTCGTCCGCGTACGAGTATTTTGAACAGCTTCCCCCCGACGCGCAGCCCCGCGTAGTTCAAATCAGCTACACCCTTTCCAAATACGGATTCGTCATCAACAGCATCTCGGATGCGAACGGATACAATCCGGATGTGTTTATCTACCGCAAGTACTCCGTCAAGGAGATCGTGGCGGAGTTCAAGAACACCCTGGATGCAAGTGGGATCTCTGCTAACGCAACGTCTGTGATCCGTGCGGTCATGCATATGGATTACAATGACAATGTTAGCAGACGGCTTGTCCAGGAGTACGCAGCATACTCCCATCACGATAACTGTGCCTCCGGCCTTTTGGCCCATACAACAAAATGCATCCGCGTCTACAACGGCATCAAAGGTGCATATGCCTTTCTGGATGATGAGAAGGTCAATGACCTGATGGTAATCGGCCTGGCACTGCACGATATCGGCAAGATCTATGAGATGCACGACGGTGTGTATCAGAGCAACTCCTTCCTGACCCACAGGGGACTCGGGTTTGAGCATCTCCTCGGATTCAAGAAGCTGATCTCCGGCTTGTACGACGAGGAGTTCTTCTACATGCTCTGCAGCGTGGTGCTGCAGCACCACGGAGAATTCGGAGAGAACCCCCGCACGCTGTGCGCGCTGCTCGTCCATATTGTCGACGATGTGGAGGCCCAGCTCACCAGTCTGGATGAACTCCTTGAGAACGACGCTGTTACGGTTGACGCCTCGGGAGCGAAGATCAAGTTCAACGGGATGTATTTGAACGTGCTCCGCGGATAAGTGCAGCGGCAGGCATCCTCGACAGCATATCTTGTTTTCTTACTTGGGCAAATCATTTGAAAATCAGATCCCCAAACGACAATACGGTGGGCATACTTTTGCTCACCGTGTTGTCTGTTTGTAATTTACTATGCTTTATTCTTTCTCTTTATTCTTTTTTTGACGTTGTTGATAGCGCGCCAATTGTCATACTCCAAGTTTATTTCTTGGTTCACCCCATCTATGGCAACTTCCTTCGTTTGGACCGAGATTCCGTTTTTGTCTAATGCCCTCCGAATTCTACCCCCATAGGATACCGTGATTGGATCATTTGCTTCCTTGGCAAAAACCGATATCTTAAGCACTCCTCCACTTTTCATGAGCTCTTTCGACAATCGAATCAGCTGAAAACCCACGTTCGCTCCTGTATGCGGTTCTTCCCCCAATAGTTCATTAGTTTTTAAAGGTATGTGGTCCTCTTCATGAAAAACAAATCGGTTGATTTTCGCGAGCATCCCTAAAAGGCAATCTTCTCTGTTATAATGCGGTCGCATATTAATGCCATCTTTTTCCATTTTATGACCCATAAGATATAGCTTCTCAAGTTTGGTTAATTCTGTATCCGCCTGCATTGTTGTCCAAAAATTGCGGCGCAAAACATACAGTGTAAAATGATCGAACACATCTGAGTCCTTCTTCTCCATCGTATTCCCGGACAGTTCCTGATCCAGTTCAAGAATACATCCGGCCATCAATTCCTCATCCAAAATTTTTTTGTTCATCACTTTGTCCGCAATTGCGGCAAGTTCATAACTCCAGACCGGTTCGCCAAGGCTGTCATTCTTAGAGCAGATATAGCCTTTGGGGTCGGTTCCTGTCACCTTCCTAATGTAGTCCTTCCTACGCTCCAAAACTTTCTTCAGCTCGACATGGATTGGAATTCTCCTGTATCCATTGTCCGTTTTTGTCTTGTCCTGTTTCTCCCCCTTTTGATCAAGCGTCTTGTTTACAATTAGATACGATTCGTCTGGCCGATCCACAAACGGTCGAATATCTTCCCAACAGATTGCCCTGGCCTCGGCGGGACGCAGTCCGGCGTAGAGCATAATCGCCAAGCACACATATCGGCCGTCTTCTTCGATTTTTTCGTCAATGATTTTCCATAGAAGAATCCTTTGCTCTAATCGGAGCGATTTTTTAATGTACGGTTTCTGCTCGCGCAGCTCTTGCACCTTTTCTTTAATATATTCTTGGCTTTCCGCAGGATTAAAATAGACGGATACGAGACTGCGTTTTTCCTTTGAAGTAGACTGAGAAGACCGCCCCAAATGATAGTAGCGCATTACATTGATCGCATCACCTCGATCGGCAGCGAAGGAAAAGATATCCCAAAGGACGGAGCAGAAGCTTTGCATGGAGGATTCTGCGTATACCCCTCCGCCCTTTTTCATTGTGCGTGCTTTTTTCATTGTCTTGAAAATGTCGTTCACGACAATGCATCCGATTTCCTTTTCCCGTAGAATCTCATCTATCTTCTTCATGATGTTGTTGTAATGGGCAATTGTGCTTGACCGCCATCCTCTCAGTCTCGCAAGCTCCCATTTATGCGCCTCCCAGTACGCATAAACGGATAGTTTCTTGTCACTGCTCATCTTTCCCATCCCCCTTATTTTCATTTGAAGCAAATCTAACTGTATATGTCATTCCCCGCTTAGCAGCAATAAATATATATCCGCTATTGTCAACTCCGTACTCTGCCGGTTTGATGGGAATTAGGATTTCAGCCCACCCTGCCAATCCCGGGGTTTTGTTCTGTCCGCTCCAAATAACGCGTTCTCCCTTTTGAACCCGGCCAGAAACACAATTCTCTTGATATAGCTGCTGGTGCCAGCGGTCTTGAATTGCGCCAATGCGGTTTAGTTCCGAATCGCTGGTAAAGTCCATGTAATGAATTCCTGACGTGGTGACTGGTTCCTCCCCAAGGCAGTAACGGGTTTCCTCTTCCTCACATCCAAAGTGATTGAGGTTGGACTCAACTGTTCGTCTAATCATAGACAGGATTTCTTTTTGGGTCCATCTCCCGGTTCCCAACAATACACGGTTCTTCTGGAAAATGTCATCAAATTCATCGCAAATCCATGCGGAAAAGAAATTCGGACTCACATGTCGTTTTAGGTTCTTTTTACTACCAATCAACGGGTATTCCGCCATAATTTTAGGATCGTCTCCGTATTTGTCTATAAATGATTCTTTTACGATCTTTGCTGCGTATCCGACAAGAGAGGAGCACGGAAGCAACCGGGCACGGAAACGCTCCTCTATTTTCTGTTTAAAATACCTAACTTTCTTTTTTCCCCCTTTTTGTGTTTTATGTTCGCTTGCACACAGTTCATCCGTAATCAGCATTGAAACGCGGTCCGGGAAGTACTGTAGTGTATCGATGCTTCCGTATGTCAAAGCGCATAGTTCATTCACGTCAATCCCCATCAGCAATAGCACCAATGCTCCAAAAAACAGTTGCATATCCTTATCTCTTGCTTCAATCTTAGCCATACATTTGCTGACAAGAAGTCTATATTGGCCGCTGGTAAACTCACTATTCTCAACATTCCTTTTCATGGCAGACCGGCTGGTTGTGCTCGCGCGAAATATCGAAGGCTGATAGTCTCTCCATGGATTCTTCTCTGAATATCCTTTGAATATCTCCTGGCGGTATAATAACCGCATTAGTTGTACGCAGCGCTTGTGATCTGTTTTGCTAAGCTTTTTCAGTTCAATGTCGCAGTCCTCAGGAACGATTTCCTCCAAGGTTTTTTCACCCCACAGGCTCAGAATCGTATTGGCAATTCTCTCATATTCCTTCCGGGTGGCGGACGCCCAATTTTGGATTTCAGAAATTTCATCACGGTCGATAATCCACGCCATTGCCAGAGGCAGTTTTTTTCGAATCAGAAGCAGTTCTTCAGGTACCGCTTTTCCATCTTCAGCAAAGGAAAGCATGTCATGCAAAAAGAGAGGCAACATCTCCTGCGCGATTTGTTCGTCCGTCTTTGTCTGCAGTTTTTTAGGGACAGTTATATCTTGTTCGTATATTGTTTTTCCCTTTTGCCTCAGAGAATACACGATCGTCAGTCCTTTTGCTCGCTTCTCATATCGATAATGAAAATCCCATCCAAAGAACTCAATCGTCTTGGGTTTATTCCTCGCCATATCGTTTCATCTCCTTCAATAGTGTTTTAGTGTTTTTCGTATACCAGCTCAAAGCCTAGTTCTTAGGTAACTGTACGCACACCCCGGGTCACCTCATAAAGAATGTGCCTTTTTTCTTCCCGTGTAATATTTTGCTCATTCTGGTCTACGCCAAGGGATCTGATGCTGCCTTGCCCGCTTTTAGGACACGCAAAAGTGGGCGGGTTGGTGTATATCTGCTCCCGCACTTTGATGCTCGCAGCAGTTATTACTTGCTTTTTGCGTGTTTGAAGTTGCCCTATAATAATTGTGCACGTTTGTTTTCATTGTAAAATTTTGACTCCATGCTTGCATGAGCTTGAGCCTCATAGGACCCCGGCTTGCCCACATATTTGATTCGCATAATCGGGGGGGCTCGGTGCCGTATCTATACTGCGCCTTGATATTCACGGCAGTTTTACTCACTTCTTGCACATTCGCAGTTGCCCTATGTTAAATATGCCTGTTTATTCTCTTCGTAATATTTTTCTTCCGCGTTGGTATGCGCCAGTGAATTGCCCTTCTCCCTCTTGGACAATTCTCTCGCGCTCAAAAGGGTTGGCTCATTCTTTGCTCTATCTCTGTTAGTTCTTGTCAGCACCTCCAGCTGACCACCGGTGTAACCCAAATACTCTATGGTAATTGTGTCTTTTTCTCTCCGTTGTATTATTTCGCCTCGTTGGACTGTGCCAAGGCGATTCGGGCCATCTAATCTTTTTGCCTTCCCCATATGCTTTTTCATTGCCAAAATACTTGGATCGGGAGTCAATTGACCCCAGGCTTTTACCGAATACAATGGAAAAATCTGATGGGGTATTCGAAGCACGCCAAACAACGCAAAAAGTGACCTCATTCTGCGCGGAAAACCCGGGTTCCTGCGCAGAATGAGGTCACTTTTTCGAAATCGCGGTTTTTTCTGTCGTGATGCGTACCTGTGTGCCGGATACTTTATAAGCCAGCCACGGACACCAAAGCCACTCAATACAGTTGAGTGGGAGTGAGATATCGTGCGGCGGGGAGCAATCCCCGCCGCCGATAATTGTCACTACCATCAGAGAAATACTGCAAAGTATAAAAATTATATGCAATATATACTTGACATTTCGCGGGATGTAATATATAATTGGCATTGTTAGGAGGGAAGCCCGTGAGAAACTTGAAAATGAAGTTCAGACGCATTGAACTGAACATCTCTCAGACTGAGTTGGCGAAACGCGCAGGAGTAACAAGGCAGACGATCGGCTTGATCGAATCCGGGGAGTTCAATCCCTCCATTAAGTTGTGCGTCGCCATCTGCAAAGCGCTGGGAGTCACATTGAATGATCTATTCTGGGAGGAAAAAGAAAATGAAGCTGAGGAAAAGTGATCTGGATGAACAGCAGGAGCGCAAGCTGCTGGAGATCGAAAGCCGGGGCTACTGGCTGGCCTTTTGGGGGCTGCTGGTTACTTTGCTCGTTGAACTGCTGGTGATGAAGGATCTGCGAGCAATTGTTGGTGAATGGACTCTGTTTATGGGTCTTGCGCTTTATCTCGCTATTTCCTGTATTCGGGCAGGTATTTGGGACAGGAGAATGGATATGAGTCGCAAGACCTGCCTTCTTGCATCACTGGTTGGCGCACTGTGTGCAGCCGGTTTTATGTTTGGGTTTTCCTATTTGCGTTTTCAAAGGCCGCTTGGAGCACTTAGTGTTGGGGCAATTATTGGGCTGATCGGTTTCGGTGTCTGTTATCCCGCGCTGCGCCTCACGGCACGAGCCACAAAAAAGCGCCAGGACGAACTCAACGCTGAACCCGACGACGATTTTGATGAGGAAGAGACACATACACCTTGAAAAATATCGTCCCAGTAGTAATAATGACATGTGCGACGATCTTACCTACAAAAAATGTGGCAGGGCGGCGGGGATAGCTCCCCGCCGCTATTGCTATATCTGCTGTTCAATCAGGTGAGCGTATTTCTCTGTCAGATCATGTAATTGATCCAAAGAAAGCGTTTTCTGTAATGCTTCTTCCCGTGGTCCACGCATAAAAGACATAAACTGCTGCTGTAAGGATGTGAAATCCTTTGCAAGAGCGGTTTCTCCGGCAAGCTCCAGCATTGTGATGCCGTCAAGGAGCAGAGACCGGAATAGGCTGTTCATCATGGGGAAATACGAATTTGGATCATGCTTTTCCGCCGCAAAAGCTTCTATATCAGCGCAGTTTTCCCTTATTACGGATATCGAATCATTCAGATATGGCGTCAATAACTGCGGTTCGGCCTCCGTGGGGATTACCATTCCCACCATCGTTTTCTGATCGACCGAGGCCAGCAATTCTTCCTCGGATAATAACAATTCGGTGCGTTCGCCGCTGCTTTCATGGGTAGGATTCATAAAATGGTATATCCCATCATATTCTGCGAAAACGACGGCGTGCTTTCCGTAAGGCGTTTGGACGCCAAGCATCGCAGGCTCGTGTGTGCGAAGATAACTGCAAAGCTGCCCCCGCTCAACAATCTCCTCGACCAATCGATATCCACGGGGAGCAAGCCACAAGTTGAACCATTTTGCGCGCTGCAGCATGGGACCGGAGATATATGCGCCGTCCTCTTTGGAGAACAGCCACGGCAGCTTGATTTCAAGCGCAATTTTATAATCTTCGGTATCCACCCCGTTAAGCTCCATGATTGCAGCAAGAGCCGCATAAGAACAGGACGCTTTGAAATGCATGTGCTTCATATAAGATCCTCTTTCCATGAAGAAGTGTCTTTAGCATATGAAAGTAAATGCCGAAAAACAAGACTTGAAAAAACTAATCTCCCATTATAATATTAATAGAGAGAAGCAATAGCGGAGAGGATTCTCCGCCGATATTTTCATATATTCCTGGCAACATATTGGCAACAAAAAATCGGATAGCCCATATCCGATGGAGAATACAGATAAACAAAACACTCAGTACCATATCGCCCATATAAAACTGTTTAAGTAAAGCTTAGCAGGAGCGATTGATTGAGGATGGTAAAATGGTTTACAAGAAAGATTAAAATCATTCTGATTTCAAATGAGAGGCGAGGAGTTAATGGGCAGAAATAAAGCGCCATCCGAAAACACAGTTAGAATGTTGTGCAGTAAGTCGGCAGGAATGTGTGAATTTGAGGGATGTAACAAAAGACTGTTTTTCGATGGTGTTACATTGTCGAAGTTTAACAACGCATATGTAGCTCATATTATTGCTTCAAGCGCAAAAGGCCCTCGTGGTGATAAAACACTTTCTCCGCTGCTTTCTGATAAACTAGAGAATCTAATGCTTATGTGCGCAGATCATCACAAGCTGATAGATAATCCTACAACTGGTCCCAGAGATTATCCTGTTGAACGGCTAAAGGAAATGAAACGAGCACATGAGGAGAAAATTGAAAAGATATGCGGTCTGTTCAATGTTCCTAAAACCGAAGTGGTATGCTTTTCTTCTCCTATCAAGGGAATTACTGCAGTTGATATTGACTATGATTTGGCAGCAAAAGCAGTTTTGCCAAACAAGCAACCTGGTTCATCTTATGGCATTAATCTGCAGGTAAAATCAGTCTATCCTTACACATCAAAAGAGTACTGGGATGATTGTTGGGCACAACTGAAAGCTTCATTTGACTTATATATGAAAAACCCAATTATACAACGTGGCAATGCAGATTTTTCTGTTTTTTCAGTTGCTCCTATTCCTTTGATCATAAAACTGGGAGAATTGATGGGCGATAAACTTCCTTGCGATGTTTATCAAAAAACGAGGTTTCCAGACACGTGGGAATGGCAAGCAAAAGAACTCACAAACAACTTCGTCGTAGATGTAGAAAAGACTGATGCATCCAATGGTATTGTTGCGCTTAATATTTCATTGACTAATGATATAAACAATGATCGAATTCTTAGTGTGGGAGAATTTGAGGCGATATATAGAATCAAGGCAATCACAACCGGTGTAGATTGCATTAAGAGTGTCGAAGATTTAAGTGCTTTTTGGCATACATATCAAGGCGTTTTGGATGAAATTCTGAACAAACATGGCACAGGATGTCAAATTCATTTGTTCCCAGCCATGCCAGTATCAGCAGCTTTTGAAGTTGGTAGAAGATATATGTTAAACACTCATCCAAGTGTAACAATCTTCGATGAAAACAACGGCTTTTTTGAAACATTAAAAATGGGAGTAAATACTGATGACAGATAAAGAACAATTATTGGAAAAATATCTTCTCAAAATAGCTGAGAACTTAGATATCTCTACCACGATGAGAGAAAAAGCTGAAAACAGCTATCGTTCTGTTGGGGAATGGCTCGGCGATTGCGACGTTAATTCAGATATAAAAATCATGCCGCAAGGTTCATTTTACTTAGGAACAGTAATCCGTCCAGTATCAGACGAAGACGAATATGATATTGATTTGGTTTGCTTACTAAAGAATGCTATAGGCAAAAGTGAAGCAGAAATCAAAAAAATCGTAGGTGATCGGCTGAAAGAACACAAAACATACTCCTCCATGCTTGAACCCGAAGGAAAGCGTTGCTGGACTCTTTGCTATGAAGAATTTCACATGGATATTCTTCCTTGTGTTCCGAATTATCGTTATTATATTGAGCCTTATTTAACAGAAATTAAGCTCACTCACAAACTTGATAGTGGTAGATATATCCCCAAATACAGCAATCCATATAAATATCATGAGTGGTTTGAAGAAAGAATGCGTGTGAGACTTGATGAGGTCAAGAAGGATTTTTCGGTTAGAAATCAAGTCGAAGTTAGCAAAGTTCCGCTTTATAAAGTGAAAACTCCGCTGCAACGTGCGATTCAAATATTAAAACGTCATAGAGATATTATGTATGACAAGTTACCGGAAGCCCGAAAGGACAATGCCCCGATATCCATTATCATCACCACATTGGCGGCTCAGGCATATAACAACGAAGTCAATATTTATGAAGCTCTAAGTAACATAGTCGAAAATATGTCTAAATTCATAAACCGATCTGGCGATACATTTATCATTGCAAATCCTGTAATGCCAGAAGAAAATTTTGCTGATAAATGGAACGAAAATCCAGAGAAGGCACGAGAGTTTTTCAGATGGTTAGAATCGGCACGAACGGCTATTTTAACTGCTCCGATAAATGCGCAAGGACTTCATAAGGTGTCGGAAGCACTTGAGGTTTGCTTCGGTCGAAATATTGTGAGACGTTCTCTTGCTGATGATGGACATGACACCAAAATTGCCCGTGAAAACAAAACGCTGTATGTGGACGGACTAACTGGCGGGTTGAAAACAACACCATCTCAAACCACGAAAAAAGTAGGGGGACACACTTTCTTTGGCAACTAAAGGACGATATTATAGAAATCCACCGCTGACCCTAATACAGCAAAAGGTCGCTCTCTGTGCAGTATACAAAGGTGGAAACTGTAGTATCGATAAGAAGAAAAACCAGTTGTTTTGGACCGGTAAAATAAAGCCTACAGCTCTGTCTAAAGAATATACTGTGGTTTTAGTATATCATCCTGGCAAAAACCCGAAAGTTTGGGTGATTGGCGATGAATTAGAAAAACTGGATGATGCTAACTTTCCACATAAATTCGATATCGATGCTGAAAATAAGATGGTGCGCATTTGCCTGTACAGATACTCTGAGTTTAGTTCGTCCAAACTATTAGCCAACACTATCATTCCCTGGACGATAGAATGGTTGTATTACTACGAACTCTGGCTCGCTACAGGTGAATGGTTAGGCGGTGGAGAGCACCCCGAGATTGGCAAACCTAAAACCGAGGACACAAGCGAAGATCAATAGGAAATACTAAAAAAGCATATGCTGTTTTTGCCTATCCATGGCAA
Source organism: uncultured Oscillospiraceae bacterium (assembly GCA_947169975.1). GTDB lineage: Bacteria > Bacillota > Clostridia > Oscillospirales > Oscillospiraceae > Vescimonas. Next base: position 218,925 of record CAMVRT010000001.1, read on the forward strand.
CATATTGGCAACAAAAAATCGGATAGCCCATATCCGATGGAGAATTCAGATAATCAAAACACTCAGTACCATATCGCCCATACAAAACTGTTTAAGTCAAGCTTTCCAGGAGCGTTTGTAAGTCAGTGTTTTGTTAAAATAGCAGTATTAGTCCCAAACAGAGAGGATGTAACTCATTCCACGTTACATCCTCTCTGTATGTCCATCTTGTGGTGCAATCCGTCCTGTGATATAATTAAAACGGTAGTGTCTATTGGGAAACGAGGGTCCAACCGACAATTTGAGAAACTCACCATAATTACGCGACTTTTTATATTTGTGCTTTCGACCACAGAGACAAAAATAAGGTGGAATTTTTCCCGATTGCGCACATGAATCAGGTCTCAAACTTCTGTATGCGCTTTTGGGCCAAAACGCGCAAACCGTTGTGGCACAACGACTTTCCTTTGTTTGGTATACGGACAGCCTCGACTGGAAGGACTACGACGCGGACACGATCTACAACCGGGTCACGTCCCAGGTGGGCCCGGGGAGCATCGTGCTGTTCCACAACGCCGCCCTCCACACACCGGAGGCCCTGCCGCGGATTCTGGATAAGCTGATCAGCGACGGCTACACGGTGGTTCCCATCTCCCAGCTCATCTACACCGGGGAATACACCATCGACCACACCGGCCGCCAGTATGCCGCCGCGGCCACGGAAAAGCCGGGTGCATAAATGACAGTCCCTCCCGTCACTTGTCGGGAGGGACTGCCGGTTTTCAGCTGTGCTTTCTCATATACTCCACGGTTTTGTGGAGCGTATCTGCCTGATAGATTTGCTCCAGATGCCCCGCAAAATCGAGGCCGTATCGCTGCCCCAGATCATCCAGCAGCTTCCGGAGCTCCGTCTCTTTCCGGAGAGCGGAATCCTCCAGAAGGTCATCCAAACGCAGCTGTGCTTCCTCCTCATCGGACAGGTTGTAAATGCTCACACCGATCAGACGGACGGAGCGATGATCCACCTGATCCAGCATCTGCGCCGCGGTCCGGTAGATTTCAACCGCGGAGTCTGTGGAGAACACCCCCCGTGAGCGGGAGATCGCCTTCATGTCCGCGTAGGTCAGCTTCAACGTCACGCCTTTTCCGTGGAGGCCGACGCGTCTGGCCCGGCGGTCCACGCAAAGCGCCAAAAGGAGGAGGACGTCCTTCAGATAGTCATAATTCACCACGTCCTTCTGGAACGTGACCTCCCGGCCGATGGATTTGGCGTCCTCCGGCCGGTAGGGCGTCACCTTCCGGTCGTCGATCCCCGCGGCAAGCCGTGTGATCCACTGTCCCTGCTTTCCCAGCAGACGGACAACGTCCTCCTGCCGTTCCCGGATATCACGGACGGTGCGGATGCCGCTGGCATACAGCTTCTCCGCCGTCTTCTGCCCCACCGTGTAAAGCGCCCGCACGTCCCGGTCGATGATCAATTCGATAAATTCCTCCGGCGTGCGGATCTCATAGTAGCCTCCCGGCTTCTTTTCCTCGCTGGCAGTCTTGGCCGCCGTTTTGGAGTAGGCCACGCCGACGGAACAGCTCAAACCCAGTTCATCGCGGATCCGGCGCTTGATTTCATGGCCGATCTCCCTGGCGCCGTCAAAATCACCGGAGCGTTCCTTCACGTCCAGATACGCCTCGTCAAAGGCAATGGCCTCCAGCGCGGTGGCATAGCTGCCCCAGATCTCATGAAGTTGAGCCGACACCGCTTTGTATTTCTCCATATGCGGGTGCATATAGATCCCGTTGGGGCACAGACGGTACGCCTCTTTGATATTCATGGCGGAGTGGACGCCGTATTTCCGGGCCTCATAGCTGCATGTCGCCACAACGCCGCGCTCGCTGGGCAGGGAGCCGATGATCAGCGGCTTGCCCCGCAGGGACGGATCGTCCCGGATTTCCACGGCGGCGAAGAAGGCATCCATATCCACATGTATGATGATCTGATCCACCGTCTCCGCCTCCTTTCCGGTGAAATCCGTTACATCGTATCCTGCCTGTGCTGCTCTCCCCACGTGCAGAGCTGGTCCAGCACGGTCATCAGGGCGATGATCCAGTATAAGCATAATTCACAAGGATTTGTTACCGTGTCCATTCAGGAGGGCGAGGTTCGTCCCGCAGACGATCCATATTGGTCTACCCCGGAGGGACAGTTCTTCGATGAAACCGGCGGTTAAACGCAAAAGCTGCGCTCCCCTCCGGATACCGGGCCTTCCTATTACATACCCGCAGAACCCCTCAGCATAATACCCCTCCCGCCACGCGGGAGGGGTATTATGCTATTTGTTCAATCCCTCTTTTTCACCAGCGCAATTCGTTCTGCGACCAGGAGGGCATCAACCACATACACGAGTATCACTGCGCACAAAGATAGTTTTGGCATATGAACGCTCCGAAGAGCGATCTCTCGGGCGGCGATCCACATACCGGGAAGCGCGAGAATCAGGTCGAAAAAGTGCAGCCATTTCTTTGTATTGACCTTTTCTCTGCGCAGAAACGCTTTGCTGAGCAGACAGTCCGCAAGCAGGAGTACCGCACAGAGTACGCCAGAAAGGATTATTTCTCTGACATTTACGTCATAATACCAAATCATCAGAGCCAGAACAGATGCCTGGAGCATGACGTTTGTCACAATGTGAACCAGCACCGCAAAAAAGGCCTTCAACTTATTTCACATCCTTTGCCCTGTCACCGGAAACCGCAGAGAGCTGTTCTTCGCCCGCCTCTCGTTTTGTCGCTTTGTTGTGTGATATTGTATAGTAGTTCCCCGCCTCTGTCAAGGTCGGCTTTGCCGCCTTCGGACACGCTTTTTATATAGCACAATCCCTCCCGCATGGCGGGAGGGATTGTTGTTGATCAGGCGATTATTACTTCTTCTTGCCGTAGTGGACGTGGAGCAGCTCGTGGTTGCGGCCGTTCAGCACGCCGGCATACAACTCCTTGATGATGGGGTTGCGCTCGGAGCTCTTGATGAGGGAGGAGCGATCCACCTCATACAGGCCCTCGGCGCGGATATCCTTCTGGCGCTTCAGGCCGTGGGGCTGACCGGCGCCGCCGACGCAGCCGCCGCGGCAGGTCATGACCTCCACCAGGTCGTAGTAGGCCTCGCCCGCCTCGATCTGCTTGATGAGCTTCTGGGCGTTGATCAGGCCATGGACCACGGCAACGCGGATATTGGTCTCGCCCACCTGGAAGGTGGCGGTGCGCATCTCATCGGTGCCGCGCAGGCCGCTGTACTGGATCTCCTGCAGGGCGTTGCGGGACTTGTCGGGCATGCAGTAGCGGACTACAGCCTCGGCCACGCCGCCGGTGGTGCCGAAAATCGTAGCGGCGCCGGTGCCGATGCCGAAGGGCAGATCCGGGGACAGGCCCTCGATCTGGTTGAACTGCACGCCGGCCTCGTTGATCATGTTGATCAGCTCCTGAGTGGTCAGCACCAGATCCACGTCGGGCTTGCCGTCGTGGGTAAACTCATCCCGGGCCGCCTCCATCTTCTTGGCGGTGCAGGGCATGATGGCAATGTGATAGGTCTCACGGCCATCCTCGGCGTCCTTGGCGGCATAACGGTCACGCAGGACGGCGGCGAACATCTCCATGGGGGACTTGCAGGAAGAAATGTGCTTGAGGTACTTGGGATTCTCGAACTCCAGATACTTGACCCAGGCGGGGCAGCAGCTGGTGAACATGGGGAACGGGCCGCCCTTCTTCAGGCGCTCCAGGAACTCGTTGGCCTCCTCGATAACGGTCAGGTCCGCACCGAAGGTGGTGTCGTACACCTCATCGGCGCCCATGATCTTCAGAGCGGTGACGATCTTGTCAATGACGTTGGCGCCGTTGGACAGGCCGAAGGCCTCACCCACAGCCACGCGGACGGCGGGAGCGATCTGAACCACAACGCGCTTCTTGGGGTTGTGGAGAGCGCGCCAGGCCAGACCGATGGAGTTGAAAACGGTGATGGCGCCGGTGCCGCAGACGGCGGAGCACTGACCGCAGCTGATGCAGTGGGTGTCCTTCAGCTGGCGGCCGAAGGCGGGCATCACCTGCAGGTTGGAGCCGCGGAAGGCGAAGTTGAGGATGCCCATGCCCTGGACTTCCTCGCAGACGCGGACACAGTCGCCGCAGAGGATGCACTTGTTGGGATCGCGCACCACGGCGGGAGAGGTGTTGTCGATGTCATAGTGGGGGCGGGTGTCGGCGAAGCGGACGCGGCGGATACCGAACTGGAGAGCCAGACGCTGCAGGGTGCAGGCGTTGTTCTTCTCGCAGGTGGTGCAGTCGCGGCAGTGGCTGGCCAGCATCAGCTCCAGGTTGACCCGGCGATGCTTCAGCAGGCGGGCGGTGTTGGTGCGGATGCGCATGCCGTCACGGGGCTCCATGGAGCAGCTGGCGTCGATCTTGCCGGTAGCCTCGTCCTCCACCACGCACATACGGCAGGCGCCGTACACGGACAGGTCGGAATAGTAGCAGAACGTGGGCATGTCGATGTTGGCCTTGCGGATCACCGCCAGAACGTTCTTTTCACCGTCGAAGGGCACACGCAGGCCGTCGATATACATAATTCCCTTTGCCATGGCTTAACCCTCCTCAATGGCCCCGAAGGGGCAGTTCTTGACACAGGCACCGCAGTTGATGCACTTGGAGCCGTCGATCACGTGAGGCTTCTTCACGCTGCCCTCAATGGCCTCCATGGGGCAGTTCTTGCGGCACTTGCCGCAGCCCTTGCACTTCTCCGGATCGATGACCGGATGGGGCTTCTCCCCGTCGCAGATGGGGCAGTGGTGATCCCGCACGTGGTAGAGATACTCGTTGCGGAAATACTTGAGAGTGCTCATCACGGGCTTGCAGGCGCTCTGGCCCAGGCCGCAAAGAGCGGTGGAGGAAATGGTGGCGGACAGCTCCTCCAGCAGATCCAGATCCGCCTCGGTGCCCTCGTTGTGGATGATGCGCTCCAGGATCTCCAGCATGCGCTTGGTGCCCTCGCGGCAGGGTACGCACTTGCCGCAGGACTCGTTCTGGGTAAAGTGCATGAAGAACCGGGCCACCTCCACCATGCAGGTGTCCTCGTCCATGACCACCAGTCCGCCGGAGCCGATGATGGCGCCCAGCTTCTTCAGACTGTCAAAGTCCAGGGGCACGTCCAAATGCTCCTCGGTGAGGCAGCCGCCGCTGGGGCCGCCGATCTGGACTGCCTTGAACTTCTTGCCGTTCTTGATGCCGCCGCCGATATCAAAGATGATCTCACGCAGCGTGGTGCCCATGGGCACCTCCACCAGACCGGTGTTGACCACGTTGCCGGTGAGGGCGAAGGTCTTGGTGCCGGGGCTGTTGCCGGTACCGATGCTGCGGTACCAGGAAGCGCCCTTCAGAATGATCTGGGGCACGTTGGCAAAGGTCTCCACGTTGTTCAGGACCGTGGGCTTCTCCCACAGGCCGTGATCCACCGTGCGGGGCGGCTTGACGCGGGGCATGCCGCGCTTGCCCTCGATGGAGGCGGTCAGGGCGCTGCCCTCGCCGCAGACGAAGGCGCCGGCGCCGCGGTTGATGTGGATATGGAAGCTGAAATCGGTGCCCATGATGTTGTCGCCCAGCAGGCCCACTTCCTCAGCCTTGGCAATGGCGGTCTGGAGACGCTCCACGGCCAGAGGATACTCGGCGCGGACGTAGATATAGCCCTCGCTGGCACCGGAGGCCAGACCGGCGATCAGCATGCCCTCCAGCACGCAGTGGGGAGCACCTTCCATGATGGAACGGTCCATGAACGCGCCGGGGTCGCCCTCGTCGCCGTTGCAGACCACGTACTTCACGTCGGCCGTGTTCTTGCGGACGCTGTCCCATTTGCGGCCGGCAGGGAAACCGCCGCCGCCGCGGCCGCGGAGGCCGGAGTCGATGACGGTGTTGCAGATATCGCGGTCCGTCATCTCGAACAGGGCCTTTTCAAAGGCGGCGTAACCGCCCTTGGCGATGTACTCGCGCAGGTCCTCGGCGTCACACTGACCGCAGTTGGCCAGAGCCACGCGCTTTTGCTTCTTATAGAAGGGGATATCCTGCTGGCGGGGATAGGCCACGCCGTCCAGATGGTACACCAGGCGGTCGATGATCTCGCCCTTCATCACCGTCTTCTCCAGGATCTCCTCGCAGTCCTCGGGCTTGACGTGGATGTACATGATGCCCATGGGCTCGATGTGCAGCAGGGGACCCATCTCGCAGAAGCCGTGGCAGCCGCTCATCTTGATGTGCAGCTCCTGCTCCTCGGCGCTGTCATGGGTCAGGCCCACGTACACCTGCAGGCCGCGCTTCTCGCACTGGGCCTTCATGTTCTCATAGATCTTCATGGCGCCGCCGGCGATGCAGCCGGTACCGGCGCAGATCAGAACGGAGGGACGGCTCTCAGACAGACGCAGCGCATTCTTGGCGTTGGACTGCATCACATGGAAGGTCTCACGGGACAGTTTCATACGCTTCATTGTGCGGCCTCCTCTCTGCGGACCTGCTCCAGCAGAGCCAGAGCGGAATCAGGATCCATCTTGGCGTGAACTTCGCCGTCCAGCGTCATGACCGGGGCCAGACCGCAGGCGCCCAGGCAGGCCACCGTCTCCAGCGTGAAAACGCCGTCGTCAGAGGTCTTGCGCTTGCCGGTGAGACCCAGATACTCGTGGATCGCGTCATAAATGGGCTGGGATTTGCGGACATGGCAGGCGGTGCCGTCGCAGATCTTGATGATGTGCTTGCCCTTGGCTTCCAGAGAGAAGTTCTCATAGAAGGTCGCCACGCTGTACACACGGGCAGCGCTGATGCCCAGCTTCTCGGCGATCAGCAGCAGGGCGGCCTGGCTGAGATACTTGTACTCAGTCTGGATCTCCTGCATGATGGCGATCAGATTGTGCTCGGCGCAATCGTAGCGCTCGATGATCTCCGATGCGCGGGAGAGATCTTGTTTCATTTCGCTCCTCCTAAATACTGTTTCCTTTTGATACTTTGGAATATGGGGCGCCGGACGGCAACCCCCTCCCTCGACAGGGTATCACCCTTTTCGAGGGTTCGATACCATATTGCAGTTTATCGTATGACAGTCAGTTAGTCAACACTACCTTTCGTTTGTTTGCAAATTTTGCGATAAAATTAACAATCCCCGCTTTTTCTTTTCGCCGCAACGGTTTGCAGTGATAAAGCGTTTCTGCATTTTTATTGTTTTTTCGCTTGAATTGGTCATCATTGCGAAATATAGTTTCCAATTGTTGGTTTGCGGTGCGGCGTGCGGAGGCGCAAAAGAAAAGCGACAGGGTCTCTCCCCTGTCGCTTTTCTTGTTTCTCATTTATCAGCCTCTGTGGTTGTCGAACCAGGCTGTGATCTCGCCCAGTCTCTTGAGCCGGTGGGCGGGCTTGCCGCTGCGGCTGAGCTCGTGGTTCTCGCCCCGGAAGCAGACCATTTTGGCCTCCACCCCGTGAGCAACCAGCGCGGTGAACATCTGGTAGCCCTGGTCGATGGGGCAGCGGTAGTCCTCAAAGGAGTGGATGAACAGCGTGGGCGTCTTCACCTTATCGGCATAGCGCATGGGGCTGTGGAACCACAGCTTCTCCGGATCGCCCCAGGGATCGGAGGCGTTCTGATCCATGGCGAACTCCACGCCGATGTCGGACACGCCGTAGAAGGAGAACCAGTTGGAGATAGACCGCTGGCTGGCGCAGGCCCGGAACCGGTCGGTGTGGCCGATGATCCAGTTGGTCATGAAGCCGCCGTAGGAGCCGCCGGTCTCAAAGAAGTTGTCCTTGTCCATGGCGGGATAGGCCGCCAGCGCCTTGTCGCAGAAGGCCATGATGTCGTCGAAGTCCACGGTGCCGTACTTGCCCCGGATATCCATGAAGGCGCCGCGGCCGTCGGAGCCGGTGGGGTTGCAGAAGATGACGAAGTAGCCCTTTCCGGCCCAGTACTGCATCTCATGGTAGAACACCGGGCCGTACACGGTCTTGGGGCCGCCGTGGACGTCCAGGATCACCGGGTACTTTTTCGCCGGATCGTAGTCCATGGGCTTGAGGACGAAGCCGTGGACCTCATAGCCGTCGCGCTCTACGTTCAGGATCTCCGGCAAGGCCACGTACCTGTCGCGCAGGACGGCCTCGTTGAACCGGGTGAGCTGCCTGCCCCGGCCGTCGTAAAGCTCCTGGGCCTTCATGTCGTACAGGCCCACCAGCAGCATCTGGTCGCCGCAGATATCGAAGCAGTCCACAGAGCCCTCCCGGTCGATGACGGGACTGATGACGCCGTTTTCCAGCTTGAAGAGCCCGGCGCTGTCGAAACGGGTGGAGATGAAGTAGCACACGTCCCCTACCATCTTCACGCTGCGGCCGCCGCCGTAGCGGACGTCGGAGCCCACGGAGGAGCCGATGGACTCGCCGTGGCGGGCGTAGAAGGTCAGCTCGCCGGTGGCGGGGTCCAGCTTGTAGAAATCGCCGTCGGTGTTGAGGCCGTAGCGGTTGTCGGAGGCCAGCACCAGCAGGAAGCTGTCACCCACCTCGAAGCCCTGCAGGGCGAATTTCTCATTCTCCGCGGCCAGGGTGGTAACGGCGCCGGTTGCCAGATCCATGCGGCACAGGGACGAGCTGCCGATCATGGACAGCAGCGGGCGCACCGGCGCGGTCATGAAATACGCGGTCTTGCCGTCCTTGCCCAGCTTCACGTCAAAGACGTTGACGTTCTGCTCCGTCAGGCGGCGCAGCTTTTTCCGGCGCACGTCGTAGCGGAACAGGGACGTATAGGCTCCCTTGGTATAGGTGGCGCCGTTCCACCACCAGGGCACCTGGGCGATCTCCTCGTAGTCCTCGTTCTCCTTGCGGTGCTTGGCAAAGGCGGAGAGCAGCTTGGGATTGCCGGTATACAGCTCCTCAAAGCCGGGGAAGGTGGTGCCCGCCACCAGCAGATCGCCGTCCGGCAGAGGCAGCACCCGGGACACGGGGATGGGGAAGGTGTAGGCAAGCTCCGCCTCGCCGCCGCTGAGGGAGATGCGGTACCAGCGGCTCTCCAGCTTGTTCTCGCCGTCCTCCTCCCGCTTGCCGGGGAAGAGCAGGGTGTCCTCGTCCAGATAGCGGAAGCTGCTCTCCTTGCCAAAGGAGGTGAGACGGCGGTTCTTGCCGTCCCGGCGGAGATAGATGCAGGAGCGGTAGCCGTTCTTCTTGCGGTCCGCCTCGGTCACGGTAAAGCAGGCGGTCTTCCCCTCCGGGGAGAAGGTCACGTTGGAGAGAAATTTCAGCTTGCAGAAATCATCGACTGCGATAGGGCGCATGGAAGCACATCCTTTCTGTTTGTTGTTATCCGGCACTCATTATACAATATAGTTTGATGCGGCGCAAGCAGAGAAAAGGACCGCTGCAAACGCAGCGGTCCTTTTGGATATCTTGAATTGTGAATTACTCGGCTTCCTGCAGAGCCTTGGCCTCGGCGATGGCCTTCTCCTGGGCCGCTGCGGGGCAATCCTCATAGCGGACGAAGTTGAAGGTGAACACACCGCGGGACTGGGTCATGGAGCGCAGGTCGATGGCGTAGGACATCATCTCGGCCATGGGCACCTCGGCCTCCAGCACGGTCTCGCCGTCGCCGGTGGGGTTCATGCCCATGACGCGGCCGCGGCGCTTGTTCAGGTCGCCCATGACGTCGCCCACGTAGTTATCGGGCACGGTGACCTTCAGCTCGCCGATGGGCTCCATCAGCACGGGCCTGGCCTCAGGCAGAGCGGCCTTGAAGGCCATGTTGGCAGCCACCTTGAAGGCGATTTCGGAGGAGTCCACGGGGTGGTAGGAGCCGTCGATCAGGGTGGCCTTCAGGAACACCACGGGATAGCCGGCCAGAACGCCGCTCAGGCAGCTCTCGCGCAGGCCCTTTTCCACGGCGGGGAAGTAGTTCTTGGGCACGGAGCCGCCGAACACGGCCTCCTCGAAGATCATGTCCTCCTGCTCCGTCTGGGGCTCGAAGACGATGACGACGTCGCCGAACTGGCCGCTGCCGCCGGTCTGCTTCTTGAAGCGGGCGTGCTTCTCCACCTTGCTGCGGATCTTCTCGCGATAGGGAACGCGGGGAGTGGACAGCTCGGTATCCACGCCGAAGCGGGACTTCAGCTTGGCGCACAGCACGTCGATCTGGATGTCGCCGGCGCCGGAGATGACCACCTGATGGGTCTCGGCGTTGTTGGTGACACGGAAGGTGGGATCCTCCTCGTTCAGCTTGTTCAGGCCGGTGCCCACCTTCTCGACCTCCTGCTTGGTCTTGGGAGCAATGGCGCGCTCATAGCAGGGCTGGGGATAATCCATGCCGTGGAGCTTGACGATGTTCTTGGGATCGCACAGGGTATCGCCGGTGCGGACGCGGTCCATCTTGCCGATGGCGCCGATGTCGCCGCAGCAGATCTCCTTGGTCTCCTCGCCCTTCTTGCCCTTCATGAAGTACAGGCGGCCCAGCTTCTCGGTGTTGCCGGTGGTGGTGTTGTACAGGGACATGTCGCTGGTGACCTTGCCGCGGACCACCTTGATCATGGAGTACTTGCCGTACTGGTCGGAAATGGTCTTGAACACGATGGCAGCGGTGGCGCCGTCGGGATCCAGAGCGACCTCCACAGCGTTGCCGTCGTCATCCTGGGCGGCCTCAGCGGGCATATCGGTGGCCACGGGCACCAGATCCAGAATGGTCTGCATCAGCATATCCACGCCCAGACCGGTGATGGCGGAGCCGCACAGCACGGGGCAGATGCTGCCGTCGCGCACGCCGATCTTCAGGCCCTTGGCGATGTCCGCGGCGGACAGCTCCATGGTCTCAAAGAACTTCTCCATCAGCTCCTCATCGGCGCCGGCGGCGTTCTCCATCAGCTCGGCACGCAGGGTCTCCACCTCGTCGGCCATGGAGCCGGGGATGGGGCACTCAACAGCCTTGCCGCCCTTGACCTCATAGGCCTTGTTGTGCAGCAGGTCCACAATGGCGGTGACGGCCTTGTTGCCGTCCACCAGGGGAGCCACGATGGGGGTGATGGCCTGGCCGAACTTGCCCTTCAGGGCGTCCAGGCAGGCGTTGTAGTCGGAGTTGGCCTCCTCGGTGCGGTTGATGAAGATCATGCGGGGCTTGCTGCCCAGCATCTTCCAGCTGCGCTCGATACCCACGGACAGACCGTCCTTGGCGGCGCCCACCAGCACGGCGCACTCGGCGGCGCGGATGGCGGACAGGGCCTCGCCGGAGAAGTCGAAGTTGCCGGGAGCGTCCATCACGTTGATCTTCACGCCCTTGTAGTTCACAGGGGCAAAGGCCAGCGAGATGGAGATCTGGCGCTTGATCTCTTCAGCGTCGTAGTCGCAGGTGGTGTTGCCGTCGGCGGGCTTGCCCAGACGGTCGGTGCCCTTGGTCATAAACAGCATCTGCTCGGCAAGAGAGGTCTTGCCGGAGCCGCCGTGACCCAGCAGCGCAATGTTGCGGATATCGTTGGCAGTCATAGTTTCAGTTTCTCCCTTCATTTTCTGTCAGCGCACATCAGTGCGCAAATTGCTCAACATACGGATTATATACTATTTTTCCAAGGCTGACAACTATATTTTTCCGGCTTTTTTATAGAATTTCCCGCAAAAACGGAAAAAAGAGCCGCAGAGTGATCGCTCTGCGGCTCTTTTTGGGGTATGTTTCTTCTCTCAATAGTGCTTCACCAGACCGCTCAAGAGCCAGGTGGGCAGCAGCCACAGGCCCTGGAACACCAGCATCCGCAGAGGATCCAGCGACTGCGCCGCGCCCACGCCGGTGAAGTAATAGGCCAGCAGGATGCCGCAGGCGCCGCCCAGATAGGCCAGCACCGACGCCAAGCGGGAGGCGCGCACCATGCGCCGGCTGCCCACCGCCGTCTCGGCAAAGGGCATGAGACCCTCGCGGTAAATAACGGCGCCGGATTTCTCCGCTGTCTCACGGCTGAGATCCGACAGGGCCAGACGGGTGGACACATCCGGATAAACCGGCTTGGCGTCCAGATTGAACTTCCGCTTGATAAGTCCCGGCGTCACATTGCTGCTGCGCACCGCCAGCACCGGCACGATCCGGTTGCGGCGCATGGCGCGCAGCGCCCACTCCACGTTGCGGGAGGGCTGGTATTTGATGGCGAAAATGGCGATCAGCAGACCGTCCACCGCCAGATATACACCGGTTTTCAGCTTCAGCTCCGCGGGCAGAGCAATGTGGCTCTTGCGCATGAAGTAGGCGCTGCCCATGAGGACGCTCTCCCCGTGGATGGTGCCGCCGACGCCGCCCTCCTCAAAGTAGTGGAGATCCTCCACCGTCAGGTGCAGTCCGCCCTCGGCCATCAGCAGCTGGTCAAAGAGGGGCGTCAGCTGGCTGTGGCAGGCCTGGGCTACGCTGGCGGCATAGGACACCACCTTGCCGATCTCCTCGCCGTAGACCTTCAGACCGTTGAGACCCACCGTTCCCGGCGGGAACAGGTCGTCGTCCGTCACCACCATGCGGCGGGATCGGCTCACCCCCCGGGCGCCCTCGTAGCCGGCCACGGCGCTGCCGCTCTTGACCAGACGGCGGTTCAGGTTCTTCAGGGGCAGGGTATCCGTCAGCGGCAGGGCCAGGGGCACTCCGGCAGTCAGCAGAGCCGACCAGATCCACAGCATCCCGGCACTGTCCCTGCGGGCCAGAGCCGCCACGGCGGAGAGTACCGTGGCCACCGTCAGATACAGCGGCACCAGCACCGTCTGCCATTTGCGGGCGGGAGGTATGCGATAGGCGGAGGTGTAGAAGCCGCGCAGCGTGCCCTGCTGCTTGCAGGCACCTGCGGCGGAAAGGGATACGCCGTAAGGCGGTGTGCCGCCGATATCCGCCAGATGGAACGCCGTCCAGCGCACGTCAGAGCGCAGCAGCAGCCCCAGCTGACAGATCCAGATCAGTGCCGCGGCGGGCGCGGCAAGGGGCGCAAAGGCGGCGTCGCGCTCCAGTACGCCCCGGGCGCAGTCCGCCAGCACCACCAGCACGGTGAGGCAGGCCGCCAGCTCGCAGCTTACGCGGCGCTCCTTCAGTTGCGCCACTGTCTCCAGCCACACAGGGAGGGCAAGTGCCGCTGCAAGGAGCAGCAGAAGGCCCATCACTCCGTTGCGGAGCCAGAACGCCATATTCCACAGTCTCGTCATGACGCCAAAGGCGTCGGCCACCGTGATGCCTGCCAGCAAAAGCGCCGGCACCGCGGAGAGGATCACATGGCGGTGCAGCACCTTGCACGCGCGGCGCTCCTCCCGGGCGGCCTGCTCCATATCCGGCTCCGGCTTCTCGCGTTTCGGCTCCGGCTCCTCCTCCGGCTGCTCCCACGCGGTGCGCCGGCCGGGCTTTTTCGCCCTGGCCAGCAAGGCGCTGATCCGGTCGGCCCAGTCATCCAGCGTATCCCGGATCCGGTCCCCCAGGGAGACGGAGTTGTCCAGGATCGCGTCGTCCTCGTCCAGCACGGATTCCACCGTCCGGGACATGACCTGCTCCAGCGGCACCTTGTGCATGCCCTCCGGCTCTTCGGGGAACACTTCCGAACGGTGTGCCTTTTCCGGGGCGGACTTGCCGCCCTCCACCACCTGCAGCACGGGCTTCTCCGGTTCCGCCGGCTTTTTTTCGCGCACCGGGCGGGTCGGCGGCTTCACCACGGGGCTGCCGTCCATCCGCTTTTCCGGGCCCATGACCTTGGCCATGTTATCGGCCACCGCGCGGCGCAGGCGGCCGGTGTCCAGCAGGGCGGGATCCTCCGGCGGCTTTTCCGTTTTCTTTTCGTCCTCCGCCGGGGCTTTCTCCGGGGCGGCGGGCTCCTCCGCGCCCTTCGGGGCAGGCTTCGCCCCCTCCTGTCCGAACTCGGCCAGGATGGCGTCCAGCGAGTATTCCTCCCCCTCCCGGGGATTCACGCCCCGGAGCAGGCGGCCTGTCTCTGTCAGGAGCTGATACAGCTCGTCATCCGTGTACTTGCTCATATACCGTCTCGCTTCGTCTCCCTCATTGCCGCTGACGCACGGCCTCATACAGCAGGATCGCGGCGGCAGCCGATGCGTTCAGGGACGAGATCCGCCCCCGCATGGGGATGCTCACCAGAAAATCGCAGTTTTCCGCCACCAGACGGCTCATGCCGTCGCCCTCGGAGCCGATGACAATGGCCGCCGGGCCTTTGAGATCGGCGTCGTACAGCGCGGTGGTGCCCTCCGCCGCGGTGCCGAATACCCACACGCCCTGCTTTTTCAGTTCCTTCAGCGTGGCGGACAGATTGGCCACACGGGCCACCGGCACATAGCTGACGGCTCCGGCACTGGTCTTGGCCACGATGGCCGTCAGTCCGGCGCTGCGCCGCTTGGGGATGATGACGCCGTGGGCGCCGGCGCACTCCGCCGTGCGCAAAATGGCGCCCAGATTGTGGGGATCGGAGATCTCGTCGCACACCACCAGCAGCGGCGGCTCGCCCTTCTCCGCCGCGGCGTCCAGAATGGACTGCACGCTGACGTACTCCCGCACGGCAGCCAGGGCGATAACGCCCTGGTGGGAGTGGGTGCGGGACATGGCGTCCAGCTTGCGGCGGTCGGCCTCCACCACCACGATGCCCGCCTCCCGGGCACGGGATGCGATGTGGCCCAGCGTCTTGTCCGTCTCGCCCTTGGCCAGATAGATCTTGTCGATGGGGGTATCGGTGCGCAGCGCCTCGATGACCGCGTTGCGCCCTTCGATGATGCCGTCAGCCTCCGCCTGGGGCACGGGGCGTTTTCCTTCGTTCTCTCTCATGGGTCTTTCGATCCTCCCGGTGGGATATTATCATATACGGAAATCAGTATATCATATTTTTTCGGCAAGATAAAGCATCCTTCATAGAAATTTTACAGAAAATAACCCGGGGCGCGGCTTGTACCTTTTCTGTTTGTATGGTATACTGGCCAAAATAATGGAATAATCTGCGTGTCGCTGACGCGTTCAGAGAGGAGACCGCATATGGATCCCAAGAAAAACCAGAACAAGAACGAAAAACCGCGGGGCAATCTCCGCGGGATCATCATGATCATCCTGTGGGCTGTCATTCTGACGGTGGGTTTCAACTATTTCTCCGCCTATATGAAGAATGCCTCCAACCGCTCCACCAGCTTTGAGATCAAGTACAGCGAGATGATCCAGATCGTGGAGGCGGATCAGGCCAAGAGCGTTGAGTTCAAGGACGGCACCATCTATCTGACCCCGGTGGACGGCTACGTGTACAAGGACGATGACAACAAGACGCACACCAGCACCGCCAAGTCCAGTCTGACGCTCTACACGGTGGAGCTGAACGATCCGGCGCTGCTGGAGCTGCTGAAGACCCACCACGTGGAGTTCACCTCCCCCTATGTGGCGGAGATGAGCCCGGTGCTGCTGTTCATGCTCAACTATATCCTGCCCACCGTTTTGATGGTCGGCGCCTTCCTGCTGCTGATGCGCCTTCTCACCCGCAACGGCGGCGGTCTCGGCGGCATCGGCAACGTGGGCAAGTCCAACGCCAAGGTCTATATGGAGCGCACCACCGGCGTCACCTTCAAGGACGTGGCGGGCCAGGACGAGGCCAAGGAAAGTCTGGAGGAGATCATCGACTTCCTCCACAACCCCGGCAAGTACACCGCCATCGGCGCCAAGCTGCCCAAGGGCGCGCTGCTGGTGGGCTCTCCCGGTACCGGCAAGACCCTGCTGGCCAAGGCCGTGGCCGGCGAGGCGGGCGTGCCCTTCTTCTCCATCTCCGGCTCCGACTTCGTGGAGATGTTCGTGGGCGTGGGCGCCAGCCGCGTCCGCGACCTCTTCAAGGAGGCCGCCAAGGTGGCCCCGTGCATCATCTTCATCGACGAGATCGACACCATCGGCAAGAGCCGCGACGGCGTCCGCTTCGGCGGCAACGACGAGCGGGAGCAGACCCTGAACCAGCTGCTGGCGGAGCTGGACGGCTTCGATCCCAGCAAGGGCGTCATCGTGCTGGGCGCCACCAACCGCCCGGAGGTGCTGGACAAGGCGCTGCTGCGCCCCGGCCGCTTCGACCGCCGCATCACCGTGGACCGGCCCAACCTGGCCGGGCGCCTTGCCACGCTGCAGGTGCACACCCGCAACATCCACCTGGCCGAGGACGTGGATCTGGAGAAGATCGCCCAGGCTACCGCCGGCACTGTAGGCGCGGATCTGGCCAATCTGGTCAACGAGGCCGCTCTGCGTGCCGTGCGCCACGGCCGCCGCGCCGTCAATCAGAACGACCTGCTGGCCGCCTTTGAGGTGGTCATCGCCGGATCCGAGAAAAAGGGCACCGTCATCACCGACGAGGAAAAGCGGATCATTGCCTATCACGAGGTGGGCCACGCTCTGGTGGCCGCCCGGCAGAAGAACGCCCAGCCCGTTTCCAAGATCACCATTGTGCCCCACACCCAGGGCGCCCTGGGCTACACCCTCCACCTGCCGGAGGAGGAGAAGTTCCTCATGTCCCGGGAGGATATCCTCACCGAGATCCGCACCCTGCTGGCCGGCCGGTCCAGCGAGGAGATCGTGTGCAACACCATGACCTCCGGCGCCGCCAACGACATTGAGCGGGCCACGGAGCTGGCCCGGAATCTGGTCGCCCGCTTCGGCATGAGCGAGGAATTCGACATGATGGCGCTGGGCACCGTACAGAGTCAGTATCTGGACGGCGGCTACTCCATGACCTGTGCCCAGGAGACCTATGCCGCTGCGGATCGGGCCACCATCGCCATCATCCGCCAGTGCCACGAGGAGGCCAGACAGATCCTGCGGGATAACCGGGAGCTGCTGGACAAGATCGCCGCCTATCTTCTGAAGAAGGAGACCATTACCGGTCAGGAGATGATGGCTATCATCGAGGGCAGGGATCCCGAGACGGTTGACAACTACGGCGCCACCCGCGAAACCGAAGAGCCAAAGCTGTTTCGTCCCTCTGTGCCCGACGTGATCGAGGCTCCCGCCAAGCACATCCACGTGGTCTCCGAGCCTATTCCCATGCCGGAGGCGGTTGAGGAGCACACCGAAGCGCCCGCCGATGACAAGCAAGCCGACGAGCAGAGCGCCGATGCGCCTGCTGATGAGGAGTAATCAGATTTATCACGGCAAAAAAGCCGTTGCAAAACGCAGGCTCACCTGTCAGGCTGAAAAATGCCGCCCAAGGGCGCGTTGCAAAATGCACTGCAGCCGTCATTCCGAGCCGGTGACCGAGGTCACCGGTTCGGGAATCCGTTTCCCATTGCAGAGAGAACGGATTGCACCCCAAGGGCACCTGTCTCCGCGTACCGGATCAGGACTCCGGGCGGAGGCTGGCGCCGCGGCAAAATACGATTTCAACTCTTCGCGCCGTGCGCGGCGCGAACAGCTAACGCATTAGTTCGTGCAGCCAAATCAGAGATTTGGGCACTCACTTATCTGCGAGGCTTTTTTGACAGTCTCGAAGGCACCCGGAAATTTCCGGGTGCCTTTTTCTTTGTTTCCTATTGACAAAACGCAGACAAGCGTGTATTATAATTGATGTTATATAACAATAATTATATAGCAGAAGGGAGAAAATGCGCATGCCGCCCAAAACAAGGATTACGAAAGACATGATCATAAATGCGGCCATTGAGATTGCCAAACAAAGCGGATATGAGAGCATCAACGCCAGGACGGTCTCCCAGCAGCTGCACTGTTCCACGCAGCCGGTCATGTATCATTTTTCAACCATTGACGCCATGAAGCGGGCTGCTTACGCGCAGGTCGATCATCTGCATTCAGCGTATATGATGACGATGATACCGGAGCAGGATCCGGTCCTTGGCATCGGTCTTAACTATATCCGCTTCGCCGTGGAGGAACCGCAGCTGTTCCGCTTTCTGTTTCAGT
>CAMVRT010000002.1 GCA_947169975.1 uncultured Oscillospiraceae bacterium
CTCCATCATAAAGGAAAAGCGAAGGCTGTTAAACCCTCGCTTATATATTACTAATAGGTATTTTTTGCGGCTGCCCGGGAAAAATGGGTAAAAAAATAGCCATGCCGTTGGCATGGTCATTCTCTCTTACCGCTCGCTGGGCTGCCCGTCACAACCGTCGAAGATCAGGTCATCCAGATCCGCTGTGCTCTTGCTTTGCATGGTGGTTCTCACACTCCTCTCTTCAATTTTTACCTATGATACACCCTCTTCCGCAAAAATGCAAGGGCTGTTTTGGAAGAAATAACAGAACAGCCGCGTGAAAATTGTGGGAAGTTCCAAATGAGGTCTGGTGCTATGCGCGAATTCAACGCCGGACAATTTGATATTGCCGTCATCGGCGCAGGACACGCCGGTATTGAGGCCGCCCTGGCCGGGGCACGGCTGGGTATGCGCACCGTCTGCTTCACCATCAATCTGGACGCGGTGGGCAATATGCCCTGCAACCCCGCCATCGGCGGCACCGGCAAGGGCCATCTGGTCCGGGAGCTGGACGCTCTGGGCGGCGAGATGGCCCGGGCGGCCGACGCCGCCTGCATCCAGTACCGGATGCTGAACCGGGGCAAAGGCCCCGCTGTCCACTCCCTGCGGGCCCAGGCGGATCGCCGGCTCTACCAGCAGGTGATGAAGCACGCTCTGGAGCGGCAGGAGAACCTTTGGCTGCGGCAGGGCGAGGCAGTGGATATCCGTCTGGCGGACGGCCGCGTGTCCCAGGTGGTGCTGTCCACTGGGGCGGTGTACGATGCCAAAGCGGTGATCCTCGCCACCGGCACCTTTCTCCACGGCCGCACCATCGTGGGTGAGTGCGTGGAGGACTCCGGCCCGGACGGGATGCACGCTTCTCTTGTGCTGGGCGACAGACTTCGGGCGCTGGGCCTTCCCCTGCGCCGGTTCAAGACCGGCACGCCGCCGCGAGTCAACGCCCGGACGGTGGACTTTTCCCAAATGGAGCTCCAGCGGGGCGACGACGAGCCCCTGCCCTTCAGCTTTGAAACGGAGCACGTGCCGGAAAACCGGGCCGTGTGCTATCTCACCTATACCAACGAGGAAACCCACCGGATCATCCGGGACAATCTGGACCGCAGTCCCATCTACGACGGCGTCATCGAGGGCGTCGGTCCACGGTACTGTCCCTCCATCGAGACGAAGATTGTCCGGTTCGCGGACAAGCCCCGGCACCAGCTCTTCATCGAGCCCATGGGACTGGACACGGAGGAGCTGTATATCCAAGGTCTCTCCTCCTCCCTGCCGGAGGATGTGCAGTGCCAGATGCTCCACACCATCCCCGGTCTGGAGCACGCGGAGATCATGCGTCCGGCCTACGCCATTGAGTACGACTGTATCGACCCGCTGGCGCTGAAGCCCACACTGGAAACGAAACAGATCCCCGGCTTGTACGGCGCCGGGCAGTTCAACGGCTCCTCCGGCTACGAGGAGGCGGCGGCCCAGGGCTTTGTAGCCGGCGTCAACGCCGCGCTGGCCTTGAAGGGCGAACCGCCCCTGATCCTCAAGCGCAGCGAGAGCTACATCGGCACCCTCATCGACGATCTGGTGACCAAGGGCACCAACGAACCCTATCGCATGATGACCAGCCGCTCAGAATACCGGCTGCTGCTGCGGCAGGACAACGCCGATCAGCGATTGTGCCCCATCGGGCACCGCATCGGGCTTATCAGCGAGGAGCGGCTGCGGGATGTGGAGGCGAAATATGACGCCGTGGCCCGGGAGATCAGACGTCTGGAGCGCACCGGCGTGGCCGGAAGCGACGATCTCAACGCCTTGCTGACCCAGCGGGGCACCGCACCCGTCACCGACGGCTGCCTTCTTATCGACCTTCTCCGCCGTCCCCAGCTCTCTTACGCCGATCTGGCGCCCTTCGATCCGGAGCGACCCCATCTTGACGCCGCCACCGCCGAGCAGGTGGAGATCTCCGTGAAGTACGAGGGCTACATCCGCCGCCAGATGCGGGACGTGGAGGAATTCGACCGGCTGGAAAAGCACGGTATCCCCCCGGACACGGACTACACCCATCTGCAGGGGCTGCGGCTGGAGGCCAGGGAGAAGCTCTCCGTCGTCCGGCCTGCCAATCTGGGCCAGGCGGCCCGGATCTCCGGCGTGTCCCCGGCTGACATCGCCGCGCTGATGATCCATCTGGAAAAGAAAAACGGACACACAGAACCGAAAGGAGAATAAAACGTTGAGCAAACTGAGATTTCTGCTGGCGCTGTGGATGGCCAAGCTGTCCATTCCGGCGCTGAAGATCACCCGCCACCAGGGCACCGACTTCCCCGGTCAGCTGGCACTGAAGCTCTGCCCCGATCTGCTGAAATACATGGGCCGGCCCAAAACCGTTATCGCCGTCACCGGCACCAACGGCAAGACCACCGTCAGCAACATCATCACCGATATTCTGGAGGCCTCCGGCAAGAAGGTCATGGGCAACCGGGCCGGCGCCAACATCCTCTCCGGCATCTCCACCGCCTTCATCCGCTCCTGCAATCTCTTTGGACAGATCAAGGGCTATGACGTGGCCATTCTGGAGGTGGACGAGCGCTCCTCTCCCCGGGTCTATCCCTATGTAAAGCCGGACTACGTGGTCATTACCAACCTGTTCCAGGACTCCATCATGCGCAACGGTCACCCCGGCTACATCGCCGAGCTGATCACCCGCTCCCTCCCTGCCGGAGCCAAGATGATCCTCAACGCCGACGAGATGATCTCCGGCGGCGTGAGCCCGGAGAATCCCCGGGTCTATTTCGGCATCGGCCCTATGGACACCGACGTGACCGAGTGCATCAACCTGCTCAACGACATGCGCATCTGCCCCAAGTGTGCCGGCAAGCTGCGCTATGAATATCTGCGCTATCACCACGTGGGCAAGGCCGTGTGCTGCGACTGCGGCTTCTCCTCCCCGGAGAGCGACTATCTGGCCCAGAACGTGGACTTCGCCGGCAAGACCATGGAGGTCCGGGAGGGCGGCCAGGTCTACGCCTATCCCCTCATCACCGACAACGTGTTCAACGTGTACAATATGATCGCCGCCATCGCCCTGCTGCGTCAGCTGGGCATGACCCACGAGGAGCTGGCGGGCTATATGGGCAAGACAACCATTCTGGCCAGCCGTCACAGCGAAGAACATGTGGGGCAAGTCAATCTGATCCGCCAGATGTCCAAGGAGAACAACTCCATGGCGGGCTCCCGTGCGCTGGACTACGTCACCGGACGGCCCGGCCGCAAGGAGCTGATCTTCATGATGAACAGCCTCAGCGACACCGGCGCATGGTCGGAGAACACCGCGTGGCTCTTCGACACCGACTTCGAGTTCCTGAACAAGGAGGACGTGGCCAAGGTCATCTGCACCGGGCCCCGGTTCATGGACTACCGGCTGCGGCTGCTGATGGCCGGCATTCCCGAGGACCGCATCGTGTGCATCGAGGACGAAAACGACGCACCGGACCACCTGACCTACGCCCCCGGCGACGACATCTACCTGCTCTACGGCACCGACTCGCTGGAGCAGGCCCAGAAGGTCTATGAGAAGATCAAGCGCCTGGCGCTGGCGCACAGCGACGGAAAGGAGGCACAGGCATGAGAGTCGAAGTTCTGTTTCCCGAGGTCTGTAACCTCTTCGGCGATCTGGCCAACATCCGCTATCTCAAGAAATGCTGCCCGGACATGGAGATCATTGAGACCGGACTGAAGTCACGTCCCGTGTTTCTGGACGAGCCGGTGGAGCTGGTCTACATGGGCTCCACCACCGAGCGTGGTCTGGGACTGGTGATCGACGCGCTGCGGCCCGTCCGGGACGAGCTGATCGCCCGGATCGACGCAGGACAGCTGATGCTGGTCACCGGCAACACCATGGACGTGCTGGGCAAAACCATCCGCTCCGACTGGGGCGTGGATCTGGAGGGTCTGGGCCTGTTTGACGCTCACGCCGAGTACAGGATGCTCAAGCGTCACAACAGCATGTTCCTGGGAACCTTCGGCGACATGGAGATCGTGGGCTTCAAGAGCCTGTTCGGCCTCACCACCGTGGGCGAGGACGCCAACGCTCTGTTCACCACCGTCCGGGGCTTCGGCCGGGGCGGCAGCGTGGGCGAGGTAAAGGAGGAGGGCTTCCAGCGGGGCGGCCTGATGGCCACCTATCTCATCGGCCCGCTGCTGCCCATGAATCCCCCGTTCACCAAATATCTGCTGCGGCAGATGGGGGCCGACGACGCCCTGGCCTTCGAGGACGTGGCCATGGAGGCCTATCGCCGCCGTGTGGCGGAGTTCCACAGTCCCGCCTTTGACCCGGTGTATCATTGATAAGCTGTCATTCCAAAGAAAAGGCCGCCCGGTGGGCGGTCTTTTCTTCGGGAATCCGTTTCTTTTTGTACAGTGAGAACGGATCGCCGCGGCCCCGTTGGGGCCTCGCGATGACATAATCGCAAAAAAGAAAGCGCCCCGGCGGGGCGCTTCCTTTTTATGCATTTGGCTCTTTTCCCTTAGCCCTTGTACATATCCACCAGCTTCAGCAGGTGCTCGTAGCGGGCCTTGGCCTCCTCCTCGTTGCGCTCGAACAGGACGTCGGCGCGCTCGGGGAACTCGCGGGTCAGACGGGAGTAGCGGGCCTCGTTCATCAGGAACTCCTGATAGCCGCCGGCAGGGGCCTTGGAGTCCAGCGTGAACTTCTGCTCGGCCTCGGGATTGTAGCGGAACAGGTTCCAGTAGCCGCAATCCACCGCGCGCTTCATCTCCTTCTGGCAGTTCATCATGCCGCCCTTGATGGAGTGCATCTCGCAGGGGGAGTAGCCGACGATCAGAGACGGGCCGTGATAGGCCTCGGCCTCGGTGATGGCCTTGATGGTCTGAGCGGGGTTGGCGCCCATGGCCACCTGAGCCACGTACACGTAGCCGTACTGCATGGCGATCTCGGTGAGGCTCTTCTTCTTGACCTCCTTACCGGCGGCGGCAAACTGTGCCACCTGGCCGATGTTGGAGGCCTTGGAGGCCTGGCCGCCGGTGTTGGAGTAGACCTCGGTGTCGAAGACGAAGATGTTCACGTCCTGCTTGGAGGCGATGACGTGATCCAGTCCGCCGTAGCCGATGTCGTAAGCCCAACCGTCGCCGCCGAAGATCCACATGCTCTTCTTGCGCAGGTAGTCCTTCTTGGCCAGAATGGCGCGGCCCAGCGTGCAGGCGGGGCAGGGGCACTCAGGCATGACGTTCTCCTCCAGCGCCTTGACGTAGGCGTCGGTGGCTTCGCCGTTGGCGTTGCCGTCGTTCATGGTATCCAGCCACTTCTGGGCGGCTTCCTTCAGCTCGGCAACGGTCATGGGCTGGGCGATCAGCTCGCGAGTCATGTCAGCCAGATCGTCGCGGATCTTCTGCTGGCCGATCATCAGGCCCAGGCCGTGCTCGGCGTTGTCCTCAAACAGGGAGTTGACCCAAGCGGGGCCCTTGCCCTCCTTGTTGGTGCAGTAGGGAGAGGTGGAGGCAGGACCGCCCCAGATGGAGGAGCAGCCGGTGGCGTTGGAGATATACATATGATCACCGAACAGCTGGGTGACGAGACGGGCATAGCTGGTCTCGGCGCAGCCGGCGCAGGAGCCGGAGAACTCCAGCATGGGCTGCTTGAACTGGCTGCCCTTGACGGTGTTGTCCTGCATATCCTTCTTGTCGGCGACCTTGGCCACGCAGTAGTTGAACACGTCCTGCTGAGGCAGCTCGCCCTCCTGGCTGACCATAGCCAGAGCGTTCACCGGGCAGGCGCCCACGCAGACGCCGCAGCCCATGCAGTCCAGCGGGCTGATGGCCATGGTGAACTTGTACACGCCCTTGCCCTTGCCGGCCTTGACGTCCACGATCTTGGCAGCCTCGGGAGCGGCAGCGGCCTCGGCCTCGGTGAGCGCGTAAGGACGGATGGTGGCGTGGGGGCAGACGTAAGCGCACTGGTTGCACTGGATGCACTTGGTGGAATCCCAGGTGGGAACGGACACGGCAACGCCGCGCTTCTCATAGGCGGCGGCGCCCAGCTCGAACTGGCCGTCCACGTGATCCACGAAAGCGGACACGGGCAGGCTGTCGCCGTCCATCTTGCCCACGGGATCCAGAATGGTGGAGACCATCTTCACCAGCTCGGGCTTGCCCTCGCGCTTCACGGCGGGCTTGTTGTCCTCGGCAGTGGCCCAGTCGGCGGGCACGTCGATCTTCTTGAAGGCGGTGGCGCCCAGATCGATGGCCTTGTAGTTCATGTCCACGATGTCCTGGCCCTTCTTCAGGTAGGACTTCTTGGCAGCTTCCTTCATGTAGCCGATGGCCTCCTCCTGGGGCATGACCTTGGCCAGAGTGAAGAAAGCGGACTGGAGGATGGTGTTGTTGCGCTTGCCCATACCGATCTCCAGCGCCAGATCAATGGCGTTGATGGTATAGAGCTGGATGTTGTTCTGAGCGATGTAGCGCTTGGAAGCGGCATCCATGTGGTGGTTCAGCTCGTCGAAATCCCACTGGCAGTTGATCATGTACACGCCGCCGGGCTTGACGTCCTGTACCATCTTGAAGCCCTTGGTCACGTAGCTGGGGTTGTGGCAGGCCACAAAGTCAGCCTTGTTGATGTAGTAGGGGCTGCGGATGGGCTTGTCACCGAAGCGCAGATGGCTGATGGTGACGCCGCCGGTCTTCTTGGAGTCGTACTGGAAGTAGGCCTGAACATACTTGTCGGTGTGGTCGCCGATGATCTTGATGGAGTTCTTGTTGGCGCCAACGGTACCGTCGCCGCCCAGACCCCAGAACTTGCACTCGATGGTGCCCTCAGCAGCGGTGTTGGGGCAGTTCTTGTCCTCGGGCAGGCTTAGGTTGGTGACGTCGTCCACGATGCCGATGGTGAACTGACGCTTCATGTTCTCGCGCTTGAGCTCCTCATAGACAGCGAACACGGAGGCAGGAGGCGTATCCTTGCTGCCCAGACCGTAACGGCCGCCGATGACCTTGATGTCGTTCTTGCCGGCGTTGGCCAGAGCGGTGACAACATCCTGATACAGAGGCTCGCCCATGGCGCCGGGCTCCTTGGTGCGGTCCAGCACGGCGATGCGCTTGGCGGTGGCGGGGATGGCGGCGATCAGCTTCTCGGGGCAGAAGGGACGGTACAGGCGGACCTTCACCAGGCCCACCTTCTCGCCGTGGGCGTTCAGATAGTCGATGACTTCCTCGGCCACGTCGCAGATGGAGCCCATGGTGATGATGACGCGGTCAGCGTCGGGCGCGCCGTAGTAGTTGAACAGCTGATAGTTGGTGCCCAGCTTCTCGTTGATTTTGCCCATGTACTTCTCCACCACGGCGGGCAGAGCCTGGTAGTACTTGTTGCAGGCCTCACGGTGCTGGAAGAAAATATCACCGTTCTCGTGGCTGCCGCGCATGTGGGGATGCTCGGGGTTCAGGGCGTGGGCGCGGAACTCGGCCACAGCGTCCATGTCGCACATATCCTTGAGGTCCTCATAGTCCCAAACGGCGATCTTCTGGATCTCGTGGGAGGTGCGGAAACCGTCAAAGAAGTTGATGAAGGGCACCTTGCCGCTCAGAGCGGACAGGTGAGCCACGGGGCTCAGGTCCATGACCTCCTGCACGTTGCCCTCGCACAGCATGGCAAAGCCGGTCTGGCGGCAGGCCATGACGTCGGAGTGGTCACCGAAGATGTTCAGGGCGTGGGTGGACACCGTACGGGCGCTGACGTGGAACACGCAGGGCAGCTGCTCGGCGGCGATCTTGTACATATTGGGGATCATCAGCAGCAGGCCCTGGGACGCCGTATAGGTCGTCGTCAGAGCGCCTGCGCCCAGGGAGCCGTGGACGGCACCGGCGGCACCGGCCTCGGACTGCATCTCCACCACCTTGACCTTGGTGCCGAAGATGTTTTTAAGCCCGTTGGCGCTCCACTGGTCGACAAAGTCGGCCATGGGGCTGGACGGAGTGATGGGGTAGATGGCAGCAACCTCGGAGAACGCATAGCTGACGTGCGCCGCGGCGTTGTTGCCATCCATGGACTTCATCTTTCTTACCATGAATGATTTGACCTCCTTATATTGTCCGCGCACATTCGGCGCAGACTTACTCACTTTGGCTATCCTATCACAATCTTTCCGTTCTGTAAATCTAATTTTTCTGGAAAAACCGCAGAAAAATCTTTTTTCTTCTCCTCTTTTCCCGTTTTTTACAGGCCGTTCGCGCGGGCTGTCCGTATTTGCCGTTCCGCCTGTGTTTTTCCGGCAGACAGATCGTTTTTCGGCAAAAACTTTTGGGGAAAGTCATTCCATTGCTTTCTCGTTTATGATATAATGTTTGTACTTTTGTAGTCTTGTGCAGAAAGGAGCCATAAACCATGGTGGTAACGGTACGCTCGCTGGGCCTGAGCGGCATCAGCGGCTATGAGGTCAGCGTGGAGTGCTTCCTCTCCGGCGGTCTGCCCGCCTTCGATGTGGTGGGCCTGCCCGATGCCGCCGTGCGGGAGGCACGGGACCGGGTCCGGGCCGCCATCAAGAACTGCGGCGCGAAGTTCCCCGTCAGCCGCATCACCGTGAATCTGGCGCCTGCCCGGCTGCGCAAGGAGGGCACCCTCTACGACCTGCCTATCCTGCTGGGCCTGCTTACCGCCTCCGAGGAGCTGAAGCCTCTGCCGGAAAATGCCGCCTTTCTGGGCGAACTGAGTCTGGGCGGCACCCTGCGCCCGGTGACGGGCGTGCTGCCCATGGCGCTGTACGCTGCCCGGTCCGGCACCCGGGAGCTGTATGTGCCGGAGGCCAACGCCGCCGAGGCTACGCTGGCCGAGGAACTCACCGTCTACGGGGTACACGACGTGGCGCAGTTGGTGCGCCACCTGCGGGGCGAGGAGCCCATGACCCCTGCGCCGCCCTGGCAGCCCACCCAACGGGACCTCCATCTGCCGGACATGGCAGACGTCATGGGGCAGGAAAACGTGAAACGGGCACTGGAGATCGCCGCGGCCGGCGGACACAACGTGCTGCTCATCGGCTCCCCCGGCTCCGGCAAGTCCATGCTGGCCCGGCGGCTGCCCTCCATCCTGCCGGACATGACCCATGCCGAGTCCATGGAGACCACGGAGATCTACTCCGTGGCAGGTCTCACCGAGGCCCATTCCCCTCTCATCACCCACCGGCCCTTCCGCTCGCCCCACCACACCGCCTCGCCGGTGTCCCTCTCGGGCGGAGGCACTGTGCCCCGGCCGGGGGAGATCTCACTGGCCCACAACGGCATCCTGTTTTTGGACGAGCTGCCGGAATTCGACAAGTCCGCTTTGGAAACCCTCCGGCAGCCGCTGGAGGACGGCGTGGTAACCATCACACGGGCGGCGGGCTCCCTGACATTGCCCAGCCGCTTCATGCTGGTGTGCGCCATGAACCCCTGCCGCTGCGGCTGGTACGGTCATCCCTCCGGCCGCTGCACCTGTTCGGAAAGCCAGGTGGAAAGCTACATGCGCCGCATCTCCGGTCCCCTGCTGGACCGCATCGACATGCACATAGAGGTGCCCAGCGTGGCCTACGACGCCATGCGCCGCCGCACAAAGCCGGAGGACTCCGCCGCCATACGGCAGCGGGTCAACGAGGCCCGGGAGATCCAGAAAGCCCGGTTTGCCGGCACCGACGTCAGCTGCAACGCCTACATGACGCCCGCCATGATCGGCCAATTCTGCCAGCTGGACGAGGCAGGTGAGCGCCTGATGCAGAGCGCCTTTGACCGCATGGGCCTCACAGGCCGCAGCCACGACCGCATATTGCGCATGGCCCGCACCATCGCCGATCTGGAGGGCAGTGAAAACATCCTGCCCCAGCATCTGGCCGAGGCCATCCAGTACCGCAGCAACAACATACTCAAATAAGGAGAACACACCATGCACGAGATCATCCTGTGCAAGCTGGGCGAGGTGGTCCTGAAGGGCCTGAACCGCCACAGCTTCGAGTCCAAGCTCATGAGCAATATCCGCCGCCGCACCAACCGGTTCGGCCGCTTCAAGGTCTATTCCCGCCAGAGCACCATCTATGTGGAGCCTATGGAGGACGGCTGCGACATGGACGGCGCCTATGACGCCTGCGCCAAGGTCTTCGGCATCATCGCCATCGCCCGGGCCATGCCCTGCGAGAAGACCAGGGAGGCCATCTTCGAGAATGCCCGCACCTATCTGGGCAAGGCGCTGACGGAGGCCAAATCCTTCAAGGTGGAGACAAAGCGGGCCGACAAGAGCTTCCCCATGAGCTCCATCCAGCTGAGCCAGTGGGTGGGCGGCGCACTCCACGACGCCTTCCCCCATCTGACGGTGGACGTCCACCACCCGGAGCTCACCGTTCACATCGAGATCCGGGAGGACGCGGCCTACGTCCACGCCCCCTCCGAGAGCGCCGCCGGCGGATTGCCTATCGGCATGGGCGGCAGCGCCGTGAGCCTGCTCTCCGGCGGCATCGACTCCCCGGTGTCCTCCTACATGATCGCCAAGCGGGGCGTGCAGCTGGAGATGATCCACTTTGCCTCGCCCCCCTACACCAGCCAGATGGCCCGGGACAAGGTGCTGCAGCTGGCAAAGGAGCTCACCCCCTGGACCGGGCGGCTCAACGTGTACGTGATCCCCTTCACCGAGATCCAGGAGGAGATCCGCCGCAAGTGCCCGGAGGATCACTTCACCCTCATCATGCGCCGGTTTATGATGCGCCTTGCCGATCAGCTGGCCCGGGAGCTCCACTGCGGCGCTCTCGTCACCGGCGAAAATCTGGGGCAGGTGGCCAGCCAGACCATGGGCGCCCTGCGGGTCAGCCAGGACGTCACCGACCTGCCCATCCTGCGGCCCCTGATCGGCATGGACAAGGAGGAGATCGTCCGCCTGGCCCGGAAGATCGGCACCTTCGACACCTCCATCCTGCCCTATGAGGACTGCTGCACCGTGTTTACCCCCCGCCATCCCAAGACCAAGCCCAACGTGGAGGAGGTCCGGGAGATGGAGGCCGTTCTGGACGTGGAGGGTCTGTGCAGGCGTGCTATGGAAGGCAAGGAGCTGGTGAAAATCAAGTACTACGACAAGGAGAACTGATCCCATGTCCTATCGCGCGGAAATCATCGCCGTGGGCACAGAGCTGCTGCTGGGGAACATCGCCAACACCGACGCGCAATTTCTCTCGGAGCAGCTCTCGTCCGTTGGCGTGGACGTGCTGTACCACACCGCCGTGGGCGACAACCCGGGTAGGCTGGCGGAGGTCATCGACATCGCCCGCCGCCGCTGCGACCTGCTGATCTTCACCGGCGGCCTCGGCCCCACCTACGACGACCTCACCAAGGAGACCGTGTGCCGGGCCTTCGGCGTGGAGCTGGAATTCCATCCGGAGATCATCGGGGAGATCCGCCGCTATCTCGACACCGTGTTCGGCGCCGAGGCGCCCAAGCTGGACGAACAGCAGGCCTATCTGCCGGAGGGCTGCGCCGTGCTCCACAACGCCGTGGGCACCGCGCCCGGCTGCATCTTTGAAAAGGACGGCGTCACCGTTGTCATGCTGCCCGGCGTGCCCCGGGAGTGCCGCTATCTCACGGAGCACGGGCTGATCCCGTGGCTGCGGGAGAGGCACGGCGGCGTGATACTGTCCCACGACCTGCGGACCTTCGGTCTGCGGGAGCCCATCGTGCAGGAAATGCTGGCCGATCTGATGGACGAGGCCGTGAACCCCTCCCTGGCCCCCTACGCCAAAACCGGCGAGGTGATGCTGCGGCTCACCGCCAAGGGCGAAACGGCGGAGGAATGTGAGGAGCTGATGGCTCCGCTCTTCTGGGACGTGCGCGCCAGATTGGGCGAGTACCTCTACGGCGTGGACGTGGACAGTCTGGAGCAGCGCTCGGTGCAGCTGCTGAAGGAGCGGCATCTCACCTTCTCCGCCGCCGAGAGCTGCACCGGCGGTCTCATCGCCAAGCGCGTCACCGATGTACCCGGAGCCTCCGCCGTCTTTATGGGCGGCGTGGTGTCCTACACCAACGGCGTCAAGGCCAAGGTGCTGGGCGTGCCCGAGGTGCTTCTGGAGCAGTACGGCGCCGTGTCTGCTCCCGTGGCAAAAGCCATGGCGGAGGGCGTGCGGCGCATCACCGGCAGTGATCTGGCCGTGTCCGTCACCGGTGTGGCCGGACCGGACAAAGACGACCGGGGCAACGAGGTGGGCACCGTGTTCATCGGCTTTGCCGCCCCGGAGGAGACCACTGTCCGGGAGCTTCACCTCGGCACCGGGCGGGAGCGTGTGCGCACCCTGGCCGCCCACCACGCATTCGACATACTGCGCCGGTATCTCACCGGACTTCCCATTGAATAAAAAAGGAGAGGATCACATGGCAAAGAACACGTATAAGGGCTACAATCCTGCGGATTTCACCCAGCAGCAGGAGAATATCCGCAAGGCCAAGGGTAACCCCAACAAAAACATCCACCACAAGAAGAACGGCTCCAACTACGGCGGCTACGCCAGCGCCGCCAAAAAGAAGGCCGAGCGCGTGGCGCCGCCGGAGCGGAAGCGGGAGTCCATCTTCGATATGAACCGCACCCAGTGGATCGTCTTCGCCGTGCTGATCGTTGCGGCGGCGGTGGGTGTGATCCTGTCCAACACCGCGCTGAAGGACACTGCACCCGCCCGCTATCTGCCCTCCGTGGCGATGGGCGTCCCCTGCTGCTTCCTGGCCTACGTGGGCTTCACCAACCGCGACAAGAAACACACCGCCATCCAGACCGTCCTGCTGGTGGTGCTGGCTCTGTGCGGTCTGTACGCCCTGCTGGGCCTGATGGGTCTAATCGGCCTGCTGGGCTGAGCGTAAAATCCGCCGTTGACAAATCTGCCCGAAACGCATAAAATAGGAGCGTTATGATGCACAAATGCGAGGATGGGGACGAGTAGCGCCCTGACGCGGTGCCAAGAGAGCCGCCGTTTGGTGAAAGGCGGACACCGCGCGAGCGCGAAGATCACCCCGGAGCAGCCGGCTGAAAGATACAGTAAGCCGGGACGGGAGCGCCCGTTACAGCGCCGTTCCCTGATTCGGGGACATGAGCGGCCGCCCGCGGGCGGCAACGAGAGTGGTACCGCAGAGGTCATTTTTGCCTTTGTCTCTCTTTTTGGAGGGACAAAGGCTTTTTTATTTGCTTTCAAAAATCAACCATAGATGGAGGAAACGACATGGAGTACAAAAAGACGCTGAACATGCCCAAGAGCGGCTTTCCCATGCGGGCAGGTCTGCCCATGCGGGAGCCGGACATGCTCTCCCGCTGGCAGGACATGGACCTGTATCACGAGCTGCTGAAGAAGAACGACGGCAAGCCCCTCTTCTCCCTGCACGACGGCCCCCCGTTCTCCAACGGCAACATCCACATGGGCCACGCCCTGAACAAGGCGCTGAAGGACTTTATCGTCCGCAGCTACGCCATGCGGGGCTACTACACCCCCTATATCCCCGGTTGGGACAACCACGGCATGCCCATCGAGAGCGCCATCATCAAGGAGCAGAAGCTGAACCACAAGGCCATGTCCACCTCCGACTTCCGCAGCGCCTGCCACGACTACGCCGAGAAGTACATTCAGCTGCAGATGGCCGGCTTCAAGCGCATGGGCGTGGTGGCGGACTGGGAGCACCCCTACCGCACCATGGACAAGGGCTTTGAGGCCCGTGAGGTCAAGGTTTTCGGCCAGATGTACAAGAAGGGCTATATCTACAAGGGTCTCAAGCCCGTGTACTGGTGCCCCAAGGACGAGACGGCTCTGGCCGAGGCGGAGATCGAGTACCATGACGATCCCTGCACCACCGTCTACGTCAAGTTCCCCATGCACGACGACCAGGGCAAGCTGGGCCATCTGGACCACAGCAAGCTCTACTTCGTGATCTGGACCACCACCATCTGGACCCTGCCCGGCAACCTGGCCATCGCCATGAACCCGGTGGAGCCCTACGCTGTGGTGAAGGCCCCCAACGGCGAGATGTATATCATGGCCGAGGCCCTGACCGAGAAGGTCATGAAGATCGGCGGCTTTGACAGCTGGGAGATCGTGGAGACCCACCCCGGCAGCTTCTATGAGAACATGCTGGCCGACCATCCCTTCCTGCCCAAGACCTCCCGCCTGGTGCTGGCCGACTACGTCACCATGGATTCCGGTACCGGCTGCGTCCACACCGCACCCGGCTTCGGCGCCGACGACTATCAGACCTGCATGCGCTACGGCATGGACATGGTGGTGCCCGTGGATGATCGCGGCCGCCACACCGACTACGCCGGCAAGTACGCCGGTCTCAGCACCGAGGAGTCCAATCCCGTGATCCTGGCGGATATGAAAGCCGCCGGCTCCCTGTTCGCCAGCGAGGACATCATCCACAGCTACCCCCACTGCTGGCGCTGCAAGCACCCCATCATCTTCCGCGCCACCCCCCAGTGGTTCTGCTCCGTGGAGGCCTTCAAGGATGCTGCCACCGCCGCCTGCGAGGACGTGCGCTGGCTGCCCGCCTGGGGCGAGGACCGCATCAAGGCCATGATCGCCGAGCGCAACGACTGGTGCATCAGCCGTCAGCGCCGCTGGGGCCTGCCCATCCCCGTGTTCTACTGCAAGTGCTGCGGCAAGCCCGTCTGCACCGATGAGACCATCAATGCCGTGTCTGCCGTCTTTGAGGAGAAGGGCTCCAACGCCTGGTTCGACATGACCGCCGAGGAACTGCTGCCCAGCGGCTTTACCTGCCCCCACTGCGGCAAGTCCGGCGGCTTCGAGAAGGAGACCGACACCCTGGACGGCTGGTTTGACTCCGGCTCCACCCACTACTGCGCCATGGAGCGCGATCAGGGCTTCTGGCCCGCCACCATGTACATTGAAGGCGCCGACCAGTACCGCGGCTGGTTCCAGTCCTCCCTGCTGGTGGCCGTGGGCGCTCTGGGCCGCACCGCTCCTTTCAAGGAGTGCCTGACCCACGGCTGGACCGTGGACGGCGAGGGCAAGGCCATGCACAAGTCTCTGGGCAACGGCGTGGACCCCAACGAGGTCATCAAGAAGTACGGAGCGGACCTGCTGCGTCTGTGGGCCGGCAGCGCCGACTACCGGGTGGACGTCCGCTGCAGCGACGACATCTTCAAGCAGCTGAGCCAGAATTATCTGAAGTTCCGCAACACCTGCAAATTCTGCCTGGACAATCTGGTGGACTTCGATCCCAACAACCTGGTCGCTCCCGCCGATATGCTGGAGCTGGACCGCTGGGCCGTCACCCGACTGAACGGTCTGATCCGGAAGGTGTTTGCCGCCTATGACGACTATGAGTTCCACACCATCACCCACGCCGTCAACGACTTCTGTGTGGTGGATCTCAGCTCCTTCTACTTCGATATCATCAAGGATCGCCTGTACTGCGACGAGGCCGAGGGTCTCAGCCGCCGCAGCGCCCAGACCGCCATCTTCCTGATCCTGGATGCCATGACCCGGTTCTTCGCCCCCATCCTGTCCTTCACCTGCGATGAGATCTGGCAGGTCATGCCCCACCGCGCCGGTGACGACGGCCGCAACGTGCTGCTCAATGAGATGGTGCAGCCCTATGCCGAATACGCGCTGGACGAGGAAACCATGGTCCGCTGGGCTTCACTGATCCAGCTTCGCAATGCTGTCAATGTCGCTTTGGAGCAGGCCCGCGCCGACAAGCGGATCGGCAAATCTCTGGAGGCTCATGTGACGGTAGTCGCCCTGGGCGATGAGCTGGCACTGCGCAAGCAGTTTGAGGGCCAGTGGGCGGATCTGTTCATCGTGTCCGACGTGGAGGTCAGCGCCGATCCCGACCTGTACGCCCAGGCCGCCGAGACGTCCATCGACGACGTCCGGATCCTGGTCAGCGAGGCCAAGGGCGAAAAGTGCGGACGCTGCTGGAAGCACCATCCGCTGGTGGGCGCCAACGCCGATTATCCCGATCTCTGCCCCCGCTGCGCCGCCGTGGTGGCAAAATTGCCCGTCATCGAATAAAAGGCTTGCATTTTCCGCCAAAACGGATATAATATATGAGCGGCTCAAAATGAGCCGCTCATATAAGGGCTTGTAGCTCAGCTGGGACACCCGCCGCAGGTGGGCGTGCAGCGAGCCAACCGCCGCCCGAAAAATTACATATAACCGCGCACCTTGCGCGGTTTATGGGCTTGTAGCTCAGCTGGGAGAGCGTTCGGTTCGCATCCGAGAGGTCGAGGGTTCGAATCCCTTCAGGTCCACCATGAAAAAAGCACTGCTTTCGCAGTGCTTTTTTCAACGAAATTTGCCCTCCGGGCAAGCGAAATACGCCTGCGGCGGTGAAGTGTGCTGCGCACGTGAAATATTCACTGCGTGAACGTGGGCAAATTTCACATCACTTTGCGGCAAAGCCGCAAAACATCACGTTCGCTGTCAAGCGAATACTTCACATCTCGCGTCAGCGAGATACTTCACTATTGCTGAATCCTTCATATCCGTACCCCAACCAACAAACGGAAAGGCACCCTTTGGGGTGTCATTTTTCTCATCCCGCCGCTTTTTGCAAAAAAGGACTGGACGAATCGCGCAGCTTGTTATATAATATGCTATATTAGATAAACCGCTTGTGTATACAAGATAATTCAGAGAGGGGGAGAGACATGGAGCAAAACCGACAGCTGCGCTGGATGCGGCTGGACAACGCCGCGCTGATCTTTCCGGCGGCGCAGCGCAAGCACTGGAGCAACGCCTTCCGGCTCTCCTTCACCTTCCGGGATCCGGTGGACCCCGCCCTGCTGCAGCAGGCGCTGGACAATGTGGCGCCACGGTTTCCCTCCGTGTGCGTGCGGCTGCGGCGCAGCACCTTCTGGTACTATCTGGAGGAGGTGGACCGTCCCCCTGCCGTGCGGGAGGACAGCTATCAGCCGCTGATCCCCATGAGCCGGAACGATATTCGCCGCTGCGCCATCCGGGTACTGTACTACCGCAGCCGCATGGCGGTGGAATTCTTCCACGCCGTCACCGACGGCACCGGCGGCATGGTCTTTGCCAAGACGCTGGCGGCGGAATACGTGCGCCTGCGCTACGGAGCCGACGTGCCCGCCACCCACGGCGTGCTGGATATCCGCGAATCGCCGAAGCCCGAGGAGCTGGAGGACAGCTTCCAGCGCAACGTTGGCCCGGTGGCCGCGCCTCGGGACGACGGCAACGTGTTCCGCTACCGGGGCACTCTGGAGCCGGACCGTTTTCTCCACGTGACGCTGGGCATAGCGGACAGCGAGGCTCTCCGCAGCCGGAGCCATGCGCTGGGCGTTACGGTGACAGCCTATCTCACCGCCGTGCTGCTTCAGTCCCTGCTGGAGCTCCAGGCCGAGAACATACCCCGGCGGCAGCGGCGGAAAAACGTAAAGATCCAGATCCCGGTAAACCTGCGGAAGCTCTACGACAGCCGCACGATGCGGAACTTCGTGGCGGTGGCCAACGTGGGCGTGGATCCCCGGCTGGGGGACTATACCCTGGAGGAGCTGGCGAAGCTGGTGCACCACCAGATGCATCTGAGCATCACCCCCAAGAACATGCAGGCCATTTTCACCCCCAACGTGACCAGTGAGCAAAACCCCGTGCTGAAGGTGGTGCCCCTGTTTTTGAAGAACGTCATCATGCGGGCGGTATTCGACACCATCGGCGAGCGGGTGGCGTCCATGACGCTGTCCAACCTGGGCAGAGTGGAGCTGCCGGAGGCCATGGCCCCCTTTGTGGAGCGGGTGGAGTTTGTGCTGGGTCCCCAGTCCACGGCGCCCTACAACGCCAGCGTCACCAGCTGGCAGGGCAAAACCTTCATCAACATCGTGCGCAACACCGTGGAGCCCCGGCTGGAGGAGATATTCTTCACCAAACTGGTGAAGCTGGGCTGCCGCGTCGCCGTGGAGTCCAACGACAGAGCATAGGAGGAACCCCGTATGTATTGTGTCAAATGCGGTGTGGAGCTGCAAAAGGGCGTGGAGCGCTGCCCTCTCTGCGGCCTGACCGTCTATCATCCCGAGCTGACAGAGACCCCGGAGCCCCGCCCTTATCCCCGGTATGCCGAGGGCGGCGAAACCGTGCGCCACGGCGGACTGCTGTTCGTGCTGACGGTGCTCTTTGCCGTGCCGGTGCTGGTGTGCATCGTCATGGATCTGAACATGAATCACGGCATCCGCTGGAGCGGCTTCGTGGCCTTCGGTCTGCTGTGGGCCTACGTGGCCGTATGCCTGCCCCTGTGGTTCCGGCGGCGCAGTCCCACGGTCTTCTTCCCCATTATTATGGCGGCGGGACTGGGTGTGGCGCTGTACGTCTGTCTGAAAACCGGCGGGCGGTGGTTCTTGCCTTTGGCCTTCCCCGTGGGCGGCGCCGTGACGCTGCTGGGGGAGACGGTCATCGTGCTGCTGCGCCACGCGGTGGGAGCGCACCGCCACCGGGCGCTGTTCGTATTCGGCGGGGCGTTCATCGCCGCAGGCGGGCTTTGCATGCTCATTGAGTTCCTGCTCCATGTGACCTTTGCCCTGCCCATGCAGTGGTGGTGTCTCTACCCCCTGTCTGCCCTGGGTCTGATCGGGCTGATGCTCATCGTCATCGGCATCTGCGCGCCGCTGCGCGCGTCCCTGCACAAAAAATTCTTCATCTGACACGAAAAAGGCGCCCACAGGCGCCTTTTTTTGCCGAACCGAAAAATATCCGGCTGAAAAACCTGTCTATAGGAGTAAAGGGCTCTTTTCAGAAAACGAGAGAGGAGGCGGCACATGGAGGATTCCCGGATCGTGGAGCTGTACTGGCGGCGGGACGAGAGCGCCATTGCCGAAACGCAGCGGAAATACGGCGGCTTCTGCTATACCGTCGCCCGGAATATCCTGTCCGACCGGCAGGACGCCGAGGAGTGCGTCAGCGACACCTGGCTGCGCGCCTGGAATGCCATGCCGCCCCAGCGCCCCCGACTGCTGCGTCCGTGGCTGGGCAAGGTGGTGCGGAATCTGGCCATCAACCGCTGGGAGAAAAACCGCGCCCAGAAGCGCTACAGCGGCGTGGAACTCCTTCTGGATGAGCTGGCCGACGCTATCCCCTCTCCCCAGACGTTGGAAAAGCATATGGAGGCGGAGGAGCTGGGCGCGCTTATCAGCGCGTGGCTGAGAGGGCTGGACAGCGACGACCGGACGCTGTTCCTCCGCCGCTACTGGAACGGAGAATCGCTGAAGGAGCTGGCAAGGCTGTTGGGCGAGAGTCCCGGTCGGCTGGCCCAGCGGACGTACCGCCTGCGCATGGCGCTGAAGGCGGAATTGGAAAGGAACGGTGTATCCCTATGAAAGATGAACGCAGCAGGAAGCTGTACGACGGCATTACCAATGTAGATGACGAACTGGTGGAGGAGGCTCAGGCGGACAAATCCCGGCACAACCGGACGTGGCTCAAGTGGGCGGCGCTGGCCGCCTGTCTGGTGATCGTGGCGGCGGGCGCGATCAAACTGTGGCCCTCCCGCGCCCCGACGCAGCAGCAGGAGCCGGGTACGCAGCAGGAGCCGGGTACGCAGCAGGAGCCGGGTACGCAGGAGGAACACGAGCCTTCACCACCGCCGGATACCATCGAGCCGTATGAGCCCATCTGCTTCCAGCTGGCCGGACCGGCGTACCCGGGGGTGGTTCCCTACCCCGGAGAGAATGCAGACAGCCAGGCATATGAGTTGTGGGCGGACTATCTCCGTTCCCTGCGGGAGCGGCCCACCGGCTACAAAAACGGACTGGACGGTTATCTCGCCGAGAGCACTGTGCAGTTTCTCTCCGGCGCGGGGACGGAAAACCGGGTCTATTCCCCGCTGAACGTGTATATGGCGCTGGCCATGCTGGCAGAGATCACCGACGGAGACAGCCGCCAGCAGCTTTTGGATTTGTTGGGTTCAGACAGCATCGAGAGCCTCCGCGACCAGGCCCATGCCGTATTTGAAGCCAGCTATCGGGACGATGGTCTGGTCACCACCGTGCTGAGCAACTCCCTTTGGCTGCGGAACGACATGACGTACAGCCAGACCGCCGCGGACACGTTGGCGGAGCAGTATTACGCCTTTACCTTCCGGGGCGAGATGGGATCGGACGAATATAACAAAATGCTGCGCGACTGGCTCAGCTCCCAGACCGGCGGATTGCTGGACGACTATATCAACGACGTGGAGTTGTCCCCGGAGACCGTTCTGGCTCTGGCCTCCACCGTCTACTATAAGGCCGGATGGGCCGACGAGTTCTTCGAGGGAGGCACCTCCCCCGATGTATTCCACGCCACGGACGGCGACGTGGAGCGGGACTTCATGCACCAGACCCGGGAGGGTACCGTGTACCGGGGCGACGGCTTCACCGCCGTGTCCAAGCGCATGCACGAGGGCGGCTGGATGTGGCTGATCCTGCCCGACGAGGGCACTGACGTGAACGCCGTTCTGGCCGGGGATATGATGCCCTTCCTGTTGAACGGCGGAACCGGCGCCTCGCAGGGCTATTACAACGTCCACCTGTCCCTGCCGAAGTTCGACGTGTCCTCCCGGATGGATCTGGCAGACGGACTTTGCGCACTGGGCGTGACGGACGTGTTTGGCAGCACCGCTGATTTTACCCCCATCACCGACGGCGAAGGCGTCTTCGTGGACAAGGTGGAGCACGCCGCCCGGGTCACTGTGGACGAAGAGGGCGTGGAGGCCGCAGCCTACACGGTGATTCCCGCACCGGGCGCTGCGCCTCCGGGCGATGAGCCGGAGGACTACTACTTTACCCTGAACCGCCCATTCCTGTTCGCCATCACCGGCACCGACGGCCTGCCCCTGTTCGTGGGCGTGGTAAATCAGCCCTGACAAGGAGGTGCGCTCGATGAAAAAGATTCTATCCCTTCTGCTTGCCCTGTTCGTCTGCCTCGGCGCGACCGGCTGCGGAAGCAAAAGGCCGGAGGCCGCGCCTTCCGGATCGGTTGAGAGCCAAGCAGATCGCCAGGCAGATGACCAAACGGACGACCAGACGGATGACCAGGCGGAAAAAACGCGGGATTTCCCGGAGGATCTGGCCGCGTTCTTCCGGGAAAACGGGATTGAGGGTCTGGAATTCTGGATCCTGCAGGACGCGAAGGACTGTGACTTCTCCGGCTGTACGAATGACCCCTACGTGCTGGGATCACAGGGCGCGTATTACGGCAGGAAATATGATATCACACCCACAGGGGAGTCGGATCTTTCGACGCCGTTCGTCGAGTATTTCCTCGGCTGCTGGCCGGATCTTTCTGACAAAGAGGTATACGTAACCGATATCCATATCACGGATCCTGACGTCAGAATCTACGGATTGAGCCTTGAGAACACCCTGGCGGAGTGGCGGGAGACACTCACCGGAAAGGGCTATTCCTGCGTGAGAGACTATGAGGGTTACCGTGCGGACATGATCGCCGTTTCTCCCGACGGCACCTACATCATTTGCCTTAACTCCCATTCGCGCAGCATCAGCGTGATTGCGCCGAGCACGAACAGAGAAGGGATCTGCAACGACTGACCGCAGGCGCTGTCAATCAAACGTAACGCCGAGGTGACCAACGAGCAGGGGATCGTGTTTTGACACCCCGATAAACAAAAAACGGAGCGTGAACGGTTTTCGTTCACGCTCCGCGTTTATGCCATAACAGTTATTGGATGTTCAGCACGATGCTGGCGGCGCAGAGGACAGCAAACAGGATCATGCCCACGTTGATCCAGACGGTGGAGAAGCGCTGCCCGCGGGGCAGCTCCAGCGGCGCGCTTTGGAAGCGCACCCGGCGGCCCTTGACGATCAGCAGCACCAGACCCGCGATCACAGCGCCGAAGATCGCAGCGGTGTAGAGATAATAGGCTGCCAGGCCCAGCATCTGCAAAGCGGTCAGATCCGCCGCGTTGGCGGCTCCCGTCTTCTCCATGGCCTCCAGACCCGGGGTGGCCCAGTGGAGGATCTCCACCGACAGCACGCCGAAGAAGAAGTTGACGATCATGTGCAGCCCCACCGTGTAGCGCAGCTTGCCGGTGCGCAGGTACACCCAGCCGAACACCAGCCCCAGGGTAAAGGCGTAGAACATCTGGGAGATGTTGCCGTGGAACAGGCCGAACATCGCCGCGGAGGTCACCACCGCCAGCTTCTCGCCATAGGGGCGCATGCGGTCGATAAGCGTCTTGCGGAAAACGAACTCCTCGATGAGCGGCGCCAGGATCACCATGAACAGTATGCGCAGCAGCAGTGACTCATCCTCGGCAAAGGTCTCGATGGGGTTGACCGCCTCGAGGCCCAGCAGCACCCGAATCAGCTCCTGCACCGTGAGGCCGATCATGTTGCCGGCCTGCATCACAAAGACGCAGATGAGGATGATGCAGAAATAGCGGCCCACGGTCATGGGGCCTTGTTCCGGCGGCATGGCAGGCGCCCTGCGAGCCACCAGCACCCCCGCGGGGATGCCCACCAGATAGAGCGGGGCAAAGCCCATCAGCCACATGCTGTAAGGCCAGCTCCGCCAGCCGGGAGCTGCCCGCTCCAGCACGGCCGCCAGGATCAGCTGCACAGCTGAAGACAGCACCAGCACCAGCGTGACGCCGATCCCCAGCCGGGAAAAGATCGCTCTGGCTCTGCGGCGATCCGGTGCGGGCAGTTGGCTCTCGCCGACCGGCTCCGGCCGGATGCCGGGATCCGTATGTCCGGTCATATTCATCTCGTTGGGTTCAAATTCCATATTTCCATTCCCATCCTTTCCAGGAATCCTGTATCATATTTATTATACCCGTCTGTCCCTGTTTTCGCAACCGTCTTTCTCTCCAAGCGCGGAGAGCGAGGGTTGACTTTGCCGGGGCCGTGGACTACCATAGTCCCGGGAGGTGATGACATGGCTGATCGCACAACGCTGCTGGACGGCGCCACCGGCACCAATCTGTGGGCCATGGCGGCGGCGCGGGGCATTCCCCATCTGCCCGTGTGGCAATACAATCTCACCCACCGGTCGCTGGTGCGGGAGCTGGCGGGGCAGTTCGCCGCCGCCGGAAGCGAGATTCTGTCAGCCAACACCTTCTGCGCCAACCGGCCATCCGTACTGCAGCACCCCGGCTTCACGGTACCCGGCGTGGTATCCGCCGCAGTCGCTCTGGCAAAGGCGGCCTGCGGAGCGGCGCGAGTGGCGCTGGACGTTGCTCCATTGCCCAAGCCCCCTGCGGACAAGGCAGAGCGGCTGGAGGCCGCCGCCGTCTACGACCAGCAGATCGGCGCCGGCGTGGACGCCGGGGCGGACCTCATTTTTCTGGAGACATTCTGGGAGCCCACGCTGCTGGCCGTGGCAGCGGAGCGGGCGGCGCAGTATGAGCTGCCGCTGCTTTGCTCCATGACCTTTGAGAAGAACCGCGCCACCTTCGGCGGCGTCACGCCAGAGCATATGGTGAAGTTGCTTTTGCCGTATCACCCCGCCGCCGTGGGGCTCAACTGCTCCTGCGGGCCGACGGACTCCCTGCCTGTTCTGCGGGAGTTTGCCCGCATTACCGATCTGCCCCTTATTTACAAGCCCAACGCCGGGGAGCACACCCCCGACTCCTTTGCGGCGGCCATGCTGCCTGCACTGGAGCTCGCACAGTACGTGGGCGGCTGCTGCGGCACCACCCCGGCGGACATCGCCGCGCTGAAACAGGCGATGGATTAGGCAAAAAATCGTCTTTGCAACCGTGGGTTGCGCAATTGGGAGGCTGAATCGGTGGAACGCAACTGCAGAATGTGGTATTTTTCTTGACGGAAACGGGAGGTGACGTCCCGAAAAAACGTAAAGGAGAAATAAGAAATGTCCTTCTGCGAGAATCTGATACAGGCCAGAAAGCTGCGGGGTATGACCCAGGAGGAGCTGGCGGAAAAGCTGGATATCAGCCGCCAGGCCGTCAGCAAGTGGGAGAACGGCGAATCCGTGCCTGACACGGACAAGCTGATACGTCTGGGCGATGTGCTGGGCGTCAGCCTGGATGAGCTGGCCGGGAAAGCGTCTGCTCCCGCACATCAAGCACCGATAAGCGCGAAGAAAGCGGGCGTCCGCCCCACGATTGCCGTCCTGCTCTGTCTCCTTGCAGCAGTATGCGGCTTTGTCCTCGGCGGGCTCCTGCGCCCCTTCGGAGGTCACGAAGCCCCGGCAGAACAGGCTGACCGGCTGCCCGCTCAGTTGACCGCCGACCATGTGGAGATCATCCACTATGGCGATGGCAGTACGATCATCCGTTTTGTCTCCAATGTCACACTGGACGGAAAAGTCTTCCTCTCCCGCGGCGAGGGTCTGACCCCGATCAGTGCCGAGGCAAAGTGGTCCGACGGTATCTACCGCGCAGAGCTGAAGACCTCTGCGGAGAACCTTGCCGCCTTTGACGCGCTGACCTTCGTGGTAGAGTCCGACGGCGTTCAGCGCAGCGTTCTGCTGGCCACCCAGATCACCCTGGAGCCGGGCGGCGGCGCAGGTTTTATACCGGCGCAGCCATGACAATATCTCCCCGCAGCAAAAAACACGCTTGACCTGTCGGCCAAGCGTGTTTTTGTTGATGCTTCATTCCTCCACCGGCACGTTCAGGCCGAACTCGCCGGGCAGGAACCGGGGGCAGACGTTCTCGCCGGTGCAGATGACGGAGGCGGCCAGACGGGTGCCGATCTGACAGGCCTCGCCCAGGGTCTTGCCGTAGGTCAGGCCGATGGTGACACCGGCGAAGAAGGCGTCGCCGGCGCCGGAGGTGTCCTTCACATCCACCTTCTGGGGCGGGCAGAAGCCCACGCTGCCGTCCTCATCCACATACACGGCGCCCTCGCCGCCCATGGTGACCACCATGCGGCGGATGCCGGCGTTGGCCACCCGCTCAGGCAGGATGGACATCATCTCCGCCGGGGTCTTGCCGATATAGTCCTCCAGAAACAGGATGCCCGCCTCCTGCTTGTTGCACACGAAGCAGCCGCACCTGCGCAGGAAGTCCCGGCGCTCCACAGCGATACTCATGTTGGACACCACGGCGTACACGTCCTTGCCATACTTCTCTGCCCTGCGGAACACCTCCTTGACGATGTCCGGATCCATGTCGATCTCGATGGCAACACTGTCCGCCCGGGAGAAGATGGCGTCGCCGTGCTTTTCCAGCGTGTTCAGAATGGGCCGCAGATCCGGCCGCTTGGAGATGGAGGCCACCACGTCGCCGTCGTTGTTGAAGATCACCAGCCAGGTGCCCATGCCGTCCGGCGCGACAGCCACGTAATCGGTGTTGACCTTGTGGCGGCGCAGCTTCTCCAGCACGTCCAGCCCCGCGCCCGTGCGGTCCACCAGGCTGACGAAGGTGGGGCGCAGCTCCACGTTGGCAATGTCCTCTACGATGTTGCGGCTGACGCCGCCGTGGAAATACTCCACCCGCCCGGCGTTGCGCCCGCCGGGAATGTAGGTGTCCAGGGGGTACCCCTTGATGTCCACAAAGACCGCGCCAAGTACCACGATGCCCATATGCGTATCCTCCGCTTGTCGAATTTTGTCTATTATAGCACGTTTTTCTGTCCGTTAAAAGGCTTTTTCTCCAGCTCCAGCAGCTTTTCCTTTCGCCAGAGCCCTCCGGCGTAGCCCGTCAGGGCGCCGCCCTTCCCCACACAGCGGTGGCAGGGGATGGCCAGCCACACAGGGTTGCGTCCCGCCGCAGCGCCCACCGCACGGGCCGCACCGGGACGGCCGATCTGCCCGGCGATCTCCCCGTAGGTTCGCGTCTCTCCG
This sequence comes from uncultured Oscillospiraceae bacterium, assembly GCA_947169975.1. Lineage (GTDB taxonomy): Bacteria > Bacillota > Clostridia > Oscillospirales > Oscillospiraceae > Vescimonas. The sequence goes on from CAMVRT010000002.1 coordinate 25,776, forward strand.
TAAGGGATGGCGCACAGCGCACGCCACACGGCGTGCCGGAAGCTCGTGCCGGAGGCGGTGACGGGAAGATCGAAGGCTCGCCGCTCCCCTTTCAGATACTGCCGCACCTGACGGGCCGCCTCGTCTGAGAGCGGCGTGGGCTCGTGCAGGCGGGAGGGCTCGTCCACCCAGCGCAGATGGGTCACGGCACCGCCGGTGCAGCCCACCTCCAGCGTGCCCAGATCGGTGTCGTAATAAGCAAAGGTTTCCATGCCGTTCCCCTCCTTTATTTCACTGTACCACATCGGCAGCCGCAGGGCAAGCACACCGGCAGCCAGCCGGCCATAAAATGACCTCGGAGAGTATTTCTCCATTACTTTACACACAAGGAGGTCATATGAGTATGATCATTGAGCTCCGGGACGCCGCCATGACCTATCAGTCACCCGACGGCGAGGTAGAGGCCCTGGCCGGCGTATCCTTTGCCATGGAGGAGGGGGAGTTCTGCAGCATCGTAGGGCCGTCCGGCTGCGGGAAATCCACCCTGCTGGGCGCCATCGCCGGGCTGGAAAAGCTGGACCGGGGCAGTGTACAGGTGGATGGCCAGACCGTCACCGGACCATCCCCCCGGATCGGGCTGATGCCCCAGCGGGATCAGCTCTTTGAGTGGCGGAGCATCTGGGACAACGTGACGCTGGGGCTCACCGTACAGGGCAGGAACACACCCGAGCGGCGAAAGCACGTCCGGGAGCTGCTGGAGCGGTACGATCTGGCGGAGTTTGCCCACAAGCGGCCCTGTCAGCTCTCCGGCGGCATGCGCCAGCGGTGCGCCCTGATCCGTACGCTGGCCACGGAGCCCCGGATCCTGCTGCTGGATGAGCCCTTCTCCGCTCTGGATTACCAGACGCGGCTGAGCGTGTCATCCGACATCTACCGCATCATCCGGGAGCAGGGCAAGACGGCGCTGCTGGTGACTCACGACATCTCCGAGGCCATCAGCATGTCGGACCGGATCTTTGTATTGAGCCGCCGTCCCGCCGTGGTAAAGGCCACCTTCGACACCGGCGAGCTGAAGGCCCTGCCGCCGCTGGAACGCCGGGACAATCCGGCCTTCTCCGGCTATTTCAATCTCATCTGGAAGGAGCTGGATCTCCAATGAACGAACGGTCTCCCTCCCCCCACCGCGCGGCGTATCTGCGCCGCCGGCGCCATCGCGCGCGGATCATTCTGGCCTGCCAGATCGCCCTGCTCATCGCCCTGTTCGGCATGTGGGAGCTGTCCACACGCCTGGGCTGGAGCGACGGCTTCCTCATCAGCAGCCCCAGCCGCATGGCGGCCACCGTGGAGCGGCTGTGGCGCAGCGGACAGCTGTGGCAGCATATCGGCACATCGGTGCTGGAGACGGTCATCGGCTTTACCGCCGGAACGGTGCTGGGTACGGCCGTGGCGGTGTGCATGTGGTGGTGGGACGGTCTTTCCCGGGTGCTGGATCCGTATCTGGTGGTGCTCAACGCCCTGCCCAAGACGGCCCTTGGACCCATCTTCATCGTGTGGATGGGCGCCGGCATGGGTGCCATCGTCACCATGACCCTGGCCATCTCCCTGATCGTCACCATCCTCAATATGTACCAGGGCTTCCGGAACACCGATGCCGAGAAGATCCGGCTCATGCGCACCCTGGGCGCCAGCCGGAGCCAGATCCTGCGGCTGCTGGTGTTCCCCGCCAACTACGCCACCCTGCTGGCTACGCTGAAGGTCAACGTGGGCCTTTCCTGGGTGGGCGTCATCATGGGCGAGTTTCTCGTCTCGCGTGCCGGTCTGGGCTACCTGATCGTCTACGGCTCCCAGGTGTTCAACATGGACCTGGTCATGGCCAGCGTGCTGATCCTGGCGGTGGCGGCGGTGATCATGTACCGGCTGGTGCTGCGGGTGGAAAAATATCTGAATCGTCTTTTGGGGGTAATGCAATGAAACGAAAATGGTGTGCGTCGCTGCTGGCGGCGCTGATGCTGGGATCCCTGCTCACCGGCTGCGGTGAAAAGGGCGGCAGCGACACGAAGGTGCGTCTCAATGAGGTGACACACTCTGTGTTCTACGCGCCGCAGTATGCGGCCATGGAGCTGGGCTACTTTGCTGACGAGGGGCTGGATATCGAGCTGACCAACGGCGGCGGCGCCGATAAGGTAATGACCGCCGTCATCTCCGGCCAGAGCGACATCGGGCTGGCCGGCGGCGAAAGCTGCATCTACGTCTACAATCAGGGCAAGGCGGACTATCCCCGCATCTTTGCCCAGCTGACCAAGCGGGACGGCTCCTTCCTGGTGGGCCGCACCGACGGACCCTTCTCCTGGGAGGATCTGCGGGGCAAGACCATCATCGGCGGACGGCTGGGCGGCATGCCGGAGATGACCCTGGAATACGTGCTGCGCCAGAACGGCCTGGAGCCGGGCAGAGACGTGAATGTGGACACCTCGGTGCAGTTCAACATGATGGCCGGAGCTTTCACCGGCGGCAGCGGCGACTACGTGGCCCTGTTTGAGCCCAGCGCCACCAAGGTGGAGCAGGAGGGGCAGGGCTATGTCCTCTGCTCCCTGGGCGAGGAGAGCGGCGATGTGCCCTATACCTGTTACTTCGCCTCCCAGAGCTATCTCCGGGATCACGCCGACACGGTGCAGAAGTTCACCAACGCCATTGCCCGGGGGCAGAAGTGGGTAGCCGAGCACACCGACGCGGAGGTAGCGGCGGTCATCGCGCCTCAGTTTCCCGATACGGATGAGGCCGTACTGGCTGAGGTGGTGGGACGCCTGCGGTCCATCGGAGCCTGGAACACCGATCCCGTCATGGAATCGTCAGCATGGGAGCGAGTGGAGTCGATCATGATCGGAGCGGGCCAGCTGGCCGAGGCAGACCGGGTGCCCTTTGAGACCCTGGTAACAAATGCGTTCGCCGAAAAGGCGAAATAAGCAAAAGCCCGGGAGGAACGCCTTATTCTTCCCGGGCTTTCAGCTTGTCAATAATCAGCTTTGTCACTGCTTTGGCAGTAGACATAAATTTCGCATCTCCTCGCGGCTTTGCCCTGTTATGCCGCGATCCGCCCGGGATTTAGGCCCGGATATAATGGACAAGCTGACAGGATATCCCTCTTTTTTGTCTTTTTCTCCATTTAGCGGTGGACAATCGCCCGGCTCCATGCTATACTGATTTTATCTATTGTTATGTAAAGTAATTTCTTCCTTTGAACAGGTGGTGTCCATGAGAACGTCCCGCAAGTTCATGTCATTTATACTGTGCGCCGCCATGCTGCTGGGTATGGCGGTTGCGATGCTGCCCCGGGCGTCGGCCACGGTGGCCGACGATTTGGAGGAGACCATGCTGGGCCAGCTCAGCGCCACCTACGAGTCCAACGGCAATCCCGGCGCCATTGCCCAGGTGGCCGGCGACGCGGGCGGCAAGTCCTACGGCCTTTACATGTTTGCCAGCTCCGCGGACACGCCGAAGGCCTTTTTCCAGTGGTGTCAGGCCTCGTCCAACGCCTATTATCAGGGCATCGGCAATACCCTCAGCGAGGTATACTATTACGGCACCCCCGGCTACGGTCCCATGTTCGACGAGGCATGGCGGAATCTGGCCGCCGACAACCCCGAGGGCTTTGGCCTTGCCCAGCGGGACTTCGTCCGGGCCGAGTTCTATGACAAATATTTGGTTGCCATCGCCCAGAAGGTGCCCAGCTTTGACATCTCCAATTACAGCATTGCCCTGCGCAACGTGCTGTGGTCCCGGGCCATTCAGCACGGCGTGGGCGGCGCCACCAACGTATTTGTCCGCGCCATGGACAGTCTGGGCGGCTTTGCCAACCAGAATGAGAGCGAGCTGATCAACGCCATTTATCTGGAGAGCAGCCGGCTCACCGACAGCGGCGCCGTGAAGATGTGGGGTGCCTCCGCCGAGCGCTACGGCGTGGCGGGCAAGTCCCTGGCCTATTACAGCAGCTGCTCCAGCGGCGTGCAGCTGGGCGTCTACATTCGCCTGCGGATCAATGAGCCTGCCAACGCCCAGGCTATGCTGGCCCAACACGGGTACGGCGACGCCCCCATGGCCGAGGGCAACTACCTCATCTCCCCCGCCGACAACGAGAAGCTGGCTATTACCCCCGCCTCCTCCGGACTGACCATCAACACCCTGTCCGGCGAGGATGACCAGCAGTTCCGTCTGGCCTACTACGCCAGCGGCTATTACATCATCACCGACAGGAGCAACGCCCTGCGCCTGACGGCGTCTGACGGCGGCGTCAAGCTGGCAGAGCCCGGCACCGACAACGCCCAATTCTGGGCGCTGGTGTCCCTGAACAGCGGCTTTGCCCTGCAGAATCGGGCCACCGGGCAATATCTCTCCGCTGCCAGCTTCTCCGCAGGCGGAAAGGTGACGATCGCCGACGAGGCGGCCCAGTGGCAGCTGGTGCCAGGCGATGCCAACTGGTCGCTGACCGGCGCGTCCTATCCCACCTACGCCAGCGGACTCCATGTGGGCTCGTCCTCCTTCCCCTTCCGCGGTATCCTGCGCAGCACCTACCCCATAATCAAGGTGCGCTCGGAGGTGCTGAACGACGAAGGCGTCACCTTGTTCTACGCCGAAGCCAAGCCCAATGCGCTGTATTATGATCTGAGCCGGATGGACGACAAGATGACCTTTGGCCGGCTGGGCAGCGGATCCTACACCCTGCTCATCACCGCCAAGGACTCCTCCGGCGGCCACTTTGAGCTGCGGGAGCCCTTCTTTGTCTCCGGCGACACCTACACCGTCACCTTCAGAGCCAACGGCGGCGTGTGCAGCGAGACCACCCGGACGTACGATCCCGGCCAGGTGCTGGGTGAGCTCCCGGAGCCCACCAAGGACGGCAAAATCTTCATCGGCTGGTACGACGAGGACGAGGAGATGGTCACCGGGGCCAGCGTCATGCCCGCCCGTGACATGATCCTCACCGCTCATTACGCTCCTCTGTTCACCTACACCTTCTATGACTACGACGGAAAGACGGTGATTGCCACCGGACAGCTCCATCGCGGCGCAACCATCCCCCTGCCCAAGGATCCCTCCCGCCCGTCCACCGATGACCTTTACTACACCTTCAGCGGCTGGGAGGGCTACACCCCCGGCATGACCATGCCCAAATCCGACATCACCTTTGTGGCAAAGTACGAGGAGCACCCCGTGGTGAAATACACGGAGATCGTCGCCTCCGGCGAATACCGTCTGGTCGACGGCTATCTGCGGGCCATTCCGGCGGGAACAACCGCCCGGGAAATCCTGGATACCCTGTCTCCCAAGGAATATATCGCCGTTCACCGCGGCGGTGACAAGGTCACCGGCACGGTGGGCACCGGCATGACCGTGGATCTCACTGTGGACGGAGAAACGGTGCAGAGCGTCCAGATTGTGGTCACCGGCGACGTCAACGGCGACGGTGCCGTGACGCTGACCGACATGGTGCAGATCCGTGCCCATCTGCTGGAGCGCAGCACCCTGAAAGGCGCCGCATATCAGGCCGCTGACCTCAACGGCGACGGCCAGCTGACGCTGACGGACTTCGTGCAGAGTCTGTCCGCCGTGCTGGGCCGCAGCAAGATCAAGCCCAACTGAGCAAGGGAGGAACCGTAAATGAAACAAAAGCTCTCCCGTTTTCTGACGCTTTGCCTGCTGCTCACGCTGCTACTGCTGCCCGACCGGGCATATGCGGCAGGCGCCAGCTTCTCCGGCACCTCCAGTCTCCGCGCCGGCGACAAGGTGACGGTGACATTCTCCGTCAGCGGCAGCAATATTGTGGCCATCCAGGGCACCCTGTCCTATGACAGCAACCTGGAGCTCACCGGCACCTCCCAGCTGATCGGCAGCCCGTGGGCCATGGATATGAACGGCAGCACCGTGGTGCTGTACGACAACTCCGCCGGCGGCAGCCCCGTCAGCAGCGCCTCGGTTTTCTCCGCCACCTTCCGGGTCAAGAGCGGCGTGGCCTCCGGCACCACGGTGTCGGCCAGCGTCAACAACATCACCGTGTCCGACGGCAGCTCCGACACCTCGCTGGGCAGCGCATCCTGGAGCGCCACCATCGCCGCGCCCTTAAGCTCCAACGCCCGGTTGAGCAGCCTCAGCTGCAGCAGCGGCACCCTGTCTCCTGCTTTCTCCGCCGACACCACCAGCTATTCCGTCACCGTTCCCTACAGCGTGACGTCTCTGTCTCTGAGCTACACCACCGAGAACAGCGGCGCCAAGGTGTCCGTATCCGGCAACAGCCTCGGCGTGGGCTCCAACACCGTGACGCTGACCGTCACAGCAGAGAACGGAAATACCAAGACCTATACGATTCGCGCCACCAGAGAGCAGGATCCCAACTACGTTCCCAGCAGCAATGCCCGCCTATCCTCTCTGTCCGTCAGTTCCGGGAAGCTGAGTCCCGTGTTTGATCCCGAGGTGGCTGAATACGTGCTCTACGTTCCCTATGAGACGGAGCATATCGACCTGAGCGGCGTGGCGGCGGACGGCAAGGCCCGCTCCGTTGCCGGCAGCTCCGCCGATCTGGAGCCCGGCGACAACGCGCTGACCGTCATCTGCACCGCCGAGGACGGCTCCACCACCGAGACCTACACGGTACATGTGTACCGCATGCCCGCCTTTACCGGCGTCCTGCCGGAGATCATCGGCGGAGATCCGGCCGATTATTCCGCCGTGGATGAGGCGCTGGCCAGAGTCCCGGCCGATCTGACCGTCTATACCGACGCCTCTGCCGCAGCCCTGCAGTCCGCGGTGGATGCCGTGGTGCGCGACTATCCCGCAGAAAAGCAGGCGGATGTGGACGCTATGGCCGCCGCCATTGAGACCGCCCTTGATGCGCTGGAGACAAAGCCCGAGCCCGGCGATGAACCGGGCAACGAGCCGAAAAAAGGCCCGCAGCCGGCGTCGGATCCCGAGGCGGAGCCCACTCTGTGGGACAAGCTGCTGGCTGTCGGAACCGAAAACGTGACCATCCCCTATGTGGAGCAGCTTACCGGTCCACTGCCCCTCTGGATCCCCGCCGCCGTGGCGCTTGGTCTGCTGGTGCTGCTGTTCTACCTCATCGGCACGCTGATCGGCCGGGCTGCCGGCAAGCGCCGCACGCTGCGCCGCCTGCAGAAGGAGCAGGAGGCCGCCGAGCAGTTGGACAACGTGATCCCCATCACCCCCGGCGTGGCCGGTGAGGAGGCATGGGAGCTGCCGGAAGACGCGGCTGCGGCGGAGACGGTGGGCCGTGTAGCTGTTCCCGAGGAGCCGGCGCCTGAAATCGCGGATGCCGAACCGGCAGCAGTGGAACCTGCCCCCGAAGCGCCGGAGGCCGAAGCTCCTCCTGCAGAGGAGATTCCTTCCTCCCCTGCTGACCCGGAACCCGCTTCTGTCCCGGAGGAGCCCGCCTCCGCCGAGCCGGAGAGTCCCGTCCCGGAGGTTTCTATTTCGGATGCGCCGGGGATGGATGTCACAGACGATCCGCGCTATATGTCTCTGGACGATCTGCTTCAGGATATCCACGACATGTAATCCTTCTCAACAAAAGGGAACACGGCTGCATCGCAGCCGTGTTCCCTCTTTTACATTCAGTAATCCACTTTCATCAGGCACAGGCCCTCCGGCGGCGCGGTTGGGCCTGCCAGCCGGCGGTCCTTTGCCTCCAGTATTGTCTGCACGTATTCCGGCTCCCAATAGCCCCGGCCTACCTCCAGCAGTGTGCCAACCAGAATGCGCACCATGTTCTGCAGGAAGCCGTTGCCGTGGAAGGTGAAGATCACCCGATCCCGGCGCTCCTCGATGAGAATGGTATCCACCGTGCGGACGGTGGATTTTTTCATACGGGGATTGCCGCAGAAGCTGGCAAAATCGTGCTCACCCTGCAGGATCTCCGCCGCCCGGCGCATCCGCTCCACGTCGGGCACATAGTCCAGCAGCGTCACGTACCGCCGGTCGAACACCGGCTTCACCGGGCCGACAAAGCAGGTGTAGCGATAGGTTTTGCCCAGGGCGTTGTACCGGGCGTGGAACCGCTCACCGCAGGGCTTCACCTCCCGCACGGCAATGGCGTCAGGCAGGTAGCGGTTCATGTAGTCCCGGATCTCCTCCGGGGATCTGTCCGTATTCAGCACAGTGCTGGCGGTCATGGCACGGGCATGGACGCCGGCGTCGGTGCGTCCCGCGCCGATGACCTCCACGGTCTCGCCGGTCAGCTCCGAGAGCACGCTCTCCAGCTTGCCCTGGATGGTATCCACGTCCGGCTGGCGCTCCCAGCCGAAAAACCGTGTGCCGTCATAGGCCACGGTCAGCTTGTAGTTCTGTTTCATCGTTTCACTCCGCGATGCGCTTGATGAAGCAGCGTCTGCGCTTGTGCTGCTCCAGAGGCACGCCCTTCCACTGATCCTGCACCTTATCGTTGGTCTCCAGCATGGGACCGGTCTCGGCGTGGGTGATGCCCATCTCCACGCAGCCATGCACCACCTTGTTGATGACCACGGCGTTGACGCCCTTGCCCTGATACCTGGGATCCACGGCGATGAGCAGCAGGTCAATGGTGTCGTTCTTGCGAAAGGCCTTCAGCATCCGCGCCCAGCCGAAGGGCAGCAGGCGGCCCCGGCTCTTCTTCAGTGCCTCGGCAATGGACGGCGCGCCCACGCCCATACCCACCATCTGGTTGTTCTCGTCCATGACAAAGCCGGCCAGCTTGGGGTTGATGAGCGGCGCAAACTTGACCGAGTACTTCTTGATCTGCTCATCCGTCAGCTCCACCGTGCCGTACAGCGGGGCATAGGCTACGTTGATCAGCCGGAAAAAGCCCTTCAGCAGCGGGATGTAGGCCAGGCGGTTTTTTGCCGTTACGACATGGAGATGATAGTGCTTCAAAGCAAAGTCGCTGAGCTTCTGCCAGCGGTTCAGGGTCTTTTCATCGTAGGGAACGGTGATGTAATTCTCCACCCAATCCACGTCCTTGCCGTAGCCCAGGGCGGTGAGATGGTCGATATAGTAGGGGTAATTATAATAGGTGAAGAAGCAGCTGCGGCGGTCAAAGCCCTCCACCAGCATGCCCTCCCGGTCCAGGTCGGTGAAGCCCAGCGGCCCCTGCACCTCGTCGCAGCCCTTCTCGGCAGCCCACTTCTCCACCGTCTCAAAGAGGGCGGCGGACACCTCCCGGTCGTCGATGAAGTCCACCTGGGTGAAGCGCATCCGGTTGGTGCCCCACTTTTCATTGGCCTTGCGGCTTAAAATGGCGCCGATGCGGCCTACGATCTCACCGTCCCGGTACGCCAGCCAGCAGCGGGCGTCACAGTAGGCAAAGGCCGGATTCTTTTTGGGGTCCCAGTCGGACAGGTCGTCGTCATAAGTGGCGGGCACGAACTCCGGCACGTCCTTGTATAGTTGATTGGGATAATCCACGAACTTGCGAAGCTGCGCCTTTGTGGTCACTTCCACAATAGATACCATCCGGCATCCCTCCTAACATGTATCGTTCAGTTTATCGCCTTTTTCGACAAATTGCAAGCCTTACCATATTTTATGCGGCGGGTCCGGAAAAAAGCAGTAGCGCGGCAGCGCCGCTCTGTGTTATACTTGTCCTATATTGAAAAACAGGAGGTTGCAGACCATGGAGCTGCGCTGGTACGATATTTTGCAGGAGGACGGCACGCCCTCCACCGATTACATGAGCGAGGAGCGGCGGCAGCGTGCCGAGGCCATGCGCTTTGAGGCCGACCGGCTGCGCACCGTGGCCGGGGAGAACCTGACCCGGCAGATGCTCGCGGAGCGTCTGGGCTGCGCCCCTGCCAATGTTCCCCTGCAGTGGGATGAAAACGGCAAGCCCGTGGTGCCCGGCACCGGACTCTATGTCAGCGTCAGCCACTCCGGCGCCTACGTGGTCTGCGCGGTGGACGACAAGCCCGTCGGCGTGGACGTGGAAACCGTCCGTGACGTGGACGAGAAGTTCATGCGTCGGGTGTGCAGCGAGGAGGAGTTGGCCTACGCCCTGCGGGGCGGCGACGTGCAGCGCCGCTTCTGGGAGCTTTGGACGGCCAAGGAGGCCATTTTCAAGCTCACTGGCCACGGTCCCCTGCTGCGTCTGAGCAAGTTCGCATTGCCCCAGGGCGTCACCGTTTGCTACACGGCGCAGTTTGGCTGCGCCCTGACGGTGGCCAGCTGCCCAGCGGAATAAAGGGGGTCAGGCCATGTATCGCATCGGCATCGATCTGGGCGGCACCAACATTGCCGTGGGTGTGGTCAACGAGGCATATGAGATCGTGTCCCACACCAGCGTGCCCACCCTTGCCCACCGCTCGCCGGAGGCCGTCATCGCCGACATGGGCGACGCCGTGCAGTCCGCGCTGGATCAGGCGGGCCTTTCCGCGGCGCAGTGCGCCTCCATCGGTGTGGGCTCGCCCGGCACCTGCGACTCGGAGCGGGGCGTGGTGGTGCGGGCCTATAATCTGGGCTGGCACGAGGTACCCGTCTGCCGGATGCTCACCGACCGCTTCGGTATCCCCGCCCGCCTCAGCAACGACGCCAACTGCGCCGCTCTGGCCGAGTATGTGGCCGGGGCCGGCGTGGGCTGCCGCAACATGGTGCTCATCACCCTGGGCACGGGCGTTGGAGGCGGCATCATCATCAACGGAAAGATTTACGCCGGCATGCGCTCGGCGGGAGCCGAGCTGGGCCACACGGTACTGGTGCTGGACGGTGAGCCCTGCACCTGCGGGCGCCGTGGCTGCTGGGAAGCCTATGCCTCCGCCACTGCTCTCATCCGCCAGACCGGGCAGGCCGCTCTGGCCCACCCGGACTCTCTGCTGGCCACCGTGCCCGCCGGTGAGATCAACGGCCGCACCGCCTTCGACGCCGCCGACCGGGGCGACGCCGCGGCCATAGCTGTGGTGAACCGCTACTGCGAGTACGTAGCCGCCGGGCTCACCGATCTGGTGAACGCTCTGGCCCCGGAGAGGATCCTGCTGGGCGGCGGCATCAGCCGTCAGGGCGAACGCCTGCTGGGGCCTGTGCGGGAATATGTGGCCACCCACTGCTTCGGCCAGCGGGAAGGGGCTGTCCCTCTCATCGCTGCGGCCAGGCTGGGCAACGAGGCCGGCATCATCGGCGCCGCCGCATTATAAAAACGCTAAAAGAGGAGCCGCGTTACGGCTCCTCTTCCTTATTCTTCATGTTCTTCATGTACCTGCCGCCCTTCGGCGATGGCGGCGCGCTCCTGACACAGCTCGTCATACAACTCCGCCGCTGTCCAGTTGGCGTTGGTGGGCGTCACCACGGCCTTCAGCGCGACATGGACTCTGCGGCGGCGCAGCTCTGTCAGCACCGCATCCAGCATCCGCTCGCCAAATCCGTCGAACACCAGCAATTCCTCGGTAAATGGCCTGGGCTCCGTGGTCTGGCCGGGATCGCCGGACAGAAGCTGGGCCAGGGTGGCGCCGGTGCGCTCTGCCGGCACCGCCTGCAGTTTGATGCCGCCCCGCAGGGCGATGACCTGCAGCGCCGCCCGCTTTTGCGGCGCCAGATTGAATGTCAGCAGCGTAGGCATAAGCACCGCCTCCTCTCTATTTTATCTTATCACAAATCGTTTCTGCGCTCAAGCCGCCCCGGCGGATTATTTTATCTTCCCTTTTCTGCCATTTTTTGCTATACTGATGTGATAGAGTGAAACATTGCCCGAAAGGGGACTGACTGATGAAGAGAATCCTTTGGTTTTTCTGCGCCGCGCTGTGTCTGGTGCTGCTGTGCGCCTGCGGAAAGAAGCAGCCCAAGCCCGCCGCTCCGGAGCCGGAGCCGGAACCGGAGCCGATCCGGATCGAGTCGCTGGAGTGCAGCGACGGGGAATTGACGCTGCGCTTCCACCGGGACGATGACGGCCGATGGGTCTGGACGGATAACCCCGGCTTTGCCCTTGACGGTGCCTGCGTGGACGCGCTGGTGGATGACGCCGTCGCCCTGGACGCGCTCTCCCCCGTGCCCGACGCCGAAGGCCCGGAATTCTACGGCCTGTACGACACCAGGAAATACGTGACCACCGGGTATTCCGACGGTACCTCCGTCACCTGGCGATTTGGCTCGCGGACCGATGACGGCCTGTATTACGCCAGCCCGGAGTCGGATCCGTCGCGGATCTGTCTGGCCTCCGGCGTTCTGCTGGAGCAAGCGGGACAGGGTATCTACGTCATGGCGGTGCTGCCGGAGCTGCCGGCGCTCACCGAGGATCAGATTCAATCGGTGACGGTGGATCGCGGCGGTGAAACCGCCAAGTATACGCTGTACAATGACCAGTGGCGCAAGGACAGCCGCGACATAACGGACCCGGCGGAGCTGCAGGCTCTTTCGGACCTGCTGGCTGCCCCCGCGCTGCTGCGCTGCGTGGACTACGCACCGCCGGAGGATGCTGCGCAGATATGCGGGCTCAATCCCCCCGCCGCCGTGGTCACGGTGAACTGTACCGATCCCGACGTCACCTACACGCTGACGGTGGGTACCTATGCCGAGGACGGAGCGGCTCGCTTTGTCACATTGGGCGCTGACACAACCATCTATCTGATGGACGCAGCTGTGCTGGATCCCCTGTCGGGTGCAAACGAGTAAGGAGGCAACTATGCGGATTTTGATCGTGGAGGACGAGGTGCGGCTGGCCAGGACGCTGGCCGATCTTCTCAAGCGGCAGGGCTACACCGCCGACATGTGCCACGACGGCATCTCCGGTCTGGACAACGCCGCCTCCGGCATTTATGACCTGATTTTGCTGGACGCGATGCTGCCCGGTATGGACGGCTTTACCCTGCTGCGCCGTCTGCGCGAAGGCGGCCACACGGTGCCGGTGCTGATGCTGACCGCCCGCAGCGACGTGACAGACCGCGTTCACGGACTGGACAGCGGCGCAGACTACTATCTCACCAAGCCCTTTGAGCCCCAGGAGCTGCTGGCCTGCATCCGCCTGCTGCTGCGGCGCAGCGGCGGCGAGGTGCGGCTGGACGACGCGCTGACATACGGCGACCTGCGGCTGGAGACCGGCACCTTTACCCTGAACTGCCAGGATCGCTCTGTCCGCCTGAGCCGCCGGGAATATGATCTTATGGAGCTGCTCATGCGCAACGGCGCCCAGATCGTCACCAAGGAGCAGCTTCTGTTGAAGGTCTGGGGCTACGACTCCGAGGCCGAGGACAACAATGTGGAGGTCTATATCTCCTTCCTGCGGCGCAAGCTGACCCACCTTCACTCCGCCGTGCGCATCAAGACCATCCGCCTGGTGGGCTACTGTCTGGAGGTGGAATCATGATCCGCAGGCTGCGCTGGAAGGTGGTGGCCGTCACCATGTCGGTGGTGACGGCGGTACTGCTGCTGGCGCTGGCCGCCGTGTTCCTCTCCTCCCGCTCCGCCATGGAGAGCCGCACCCGCAGCCAGCTGCAGCAGGCGCTGCAAAGTGCACCGGGCGCGCCCATGCGACCCGGTCAGGACGGCGGCGCGCCTGTGTTCACCGTGGAGGTCTTTTCCGGCGGAACGGTGCGGGTCATCGGCAGCAACTACTTTGATCTGGACGATGAGGAGACGCTGCTGGACATCGTGCAGACATGCCTTGACCGGCAGGAGGATTACGGCGTGCTGAAGGACTATCGCCTGCGCTATCTGCGGGAGGTCTCCCCCATCTCCGTCCGCATTGCCTTTTCCGACAGCACCCTGGAGCAGGATACCCTCCGCTCTCTGGCCGGCACCATGGCTCTGATCGGGGTGGCCGCCTTTGCGGTGCTGTTCGGCTTCAGCTATCTGCTCTCCGGTCTGGTGGCGCGTCCGGTGGAGAAGGCCTGGCAGGAGCAGCAGCGCTTCCTCTCCGACGCCTCTCACGAGCTGAAAACACCGCTGACCGTGATCCTGTCCTCGGCGGATCTCCTGTCCGAGACGCTGCCGCCGGACAGCCAGGGCTACGTGGACAACATTCGCAGCGAATCCCGCCGGATGAAAAAGCTGGTGGAGAGCATGCTCACCCTGGCCCGCGCCGACGACGGAACCCACAAGCTGGTGTTTACTCCCCTGGATCTGAGCGACGTGGTCACCGACACGGCGCTGCTCTTTGAGCCGGTGGCCTTCGAGGCCAACCGGGAGCTTCTGTATGACATTCAGGAGCATCTGCATCTCTCCGGTGATGGGGACAAGCTTCGCCAGCTGGTGAGCATCCTTCTGGACAATGCCATCAAATTCTCCCCCGAGCATGAGCCCATCCGCCTGACGCTGCGCAGAGATGAGAAAAATGCCCGGCTCACTGTGGAAAACGGCGGAGCCCCCATACCTCCGGAGGTGGTAGCCCATCTCTTTGACCGGTTCTACCGGGCGGATAACGCCCGCTCCGGCGTGCAGGGCTTCGGACTGGGGCTCTCCATCGCCCGATCCATCGCAACAGAACACGGCGGCGCCATCCGCTGCGAAAGCGACAGCCGATCCACCCGGTTTATCGTCACGCTGCCGCTGCGCAAATGATGCGCCGGCGGGGTTGACACGCTATGCTGCCGGTGATATAATGCCAACGCTCAATTGAATACCGTACACGGGAACAGGTATTGGAAGCCGGGTGAAAATCCCGCACAAGGCCGTTGCTGTAATTTGCGTGAAACCGCGGACAACGCAGCCACTGGGCAACCGGGAAGGCGTTCGCGGCAGGGGCGATGCCCCGCGCAATGAGTCAGAATACTTGCCTGCTCCTCCGCCACGAATGTGGCGCGTTCGGCTCTGCGGATCTCCGGAGTTGTGGACGTGGTGACGACCGGCCATTGCGGTGGCCGTGTTTGTCACGCCATACCGTCCTTTTCCGCCCGCCAGCTGATCGCGGGCGGTTTTTTTGCGTGTATTGGGAGACACCCTGTACATAGATCAAAAGAATACAGAAAGGAAGATCGCAATGAAAACCATGAAGTCCATCCTGGCTCTGCTGCTGGTGTGCGTGATGGCCCTGGCCCTGGCGGCCTGCGGCAACACCACCAAGACCGACGAGCCCGGCAAGCAGGAGGAGCCTGCCAAGCAGGAGGAGCCCGGCAAGCAGGAGGAGCCCGGCAAGCAGGAGGAGCCTGCCACCCAGGAGCCCACCGATCAGGAGAAGGCCGATGAGGTCGCCGCTCTGATCGACGCCATCTACGTCCAGGAGCGCAATGACCAGACCGACGAGCAGTGCGCTGCCGCCAAGGCCGCCTGGGACGCCCTGACCGACGAGCAGAAGGAGCTGGTGGAGGGCGAGAATGCCGATCCCGACTACTTCGGCCGCGACACCGGCGACGCCTCCCAGGACGATCCCCGCAACGGCGACGAGATCGGCGAGAAGGAGCTGCTGGTGGTCAGCTTCGGTACCTCCTTCAACGACAGCCGCGCCCAGGACATCAAGGGCATTGAGGACGCTCTGCAGGAAGCTTTCCCCGACTGGTCCGTCCGCCGCGCCTTTACCGCTCAGATCATCATCAACCACATCCAGGCCCGTGACGGCGAGAAGATCGACAACGTGGAGCAGGCTCTGGAGCGCGCCGTTGCCAACGGCGTCAAGACCCTGGTCGTCCAGCCCACTCATCTGATGCACGGCGCCGAGTACGACGAGCTCATGGGCGTTCTGGCGGGCTATGAGGACAAGATCGAGACCATCGTCGTCGCCGAGCCCCTGCTGGGTGAGGTCGGTTCCGACGCCACCGTCATCAACGCCGATAAGCAGGCCGTTGCCCAGTACGTTGTTGCCACCACTGTGACCGAGAACGGCTACGAGTCCCTGGAGGCCGCCGAGGCCGACGGTGTGGCCTACGTGTTCATGGGCCACGGCACCTCCCACAACGCCAAGGTGACCTATTCCCAGATGCAGACCCAGATGAATGAGCTGGGCTACAAGAACGTCTTTATCGGCACCGTGGAGGGTGAGCCTGAGGAGACCGCCTGCGAGAACATCATTGCCGCCGTTGCTGACGCCGGCTACAAGTCTGTCGTCCTGCGTCCTCTGATGGTCGTTGCCGGTGACCACGCCAACAACGACATGGCAGACGTGGAGGATCCCGAGTCCTGGATCAGCATGTTCCACGCCAGCGGCAAGTTTGACGGCGTGGCAGCTGACATTGCCGGTCTGGGCCGCATTCCCGAGGTGCAGGCCCTCTACGTGGCCCACACCCAGGCCGCTATGGACACTCTGTCCAAGTAACGGAAAAGGATTTTCTCCATGAAAAAAAGATTTCTTGCCATACTTGCGCTTCTGGCCCTCTGCTGCGCCCTTTTCACCGCCTGCGGCAGCCAGACGCCCGCTAAACCTGCTGATTCCGGCAAGCCAAGTCAGTCCAGCCAGCCTGCTCCCAGCGAGCCCGCTCTGCCCGACGGCGTCTATTCCGCCGAGTTTAAAACCGACAGTACCATGTTCCACGTCAATGAGGTATATGACGGCAAGGGCACGCTGACGGTGAAGGACGGCCAGATGACCATCCACATCACCCTGTCCGGCACGAAAATCGTCAACCTCTTCCCCGGCTCCGCCGAGGACGCCCAGAAGGAAGGCGCCGTGCTTCTCCAGCCCACCGTGGATTCTGTCACCTATCCTGACGGTCTGACCGAGGATGCCTACGGCTTTGATGTGCCCGTGCCCGCTCTGGATCAGGAGTTCCCCTGCGCCCTCATCGGCACCAAGGGAGTCTGGTATGACCACCAGGTCTCCGTTTCCAATCCCCAGCCCGTGGAGACGCCCGCTGACTGATTCTTTTCCGTTTTCCCGCATCCTTTTCCCCTCTTTTGCATATGATATGGGAAAGAGAGCAAGGAGGGATCGTGTGGGAGAGGATCGCAGAGGCGATATCGACGATCTGATCTTCGGCAACGAGCGGGAGATCAGTGAAAGATGAAAAAACATCCGCACCGGCTTCAGCCGGTGCGGATGTTTTCTTATCAGATTGTCACTCAATGGTTCCGCCGCCCAGAACGGCGTCGCCGTCGTAGAGCACCGCCGCCTGTCCGGCGGTGATGGCCCGCTGGGGCTCATCAAAGTCCAGGCGCAGCCGTCCGTCCGGCAGAGGCGTGGCGGTGGCGGGCGTGTCGATCTGGCTGTAGCGGGTCTTGGCGGTGCAGCGGATGGGGGCGGCAGGCGCCTCGCCGCTGATCCAGTTGACGGCACAGGCTGTGAGGGTACGGCGGTACAGTCGGTCGTTGTCCCCCAGCGTCACCGTGTTGGCCGACGGGTCCTTGTTCAGTACGTATACGCGGCGGCCCAGGCTGATGCCCAGTCCCTTCCCCTGTCCGATGGTATAGCAGGGCAGACCGCGGTGGCGGCCCAATACGGCGCCGCTTTCGTCTACGAAGTCGCCGGGCATCAGCTCCGCGCCGCTGCGCTGCAGGAAGCCCACGTAGTCGCCGTCCGGCACGAAGCAGATGTCCTGGCTGTCCGCCTTGTCGGCGTTGCGCAGCCCGGCGCGGCGTGCCTGTTCCCGGATGGCCGGTTTGTCGAAGTCCCCCACCGGCAGCAGCAGGTGGGCCAGCTGGCGCTGGGTCAGCTGGTAGAGCACGTAGCTCTGATCCTTGCCCCGATCCGCACAGCGCAGCAGGGTATATTTCCCGGTTTTTTCATCCCATGCCACCCGGGCATAGTGCCCCGTGGCCAGATAGTCGTAGCCCAGCGTCAGCGCTTTGTCCATCAAAGCGCCGAACTTCAGGCAGCGGTTGCAGTCGATGCAGGGGTTTGGGGTGCGCCCGGCGCAGTATTCCGCTACGAACCGGGCCGTCACATCGCGGCGGAACCGCTCCGTCTCGTTGAACACGTAAAACCTCATGCCCAGCCGGACGGCCACGGCGCGTGCCTCCTCAGCGGCCTCGGCGCTGCAGCACTTGCTGTCGTCACCGGGCAGCAGCTTCAGCATGGCGCCGTCGCAGTCATAACCCCGCTCCCGGAGCAGCACGGCGGCGGCGGAGCTGTCCACCCCGCCGGACATGGCCACAAGAACCTTCTTCCCGTTCATATCGGCCTCACGCATTCCCATCGCCATGCAGGAACGCGCGGTAGCTCAGCGCGTCGCTCAAGCCCACCAGCGCACGCGGGAATCCGCCGTCCGGCAGAGCAAAGGGCTCTTCAGCCGCATTCCCCTGCTCCTGATCCGGCAGCGCCACCGTGGCTACGGTGCCCTCTCCCTCCCGGGAGGTCAGCAGAAAGCGCCCGCCGTGGCCCTCGGCGATCCGCCGGCACAGCGGCAGGCCCAGGCCCAGCCCGTGGGGCTGGGGATCCAGCCGCTCGGGATGCAGATACCGGTCAAAAACCGTCTCCATCAGCTCCGGCGCGATGCCGCAGCCGTCGTCCGCCACCGAAAGCAGCATCTGGCCGCCGCGAAAGTCCAGCGACACCTCGATATGACCGCCGGCCGGAGTGAACTTCATGGCATTGGACAGCAGATTCCACACCAGCCGCTCCATCAGCCCCTTGTGCATGCTGATGCGGTGATAGGGCTGCGTGCTGCGGAAGGTCAGCTCCAGCCCTTGCCGGCGCGCCAGCGGCGCGGCCTGATCTATCAGCTCCTTCAGCCAGGACACCACATCCTCGTCCACGCCGCAGATCACCTTTCCATCCGCCAGCAGCGGCGCGTCGGACATATTATCCACCAGCCGCAGCAGCCGGTAGTAGCTTTGGGTCAAAATGGCGGCGGCTCGCTCTCCGGCCTCATCACGGGGCTGCTCGGTCTCCAGCTGCCGCAGGGCAGCGTGAATGTTGCCCATGGACGTGCGCATCTGCGCGGCGGTGCTGTCCAGCACGCGGCACAGCAGCCGCAGTTCTTCCTCACGGTCCACGGCAATCCCCCCCTCTCTGTGTATAAGCATGGCGAATCCCGGGGATATTATCCCCGGAAGATCCCGCCATCCAACGCTGTTTCCGTGCCCACTATACCAAATCCGACGCGGAAAAACAAGGAAAATGTCACCTTTCGGCTCCCGCCGAAACTTTTTGAAAAAGGGGCTTGCAATTTGAAAGAAATCGCATATAATACTAAACGTACCATACATTTGATATATTCCATCAGAGAGGACGTTATTTATGAGTATTAAAATCGGTATCAACGGTTTTGGCCGTATCGGACGCATGGTCATGCGCGTCAGTCTGAATCACCCCGACATCGAGATCGTCGGCATCAACGATCTGTGCCCCGCCGACTATCTGGCTTATATGCTGAAGTACGACACCATGCACGGCAAGTTCGAGGGCACGGTGGACTCCACCGAGAATTCCATCATTGTCAACGGCAAGAGCATTCCCGTGTACGCTGAGCGCGATCCCTCCAATCTGCCCTGGGGCAAGCTGGAGGCTGAGTATGTCATCGAGGCCACCGGCCTGTTCCTGACCAAGGAGAAGGCCGAAGGCCATATTCTGGCCGGCGCCAAGCACGTGGTCATGTCCGCCCCCTCCAAGGACGACACTCCCATGTTCGTGGTGGGCGTGAATCTGGATCAGTACACCTCCGACATGGTTTATGTGTCCAATGCCAGCTGCACCACCAACTGCCTGGCCCCCATCGCCAAGGTGCTCAACGACAATTTCGGCATCAACGACGGCCTGATGGCCACCGTTCACTCCACCACCGCCACCCAGAAGACCGTGGACGGCGTGTCCGTGAAGGACTGGCGCGGCGGCCGCGCCGCCTCCGGCAACATCATCCCCAGCTCCACCGGCGCCGCCAAGGCCGTGGGCAAGGTGATCCCCGCGCTGAACGGCAAGCTCACCGGCATGTCCTACCGCGTGCCCACCCTGGATGTGTCCGTGGTAGACCTGACGGTCAACCTGGCCAAGCCCGCCACCTATGCGGAGATCTGCGAGGCCATGAAGGCCGCCTCCGAGGGCGAGCTGAAGGGCGTTCTGGGCTACACCGAGGAGTCCGTGGTGTCCTCCGATTTCCTGGGCGATACCCGTACCTCCATCTTCGACGCCAAGGCCGGCATCGCCCTGACCGACACCTTTGTGAAGGTCGTATCCTGGTACGACAACGAGATCGGCTACTCCGACAAGATCCTGTGCCTCATTGAGCACATGTATTCCGTCGATCATCGGTAAGGCCGACCCTCCGGTTTTCCTTCCTTTTTTGTTCCGGAAATACCGCCGCCCTCCCGGGCGGCGCTATTTCCATCCACCGACGATTTTCATCGGAAAGGACTCTTTCGCCATGGCTTCTCATCAGATCCTCACCAGCAGACTCAGCATGGACAGCGATATTCCCCTGTACACCCAGCTGGTGGGCATCATCAAACACAACATCTCCTCCGGCGCACTGTCCACGGGCCAGCTGCTGCCCTCCGAGTCGGAGCTGTGCCGGGCGCTGGATATCAGCCGCAACACAGTACGTCAGGCCATCGGCGAGCTGGAAGCCGAGGGACTGGTGGTGCGCAAGCGGGGCAAGGGCACCTTTGTGGCCGATCCCAACACCACCCGCCGGGGCGTGCAGTACTCCTTTACCACAGAGGTCTCCTCCATGGGCAAAACGCCCTCCTCCACTTTGGTGGACTTTGACATTGTGCGGGCAGACGGGGATATCTGCCGTATTATGGAGCTGCCCGAGGGCACCAGCGTCTACTGCTTCACCCGGGTGCGGAACGTAGACGGACAGCCCCTGATCCTGGAGACCAGCTACTACCCCCAATACATCTACCCCAACCTGAACCGCGACATGGTCCAGACCCACAGCTTTTACAGCCTGCTCTACCACGTGGGCATTACCCCCGCCTCCGCCGAGGAGACCTACGAGGCCGTCACGGTGAACGGCCGCCGCGCCGAGCTTCTGGCCGTGCCGGACGGCAGCTGCGCTTTTTACCATCGCCGCCGCACCCGCACCGACGACGGCAGGATCTATGAGTACACCTGCAGCTATCTGCGCGCCGACCGGGTCAGGCTGGATGTGCATATGCAAAAGAGCGGCGTTACCTTTGCCCGCTCCATCGACTGATCCCGTCCATGGCCAATATGCCCCCGCCCCTGTCAAAACAGGGGCGGTTTTTTTCGTTTCAGGCAGTTATTTGTATAGTCTCAAACGTATGGAACATTCCATTGTATTTTTGCGGAAAAGTTGGCAAAAATGTGAATATCCCACAAAAAGCCCCCACTTTTTTCGTACATCATTCTCTTGAAAATGTGCTGACAGAACGTCTTTTTGTGGTATAATCAGGGTGGAACAAAAAGGCCGTGAGGACGGCACATTTGGAAGGAGACGGTTATCATGCCCATCAAAGTTGGTATCAACGGTTTCGGCCGCATCGGCCGCGTCATTCTGCGCATCCTGGCGGAGCACCCCGACAAGTACGAGATCTGCGGCATCAACCTGCGCAAAGCGGATCTGCCCTACATGGTCTATCTGGTGAAGTACGACTCCGTATTCCGCTGCTTCAACGGCACCGTGGAGCATCAGGACGGCTATCTGGTCATCAACGGTCATAAGATCAAGATCTTCAGCGAGAGCGACGCCGTGATGATCCCCTGGCACACCTGCGGCGCAGAGTACATCATCGAATCCACCGGCGCCTTCAACACCATGGAGAAGGCCATGCGCCACTTCAAGGGCGGCGCTAAGAAGGTCATCATCACCGCCCCCGCCAAGGACGAGGTGACCCCCACCTTTGTGTACGGCGTCAACCACCTGGGCTATCAGCCCGATATGGACGTTGTGTCCAACGCCAGCTGCACCACCAACTGCCTGGCTCCCCTGGCCAAGGTCATCCACGATGAGTTCGGTATCGAGCAGTCCCTCATGTCCACCATCCACGCCTCCACCGCCAAGCAGAAGGCCGTTGACTCCCGCGGCGGCAGCGACTGGCGCACCGGCCGTTCCATTCTGAACAACATCATCCCCAGCTCCACCGGCGCCGCCAAGGCCGTGGGCCGCGTCATTCCCTCCCTGAAGGGCAAGATGACCGGTATGTCCTTCCGCGTGCCTACCGCCGATGTGTCTGTGGTGGACCTGACCGCCCGTCTCAGCCGCACCACTACCTACGCCGAGATCTGCTACGCCATCCGACACGCCTCCGAGACCACCATGAAGGATATCATCGGCTACACCACCGACCAGGTGGTGTCCACCGATCTGATCGGCAACCCCTGCCCCTGCATCTTCGACGAAACCGCCGGCATCATGCTGGATCACGACTTCGTCAAGCTGATTGCCTGGTACGACAACGAGTTCGGCTACAGCAACATGGTCGTGCGCATGATGGATCATATGTATTCCGTGGATCACCCCGACGAGGAAGTCGTCGAAAAGTAAACTTTTTCCTCTTATATCGGCCGTCCTTTCCGGACGGCCGATATTTTTTTGTAACAATTGCGTGAACAATCCGTCCCGGCGCTTGCTTTCCCGCCCTCTCCGTGGTAAACTGTCCTATCATTATCATGGGTGTTTGTGCGGCACTGCCGCATCCACCCGGGGCAAAGGAGGGTTGACCATGCCGGGCTTCAGTGTCAAAAAACCGCTGACCATCTTTGTGGCCGTATTGGCTGTTCTCATTCTGGGCGTGGTGGCCTATCTGAAAATGACCCCCGATCTGATGCCCAACATGAACTTCCCCTACGCCATTATTGTCACCGTGGACGCCGGCGCCAGCCCCGAAACGGTGGAGACGGAGGTCACCCGCCCGCTGGAGCAGGCCATGGCCACGCTGGAGCACATCAAGTCCGTCTCCTCCTCCAGCCGGGACAGCATGTCGCTGGTGGTGCTGGAGTTTGAGGAAGGCGTGAATATGGAAACGGTGGGCGTGGACATCCAGCAGAAGATCGAGCCCCTGAAGGGCACGTGGAGCGACACCGTTTCCGCCCCCTACGTTCTGAAGATCAACCCCTCCATGCTGCCCGTGGAAGTGGCGGCCGTCTCCTATGGCGGCCGGGACGTGTACGCGCTCAGCGAGTTTGTAGAAAGCACCCTGACCAGCCGGCTGGACGGCATTCCCGGCGTGGCCCAGGTGGCCATCAGCGGCACCGTGTCCTCCCAGGCTCATGTGGTCATCAGTCAGGAAAAGCTGGACGTTCTGGGCGGCGTGATCTCCGAGGTGCTGACGCACCGGCTGGACGAGACGGAGGAGCAGCTGCTCCAGACCCGCGCCGACATTGAAGCAGCTCAGCAGGCTATGGCCGACGCCGAGGAGTCCGCCATCGGCGGCGCGGTGGAGACCGCTCTGGGCACGCTGCAGCAGGGCCTGCGCCAGCTGCAGCAGCAGCGGGACGATCTGACCGCCCAATCCAATCGGCTGCAGCAGCTGGCCGAAATGCTGTCGGACGTGGACGGACAGTTGGTTTCCGTCCGGGCCCAGATCGCCTCGCTGGAGCTGATAGCCGATCCCACCGAGGAACAGGCTGCCCAGTTGGCCGCACTGCGGCGGGATGAGGCCGATCTGCTGGCCCAGCGTCAGCTGATTGAAGGTCAGCTGAACGCCATGGGCACCACACCGGAGGCGCTGCAGCAGCGTCTGGCGGAGCTGAATGACGCGCTGGAGCAGGTGAACAGCGCCATTGACAATCTCACCCGGGACTCCACCATCGCGGACCTGTCCCGGCAGGTGACCTCCGGCCTCATTTCCGGACTGGACGCCGTGACCCAGCTCAGCAGCGGCACCGTCCAGATCACCCAGGCTCTGGCCCAGATCGATCAGGCTCTGGCCTCCGTCAGCGCCTACCGGGAGCAGATCGCCCGGCAGTCGGATTTGAGCGGGCTTTTGAGCATCCAGACCATTTCCGGCATCCTGACGGCCCAGAACTTCTCCATGCCCGCCGGCTATATTCGGGACGATGACGGCGTGCAGTACATGGTCTCCGTGGGCGACGCCTTTTCGAGCCGCCAGCAGCTGGAGGATCTGCTGCTGTTTGACCTGGGTATCGAGGGAATTGACCCCATCACGCTGCACCAGGTGGCGGACGTGTTCATTACCGACGACTCCGATGAGCTCTACACCCGGCTCAACGGGGAGAACGGCATCATCATCACCTTTACCAAGCAGTCCAACGTGTCCACGGCGGAGGTCTCCGACAACATTGCCCTCCGTGTTTCCCAGCTGGAAAAGGAGTTTGACGGGCTGCACTTCCACAAACTGGTGGATCAGGGCGACTACATCCACCTCATCGTCCGCACCATTATCACATCCCTGCTGTGGGGTGCGCTGTTCTCCGTGCTGGTGCTGTTTATCTTCCTGCGCGACTGGCGTCCCACCCTCATTACCCTGTTGAGTATTCCCACCAGCGTCATCTTTGCGGTGGTGCTGATGTACTTCACCGGCGTCACCATCAATATGGTGTCTCTCAGCGGCCTGGCCGTGTCGGTAGGCATGCTGGTGGATAACTCCGTGGTGGTCATTGAGAACATCTACCGGCTCCGTGCCAAGGGCGCTACCGTGATCCAGGCCGCCGTATCCGGCGCGCGGCAGGTGCTGGGCGCTATCGTGGCCTCTACGCTGACCACGGTGTGCGTGTTCCTGCCCATTGTGTTCGTGGAGGGCATCACCAAGCAGCTCTTCACCGACCTGGCTCTCACCATGAGCTACTCCCTGCTGGCCAGCCTCATCGTGGCCCTGACTCTGGTTCCCGCCATGGCCAGCGGCATGCTGCGGCAGGAAAAGCCCGCCAAGCCGGGCCTGCTGGACCGAATTTACCCCCTTTACCGCAAGGCCGCCGTCTGGTCGCTGAATCACAAGGCCGTGGTGCTGGGGGTGGCAGCCCTTGCCCTTATCCTGTCCGCCTGGGGCGCCATCAGCCGGGGCTTCACCTTCATGCCCCAGCTGGATATGAACAACGTCTCCGTCACCGTCACCATGCCGGAGGGCTGTGACCGCGCCACCGCCGTGAAACTGGCCGACGAGGTTTCCCGCCGGGCCATGACCTTGGACAAGGTGGAAACCGTGGGCGCCATGATGCGTGCATCCGGCAGCAGCACCTCTGTTTTCCGTGAGGAGGGCGGCGCATACGATGTGACGCTGTATATCACCCTGCCGGAGGGCGAGTTCGGTCTGGCCGCCGGCCATCAGATCGAAGCGCTGTGCGCGGATCTGCCCTGCCAGGTGGAGGCCAAGCCGGTGATGAGTCTCGATATGCTCACCGGCACCGGCATCTCCGCCAACCTCTACAGCGACAATATGGAGGATCTTCAGGAGGCCGCCGCGCTGCTGGGTGAGACCATGGCGTCCGTACCCGGCACTGCCAATGTGTCCAGCGGGCTGGAGGACGCCGTCCCCGCCCTTCACATCTCCATCGACCGCAACGAAGCCATGAAGCACGGGCTGACAGTGGCCCAGATCTATCTCCAGATCACCACTGCCCTCACCGACTCCACCGTCAACGGCAGCATGACCCTGGACGGGCAGCGGATGGATGTGGTCATTGAGACCGATGAATCCGGACGTCTCACCCGGGAGACGCTGCTGGAGCTGCCCATCACCCCCGGCAGCATGTCGCTGCCCTCTTCCGGTATGATGAGCGGGACCGGCATGGGCGACCTCTCCGGCATGATGAGCGGAACGGGTATGGGCGACCTCTCCGGCATGATGAGCGGAACGGATATGGGCGGCATGTCCGCCATGATGGGCTCCGGCGATCTTTCGCTCCCCTCTGCTTCAGGCGGTCAGTCGGCAGAGAGCTTCCCCCTGGGGGAGGTTGCCGCCGTGGAGGAGACCGTCAGTCTCAGCACCATCCAGCGCTCCCAGCAGCGGCGCTATATCACCGTCAGCGCCGATATCGCCGAGGGCTACAACGTGACCAAGGTCACCTCTGCCGTGCAGCGCGCCGCAGCGGATCTGGCGCTGCCGGAGTCCGTCTCGGTGGTCTTTGACGGCGAAAATGAGGCCATTCTGGACGCCATGGGTCAGGTCCTGCTGATGGTGGGTCTGGGCATCGCGCTGGTCTACTTCATCATGGTGGCCCAGTTCCAGTCCCTCAAATCCCCCTTCATCGTCATGTTCACCATTCCGCTGGCCTTTACCGGCGGCTTCCTGGCTCTGCTGATCTCCGGCATAGAGCTGAGCGTCATCTCTCTCATCGGCTTTGTGATGCTGGTGGGCATCATCGTCAACAACGGCATCGTGCTGGTGGACTACATCAACCAGCAGCGGCAAGCCGGCATGGAACGGCGGGAGGCTATCGTCGAGGCCGGCGTCACCCGTATGCGGCCCATCCTCATGACCTCGCTCACCACCATTTTGGGTCTTATCGTCATGGCCCTTGCCCGGAACGTGGGCACCTCCATGATGCAGCCGGTGGCGCTGGTCTGCATCGGCGGACTGCTGTACGCCACGCTGATGACGCTGTTCGTGGTACCGTGTATGTACGACATGATGAACAAACGGGAGCTGCGCAAGGTGGACGAAGAGGAATTGAAAACGCTGGATCTATAGCAAGTTAAGAGGCGAGGGCACGTGCCCTCGCCTCTTTTGCTATGATAATATGTCGATGAGCCACAGCACCAGCCCGTACAATGCGCTGGCCGCCGTGCCGAACACGATGACCGGCCCGGCGATGGTAAACATCTTCACCGCCGTACCGGTGATAACGCCCTCGGCCCGGAAGTCCACCGCCGGGGACACCACGGAGTTGGCAAAGCCGGTGATGGGCACCAGCGTACCGGCGCCGGCAAACCGGGCCAGCCGGTGATAGAGTCCCAGGGCCGTCAGCACCGCGGAGAGAAACACCAGCGACACGGAGGCCGCGGCGGAGGCGTCATCCTTCCCCAGCCCCAGCGAGGCCCAGCCGTCGGCAATAAGCTGGCCCAGCACGCAGATCAGCCCGCCCACCGCAAAGGCCAGCGCCACGTTTTTCAGCAGAGGCGAGGCGTCCTGCTTTTCCTTGATATACGCCTGATATTCCTGGGGCGTCATATCCATGGGATCACATCCTTTCTCCCATAGTTTTCCGCCTGCGGTGAAATTTCATGCATCGGCTTGTCAAAAGACAGGAAAATCGCTATACTGACAGTAACAATCCGCGAAAGGAGGCGCCGTCATGTCCGATTCCGCCCATCCCTTCGGCCGAAAGGCCCGGGCGCTGGCCGTCATCGACCCGGTGAGCTGCACCGGCTGCGGCTATTGCGCCATGTTCTGCATCATGAAGTGCATCCTCCTGCGGCCGGACGGCCTCTATGAGGTAGACGCGGAGAGCTGCATCGGCTGCCGTTCCTGCAAGGTCAACTGTCCCTTCGGCGCCGTGACCATCCTGCCCCCCAGACAGGAGGTGTAACATGGGCAAGTCTCTGGGCCTGTATATCCACATTCCCTTCTGCGCCGCCAAGTGCGCCTACTGCGACTTCTACTCCCTGCCCCATAGCGAGGCGAAGATGGACGCATATGTAGGCGCTCTGTGCCGCCATCTGCGGACCTTTGCGCCCCGGGCGGCAGATTATACCGTGGATACGGTGTATTTCGGCGGCGGCACTCCCAGCTATCTGGGGGCGGAGCGGCTGACAGCGGTGCTGGATACGGTGACGTCGTGCTTTCATATGGATCCCCGCGCAGAGATCACGCTGGAGGCCAACCCCGACAGCGCCTGCGCCGACCTTTCCGCTCTGCGCCGCGCAGGCTTCAACCGCGTCTCTCTGGGCGTTCAGTCCTCCGATGACCATATGCTGCGGCGCATCGGTCGGATCCACACCTGGGCCCAGGTACGGCAGGCGGTGGACGCCATCCGCGATGCCGGATTTGACAACCTGAGCCTCGACCTCATCTACGGCCTGCCGGAGCAGACCATGGAGCAGTGGCAAAGAACGCTGTCGGACGCCGTGTCACTGGCCCCGGACCACGTCAGCGCCTACGGCCTCAAGCTGGAGCCGGGAACGCCTCTGTGGCGCAGGCAGACCCAGCTGACCTTCCCGGACGACGATCAGCAGGCGGAAATGTATCTGAACGCTGTAACTTTTTTCGCCAAAAATGGCTACTTTCAATACGAAATCTCCAACTTTGCCCGGCCCGGATTCGCCTCCCGCCACAACCTGAAATACTGGCGGCTGGAGGAATACGCGGGCTTCGGTCCCGGCGCCCACTCCGATTTCGGCGGGGTGCGGTATGCCGCCGCCCGGGATCTGGACGGGTATATCGCCGGGAGGGCGGTGCTTTCGGAGCGGACGGTGATCACCCCTGCGGAGCGGGCCCGGGAGTATGTGATGCTCTCCCTGCGGACGGCGGAGGGGCTTTCCCCCGCCGTTCTGGAGGGGCAGTACGGCGTGTCCTTTGCCCCGCTGGAGGCGCTGATGCGCACGTATCAGGCCCACGCCCTGGCGGAGCCGGTTGAAACCGGCTGGTGCCTGACGCCCCGGGGCTTTCTGGTGTCCAACGCCATCATCGGACAGCTGCTGGACGCATTGGACGGAGAGGAGACGGATTGACATGGTGAAGCTGTATAAGGATCTGAACGCCATCCGTATTGCGGGTGAGATCGTTCTATTTCTCTTCTGTATTGTGATTTCCCTTCTTCCCAAGCTGCCTGCCTTGCCGTGTGCCGCTGCCGTTTTCCTTTTGTTCTTCGGGTGGCGGTATCTGATGCAGCGCGTGGCCGAACGGCGCCTTTCCCGGGTTCTGGACAACTATAACCGGTGCCGCGCCCGTCAGGGGCTGGATCAACTGGAATCCCTGCTGAAACGCTGTGACAGCGGCACCGTCTATTTGATCCAGACCCACATCTCCTTCGGCTATCTGCTGCTTGGGAACGCCGAGCGAGCGCTGGAGATTCTGGACACTCTGCCGCCCTTTCCGGAAGGAGAATCGTGGCTGCCACTGAAGATCACCTGCGAGGGCAACCGGGGCACGGCCCTTTTGATGCTGGATCGGTTGGATGACGCGGAAGCGTCCATTGCCCGCTTTGCGGACATCCTGTCCGGGATGCCGGAAAAGTATTTGCGCAACGGAGGACTTCGGGGCACCTATCAGGCCCTGTTCACCGAACTGCGGATGGCACGGGGAGATTATGAGGGCGCCGCCGACTTCTACGCCCGCCGCCTCCCGGATGCTCCCACCCTGCGCAGGAAAGTCTACAACCACTATATGCTGGCCTGGGCGCTGACCCATGACGGCCGCACGGACGAGGCGAGGGAGCATCTGCAGTTCGCGGCGGAAAACGGCGGCGACACCTGGTTCGTCGAGGCTGCCCGCAAAAAGCTGGAAACCATGTAAAAGGCAAAAGAAAACCGCCTTCCCGACCGGGAAGGCGGCGTTTTTCATGCTTGGGGAAATCAGCTGTCGGTGCGGTTGCGCCAGGCGATCTCCTGATCCAGATCGTAGCGGAGCTTGCGGTTCTCCTCTACCAGATCGTCATAGTGCTTGCTCTGAACATAGTACTTGACGAAGGTGAAGGTGGCCTCGTCCAGCTCCTCCTCCGTGTACTCCTCCATCAGAGAGCCTTCCTTCCGGCGCAGGCCGGACACGTTGATCACCACCAGGCGGCGGTGCTGCTCGCTGAGCTGAAACAGATTCAGCTTCTCAGGGATCTCCAGACCCAGGTCGCAGGTCTCATTGACGCGCTCCAGCAGGGCACGCTGGCCGGGCTTGGCGGAGACAATGACGCCGTACTCGGCAAACAGCTTCTTCAGATAGTCCACGGACACGTTCTCGCGGGTGACGGTGCCCTTGCCGATGCCGGTGAACATGGTGTTGGACATGCTGAAACTCACATAGACCTCATTTCCGGTCTTGGGATAGCTCATAGGATGTTCCTCCTTTGGTATTCGTATTCCGCGCGTTGCGCGTTCTTCTCCCTACTAAAGTATCACATTCTGCCGGGAAAATCAACGGCCATTTGCAGGAAGTTTATCAATGTGTCGACAGAGTATTGTCGACACGCTGATCCGTTTTATCCGCATTTTGGTTTGATCCCTCCACACCGGTCAGATCAAAGGGCGGGGTGTACTCCTCCCGGGCGGAGGTGCGCTCCTGGCAAAAGCCCTCGGTGATGCCGCAGTTCTCCATATATTCCACGGCGGCGCGGTATTCGCCCCGCGTCACGTGGCGGGCCAGCAAGCCCTCCGCCCCCGGCTGGGGCGTGTACTGGCTCATGAGGGAGAACAGCACCTCGCCGGGCCGGAACGTCCTGGCCACCCAGTCGATGCAGCGGCGGGTATTCTCCAAATGTCCCGGCAGCACCAGATGGCGGATCACCACGCCCCGCTTCATGAGGCCGTCCTCCACGACCACGGGGCCGGTCTGGCGGAACATCTCGGTAATGGCAGCCGTGGCTGCGTCGAAGTAGTCCGGCGCGGCGGAGAGCTCGGCGCTCAGGGCGCTGTCGGCGTATTTGAGGTCGGGCAGGTAGACGTCCACCTTCCCCTCCAGCGCCCGCAGCGTCTCCAGGCGCTCGTAGCCGCCGGTGTTCCATACCACCGGCACGCCCGGCTCCTCCTCCAGCGCCTCCAGGATCCACGGGGTGAAGTGGGTGGGGGTCACCAGATTGATGTTGTGGGCGCCCTGAGCCACCAGTTCCCGGAAGATCTGCCGCAGCCGCTCCACGGTGACGGGCCTGCCAAAGCCCTTTGCGGAGATATCGTGGTTCTGGCAGAAGACACAGCGCAGGGTGCAGCCGGAGAAAAACACGGTGCCGCTGCCCCGTGTGCCGGAGATCACCGGCTCCTCCCAGTGGTGGAGGGCGGCCCGGGCCACCACAGGCCCTGCCGGCATGGCGCAGAAGCCCTCGCCCCGTTCCGCCGTGCGCTCTGCGTGGCAGCGGCGGGGACACAAATCGCAGATCATACCTTGTTGATGTCGAAATCGGGGCCCAGATCGCCGCTCATCCAGTGGCGGCGGCACAGACCGATATACTTGTCGTTGGCGCCGATGACCACCTGGGCGCCCTCCTTGACCACGTGGCCGTGCTCGTCAAAACGGGCGTTGAAGGCCGCCTTCTTGCCGCACCAGCAGATGGTTTTGACCTCCTCCAGCTTGTCCGCCAGCACCAGCAGGTGGTAGCTGCCGGGGAACAGCTCACCCCGGAAGTCCGCCCGCAGGCCGTAGCAGATCACGGGGATATTGCAGTCATCCACCAGATGGACCAGATAATAGACCTCCTCCTTGGTGAGGAACTGGGCCTCGTCCACGATGATGCAGGCGTATTTCTGCAGTTCCCCGTCCGACATGGCCCGCATTTCGTCGAAGTAGACGCAGGGGTGGGTCAGGCCGATGCGGGAGCGCACCATGTGGTCGCCGTCCCGGGTGTCCAGCCGCGGCTTCACCAGCAGAGTCTCCTGTCCCCGTTCCTCGTAATTGAACCGGGCCATCAGGGCGTTGGCCGTCTTGCTGGAGCCCATGGCCCCGTATTTGAAGTAAAGCTGTGCCATCTATTCTCTCTCCTTCCCGGTGGTGTGGATCTCTTCCGTGAAGCGGCCAAAGGCGGAGGGCACCGCCAGCCTTTGCCGCTCTTCTCTGTCAGCCCAGCGCCAATCAGCGGGGCCTTCACCCTGTACTTCCAGCACGTACCCCGTCATTTCCCAGCGGATATGCGTAAACTCATGGCGGGCGTTCAGCTTTTTCAACCAGCGATGGGGCGTCAGTCCCCAATCCGCCAGCTGCACCGCGGCCGCTCTCTCGTCCAGCGTCCCCGGCACGTGGGGGTATTCCCACAGCAGCGCCAGCAGCCCTGTTTTCGGCCGCTGAAGCAGTGCGACCTCATCCTCACGCAGCAGGACGAACACCGTCAGATATTCCACCCGCTTTTCCTTCTTTTTCCCACGGACGGGCAGCTCACCTTGCCAGCTCGCCTGCCGGGCGGCGCAGAAATCCCGGGCCGGGCAGTTGTCGCACAAGGGCTCCCCATGGGGCAGGCAAACCGCAGCGCCCAGATCCATCAGCGCCTGATTGTATTCCCCGGGACGGTCAGCAGGCATAGCCTCTGCCATCCAGGCCCGGAACAGCTTTTTGTTTTTCCCGTCCAGCACGTCCAGCCGGCTGCCGGTGATCCGGGCGGCCACACGCAGCACGTTGCCGTCCACCGCCGGAATGCGCTGACCGAAGGCAATGGACAGGATGGCCCCGGCGGTATAGTCGCCGATGCCGGGCAGGGCGACAATCTCCTCATAGGTGCCGGGGAACTGCCCGCCGTATTGCCCGGTGACAATTTGGGCCGCCTTCTGCAGGTTGCGGGCCCGGCTGTAATAGCCCAGGCCCTCCCACAGCTTCATGAGCTGCTCTGTATCCGCCGCAGCCAGCGCCTCCACCGAGGGGAATGCTGCCATGAACCGGGCGAAGTAGGGCAGCACGGCGGTGACCCGTGTCTGCTGCAGCATGATCTCCGACACCCAGGTGCGGTAGGCGGACACCTCCTCCCGCCACGGGAGGACACGGCGGTTCTCATCATACCACGCCAGCAGCGGCGCTGCCAGCTGCTTCAGTTTTGCGATTTCGTCGTTCATCGGTTGAACCTCACAGCATAGCCGCAGCGGCGGCACAGCTCCTCCGTGGGCTGCCGGGCGGCAAAGCCCCGGCGCATGGCCTCGGCACGGGGCGAGGCCAATATCTCCTCCAACTCCTGCTCGAAAAGATTGCCAAGGGGGATACGTCCCTGTCCGTCCAGACAGCAGGGCACCACCGTACCGTCGCACAGCACGGCGATCTGCTGGCGCAGGGCATGGCAGAACTGGGTATGACGATCCGGCGCCGCCGGATCCGGCCAGTCGAACTTCTCCGCCGACTCCAGATACAGGTTGTCCCCCAGCTTTCGGTTGCCGTTGCCGTCCCGGGGCAGAGCCGGGATATCGACACCGAAGTGTTGGGAAAGCACCGCCTCGATCTCGCCGT
The DNA here is from genome assembly GCA_947169975.1 of uncultured Oscillospiraceae bacterium. GTDB lineage: Bacteria > Bacillota > Clostridia > Oscillospirales > Oscillospiraceae > Vescimonas. The sequence goes on from CAMVRT010000002.1 coordinate 58,503, forward strand.
TGCGGGTGTTTTGTCCGCCCTCGTTCCACAGGCGCAGGGCGCAGATGACGCCCCTTTCGGCGGCACGGCGGCAGAAATCCAGCACGCTGGCCACGTAGGCAGTCAGATCGTCCCGCCGGTCGTTGCCCTCAAAGCTGTGAAGAGAGACGCTGACCTTATGGAGACACGGTGCGGAGAGCAGCGTCTCCAAGCGCTCCGTCAGCAGCGTGCCGTTGGTGGTGAGACACACCCGAAAGCCCAAGTCCGATACAATGGTCAGCAGTTTCTCCAGCGCAGGGTGGAGCAGGGGCTCGCCCATGACGTGGAGATAGAGATACCGGGTGTGGGGCCGCAGCTTTTCCGCCAGAATCCGGAACTCCGCCGGACTCAGAAACCGGGGCGTACGCTCCGTGCCGGGACAGAAGGAGCAGTTCAGATTGCAAACGTTGGTGATCTCCAGATAGATCCGCTTGAACACGGCGCTCCCCCCCCTCCGGCGTTTTTCTTATTGTAACACAGGCCGGGGATTTTGAAAAGGACAAAGGGACTCCTTTCCGGCGAAAGGAGTCCCTTTTCATAGGTCTAATTCTCTTTGTTTTTGTTCGGCAGCCGAATCCCAAAAACCGTAATCACAAAGTGATCGGAGGTCTGTTCGTTGGGAATATAATCTCTGTTGAACACAATACTCAGAAACTGGCCGCCGTCCTTCATGTTGATTTCGTATCTCCCCATTTTCCGGATCGTCCCGGCAACTGTATATGAGGCGAAATGATAGTCGATCTCGTCTCCGTCCTCTGCCCAGCCTGTCTCATCCGGTCTGCTGACGTCTACACCGAAATCAGCCAGGAAGGCTGACAAAGCGGGAAACCGCGCTTCCACCTGCGTGTAATAGCTTTGGCACCCCGGGCAGTCGCAAAGGGAGTGGTTTTTGTAATATGCGGCGGTCTTTAGCAGGTCGACATCAAGCTCATAATCACCGCGGATGATCGTCATGATTTGCTCCTTTCGATGGCTCCCTGTTACGACATCAGCGCGTAGCCGCCCTTCTGGGGCTTGTAAGTCGTCATTATCACCAGACCGCCCACGTTGTCAAAATCCGTCGGCAGCGCGGCGCGCAGGGCGGTGCCGTCCACCTCGCCGGCCACGTAGATGCGGTCAAAGACGCCAAGCAGCTCTGCTGTCAGGCCGCTGTCGCCGCCCAGCTCGCCCATATCGCCCCGCAGGGTAATGCTGACAGCCACATCCTCCGGCAGCGCCTCGCGCAGCGCATCGGCAAAGTCCGCCAGCACCGCCGTCTGATTCAGCTTCTCAGGGAGCGCGATAGCGGAAAGGTCGCCGGTAGCGGGATAGCAGAACCCGTCCAGCAGGATCTCATTAAAGCCCAGATCGGCGCACTCACGGCACAGCGCAATGAGATAAGCACGCACTTCCTCGTTGCCCGGATCCAGCCATACCCGCCCGGCGGCGTCATACCAGAGCTTGCCGGAGGCGGTGGTCAGCGCCGCGTCGGGATGGGCGCGGGCAAAGGTCGGGTCGGAGAGGAAATTGAGTCGGGCCACGGTATAGTGGCCGCTTTTCAGCAGGGCAATCAAATTGTCGCGGGTCACACCCTCTTCCACCTTGGTGCCGGGAGCTACCTCCACTTCGGTACCGTAGGTGATGCCGCCTTCCGGTCGTTTCACCTCAATAACAATGGCTTCGTCATCCTTGCGAAGGGCGTTTTCCATCGTCCACCAGAGGCAACCGTACGGAAGCTCACGGGCGTGGAGCTCGTCCAGCTTTCGCACCGGCGTCACCGGCTCCGGCTCCGGCTTGGGTTCAGGATCAGGCTCCGGTTCCGGCTCCGGTTTTTTTGTTTCGATTTTCACCTCATCCGAGGAGATGGGGTTTTTCTCTTTTTTGAATCCGGGGAGCTCCAGGTGGGCACCATCTGCATCATATACCACATAGCGCTGGGCGAACAGAACTGCTACCGCCGCCAGCAGCACCAGTATCAGCGCAATGATCCACACGATCCGGCCACCGCCGCCGGTGCCGCGGCCGCGGTAGCTGTGATATCCTTTTGTTGCCATGACTTCTTACGGCTCAATGGCGTCCAGCTGGGCCACACGGCGGGCGTGGCGGCCGCCCTCAAACTCCGTGTTCAAAAAGACCTCCACCATGCGCTTGGCCAGGTTGGGTCCCACAATGCCGGCGCCCAGGGCCAGCACATTGGCGTCATTGTGGCGGCGGGTCATCTCGGCGGACAGGGGATCGGCGCAGTGAGCGCAGCGAATGCCCTTCACCTTGTTGGCGGCAATGGAGATGCCGATGCCGGTGGTGCAGATGACGATGCCCTTGTCGCACGCGCCGGAGGCAACAGCGCGGGCCACCTTCTCACCGTAGATGGGATAATCCACGCTGTCACAGCTGTAGCAGCCGAAGTCCTCGTAGTCGATGTCGTTTTCCTCCATCCAGATCAGGATGTCCTGCTTGAGCAGGTAGCCGCCGTGGTCGCAGCCGATGGCAATTTTCATGGGTCTCTCTCCTTTCCGATCAAAGGGGCCGGAATTCCGGTTTTCCCTTGGTAAACGTGGTCAGATAGCGGAAGCCGCATTGACGCAGCAGCTCCTGTGTCTGGGCTGCCCGGCATCCCACATACGCCGGGGAGTGGGCGTCGGAGCCTACGGTGATTATTTCGCCGCCCAGCCGGCGGTAGAGCCGCAGGATGCTTTCGTCCGGCAGGGGGATGGCACCGCGGTTCGTGTTGCACTCGATGCCGATGCCGCGGGGGATGATCTCCCGGAAGATGGCCTCCACAGCGTCCATATGGGCAGAAAAGTCCATCTTGAGCCCGGCATTGTCCCAGATGTAGCGTACCGGCAGGGTCAGGTGGCCCAGCACCTGGAATTTGCCCCAGCGGCTCAGGGCCATGACGTCGTCCAGATAGTCGTCGATGACGTCGTGATAGAACGGCTCGTCCGCCTTGGGTATGTAGTAGAGGTCCTCGTGGCCGTGCCGGGGTCCCATCATGTGGACGGAGCCGATGACAAAGTCCAGCGCCGGCGCATCCGAGAGCAGCTTCTCCGCCCGGTCAAAGGCCAGAGCAGCCTCGCCCAGCTCCGCGCCCAGCCGGATGGTCAGCCGGTCGCCCCACTTTTCCCGGGCCTCCTCCGCCTGTCGCACCGCCTCTGCCCAGTTAAACGTGGTCCGGGGAGCATAGGTGCCCCACTCCACGGTATCCAGATGGTCGGTAAAGCAGATCTCGTTCAGCCCGCGCTCCACGGCGGCCTCCGCCATCCGGGTCATGGTGTAATGGCCGTCCGGGGAGCATGTGGAATGCAGGTGATAGTCAGCAAGATACATGGCGTATCCTCGTTATTTATGAAATTTCTTGAAGAAGCTCTTTTGCTTCTCATAGTTGTTCTCGCCCAGCGACTCACTGAACTTGCGCAGGGCGTCCTTTTGCTCCTTGTTGAGGCCTCTGGGCGTCTCAATGGTGACGGTGACGTACTGATCACCCCGGCCCCGGCCGTTGAGAACCGGGATGCCCTTGCCCTTCAGGCGGAAGACGGTGCCCGTCTGGGTACCCTCAGGGATGGCGTACTTCACCTTGCCGTCAATGGTGGGAATCTCCAGTTCACCGCCCAGCACCGCCTGAGTAAAGGTGATGGGCGCCTCGCAAAACACGGCGGTACCATCTCGGCGGAAAATCTCATGAGGACGCACCATGACAGTGATCAGCAGATCGCCGCTGGGGCCTCCGTTGCGACCGGCATGGCCCTGGCCCCGCAGGGAGATGGTCTGCCCGTCGTCGATACCGGCGGGGATGGAGACCTTGATGGTCTTGCGCTTGCGGACAGCACCCCGGCCGCTGCAGTCCGGGCAGGGCTGGTGGATGATCTTGCCGGTGCCGCCGCACTTGGGGCACACGGTCTGGGACTGCATGACGCCGAAGGGAGTACGCTGGGCACGGGTCACGGTGCCGCTGCCGCGGCAGTCCGGGCAGACCTCCGGCGTGGTGCCGGGGGCGCAGCCGTTGCCCTTGCAGGTGGGGCACTGCTCGCTGCGCTCCACTGTGACCTCTTTCTCGCAGCCGAAGGCCGCTTCGGTGAAGCTGATGGCCACACTGGCGCGAATGCTCTCGCCCCGCTGGGGACCGTTGCGCCGGGCCGCCGCAGAGCCGAAGCCGCCGCCGAAGAAGCTGCCGAAGATGTCGCCCAGATCGCCGAAATCGAATCCGGCGCCGTAGCCGCCCGCTCCGCCGGCGCCCGCCCCGTAGCTGGGATCCACGCCGGCAAAGCCGAACTGGTCGTACCGGGCCTTCTTCTCCGGATCGGACAGCACCTCGTTGGCCTCGTTGACCTCCTTGAACTTCTCCTCGGCCTCCTTGTCGCCGGGGTTCATGTCCGGGTGGTACTTCCGGGCCAGCTTTTTATACGCTTTTTTGATCTCGTCCTCGCTGGCGTCTCTGGAGACGCCCAGAACCTCGTAGTAATCGCGTTTATCCTGTGCCATGGATGGTCTCTCCTAATAACGCCGCAAACGGGGGCAGGTCTCCCTGTCCCCCCTTTTGCGGATGCGGTAATTCTTTATTTGTTCTGATCGTCGTCGTCCACGACCTTGTAGTCGGCGTCATAGTACTGACCGCCCTGGGCGCCGCCGGGGTTGGGACCGGCCTGACCGCCCATGTTGGGATCGCCCTGGGGAGCCTGCTGCTGATAGAGCTTCTCGCTCATCTTGTAGAACAGCTGGGTCAGCTCCTCGGTGGCGGCCTTGATGGCGGCGGTGTCGTCGCCCTTCAGGGTCTCCTTCAGCTTGTCAACGCCGGCCTGGATGGGGGCCTTCTCGCTCTCGGGCAGCTTGTCGCCCAGCTCGCTGAGGGTCTTCTCGGACTGGTAGACCATCTGGTCGGCCTGGTTGCGGACTTCCACCTTCTCCTTGATCTTGGCGTCCTCGGCGGCATACTGCTCGGCCTCCTTGACGGCCTTCTCAATGTCCTCCTTGCTCATGTTGGAGGAGGAGGTGATGGTGATGTGCTGCTCGGTGCCGGTGCCCAGATCCTTGGCGGACACGTTGACGATGCCGTTGGCGTCGATATCGAAGGTCACCTCGATCTGGGGCACACCGCGGCGGGCCGGAGCGATGCCGTCCAGATGGAAGCGGCCCAGGCTCTTGTTGGCGGCGGCCATCTCGCGCTCGCCCTGCAGCACGTTGACCTCCACGGAGGTCTGGTTATCAGCGGCGGTGGAGAAGATCTGGCTCTTCTTCACGGGGATGGTGGTGTTGCGCTCGATGAGGCGGGTGCACACGCCGCCCATGGTCTCGATGCCCAGGGACAGAGGCGTCACGTCCAGCAGCAGCAGGCCCTTGACGTCGCCGGTCAGCACTCCGGCCTGGAGGGCGGCGCCCATGGCCACGCACTCATCGGGGTTGATGCCCTTAAAGGGCTCGGCGCCGGTGAAGTTCTTGACGGCCTCCACCACGGCGGGAATACGGCTGGAGCCGCCCACCATCAGCACCTTTGCCAGATCGCTGGGCTTCAGACCGGCGTCAGACATGGCCTGGCGGACAGGACCCATGGTGGCGTCCACCAGGTGGCCGGTGAGCTCGTTGAACTTGGCGCGGGTCAGTGTCACGTCCAGGTGCTTGGGGCCGGTGGCGTCGGCGGTGATATAGGGCAGGTTGATGTTGGAGGTGGTGACGCCGCTCAGCTCGATCTTGGCCTTCTCGGCGGCCTCCTTCAGACGCTGCATGGCCACCTTGTCGCCGCTGAGGTCGATGCCCTCAGCCTTCTTGAACTCGCTGACCAGATACTTCATGATGCACTGGTCGAAGTCGTCGCCGCCCAGACGGTTGTTGCCGGCGGTGGCCAGGACCTCGATGACGCCGTCATCGATCTCCAGAATGGACACATCGAAGGTGCCGCCGCCCAGGTCGTAGACCATGATCTTCTGGGCCTGCTCCTTGTCCACGCCGTAGGCCAGAGCGGCGGCGGTGGGCTCGTTGATGATACGCTTGACCTCCAGACCGGCGATCTTGCCGGCGTCCTTGGTGGCCTGACGCTGGGAGTCGGTGAAGTAGGCGGGGACGGTGATGACGGCCTCGGTGACGGTGCTGCCCAGATAGGCCTCGGCGTCGGATTTCAGCTTCTGCAGGATCATGGCGCTGATCTCCTGGGGGGTGTAGGCCTTGCCGTCGATGTTGACCCGGTGGTCGGAGCCCATCTCACGCTTGATGGAGGAGATGGTGCGGTCGGGATTGGTGATGGCCTGGCGCTTTGCCACCTGGCCCACCATGCGCTCGCCGGTCTTGGAGAAGGCCACCACGGACGGGGTGGTGCGGTTGCCCTCGGCGTTGGCGATGACGACTGCCTCGCCGCCCTCCATGACGGCTACGCAGGAGTTGGTCGTACCCAGATCGATACCGATAACTTTAGACATAATGTTTGCCTCCTATTATACTTTCAATTTATTATTGTTTGGTTTTCAAATTGGTTCTATCAAAACGCAGCGGTAATTGCGTAATTGCCTCGCAGAGTTTCGCCGCCGCAGCGGCGAAAGAAATCAAATCATTTTTCACCGCGGCGTGTACGTGGTGAAAAATACCTCTCAGCCTGCGCAGTGTGCGAGCGTCTCACGCAAGCGAGTGCGCGGAGCGGGCTGCAAGCCCTTTCGTTGAAAATGGCGCAGCTATTTTCAACGAAGTCAGTTTGCGACTTTCACCACGGAGAACCGCAGCACCTTGTCGCCCATGATAAAGCCCTTCTGGAAGACCTCCACCACCGTGTTCTCTCCGGCGTTTTCGTCCTCCACGTGCATGACGGCGTTGTGCTTTTCCGGGTCGAAGGGCTGGCCCAGGGCCTCGATTTCGGTAACGCCCAGCTTGCCCAGCACGTCCAGCAGCTGCTTGGTGATCATTTCCAGGCCCTGTCGGTGGGGATCGTTCTCCTCACACTGGTTCACGCCACGCTGCAGATTGTCGTACACATCCAGGAACGGCTTGATGGTGTCGGCCTTGGCGGTGCCGTAGAGATTTTCCTTCTCCTTGGCGGTGCGCTTGCGGTAGTTGTCATATTCGGCGGCCAGACGGAGATATTTGTCGTTGCCGTCGCTGACCAGCTTGGCCAGGGCCTCCATCTTCTCCATCTGCTCCCGGGTAACGGTGAAGGTTTCCTCCTTCTCCCCGCTCTCCTCTGCCTGTGGCGCCGCCTGTTCCTCCGGAACGGGCTCGCTCTCCGGCAGGTCCTTCTTTTCCTTCTCGCTCATTTCTCTTCCTCCTTGGGGGGTAACTGGTTCTTCTTGCCGAACATGGCGCTCAGGCTCTCGGCAAAGTAGCTGAGCCGGGCAGCCACGGTGGCATAATCCATGCGGGTGGGACCCACAACGCCCACCAGCCCCCGCATATTATCGCCGATATCGTAGCTGGCAATGACCACGCTGCTCTCCTTCAGGGCGTCGTTGACGTTCTCCGGCCCGATGAGGATCTGCATGGGGGTGTCGCCGGCGGGAACCGGCAGGTTCTCCTTGTTGTCCACCATGAAGCTCATCAGGTCGTGGGCCTTGTCCACGTCCCGGTACTCCGGAAACTTCAGCAGCTGGCTGGCGCCGTTGGTGAAGACCTCCTGCCGCTCGCTCCTGGCCAGCAGCTCTCCGGCGTACTCCACCACACGGTTCAAAAGCAGGAACCAGTTTCCATCCACCTGATCGCTGAGGCTCATAAGGTGTCCGTTCATCTCGGCCTTGCCCACGCCGGTGAAGTGGGTATTGAGCAGGTGGCTCAGCTGGGGCAGCTGCTCCGCCTCCACCGGCAGGTCCAGCGCCATGAGCTGGCTCTTGACCTGACTGTCCGACAGCATCACCACGGCGATGAAGCTGCGGCTGTCCACGGCAATGAGCTCAAAGCGCTGCACGGTGGCGGCGCTCTTGTGATCGGCCACGGTATAGGTGGGGTAGCCCACAATGCTGGACACCATCTGCCCCGCCCGGGAGATCATCTCGTCCGTGCCCGCCATGGTGCCGGACAGGGACCGGTTGATCTCCGCCGTCTCCTCGGCGCTGAGGGGCTTGCGCTCCATCAGCTCGTTGACGTACAGGCGGTAGCCCGCAGGCGAGGGGATGCGTCCGGCGGAGGTGTGGGGCTGCTCCAGATAGCCCAGCTCCGTCAGGTCCGCCAGCTCGTTGCGCACGGTGGCGGAGCTGATCTTGCCGGACATTTGCTCCACGATGGCCTTGGAGCCCATGGGCTCCGCCGTGGCGATGTAGCCCTCCACCACGATCTTTAATATTTCCTTTTTCCGGCGGGTCAATTCCATGACGCTTCCTCCGTTTAGCACTCCTTTTCCCGGAGTGCTAAAACAGTGTACCACCCCTTTCCTGCAAAGTCAATAGCTGGGGCTTTGAATTATTTGTAAACAAACAAGCCCATCCCACAAAGATGGCAGCATATGATTCATATGAGTTTTATAAGGAGGATCCCGCCATGTCCATTTATACTTCTGTCGATCATCTCGTCGGCAACACCCCGCTGCTGGAGCTGGGAAATATGGAGCGGGAGGCGGGCCTGACGGCCCGGCTTCTGGTCAAGCTGGAGTATCTGAATCCCGCCGGATCCGTCAAGGACCGGGTGGCCCTGGCCATGATCAACGACGCCGAGGCAAAAGGTCTGCTGCAGGCCGGCTCCGTCATCGTGGAGCCTACCTCCGGCAACACCGGCATCGGCCTTGCCGCCGTAGCGGCGGCAAGGGGATACCGGCTCATCATCGTCATGCCGGAGGACATGAGCAAAGAGCGCCGCCGCCTGCTGCGCGCCTACGGCGCGGAGCTGGTGCTGACGGCAGGGGGCATGGAGGGCGCCATCGCCAAAGCCGAGGCGCTGGCGGCGGAGATCCCCGGTGCCTTTCTTCCCGGACAGTTCGGCAACCCCGCCAATCCCGCCGCGCACTACATCTCTACCGGGCCGGAGATCTGGCGGGACACCGGCGGACAGGTGGACGTTTTCGTGGCGGGTGTGGGCACCGGCGGCACCGTCACCGGCGTAGGACGCTATCTGAAGGAGCAGAACCCGCTGGTAACGGTGGTGGCGGTGGAGCCCGCCGGCTCGGCGGTCCTCAGCGGCGGCGCTCCCGGCTGTCACGGACTGCAGGGCATCGGCGCGGGCTTTGTTCCGGAGGTTCTGGACAGGTTGGTCATCGACCAGATCATCCCCGTGACCGATGAGGACGCCTATGCCGCGGCACAGCTTCTGGCCCGCAGGGAGGGCGTGCTGGCGGGCATTTCCTCCGGTGCGGCGCTCTGGGCCGCCATGCAGGCGGCAAAACGCCCGGAAAGCCGGGGCAAGACCGTGGTGGCGCTGCTGCCCGACGGCGGCGACCGCTATCTGTCCACGGCGCTGTATGGGGATTGACCGGGAACAGGCCCATTACCGCCACGCAGCAAAAAATCACGGGAAAGAGGCTGCGCCGCTTTCCCGTGACTTCTTTTCATTTGTGATTAACCTTCCAATGCCTTCTGCACGGCCTGCTTGATCTCGCCGTACATGTAAAGGGAGCCGAGGCACATCAGCGGCCGACCGGCCCGCTTGGCCAGAGGCAGCGCGGCGGCAACGCCGTCGGCAGGGGTGGCGCACACCGTGACGGGCACGCCGCGGCGGCGGAACTCCTCGGCCAGATCGGCAGCGGCCAGAGAGCGGTCGCTGTCAGGCCGCACCGTCACCACGGCGGCGGCTACGGGGGCCAGCGCATCCACCATGTCGCTGTGATCCTTGTCGGCCATGACGCCCATGACCAGCACCACCTTGCCGTCCGTCGTCAGAGGGGAGAGCAGGGCGCGGATGTTCTCCAGCGCGCCGGCTACGCCGTGGGGGTTGTGGGCGCCGTCGTACACCACCAGCGGCTCCCGGCTGAGGATGTCAAACCGGGCCTTCCAGCGGGTAGCGGCCAGACCCTGCGTCACCGCCTCGTCGGAGATGGCAAAGCCCTGCTGCCGCAGCAGGTCAACCGCCGTCAGCACCGTAGCGGTGTTGCGGGTCTGATACAAGCCCACCAGCGGGATATGGACGGCACGGCCGTCAAATCGGAAATCCGTACCGAAGAGGTCGGAGCGGATGTGGGAAATGGCGGAGAAATCCGTGTGGGTGCAGGCACTGCCCCGCTCTGCGGCGGTGCGGCGGATCACCGCCTCGGCGTCCGCATCGCACTCGCCGTAAAGGACGGGGACGCCGGGCTTGATAATGCCCGCCTTCTCCCCGGCGATCTGGGCGGTGGTATCGCCCAGCACGGCGCAGTGGTCCAGGGCGATACCGGTGATGACGGACAGCACGGTGGTGTCCACCACGTTGGTGGAATCCAGCCGGCCACCCAGTCCAACCTCCCACACCACCACATCGCAGCCCACCCGGCGGAAATAGACCAGCGCAATGGCGGTGATCAGCTCAAAGGCGGTGGGGCCGTCCTCCATGGCGTCGGCGCAGGTCTTCACCTGCTCCGTGGCCCATGCCAGCTCGTCATCGGGAATATCCTCGCCGCCGAAGCGGATGCGGTCGTTGAAATGCTCAATGAAGGGAGAGGTAAACAGGCCGACCCGGTACCCCGCCCTGCGGAGGATGGAATCCAGCATGGCGGAGACGGAGCCCTTGCCGTTGGTGCCGGCGATATGGATGAACCGTAGCTCCCGCTGGGGATCGCCCAGCATATGGCACAGCTCGGTGATCCGCGCAAGGCCGGGGCGGCTGCCCTTCCACTCCACGGAGTCGAGATAGGCCATGGCCTCTTGATATGTCATCATAGGATCGCTTCCTTTTAAATAAATTGTTCATTAAATCATCTGTATTTCTTTATCTGCCCGGCCAGCTTGATCAGCACCGGCAGCAGGATCAGGTTCAGCGGCACCAGCACGGCGTATTCCGGCAGGCGGTAGACAAACCAGCCCCAGTAGGTCCTGGAGCCGTAGAGCTGACTGACCCAGACGGTGTTGACAAACAGGCCCAGAAGGAGATTGTTGATGAGCGCCGGCGGCAGAATATGGAGGAAAAACCGGACGGGCTTCCTGTTGTAGAGAAACCAGCCGTAGACCGCGCCCATCAGCGCGCCGATCACGGTGAAGCCGGGGTGATAGGATCCGAAGGGAAACAGCAGCGCGCCGATGAGATCGGCCAGACCGCCCACCACAGCGCCTGCCGTGGGCCCGTAGACGATGGCGATCAGCGCCACGGGCACAAAGGCAAAGCCGATGGTCCAGCCGGCGGTGTGGATGGAGCAAAAGCGGTTCAGCACCACAGACAGCGCGGCCATCATGGCGCAGGCGGTGATGAGCCGCAGCGGAATTCTCCCCTTCATAACGCAAAAAACCTCCCATAAATGACAGGCAGACATTCACCCGCCGATCATCCATGAGAGCTTCCTTGCATGGGACAGCGGGATGCGAGGGCGGTACTGCAAGGAGCTGCGCTCCTTTTCGTCCGGCGGACAACTCCCCGTTCCGCAGGCACTTGAACATACCGCACTCTACTCTGTACTGATAACACGATTATTATAGCGTTCCGCCGGGAAAATGCAACCCCTTTTCGACATTCCGGCTCTGTCTTTCCATCGGGCGTATTTGTCCGCCGGCGGTGCGCATTTCTGTAAAAAATCTCCTTTACCTGCTGACAAAACCGCAGCTGCTCATTGACAAATCCCCTTAAAAAAGGTAGGATAAATTGATATCGACTTGATATTGTTTTTCTAATAGGAAGCTACTGGAAAAACCGTGTCTGCGCACAACAAAATTTTATCATAAGGGGACATGTAAGATGAAAGAATGGATGGACGCTATTGTCAAGCCCTCTGCGGGCCCCGGACTGGAGCTGCGGCAGGTACCCGTGCCGGTACCCGGTCCCGGCGATGTCCTGATCAAAATCCACAAGACCGCCATCTGCGGTACGGACGTACATATCTACAACTGGGATCCCTGGGCTGCTGAGCACATCACCCACCCGCCCATGACCATCGGCCACGAGTACGTGGGCGAGATCGCCGCCATGGGCGAGGGCGTCACCGGCCTCACCGTCGGCCAGCGGGTCTCCGGCGAGGGGCACATCACCTGCCACCGCTGCCGCAACTGCCACACCGGCAACATCCAGTGGTGCAAGAACACCTCCAGTGTGGGCGTGGACCGTGACGGCGCCTTTGCCGAGTATGTCTGCATCCCCCAGACCAACGTGATCCCCATCGACGAGAGTCTGGACGAGGACGTGGTGGCCTTCTTTGACGCCTTCGGCAACGCCACCCACACCGCCCTCATGTGGAACCTGGTGGGCGAGGACGTGCTGATCACCGGCGCAGGCCCCATCGGCATCATCGCCTCCGGCATCTGCAAGTACGCCGGCGCCCGCCGCGTCATCATCACCGATCTGAACGACTACCGCCTGGATCTGGCCCGGAAGATGGGCGTGGACTACGCCGTGAACACCGGCCGGGAGGATCTGCGGGAGGTCATGAAGCAGGCCGGCCTCACCGAGGGCTTTGACGTGGGTCTGGAGATGTCCGGCAACGCCGCCGCCTTCCGCCAGATGTGCTCCGTGATGCGCAACGGCGGCAAGATCTCTCTGCTGGGTCTGGGCAAGCCCATGGTGGAGGTGCCCATGAACGACATCATCTGCAAGGGCCTGACGCTGCAGGGCATCTACGGCCGGAAGATGGACAACTGGCACCAGATGAGCTACATGGTGCAGGGCGGCCTGGATCTGCACCCCGTTATCACCCACCGCTTCCACTACACCGACTTTGAAAAGGGCTTCGCCGCCATGAACAGCGGCATGTCCGGCAAGGTCGTTCTGGACTGGACCAAATAAAAGGAGGATCTGAACATGAAAACCGCACTCAAGAGCTTTGAGCAGGAGCTGCAGGCCATCCGCGACGCCGGTACCTGGCGCAATGAGCGGATCATCACCACCCCCCAGCGCTCCCGCATCGACACCACCGAAAAGCCCGCCGTCGTCAACATGTGCGCCAACAACTACCTGGGTCTTTCCAACAGCCCGGAGCTGATCGCCGCCGCCAAGGCCAGCTATGACCGCTGGGGCTTCGGTCTTTCCTCCGTCCGCTTCATCTGCGGCACCCAGGAGATCCACAAGGAGCTGGAGCGCAAGATCGCCGACTTCGTCGGCACCGATGACGCCATTCTCTACTCCTCCTGCTTCGACGCCAACGGCGGCCTGTTCGAGACCCTGCTGGGCCCGGATGACGCCGTCATCTCCGACGAGCTGAACCACGCCTCCATCATCGACGGCGTTCGCCTGTGCAAGGCCCACCGCTATCGCTACAAGAACAATGACATGGCCGATCTGCGCGCCCAGCTGGAGGCCGCCCGCGCCGCCGGCTGCCAGAAGATCATCATCGCCACCGACGGCGTGTTCTCCATGGACGGCTACATCGCCAACATGAAGGGCATCTGCGACCTGGCCGATGAGTTTGACGCTCTGACCATGGTGGACGACAGCCACGCTGTGGGCTTCATGGGCGAGCACGGCCGCGGCACCTGTGAGTACTGCGGCGTCATGGGCCGTGTGGACATCATCACCGGCACCTTCGGCAAGGCCATGGGCGGCGCCTCCGGCGGCTATACCGCTGCCCGCCAGCCCATCGTGGATCTGCTGCGCCAGCGCAGCCGCCCCTATCTGTTCTCCAACACCCTGGCCCCGGCCATCTGCGCCGCCACGCTGAAGACCATCGAGCTGCTGGAGTCCTCCACCGCTCTGCGCGACAAGGTTCACGAGAACGCCCGTTACTTCCGCGCCGAGATGGAGAAGCTGGGCTTCGATCTGCTGCCCGGCGAGCACCCCATTGTGCCCGTGATGCTGTACGATCCCCGCATCGCCCAGGAGTTCGCCCGCCGCATGCTGGAGAAGGGCGTCTACGTGGTTGGCTTCTGCTATCCCGTGGTGCCCAAGGGCAAGGACCGCATCCGTACCCAGATCTCTGCCGGTCACACCAAGGAGGACTTGGACTTCGCCGTCAAGTGCTTCGGCGAGGTCAAGAAGGAAATGGGTCTGTAATCTTCCGCTTTTCAACAGACTATGCCGCCTGCGGGCGGCATAGTCTGCGGTGTTTTCTTTAATAGTATAAATTGATAATACAGGAGGACAACGACATGACATTAGACGAAGCCAGAGTCGCCCTCAAGCAGCTGCAGGAGAAGATGTCCGCCTACGGTCACGCCCTGAGCCTGCTGTACTACGACGGCGTCACCGCGGCCCCCCGGGGTACCGCCGCCAACCGGGCCCAAACCATGGCCGTGCTCAGCGAGGAGCTCTACAAGCTGACCACCGGCGAGGAAACCGTGGCCCTGCTGGAGCTTCTGGACGGGCACAAGGCGGAGCTGGATGAGAAGGAGCAGCGCATGGTGTTCCTGCTGCTCAAGGACATCCGCCGGATGCAGAAGATCCCCATGGACGAGTACATCGCCCACGAGCGGCTGGTGGTGGAGGCCGAGGACGCCTGGCAGACCGCCAAGGAGAACTCCGATTTCCCCCTCTTCGAGCCGTATCTGGAGAAGCTGTTTGCCGACGCCCGGAAGTTCGCCCTCTACTGCGAGCCGGACAAGGATCCCTACGACTACTGGCTCAACGAGTATGAAGAGGGCCTGAACAAGGCCCGGGCCGATGAGTTCTTCGCCACCATGCGGGGCCACATCGTGCCCCTGCTCCACAAGGTCTGCGCCGCGCCCCAGGTGGACACCGCCATCCTGCAGGGCATCTTCCCCGAGGCGCAGCAGGACGTGCTGAGCCGCAAGCTGATGGCCGTGATGGGTCTGGATCTCGATCACGTGGGTCTGGCCACCACCGAGCATCCCTTTACCACCAGCCTGGGCTCCCACCACGACGAGCGCATCACCACCCACTACTACGAGGACGATTTTGCCTCCTCCCTCTACAGCGTGATCCACGAGGGCGGCCACGCCCTGTACGACACCGGCAGCGATGACGCCTTGGCCTACACGGTGCTGGACGGCGGCGTGTCCATGGGCATCCACGAGAGCCAGAGCCGGTTCTATGAGAACCTGCTGGGCCGCAGCCGCGCCTTCTGCGAGTACCTGTTCCCCATTCTGGCGGAAATCTTCCCCGACAAGATGGCCGGACACAACGCCGAGGAGCTGTACAAGGCCCTGAACAAGGCCGAGCCATCCCTGATCCGCACCGAGGCCGACGAGCTGACCTACTGCCTCCACGTGCTGGTGCGCTACGAGCTGGAGAAGCGGGTCATGGCCGGCGAGCTGGCCGTCCACGATCTGCCCGCGGAGTGGAACAGGCTCTACAAGGAGTATCTGGGCGTGGACGTGCCCGACGACCGGCACGGCGTGCTGCAGGACAGCCACTGGGCCGGCGGCGCCATCGGCTACTTCCCCTCCTACGCTCTGGGCAGCGCCTACGGCGCACAGTTCCTGCGGAAGATGAAGGAGACCGTGGACGTGGACGAGTGCCTGCGCCGCGGCGACTTCAAGCCCATCAACGACTGGAACCGGGAGCACATCTGGCAGTTCGGCTGCCTGTACCGTCCCGGCGAGCTGTTTGAGATGGCCACCGGAGAGGCCTTCGATCCCTCCGTTTTCGCCTCCTATCTGGAGGAGAAGTTTACCGAGCTGTATAACCTTTAATAAATGATAGTTAATAATTTGGAATCGCGAAAGGCGGTGACAAGATGTATTTGGACACAGTAAAAGAGATCCAAAAGCTGGAAGAGCAGATGGAGCAGGTCAAGACCCAGGCACGGACCCAGGCCCGTGAGGCCCAGGAAGCCGCGGAGAAGGCCGGCCGTGATCTGCTGGCCGAGACCCGCCAGACCATCCGCCAGGCGGACGCCGCGGCCATGGAGGCCTGCGAGGCACAGGCCGCCCAGCAGCGCGACGCCGTTCTGAAAGCGGCACAGGCCGACTGCCAGGCTCTGCGGGACCGGGCATCGGGCCGCATGGAGGACGCCGTTGCCCGGATCGTGGAAAGGGTGGTGGGGCGCTGAATGGCTATCGTCAAAATGAAGCGCCTGCGTCTGATCGCCCTGGAAAACGACCGGACCACGCTTCTGCGGCGGCTGCAAAAGCTGGGCTGCCTGCACCTGAGCGAGCCGCCCTCTGATGAAACGGCGTGGGAGGGCCTTCTCCGGCGGGAGAGCGACCAGTCCGCGCAGCAGCACGCACAGCTGCGGCTGCTGCAGAGCGCGCTGGATGTGCTGAAGCGGTACGCTCCCCAGAAAACAGGCCTTCTGACTCCCCGCCCCATGGTATCCGAGCAGGACTTTCTCAACGAGCAGGAGCTGCCCGGCCACCTTGCGGTGGCAAAAGAGGTGACCGACCACGCCGCCGAGCTGAACCGGCTGGTGGCCCAGGAGACGCGGCTCACCGGCGAGCGAGCCTCCCTGAATCCGTGGAGGGAACTGGACTTGCCCATGGAGATGACCGGCACAAAGACGGTGAACGTCATCACCGGCACCGTGCCCGGTCCCGTAAACTTTGACCAGCTGCAGGGTCAGCTGGCCGACCAGGTGCCCGAGGCGGCGCTGTACCGCCTGTCCCAGAGCAGCGAGCAGCAGTGCCTGCTGCTGATGTGCCACAAGTCCGCCACCAATCAGGCGCTGGAGGTGCTGCGCAACAGCGGCTTTGCCCCCGGCCAGCTCAGCGGCTGGCGCGGCACAGTGGCTGAAAACGCCGCCCGTCTGGACGGCGAACTGGCGCGGATCCACCGCGAGGCCGAGCAGGAAAAGGCGGCGCTGGTGGCTCTGGGCGACAAGCAGGAGGAGCTGCGGCTGGCCGCCGACCGGATCGCCACGGAGCTGAACCGGGAGGAGAACAGCCACCGGCTGCTTACCGATCAGCGCATCGTGTGCATGCAGGGCTGGGTGCCCGAGAGCGATGTGGCCCGGCTCACCGGCCTGCTGGAGCAGTTCGACTGCGCATGGGATCTGGCCGATCCCACCGAGGAGGAGTACCCCGACGTGCCGGTGAAGCTGAAGGGCAACTTTTTCACCCGTTCCATGAACTGCATCACCGAGCAGTACTCCCTGCCCGCCTATGACGGCGTTGACCCCAACCCGGTCATGGCACCCTTCTTCATCTTTTTCTTCGGCATGATGATGGCGGACATGGCCTACGGCATCCTGATGATCGCGGGCTCCCTTCTGTTCCTGAAGAAAAAGCGGCCCGCCGACCCCAGCTTCATGGAGATGATCTTCTGGTGCGGCATCACCACCTTCATCTTCGGCGCGCTGACCGGCGGCTTCTTCGGCGATTTCATTCCCCAGCTGCTGCGGATCATCAATCCCAAGAGCACCTTTGAGATGCCGGCCCTGTTCACCCCGCTGAACGACACTCTGTCCATCATGATCGGCTCCCTGATCCTGGGCCTCATCCAGATCATCACCGGCATGACCGTCAGCGTGGTGAAGAAGACCAAGGACGGCCACTTCCAGGACGCCCTGTGGGACGAGATCACCTGGTGGGTGATCCTGGCGGGCCTTGCGCTGATGGTCCTGAAGGTCGGCAATGTGGGCGGCGTGCCCGTGGTGCTGGTCATCGGCGGACTGATGCTGCTCTACGGCTCCACCCATAACGCCAGGGGCTTCGGGAAGGTCACAGCGCTGATCTCCGCCATCTACAACGGCGTCACCGGCTTCTTCAGCGACACCCTTTCCTACGTGCGTCTGATGGCCCTGATGCTGTCCGGCTCCGTTATCGCCACGGTGTTCAACACACTGGGCGCCACCTTCGGCAACGTGATCGTGTTCGTGATCGTGGCCATGATCGGCAACATCCTGAACCTGCTTCTGAACCTGCTGGGCTGCTATGTCCACGACATGCGCCTGCAGTTCCTGGAGTTCTTCAACCGCTTCTACAAGGGCGGCGGTATCGCATATCAACCCCTGTCACTTCAATCCAAAAACGTAGAAATTATTAAGGAGGATAAATAACAATGTTTGCTTTTCTTGATTCGTTCGGCGGCCTGGCTCTGGCTTTTCTGGGCGCTGTCCTCGCTGTGACTATGTGCTGCATCGGCTCCGCCAAGGGCACCGGCATGGTCGGTGAGGCCGCTGCCGGCCTGACCAGTGAGGATCCCGACAAGTCCACCAAGTGCCTGATCCTGCAGGTGCTGCCCGGCACCCAGGGCCTGTACGGCATGGTGGCATGGTTCTTCGTTCTGCTGACTCTCGGCATTTTCGGCGGCACCGGCAAAGTCGACGTCTCCACCGTGCAGGGCATGCGCATCTTCCTGGCCTGCCTGCCCATCACCTTCGGCGGCTGGCTCAGCGCCCTGTTCCAGGGCCGTGTGGCTGCTGCTTCCGTGAACATCGTGGCCAAGCACCCCGAGGCCTCCACCAAGGGCATCATTTTCTGCGGTATCGTGGAGTTCTACGCCATCCTGTCCCTGCTGGCCACCATCCTGCTGCTCATGAACGCCATGTAAGGAGTGTGCCATGAACGGACTGGAAAAAATCACCGAGCGCATCCGGCGTGACGGTCAGGCCGAGGCGGACGCCATCCTGGCCGAGGCCGGCAAGCGTATCGAGACGGCCCAGGCCGGTTTCAAGGCGCAGGCCGCTCAGCTGACCGCCGACGCGGAGGCCAAGCGGCAGCGCGACACCGCCGAGCGGCTGGAGCGGCTTGCCGGCAGCGCCGACATGGAGCGCCGCCAGATGCTGCTTGCCGCCAAGCAGGGCTGCATCGACGACGCCTTTGCCAAGGCCGCCGATGCGCTGCGCGCTCTGCCCCGGGAGAAGTACATCGCTCTCCTGGCCAAGCTGGCCGCGGACAACGGCACCGGCAGCGAGGAGCTGATCCTCTCCGCAGCCGACCATGACGCCATCGGCCAGGCTGTGGTGTCCGCCGCCAACGCCGCCAAGTCCGGCGCCGCCTTTACCCTTTCCGCCGAAACGCGGGAGCTGGGCGGCGGTCTGGTGCT
Source organism: uncultured Oscillospiraceae bacterium (assembly GCA_947169975.1). Taxonomy (GTDB): domain Bacteria; phylum Bacillota; class Clostridia; order Oscillospirales; family Oscillospiraceae; genus Vescimonas. The sequence goes on from CAMVRT010000002.1 coordinate 77,385, forward strand.
GAAAAACGGCCCGGTGGAGATCAACTGCGCCTTTGACACAACGCTGCGGCAGCTGCGCCAGGAGCTGGCCTCCGACGTGGCCCATGTGCTGTTTGACTGAGAGGGGGCATCCCTTTGGCTAAAAAGAAGATCAAGGATACCGACTATCTCTTTCTGTCCGCCCGCATCCGTTCTCTGGAGCGCAATCTGCTGTCCAAGCCCCGTATGGAGCGCATGCTCCAGGCGGAGACCCCCGCGGAGTGCGCCCAGGTGCTGACGGAGCTGGGCTATCCCCCCTTTGATCCCGAGAGCGAGGCAGGACTCAACCGGGCGCTGTCCCAGGTGCGCGCCGATCTGTTCGCCGATCTGGCGCGGTTCATGCCTGACCCGGAGCTGCTGGACGTGTTCAAGCTGAAATACGACTACCACAACCTCAAGGCCCTGATCAAAGGCCGCGGCGCTGACGTCAACGCCCTGCTGGTGGACGCCGGACGCATCCGCGCCGACGATATGGCCGCCAAGTACCAGCAATCCGGCAAGTGGGACTTCCTGCCCGCACCCATGAGGGGCGCCGCCCAGGAGTCCGCCCGGGTGCTGGCCGAGACCGGCGATCCCCAGCGCAGCGATTTCGTGGTGGACAAGGCTTATTTTGCCGAGATGCTGGAGCTGGCCAAGGCCTCCGGCTGCGGCTTCCTGCTGGACTACGTCCGCACCCAGATCGACGCGGCCAACCTGCGCTCCGCCGTCCGCACCACGCGGATGCACCGTGCCGCCACCTTCCTGCAGCAGGTGCTGTTTGAGGGCGGCGCCGTCAGCGTGGAGCGCATTCTGGCGGGAATCTCCGGCGGCGTGGCCCCACTGTACCGCGGCACTCCCCTGCGGGAGGCGGCGGTGCTGGGCGACGAGGCCGTGGCCGGCGGCAGCCTGACCGCCTTTGAAAAGGCCTGCGACAACGCCGTGCTGGCCAAGGTGGGCCAGGCGCGCAGCGTGCCCTTCGGCCCCGAAGTGGCCATCGGCTACGTGGCGGCGAGGGAGAACGAGTTTACCGCCGCCCGTATCATTATGGCCGGCCGGCTGGCCGGGCTGGGCAGCGACACTATCCGGGAAAGGCTGCGTGATTGCTATGTATAAGATCGCTGTGATCGGCGACCGGGACAGCGTGCTGGGCTTCAAGGCCCTGGGACTGGACGTCTTCTTCGTGGAGACCGATGAGGCCGCCCGGGCCACACTGCACCGCCTGGTGCAGGAGGACTACGCCATCATCTATCTGACCGAGCAGCTGTCCACTCCCCTTCGCGCGGAGATCGCCAAGTACAAGGACTTTGCCGTCCCCGCCATTATTCTGATCCCCGGCAAGACCGGTTCCCTGGGTCTGGCCGAGGCGGCGCTGCAGAGCGCGGTGGAGCGCGCCGTAGGCGCAGACATCTCTTGAAAGGAGAGCAACGCAACAAATGGGAAAAATCATTAAAGTATCCGGCCCGCTGGTGGTGGCGGACGGCATGGCCGATGCCAACATGGCCGACGTCGTCCGCGTAGGTCCCCAGCGTCTGATCGGCGAGATCCTGAATATGACCGGCGACCGCGCCTCCATTCAGGTTTATGAGGAGACCTCCGGCCTTGGCCCCGGTGCCGACGTGGTGACCACCGGCGCGCCCCTGAGCGTGGAGCTGGGCCCCGGTCTGATCGAGAATATCTACGACGGCATCCAGCGCCCGCTGGAGGAGATCGTCAAGCGGGTGGGCGCCAACATCACCCGCGGCATTGAGGTGCCTCCCCTGCCCCGCGACAAGCAGTGGCAGTGGACGGCTGTTGCCAAGGTGGGCGACAAGGTCATCGGCGGCGACGTGCTGGGCACCGTGCCCGAGACCAGCTCCGTCCTCCACAAGATCATGGTGCCCAACGGCATCCGCGGCACCGTGGAGTGGATCGCCCCGGAGGGCAGCTACACCATTCAGGACGTGATCGCCAAGGTCCGCACCGAAAAGGGCGAGCTCCGCGAGCTGACCATGGTGCAGAAGTGGCCCGTCCGCGTGGGCCGTCCCTATCAAAAGAAGTTCCCGCCGGTGACGCCGCTCCAGTCCGGCCAGCGCGTCATTGACACCATGTTCCCCATCGCCAAAGGCGGCACCGCCGCTGTGCCCGGTCCCTTCGGCTCCGGCAAGACCGTGGTGCAGCACCAGCTGGCCAAGTGGTCCGACGTGGACATCGTGGTCTACATCGGCTGCGGCGAGCGCGGCAACGAGATGACCGATGTTCTGCGGGAGTTCCCGGAGCTGACCGATCCCCGCACCGGCGAGACGCTGATGAAGCGCACCGTGCTGATCGCCAATACCTCCGATATGCCCGTGGCCGCCCGTGAGGCCAGCGTCTACACCGGCATCACCATCGCCGAGTATTTCCGCGATATGGGCTACCACGTTGCCGTCATCGCCGACTCCACCTCCCGCTGGGCCGAGGCTCTGCGCGAGATGTCCGGCCGTCTGGAGGAGATGCCCGGTGAGGAGGGCTACCCCGCCTACCTTGCCTCCCGTCTGGCCCAGTTCTACGAGCGCGCCGGCATGGTGCAGTGCGTGGGCAGCGACGGACGCACCGGCTCCCTGACCGCCGTGGGCGCCGTGTCGCCTCCGGGCGGCGACCTCTCCGAGCCCGTTTCCCAGGGCACCATGCGCATCGTCAAGGTGTTCTGGTCTCTGGACGCCTCCCTGGCCTATCGCCGTCACTTCCCCGCCATCAACTGGCTGAACTCCTACTCCCTGTACCTCGACTCCATGCGCCCCTGGTTCGACGAGAATCTGGGCCCCGAGTTCATGATCAACCGCGGCCGTGCCATGCACCTGCTGCAGGAGGAGAACGAGCTCAACGAGATCGTCCAGCTGGTGGGTAAGGACTCCCTGTCCGCCAGCGACCAGCTGACCCTGGAGATCGCCCGTATGCTGCGGGAGGACTTCCTGCAGCAGAACGCCTTTGTGGACGTGGACTCCTACTCCAGCTTCGACCGTCAGAAGCAGCTGCTGGGCCTGATCCTCCACTACGAGAATCTCTGCCGCGGCGCTATCGCCAAGAACGTGGCGCTGCAGGATCTGTTCACCGTGCCCTCCCGGGAGCGGCTGGGCTGGGCCAAGTACACCGAGGCGGACAAGTACGCCCAGGAGTATGAGGAGATCGGTCTGGACATGGACCGCGATATCAACGAACTGATCCGAAAGGCTGGTGAGGAAGAATGATGAAGGAATACCGTACCATCCACGAGGTTTCCGGCCCCCTGATGGTGGTGGAGCAGGTGGAGGGCGTCACCTACGATGAGCTGGCCGAGATCCAGCTCAACGACGGCACCGTCCGCCGCTGCAAGGTGCTGGAGGTCAACGGCGACCGCGCCGTGGTGCAGCTGTTCGACAGCTCCGCCGGCATCAACCTGCGGGACAGCAAGATCCGCTTCCTGGGCCACCCCCTGCAGATGGGCGTGTCCGGCGACATGCTGGGCCGCGTGTTCAACGGCATGGGCCAGCCCATCGACGGCGGTCCCGAGCTGCTGGCCGAGAAGTACATGGACATCAACGGCCTGCCCATGAACCCCGCCGCCCGGGACTACCCCAATGAGTTTATCCAGACCGGCGTGTCCACCATCGACGGTCTGAACACCCTGGTCCGCGGCCAGAAGCTGCCCATCTTCTCCGGCTCCGGTCTGCCCCACGCCAATCTGGCTGCCCAGATCGCACGCCAGGCCAGGGTGCTGGACGACACCTCCAACTTCGCCGTGGTGTTCGCCGCCATCGGCATCACCTTCGAGGAGTCCGAGTTCTTCGTCCGCGAGTTCAAGCGCACCGGCGCCATCGACCGCACGGTGCTGTTCACCAATCTGGCCAACGACCCCGCCGTGGAGCGTATCGCCACGCCCCGCATGGCCCTGACCGCCGCCGAGTACCTGGCCTTTGAGAAGGAGATGCAGGTCCTGGTCATCATGACCGACATCACCAACTACGCCGAGGCTCTGCGTGAGGTCTCCGCCGCCAAGAAGGAGGTCCCCGGCCGCCGCGGCTATCCCGGCTACCTGTACACCGACCTGGCCTCCCTCTATGAGCGCGCCGGCCGCCGTCTGGGCTGCAAGGGCTCCATCACCATGATCCCCATTCTGACCATGCCCGAGGACGACAAGACCCACCCCATCCCCGATCTGACGGGCTACATCACCGAGGGCCAGATCATTCTGAGCCGCGACCTGTACCGCAAGAACATCCAGCCCCCCGTGGATGTGCTGCCCAGCCTGAGCCGTCTGAAAGACAAGGGCGTGGGCGAGGGCAAGACCCGGGAGGATCACGCCCCCACTATGAACCAGCTGTTCGCTGCCTACGCCTCCGGCAAGGAGGCCAAGGAGCTGATGACCATTCTGGGCGAGGCCGCGTTGAGCCCCATCGACCTGATCTACGCCAAGTTCGCCGATGAGTTCGAGAAGCGCTACGTCAACCAGGGCTTTGAGGAGAACCGCTCCATCCAGCAAACACTGGATCTGGGCTGGGAGCTGCTGAGCATGATCCCCCGGTCTGAGCTGAAGCGTATCAAGCCGGAGATGCTGGACAAGTACCTGCCCAAGAAAGGCTGAGGTGCGCCATGGCCGGTAAAACCATCAACCCCACCCGCATGGAGCTGACCCGGCTGAAGGGCCGGCTCAAAACCGCCGTGCGGGGCCACAAGCTGCTCAAGGACAAGCGGGACGAGATGATGAAGCAGTTTCTGGACATCGTCCGCCGCAACCGCGTCCTGCGCAGGAAGGTGGAGGAGGGCCTCCAGCGGGCCAACGCCGCCATTGCCGTGGCCTCCGCCGTCATGGGACCGGAGATCCTGGAGCAGGCCTTGCTCTACCCCAAGGCCGGCGTGGAGCTGGACGTCAGCTTCCGCAACATCATGTCGGTGAATGTGCCCGCTTATGATTTCCGCACCACCGGCGGCGACGGCACCGAGATCTACCCCTACGGCTTCGCCCAGACCAGTGGCGAGCTGGATGCCGCTCTGGAATCGCTGAACAGCGTGTTCCGGGATATGCTGGAGCTGGCGGAGGTGGAAAAATCCATGCAGCTGCTGGCCCAGGAGATCGAGAAGACACGCCGCCGCGTCAACGCCCTGGAGTACGTCATGATCCCGGAGACCCAGCGGAATATCCGCTACATCTCCATGAAGCTGGACGAGAACGAGCGCGGCAACACCACCCGATTGATGAAGGTCAAGGACATGGTGCTGCAGGACGCCCACAACTTCAAATAAGTCCGGAAAGGGACGCTGTGCACGGCGCAGCGTCCCTTTCATCTGTTTTTCTAATGCATCGTATCAAAAACAGGTATTGTACTTATTGCAGATTTGCGATATAATTATTATGTTGGGCTTATGCTTGGCAGATGCGTTTTTTACAAACTGTTGATATATAAAAAGGAGATGTTTTCATGAGCAGACTGATCGGCACCGTGGCAAGAGGCATCCGCGCACCCATCTTCCGCGAGGGCGACAACATTGTCACCGGCGTGACCGACGCCGTGCTGGCCGCGCTGAAGAGCGGCGGCATTGAGGCCCGCGACAAGGACGTGGTGGCCGTGACCGAGTCCGTGGTGGCCCGCTGCCAGGGCAACTACGCTACGGTGGCGCAGATCTCCGCCGACGTCCGGGCCAAGACCGGCGGCAAGACCGTAGGCGTCACCTTCCCCATCCTCAGCCGCAACCGCTTCTCCCTGCTGCTCAAGGGCATCGCCGGGGGCTGCGAGAAGGTGGTTCTCATGCTGTCCTATCCCTCCGACGAGGTGGGCAACCATCTGGTTAGCCTGGATCAGCTGGACGAGGCGGGCATCGACCCCTGGCACGACGTGCTGAACCTCCAGCAGTTCCGCGCCGCCTTCGGCCAGGTGATCCATCCCTTCACCGGCGTGGACTACGTGGCCTACTATCAGGAGCTCATCGAGTCCATGGGCGCACAGGCGGAGATCGTGTTTGCCAACCGGGTGCAGACCGTGCTGGACTACACCGACACCGTCATCTGCTGCGACATTCACACCCGGGCTCGCTCCAAGCGGCTGCTGAAGGCCGCCGGCGCCCGCGTGGTGCTGGGTCTGGACGACCTGCTGACCGCCCCCGTGGACGGCAGCGGCTATAACGAGACCTACGGCCTGCTGGGCAGCAACAAGGCCGACGAGGAGCGCATCAAGCTCTTTCCCCGCGACACCATGACCGTTGCCCGGGAGATCGGCCGCCTCATGAGCGAGGCCACCGGCAAGCGCATCGAGGCCATGGTCTACGGCGACGGCGCCTTCAAGGATCCCGCCGGCAAGATCTGGGAGCTGGCGGACCCCGTCGTCTCCCCCGGCTACACCGACGGTCTCATCGGCACCCCCAACGAGCTGAAGCTGAAGTATCTGGCGGACAAGGACTTCGCCGACCTCAGCGGCGAGGCGCTGCAGCAGGCCATCTCCGAGAAAATCCGGGCCAAGGACGCCAAGGTATCTCTGGTGGGCAACATGATCTCCGAGGGCACCACCCCCCGGAACCTCACCGACCTGATCGGCTCCCTGTGCGACCTGACCTCCGGCTCCGGCGACAAGGGCACCCCCATTGTGTATATCCAGGGCTATTTCGACAACTACACCAACGAGTAAAATGCTCTTAAACGAAAGAGGAGCGGCGCCGCCGCTCCTCTTTTCAGCTTGTCAAAAAAGCCTCGCAGAGTTCGCGCCGCGCACGGCGCGAAGATATTTAATCGTATTTTGCCGCGGCGTTACGTGAGCGCCCAAATCTATGATTTGGCTGCGCGAACTTATGCATGCGAGCGAAGCGAGTCGTAGTACGTGGCAAAATACACCTCTCAGACTACGAAGTGTGCGAATTGTCCGCCATTGGCGGACAATGAGTGCGCGCAGTAGGCTGCAAGCCTTTTGTCAAAAAACGGCATTGCCGTTTTTTGACAGTCTCGAAAGAGGAGCGGCGCCGCCGCTCCTCTTTTAATTATTCCTTCCCTGTCAGCCGTTTACGGGAGTAATGGTGATTTTGGGTAAATTTCGGTCGTTCTTCTGGTTGCCGCTGCCGTGAGTGCCCACGAAGACGACCCAAAGCTCGTTCTGTCCGGGCTGCAGTGAAATCTCCTCTGACCGCTGCTTTATTCCATCTGCAAATGCTCTGGCGGTCTCATCGTCCACAGCATAACCGGGCAAGGCGCTCTCCGTCACCAGTCCGTTCTTCACGTCGTCCCGAAACTCCCCGGAAATGCGCACAGTCATCGCATCTCCGGCAAGATTGTCGATCCGGAGGCGACACAGAAACAGCACCTCATCCTGACAGATGGCAAAGTCGGAAAAGAAGGAATCCCTCTCTATCAGTTTCACCGGCTCTTTGGTGCTCGAGCAAGCTGTCAGAAGCAGCAGCACGGCAATCAGCAGGGACACGAGCCGTCTACTTCTCATTTGTCCCTTCCTCCGGGAGCGTCAGGCCGTACTCCTTCAGCAGGGCAAGCGCATTGATGTTGCCCTCCCGGATCATGTCTGTGGTGTAGCTGCCCTGCTCCGTGTCCAGCGTCAGCTCGACGGGGAGCCAATCCTCCCGATACAGATCCTCCGGCTTGACGGGGGCGTCCGCATCCGCCTCCAGAGCATGGTACAGTGCCAGGCACTGCTCCGCCGTCAGCTCGATCTGCTGACCGGACTCATAACTGGCAGCATAGCCGCCGGTGAACCGTTCGCCGTAGGCGCCGCGATCCGGCAGCAGGTCGAGGACGCGGGCGCCCGGCTGATTCAGCAGCGCAGTCAGCGCCTGATAGACCGCCGGATCCGCCAGATCCGCCTGATATCTTCTGGCCATCCAGTCCCCGCCGCGAAGGCCGTACCGGAAGGAAAGGTAAATAGGGGTTCCGGTATGGTCGGGATCCTGCCGCGTCAGCGCACGGTGAAGCTCCACCATGGCCCGGATCACATCGGGATCCTCGCTGTCCACGTAAGCGCCATTGCAGCTGAACTCCACATCGGCCACCTGCTCCGGCTGGGGCACGCGCTTCTGGTAGCCGGTGACATCCAGCCTGACACACACGCACACGGCGATGAGCACCAGCCAAAGCGCCGCAAGACCCAGAAGGGTGCGCCGGTCAAAGATCTTGTAGGACTTGCGCAGCAGCATCTCCACGCCGCAGTACGTCAGACCGCCCATGATGACCTGGCAGATGATGAGACCCAGCACATGCCGTCCGCCGTTTAGAAAGATTTCATACACGAAGGTACCCAGGGCCAGACCGGCGGCAATGGAGATGACGTACTTCACCACCGGGCGCAGCCACGGAAAAACGATGGCGTCACCGGCGGTCTCGCTGTGGCGGGCGCGGTACAGCACCCAGGCAAGAGCCAGCAGCCCGACGCCCACCAGGGCGTAGATCAGCACAGTGGGCAGTGCCTCGGGGTTGACGGTGAACAGCGTAGCGCCCTTCCGGTACAGTTCCGCGTCGAAGCGGGTCGGCTCATGCAGCTGCAGCGCGCCGGTCAGCTTTATCACCGGCGTCAGCCAAGTGACCGCCCGTCCGGGGACGAAGCTGGGTTCATATCCCATCCACAGGATGGCGGCAATACCGTTGAGAACGGCGTAATAGGCCATCACTACGAAGTTGAGGCCGAAGTAGATCACCGGCACCGCCAACAGCCAGCCGGTGGCCATGGCGCACAGCGCGCCGAAGGCCAGGAAGAAGAAGCCCATCAGCTCCGTCACCAGCAGCCAGATCAGCAGGGGGATAATGTCCACAATTCCCAACAGCCCTTCCATCAGCAGGGACAGCAGGAAGGTAAGGAGGTTGGCTGCCGTCAGCATGGACATGCCGGCGGCGAAGTGGGCCAGGAACTGCCGTGTCCGTGTGACGGGCAGGGCATGCATCAATCCCACGGAATTGGACTTCATCAGGTAGCCGAACAGAATCATGGCCAGCCCCACGCCCAGAAGCAGGTTGATGACAGCGAAGGCCGAAAGGCTTTCGTATATATGGCAAGCCATCTGGTACGCGCGCTGGGCGTGTTCCTCCGCCTCGGACAGCTCGACTGCCATATTCATGGCGCCGCTGCCCAAATTCCAGATCGCCACCGGCATGGCAAAGAAGGAGATGAAGGCATACAGGAAGGTCAGCGGCCAGAACCGGCGCCAGTCGCTGCGGATCAGCGTTTTAGAGCACGATGTCGCGAACCGCATAGTCCTCACCTCCCATTTCATAGATAAAGATCTCCTCCAGCGTCAGGGGGATGGCCTCCAGCAACACAGGATTCGTGATCTGCATCCTGCGCAGGATCTCCTCACTGCTGCCCCGGACGATATAGGTGTGGACCCTGCCCACGTTGGAGTGGTGCAGGATCTTCAGCTCGGCAGGCAGCTCCGGCACCGCGCCGGGGAACACCACCTGCAGCTTTACCGTGTTGTCCTGCAGCTCGCTGAGGGTGCGCTCCAGCAGGATCCTGCCCTTGCTCATGATGCCCACATGGTCGCACACGTCCTCCAGCTCCCGCAGGTTGTGGGAGGACACCAGCACCGTGGTGCCACGGGCGGCCACGTCGTCCAGCAGCAGGGACCACACCTGGCGGCGCATCACCGGATCCAGGCCGTCCACCGGCTCATCCAGCACCAGCACCTCCGGCATGCAGCTCATGGTCAGCCAGAAGGCCGCCTGCTTCTGCATGCCCTTGCTCATGCGGCGGATGGGCTGCCTCTCGTTCAGCGGGAACACCGCCTTCATTTTCTCATACCGCTCGGCGCTGAAGGTGGGGTACATCCCCTCATAAAACCGGGCCATCTCGGAGATGGAGGCCTGGGGGAAATAGTACCAGTCATCGCCGATCACCGCCATGCGGCGCTTGACGGCAGGATTCTCCCACACCGGCTTCCCGTCCAGCAGCAGCTCGCCGCTGTCGGGCCGGTACACGCCGGTGAGATGACGGATGATAGTGGATTTTCCCGCTCCGTTGGGGCCAACCAGTCCGTACACAGCGCCCTTGGGCACCGTCATGGTGGCTCCGTCCAGGGCACGGAAAGCGTCAAAGGTTTTGACTACGTTTTTTGCCTCAAGCATGGCCCTCGCCTCCTTCCCAAAGTGACATCCATTCCTCCTGCGTCATGCCCAGCTCCCGCAGCTCCTGCACCACGGGGCGCAGCCGCTCCGTCAGCTCCCGTTTGCGGCCGTCATTCTGCGACTGTCCGTCCGCCACGAAGGTGCCCTTGCCGCCCACGGTACAGACGAAGCCCTCACTCTCCAGCTCGCTGTAAGCCCGGGCAATGGTGTTGGGATTGACGGTCAGCTCCGTGGCCAGCTGCCGCACCGAGGGCAGCCGGTCGCCGCTTTGCAGTACACCCGTCACCATCAGCCGCCGCAGGCCGTCCTTCACCTGCTCGTAGATAGGCCGGGCATCCCGGTAGTCCAGATGGATCATACAGGCATCCCTCCTTTTCAACTGCATTTCGCTAACTGTATTAACCGAATTAGTACAGTTAGCATACACCCCGTTTTTGATTCTGTCAAGGGGTATTTTTCAAGTTTTTTCCGGGCATACTGGAGGTACATTATATAAGGAGGCGCGGAAAAATGCACGCGAACGTTCTGCAAAAGGCCTGCATCCAATGCGGCCTGTGTCCCACCATCTGCCCGGAGGTATTTCACCTGCCCGACGAGGGCGGCAGCGCCCAGGCCGTTTCCGACGAGATCCCCGTAGAGCTGCAGGCTGACGTCCAGACGGCGGCAGACAGCTGCCCCACCGGCGCCATTGAGGTTCATTGAGCGGCAAAACCGCCTGTTTTTCCGAAAAAATATCCTGTTTTTTGGAAAATTGTCCTTTACAAATGATATTCGGTGTGGTAATCTTACAAAGTACGCGACTATGCGTAACATAGGCCCCCTCTCTTAGTGATGCGGATCGATTTCACCTGTCCCATCACTCAGGACGCGGGCAAAATTCAAGAAAGGTGGAAACACACTATGATGCTGAAAGAGCAGAAGACCTCCATTATCGAGGCCAACCGCACCCACGAGACTGACACCGGTTCTCCCGAAGTCCAGGTCGCTATCCTGACCGAGCGGATCAACCAGCTGACCGCCCATCTGAAGGTGCATCCCCACGACTTCCACAGCCGCCGCGGTATGCAGATGATGATCGGTAAGCGCCGTCGTCTGCTGGACTACCTGGCCAAGAAGGACATCGAGCGTTACCGTGCCCTGATCGCCAAGCTGGGCCTGCGCAAGTAATCGAGGGAAAACAGGGTGGTGCGCCTTGCGCACCGCCCTTCTTTCACATTATCACCATCCCGCAACACCCGCCCCGCGGAGGAACGGGCAGGGCTTTTAGAACTTGAAAATGGGCCTCCGGCCGTACCGGAGACGTGTTTTCAAGTGCTAAACGGCTTGCTCCTTCCGCGGGAGAACGAAAAGAAAAGGAGCTTGCAAACATGTCAACCATTATTACCCATCGCCAGTTTCCCAACTACCGCAAGTACACCATGGATCTGGCCGGCCGTCCCCTCTCCCTGGAGGTGGGCAAGCTGGCCGAGCTGGCCAACGCCGCCGTCATGGTCACCTACGGCGACACCAGCGTTCTCTGCTGCGTCACCGCAGCCCCCCGTCCCCGTGACGGCATCGACTTCTTCCCCCTGAGCGTGGACTTCGAGGAGAAGATGTACGCCGTGGGCCGCATCCCCGGCAGCTTCAACCGCCGCGAAGGCCGTCCCGGCGAGAAGGGCATCCTGACCTCCCGCGTCATCGACCGCCCCATCCGCCCCCTGTTCCCCTACGATTTCCGCAACGACGTGTCCGTCATGTGCACCGTCATGAGCGTGGATCACGACTGCTCTCCCGAGATCGCTGCTCTCATCGGCACCTCCGCCGCTTTGGCCATCTCCGACATCCCCTGGAACGGCCCTGTGGGCGCCCTGAAGGTGGGTCTGGTGGACGGCAAACTGGTCTTTAACCCCAACGCCGAGCAGCGCAAGGTCAGCGATCTGGACGTGACCGTGGTCTCCACCGGCAAGAAGGTGGTCATGATCGAGGCCGGCGCCAACGAGGTGCCCAACGACGTCATGTTCGAGGCCATTCGCTCCGCCCACGAGGAGAACCAGAAGCAGGTCGAGCTCATCAACCGCATGGTCTCCGAGATCGGCAAGCCCAAGTTCGACTATCCCCACGCCGACTTCGACCAGGTGCTGTTTGACCGCATTGTGGCAGACTTCATGGACGAGGCCAAGGCCGCCATGGATACCGACGACAAGAACGTCCGCGAGGCCCGCTGGAACGAGATGATCGAGCACTGGCACGAGAAGTATCTGGAAGAGTTCCCCAACATGGACCAGTATCTGGACGAGATCACCTACAAGTTCCAGAAGAAGATCGTCAAGGCCTGGCTGCTGGAGGGTCATCGCGTGGATGGCCGCCAGAAGAACGAGATCCGTCCCCTGGCCGCCGAAGTGGGCGTGCTGCCCCGCGTTCACGGCTCCGGCCTGTTTACCCGCGGCCAGACCCAGGTGCTCTCCGTCGCCACTCTCGATACCCTGTCCGCCAACCAGAAGCTGGACACCATCTGGGAGGAGACCGAGAAGCGCTATATGCACCACTACAACTTCCCCGGCTACTCCGTGGGCGAGGCCAAGCCGGCCCGCAGCCCCGGACGCCGTGAGATCGGCCACGGCGCCCTCGCCGAGCGCGCCCTGCTGCCCGTGATCCCCCCTGTGGAGGAGTTCCCCTACGCCATCCGCGTGGTGTCCGAGGTCGTGTCCTCCAACGGCTCCACCTCCCAGGGCTCCATCTGCGGCTCCACCCTGGCTTTGATGGACGCCGGCGTGCCCATCAAGGCTCCCGTGGCCGGCATCTCCTGCGGTCTGATCCAGGACGACGACGGCTCCTTTACCACCTTCATCGACATCCAGGGCGTGGAGGACTTCCACGGCGAGATGGACTTCAAGGTGGCCGGCACCAAGCAGGGCATCACCGCCATCCAGATGGATCTGAAGAACGACGGCCTGACCATGGAGATCATCCGCAACGCGCTGGACATCACCTACGACGCCCGCGTGCAGATCCTGGACCAGATCATGCTGCCCGTGATCGCCGAGCCCAGACCCGAGGTCAGCCCCTACGCTCCCAAGATGATCACCATGCACATCGACCCGGACAAGATCCGCGAGGTCATCGGCAAGGGCGGCAGCGTGATCCAGAAGATCGTGGCCGAGTCCGGCGCCAAGGTGGACATCGACGACGACGGTACCATCCACATCGCCTCTCCCAACGCCGAGAGCTGCGAGATGGCCAAGAAGTTCATCGACGAGATCGTATTCGTGCCCGAGGTGGGCCAGCTGTACTACGGCCGCGTCGTCAGCTATCTGACCAGCAAGCAGAACGGTGCGCAGCTGGGTGCCTTCATTGAGCTGGCTCCCGGAAAGGACGGCCTGTGCCATATCTCCAAGGTGGCCGAGCGCCGCGTGGAGAAGGTGGAAGACGTGCTGAAGATCGGCGACATGACCTGGGTCAAGGTGGTGGAGATTGACGAGAAGGGCCGCGTCAACCTCAGCCGCAAGGACGCTCTTAAGGAGATCGCCGAGAAAGAAGCCAACGGCGAGATCATCAAGTAATAAACTATTGACTAGCACAAAAAGCAGGACGGGTCAATACCCGCCCTGCTTTTTGTTTTGTTGTCTTTTCGGCTCTGTCATCCATAAATTGCGTAATCCGGTGCATGATTTACCGTTGTCCTTGGCAGACACGTTTGGTATAATACAAATACCATATATTCGGAAGATCACAAAAAAGGGAGACCAGTGATATGAAAAAAACAAAACGAGGAATTTTGAAACTGTGGATGTGCATGGCCGCCCTGTTTCTGACAGTTGTATTGTGTGCCGCCTGCGGCAGCAGCAAGCAAACACAGGCGCCGTCGGAAAAAACTGAACCGACGCAGGACGAGATAGCAGATCCGGTTCAGGACGAAACAACAGACCCGGCTCAGGATGAGACAACAGCTCCGGCTGATAGTCAGCCCGAAGAACAGCCGGGGGATAACTTCACCATCCCCGAAATCCCCACGGGCACCCAGGGTGTGTTGTCCGATTATATGTGGGATATTAATTTGGGCATCCGCCAACTTGATGGTGACGATCATATAGTCATGGCTACTTGGGCCGAATACTCTGGAAATGGCGCGCTGTTCGATAGTAATACTTATGATACGCTGGCGTATGTTCTCTTTTTCGATAAAAACAATGATTGCATTGAAGAAGACGGCGAAGACGTAGAATTCATTATTGTTGACCTTTTTGCCAAGCAGGAAAACCTGGAACAGGTCAAAAGATACTTGCCCCTGTTCGTTCTGCAGAACAACCCGGATGTAACGTTGGAGAAGGCAAAGACCATTGTGGAGACATGCTTGAATTCGGCTGCATACAGCGGTGACGGCATGGCTTGCTACTATTTCGAAAGCGACGGGATGTTCCACTTTATTTCGACCTGCAAATAAAATGCCGGTTGAATATGCGCGTATCTCAAAAATGATAATTTACCCAAGAGGGCGGGAGGATAACCTCCCGCCCTCTTGGGTATAACACTATTTCGCATTGGATTCTTTAGCGATTCTCCGTGTTTCTTATGCATTTGTTCCATTTACTCCGCCCCAAATCGCACGTAGGTGGCCGGATCGCCGTCTCCATCCATCATGACGTGGGTGTAGTATATGGTGCCGTCGATTTCCACCTGATCCACCACAGTATCGACGCCGCCCGTCACCGCCGCGCCGCGGCGGCAGTACACCGCGGGATCCAGGGCCGTCTCGATAATGACCACCGCGGCGTCCTCGGAATACGCCTCCACGGTGACGCCTCTGTCCACCATCAGGCAGCTCTGGCTGCCCTCTGCGTTGAGCCGGATGGCCGGCTCATCGCCGCCGTCGATGGTCAGCCGGCCGTCGCCGGTGAAGGTGATGCTGCCGCCGTACATGGCGCCCCAGACCATCAGCGTCTGCAGCCGGTTCTCGCCGATGAGCCGGATGGTGAAGCCGTTGCCCATGAGGTTCACGTCCAGCACGCTGCCGGAGAAGTTCTCCAGCGTCAGGGTGTTGGCGGCCCGGTCATAGCTGGCTCCGGGCAAGGTCCCCTCCTCGACCCCCTCCATCTCCCGGTAATATCCGCCTGCGTGGAGGAAAACGAACTCCTGCGCATCCTCCGATGCAATGCGCACATACTCCTCCGAGCCGAATTCGCTCCAGGCGTAGTCCCCGGCAAAGTCGGGATCCGGATTGGGCAGGACTGGGAAGGCATCGTCGTCTTCAACCGGGCCGGACACCTCATAGTGGATCACCCGGCGGTAAACGTACGTCACCGTTCCCTGGGCGATATAGGCGTGCTCCATGTCGTCCGGATCGCCCACAATGATACAGTCGTCGCTGTAGATCGTGTCCACCAGGACGCTCTCCTCCCGGACAAGGCGCATGCCGTCCGGATCGCCGCCCACGTCAGATACCCATGCGCGGGCCTCGTCCAGCACCCGCTCCTCGTCCCCGCCGGTGAAGACGGCAGTCTCGCCGGTGGACACAATGGTCACGCGGAACTCGACGTCGGAAATCTCCTCCTCGCCGGGCCCGATCTGACGTTCCTCGGGAGGCTGCTCCTCCAGCGCGTCGGCGCCCAGCGGGTCTGCGTTGAACGACGCCAGCCACAGGGACGTAGCCGCCACCGTGGCCGCCAGCGGCACCAGCATCAATCGCTTCAGCAGCCGGTGCCGGTTGTCCCTCGCTCTGCGGGTACCGGGGCGCGGCGAAAACTCCTCGCCGGGCAGATCCACCGGCTCGGCGGGCACGCGGTATTCCTCCGGGGGCGGGGTAAACTCTTCCGGAACACGGTGAAACTCCATGATCCGATCCCCTCCTTTCGCCTCTCGCCGTTACCTGTCGGTATGCACGTCCACCTGGGGGAAGGGGCACTCCACGCCCAGCTTGCGGAAGCCCAGCAGCAGGTCGTGGTTCAGTGTGCGGATTCCGGCGTAGATGTCCTTCTCCTCCACGTTCACCAGGAAGCGCAGCACTACCGCGCTGTCCGCCAGCGCCTGTACGCCCAGATAGACCGGCGGTTCCTTCATCATATCCGGATGCGCGGCATAGATGCGCTGCATCAGGGCGGGGATCGCCGCCTCCAGCTTCTCCAGATCCGTGGCGTAGGGGATGCTGATGTCGCTGATGCTGCGGGACACGCGATCCGAGCGGTTGAGGATGTTCCGCATATCCGAGTTGTTGACGATCTTCACGTTGTCGCCGGGATCGGTGATGCTGGTGGTGCGGATGCCGATGTTCGTGACAGTGCCCCGGAAGCCGTCCACCTCCACGATATCGCCCACGTTGTACTGATTCTCAAAGATCATGAATGCGCCCGTCACCACGTCGGTGATGAGGCTCTCGGCGCTGAAGCCCACAATCAGAGCCAGCACTCCCACGCTGGCCACGATGGTGGACACGTTGACGCCCAGAATGGACAGGCCCCAACAGAGGATCACGATGACCGCCACGTACTTGAGGAGGCTGGACACGATGGACAGCACCGAGCGGGCCCGGTGGCTCTGGGGCTTGGGCAGGCTCAGCAGGAATATCAGCAGCGACTCCACTGCCAGCACAAAGAAGATCATCAGCAGCACCTTCCAGATGCTGGCCAGATCAACCTTGATGCTCCCCAGCTGCTCCCAGCTCACCGCCCTGGTGAGGATGCCGGCGCCAAGCAGTACGCCCAGCACGGCAACAAATGCGATCAGACGGATCACCGCCGATTTGCTTTTTTTCATGGTCGCTCCTCCCTCTCTCTCCGCCTAAGGCGGCACTGGTTATTGTTTCCAGTTTCCACGCCATTATTGTATGTGTTATGCGGACACTTGTCAACAAAAAGAGGAGCGAACATGAGAAAAGCAGGACAGGTGCTGCCCGTCCCGCTTTTGTTGTCTCGTTTTATTTCGTTTTCCGGTTGATCTCGTGGAGCAGCCGGATGACCTCCGAGAAGCCCAGCAGCATTGTGCCGGCAAACAGTCCCGCGATCCAGTAGACCAGCATCAGGATGAAGCTGGGGTCTCCCTTCAGGTCCTTCCCCAGCAAAATTCCCGCCAAAAATGCAACGGCATAAACCACATAAGCCAAGGCCTTCAGAATGGTGGCCACGATATTGTTCTCTAAAGCATTCTCTTCCGTTGCTTCGGGTGCAAGAATCTGTCCTTTTGCAACATTTTCCTTTTCTTCTTCTGAAACGCCTTCGCCGAACACATGCCCGCAGTTCCAGCATTTTGCCGCATCATTGGCACACCACGTTCCGCAGGCCTCGCATTTTTTTCTCTCCAATCCTGCCACTTCTGTCTCCTCCTTTTGCGTTCGAAAGGGCTCCATTTCCTTTCTGTTGCGCCTATTATACCATGCAGTTTTCCAAAATGTGTGGGCCGGCGGCCCAATTTTGGCGTTTTTTTGTTTTTTTAATAAAAAATATCGTTCCGCGCAGCCTTTTTTTGTCTGCAGGCAAAAAAACAGTTGACACGCCCATATCTAATATACTATATTAGGTATGGGCGTGGGGTGTATTATGATAGGTTAGACAAACCTTTTTCTTTTCAAGCAGGGAAAAATATGGTATAATATTTTGTCAATCATCATATTTCCACCCGGAGGTCGTCCCATGTCTGATACCATTGCCGCCATTGCCACGCCGCAAGCCCCCAGTGCCATCGGGATCCTGCGCCTTTCCGGGCCATCGACCCTGACCGTGCTGGAGCGTGTGTTCCGCGCCAAAAACGGGCGATCTGTTTTGGAGCAGACGCCCCGTACCATGGTGCTGGGCGATCTGCTGGACAGCGAAGGCCGGGTCTTGGACAACGTGCTGTGCGTCTTTTTCCCCGGACCGGACAGCTACACCGGCGAGGACGGCGCCGAGCTCCACTGCCACGGCTCACCCGTGGTGCTGGACGAGGGGCTGCGGGCTCTGTTTGCCGCCGGAGCGCGGCAGGCCAGAGGCGGGGAGTTCACCCAGCGGGCCTTTTTGAACGGCCGGATGGATCTCATTCAGGCGGAGGCTGTGGCGGATCTCATCGACGCGGAGACCGCCGAGGCCGCCCGCAACGCCGCACTTCAGCTCACCGGCAGCCTCAGCCGTCTGGTGGATGGGATCTACAACGGCGTCATGGAGCTGGTCAGCCGGTTCTACGCCGTGGTGGACTATCCCGACGAGGACATCGGCGAGCACACCCGGGAGCAGATGCTGGATACCCTGCGTCGGGCGGAAAACGACCTGGCCGAGCTGCGGGCAACCTTTTCCCGGGGACAGCTGCTGAAATCCGGCGTGCCCACGGTGATTCTGGGCAAGCCAAACGCCGGCAAGTCCTCTCTGCTCAACGCTTTGCTGGGCTACGACCGGGCCATTGTCACCGACGTGGCCGGCACCACCCGGGACACGGTGGAGGAGAAGGTACGCTGCGACCATGTGCTGCTGCGGCTCATTGACACCGCCGGCATCCGCTCCGCGGAAAACGAAGTCGAACGGCTGGGGGTGGAGCGCAGCCGCGCCGCCGCAAGGCAGGCGTCGCTGGCTCTGCTGGTGCTGGACGGCTCCGCCCCGTTGAATGACGAGGATGAGGCCGCCATCGAAGTGGCCACAACCGTGGCCAATCTGCTGGTGGTGGTCAACAAGAGCGACCTACCCCGGCGCATCGACGTGGGCCGTCTGGCCGATCGCTTTGACAACGTGATGTCTCTCAGCGCCAAAACGGGAGAGGGCGTCGCCGCTCTCACAGACGCCATCGCGGCGCTGTACCCCGCCGGGGTTGACACGCCGGGCCGCCTGCTCACCAACGCCCGGCAGGCTGACGCTGTCAGCCGCGCGCTTTCCGCCGTGCAGAGCGCACGTGCCGCTCTGCGCATCGGCATGACGCCGGATGTTGTGCTCACAGACGCCGAAGCGGCTCTGGCCGCCCTGGGCGAGCTGAACGGCAAGTCCGTCCGGGAGGATCTGGTTTCCACCATCTTTTCACGCTTCTGCGTGGGCAAATAAAGAGAAAAAGCCATAGGAGGAGATCATAAATGCGAGATTACATCATCATGACCGACAGCTGCTGCGACCTGACCGATGAGATGGCCCGGGAGCTGGAGCTGGAGGTGCTGCCCCTGACCATGCGCATGGACGGGCAGGAGTACCCCAACTATCTGGATGGCCGCGCCATCACCAACGAGGAGTTTTACCGCCGCCTGCGCGCCGGAAAAATGTCCACCACCGCCGCCGTGAACCCCGAACAGTTTTCCGACGCCATGCGGAAGATCCTTGCGCAGGGCAAGGACATCGTGTGCATCTGCTTCTCCTCCGCTCTGTCCACCACCTATCAGTCCGCCGTTATCGCCGCCCAGGACGTGGAGCCCGAATTTCCCGGCAGCCACATCTATGTGGTGGACTCCCTCAGCGCCAGCCGGGGCCAGGGCCTGCTGATCTATCTGGCTGCCCAGAAGAAGCGGGAGGGTCTCTCCGCGCCGGAGCTGGCCCGGTGGGTGGAGGACAACAAGCTGACCCTTTGCCACTGGTTCACCGTGGACGATCTGAACTTCCTCAAGCGGGGCGGCCGGCTCTCCGCCGGCGCCGCGCTGTTCGGCACCATGCTGTCCATCAAGCCGGTGATGCACACCTCCAACGAAGGCAAGCTGGTACCCATGGACAAGGTCCGGGGCCGCAAGGCCAGCCTGAACGCCCTCATCGACAAGGTGGGCGAGCTGGGCGTGGATCTGGACAAGCAGATCATGTTCATCTGCCACGCCGACTGCCTGAAGGAGTCCGAGGAGGTGGCCGCCGAGCTGAAGCGCCGCTACGGCGTCCGGGAGGTCTACATCCACTATATCGGGCCGGTCATCGGCAGTCACACCGGCCCCGGCACCATGGGCCTGTTCTTTGTGGGACGGGAGCGCTGATGAACTGGCTGGAATTGAAAATCGACACCGCCCCCGCCGGGCTGGATGCCGTAACAGAATTACTGGAGGACCTGGGCGTCACCGGCCTCGTCATCGACGACGAGGGGGATTTCCACGACTTTCTGGAGCACAACCGGCAGTACTGGGACTATGTGGACGAGGAGTTGCTGGCCCAGAAACGGGGCGTCAGCCGGGTGACGTTTTACGCCTCGGACGACGACGAGGGCTACGGTCTGGTGGCCCGCGTCCGGGTGGCTCTGGCGACACTGAAAGCGGAGCACCCCGAATACGCCCCCCTCCTGATGACCATGAATCGGGTGGCCGACGCCGACTGGGAGAACAACTGGAAGCAGTTTTATAAGCCCATGGAGATCGGCCAGCGGCTCATCGTGGTGCCGGAGTGGGAGAAGGCCAACACCCACGGCCGGATCCCTCTGATCCTCAATCCCGGTCTCACCTTCGGCACCGGCAGCCACGCCACCACCCGGCTGTGCCTCACCGCGCTGGAAAAGCACGTCCGCGGCGGCGAAAAGGTGCTGGATCTGGGCTGCGGCAGCGGAATTTTGTCCATCGCCGCCCTGCTGCTTGGCGCAGACCGGGCCTTCGCCTGCGACATCGACGAAAAGTGCGTGGATGTGGCCTATGAAAACGCCGCCCTCAACGGCATCGGAAAGGATCGCTACACCGTCCGCTGGGGCGACGTGCTGTCCGACCGCCAGCTCCAGTCGGAGTTCGGCAGAGATTATGACGTGATCGTGGCCAATATCGTCTCCGACGTCATCATCGGTCTGGCTGGCCAGGTGCGGCCGTTCTTGAAGGCCGACGGCATTTTCCTGTGCTCCGGCATCATTGACGACCGCGCAGCAGAGGTGGCGGATGTGCTGCGGCAAAAGGGCTGGGAGATCGCCGAAGAGCGCAGCAGCGAGGGCTGGTTCAGCTACCTGTGCCGCTGAAACGACATATAGAAAAACAGCACCGACGGCATGCGCCGTCGGTGCTGTTTTCATCATCAGTCTTCCGGTTCAGGTTCCGGTTCGGGCTCCGGTTCGGGTTCCGGTTCCGGCTCGGGTTCGGGTTCCGGCTCGGGTTCGGGTTCCGGTTCGGGTTCGGGCTCCGGTTCGGGTTCGGGCTCCGGCTCCGGTTCGGGCTCCGGCTCCGGCGTCGGTTCAGGCTCCGGAGTCGGTTCAGGCTCCGGTGTGGGTTCAGGCTCCGGCGTCGGTTCAGGCTCCGGCGTGGGTTCAGGCTCCGGCGTGGGAGTCGGCGTCGGCGCGGGGCCAACGCGGTAGATCACGGGACGCATATCGTAGTTGCTGGTGGCCTCAAAGGTCTCGGAAATCAGCGTGCCGTCTGCGGCGTAGACCTGCCGCCACGTCTTCACCACGTAGCCGGTATAGCCGCTCTGCTCCTGCACCTTCTGACCCGGACGCAGACTGTTGTCCACCACCGTCTGTTCGGTAGCGGGAATGGTGGAGATCGTCTTGCTGACCATCTTCACATAGGTGCTGTCCGTCTTGGTGCCGTAGATCCTCACAGTCACCGTATTGTTGTTGGTGTAGCTGGTCTCAATGCGGATGGGATAGTCGGTATTGTTGCGGAACTTGAAGTCCGTATAGGGGTAGAAGGTGGTGGCGTCGCAGCCGAAGGGGATATAGCTGGGAGCGTACTGGTGGCAGGAGCGATCCACGATCTCCAGATTGCTCAACAGCGAAGCATAATAGGTGGTGGAGGCCACCTGGCACACGCCGCCGCCGGCCACATCCACCGTCTTGCCGCCCACATAGGCGGGGGCGGGGAAATACCCGTTGGCTATGGTGGGATCGCCCACCACGCCGTTATAGGAGAAAACCTCTCCGCTGTTGAGAATGGTGCCGTTGACCGTTTCGGCCGCCTTGCGCACGTTCTTCTGCCGGTTTTCGGAGCCGGAGGCCACGGTGCTGTACTCACCCAGCAGGTCGCGGAACAGGACGCCCTCCAGATCCGCCTTATACACCGTGGGATAAGTGACAGTGCTGGGCACCAGAATCTCCTGGCCGGGTTCGGCCTGATCCAGCAGTTCTCTGGCTGCCTCCAGATCAAAATCCACGCCGATCCGGGCCTCTGTCAGCTGGCCGGTCTTTTTGTCAAGCCCGGCGTTGACCATATCGCTGTGGACCTCCTCATACACCACAGCCAGGTCAATGGGCTGGGCCGCGGTGGTGGCATACCTGCAGGTAATGGGGCTCAGGTCGCCGGTGGCCACGGCGCGTCCGATATCAGCCCGCAGAGCGGCCCGGTCAATCTCTATGCCGTCCCGGGGCTTGGTCACAAACAGGCCGCGCTCCTCATCCAGCCGATAGGCGCCATCCACTGTGGTGCCGCCCAGACGCTGGCACAGATCGTCCACCGCACGGTCGATGGCACGATCGTCCACCGTCATGTGCATGTCGATATCCGTCCTCTCCTTGCTTCCCGTCAGCATATTCCAGCCGCCGGCAAGGAAGCCGGTGCGGCCAACGCGGAGCGCCTCATCGGCCGCCTCCTCCGCCGACATCGTCACGGCCAGATCCGTATAGGAGATGCTTCCCAGCTCCTTGTCGCCCATGACCAGGGGGATCCTTTTTTCATCGCAGAGCCGGGGGCCTTCCTTCTCCCACAGCTCCACAACCTGCTCACGGGTCATGCCGCTGACGTCCACTCCCATGATGCTGGTGCCCTCCTGCACGGTATCCCGGCCTGCAGCTACGGTGCACAGGCCTATGTAAGCGCCGACCAGCCCCACCACGGCAATGCCAACCGCCAGCAGCGCGATCCATCCCTTGCGGCGCCGCGGGGCTTCCACTCCCTCCGGTGCTGTGTCTCCGGTATTCTGGGGCAGCTCCTGCTGTCCCTGATCGTATTCGGCGCAGGCGTCCGTCAGTTCATATTTCGGGTCGGTCTCCGGCCCGGGATCCTGTCCGACGACAGTGCGTTCCTCATCCATCAAGATTCCTCCTTCCATGCGCATTCCGGCGCAGGTTAGCTTATCTTTGTATTATATCACAGCCGCAGCAAATCGCGACAGGTGTTTTCCGGTTTTTTGCTATATTCGTGGCTATTATACCGTCTGCCGCGGCAAAAAGCGTTACATTTCCATTACAAGGCGCGTCTGCCGCCGTTGGGAATGCGGATGGTCAGCACCAGGCAGCCGTCATCATCCTGCCTCTCCCATGCGGCGCCAACACCCGCCTGACGCATCATTCGCACGCCACGGTCCACGCTGTTGAGGAACAGCCGCACGTCCTTAATGACATAGGTGGGGCGTCGGCGCGGCGGCGTGGTCTGGGCAGCCTTGAGCCGATCTTCTATGTAGGCCTCGGTCTGGGCCACATTCCAGCCGTTTTTTACGATGGCCGCCACCGCACTGTGCTGGGCCTCCTCGTCGCCCAGACGCAGCAGTGCGCGGGCGTGGCGCTCGGTGAGGCCGTTGTCACGGATCATCTGCCGCACACTCTCCGGCAGGCGCAGCAGACGCAGCTTGTTGGCCACGCCGGACTGGGACTTGCCAATCTTCTCCGCTGCCGCCTCCTGGCTCAGGCCGTATTGCCGGATCAGCCGGGCGATGGCCTCCGCCTCCTCCCAGCAGTCCAGATCCCGGCGCTGCAGGTTCTCGATCAGAGCCAGAAGGGCGCTGTCCTCCTCCCCCACCCGGGCGATGAGACAGGGCACCTCCCGCAAGCCGGCCATCTGTGCGGCGCGGAGCCGACGCTCGCCGGCCACCAGCTCATATTCCCGGCCCAGCCGGCGCACCGTCAGCGGCTGGAGAATGCCGTAGGTGCGGATGCTCTCTGCCAGCTCCCGCAGGCCGTCGGCGTCAAAAACGCGGCGGGGCTGGCGGGGATTGGGTCGGATCTGGGCGGCCGGGATATACTGGACTCTGGCCGACAAAAACTCCCCTCGACGCGGATCTCTCATGGTCATCCCTCCCTTTCCGCCTTATTTTACACGTCAGCGGCGGAAAAGACGGTCGAGAACCGTCGGGAAATCAAAAAAGCCCGACAGACAACCGGGCGGTCGTCTGCCGGGCGGGCATTTGCGCGGCAAGTCAGTTGATTTGGCGCTTCTGGCGGCGGATATCCTCGCCGAAGAAGGGCAGGATCTCATACTCGCCCTCCAGGCGGGAGAGAATCTGGGGGGAATAGCGGCGTCCGATCTCCTCCGGCGTCAGGTTGGTATTGATGATGGTCTGCTTGCCGGAGAGCAGACGGCCGTTGACAATCTGATACAGGGCGCTTTGCACGAAGGTCGTGGTCATCTCCGTGCCCAGATCGTCCATGATCAGCAGGTCGCAGGCCATGCAGCGGTTCACGGCTTCCTCCGTCTCCTCATCCTCATCCCGGCGGAACTTCAGGTTCTCCATCTGATTGAAAATGTGTCCCGCCGTGTCGTACACCACGGAGAATCCGTTTTCGCTGACCACACGGGCAATGCAGGCGGACAGAAACGTCTTGCCCAGGCCGGGATCGCCGGACAGCAGCAGGTTGCCGCTGCGGCGGGAGAACTGATAGGCATAGTCCCGGCAGGCATCGTAGTTCCGCTCCATGTTGGTCCGGGGCGAAATGCCCATTTGGGGCCAGGGCTCCGGGCTGTACCACTTGAACTCGAAGCTTTCAAAGCTGGCTGTGCCCACATCCAGCATTTGGGACAGCTCCCGGATCTGGGCGCGGGCATAGTACTTGCGCAGGCAGCGGCACATGACGCCTTCCCGAAAGCCGGTGTCGCCGCACAGCATGCAGAAGGGCTTTTCCTCCAGCTCATCGGGCTCGTAGCCGTGGGCCATCAGAATGGCGCTGCGCTCCCGCTGCAGGGAGAGATTCTGTTGGCGGATCTCCCGCAGGGCCGGCATGGGGTCTGTTCCCCGGCGCAGGGCAGCCGCCACCACCTGAGACATGGTGCCGCGCAGCGCGCTGTCGATTTCCTTCAGACGGGGAAGCTCGCGAAAAATCTTCTCCTGCCGCGCGGCAAAGGCGGCGGCGCGGCTTTGCTTGTCCTGTTCAAACTGCGCTATGGCGCGGCGCAGGATCTTCTTGTCGTATGTCACGGCGCATCCCCCCTACTTCTTGATGTATCGGAGCATCCAGTCGTTTTTGTCACCCGGGCCGCCGGCGCCGTCACGGCTGCCCCGGTCTGTGCGGGGCTGGCGGGCGCCCTTTTCCACGTCCTCCGCCGTGTGCCAGCCGTTTTCCTGCCAGCGGCGCAGGATGGCGCTCAAATAGCGCCAGTTCAGTTCCTTTTTATACAGGATCGTCTGGTCGTAGGCCAGGGCCACCAGCTCCGGTGAAACGCCCTGCTCCATCCAGCGGGTGACGTACTTTTCCTCGCTCTCCACCGGCTTTCTCCCGCCGATCTGCAGCGCGCGGAGGTACGCGCCCATCTGCTCCTGTCTCTCGGCGTACTGCCGCAGATATTCGGCCGCGGAGGTCTGGTCAAACAAGCCCTGCTTGGCCCAGTAGTAGCCCTCCTTCTCAATCTGGCGCAGCGTAGGGCGGCGGCCTTCGCCGAAGCGGGTCTCCACGCGGCTGACGCAGTGGTTCACCAGCAGATAGATCACGTCCGGCGGCATGCCCAGATCGTCGTATAAGCCCGCCAGGATCTGGAGATCGGCGGTTTTCAGCTTTTTGCCCAGCTTGTTCTCCACCTGTACCACCAGCGCGGCAAAGGCGCTGTCGCCCTCCAGCATGGCGGCCAAGTCCTCGGTGGTGTAGACAGGCCGCTCCTCCGCCGGTTCGGGAGGCGCCACGGCGCTGTCCAGCAGGCCCAGCTGCTGCAGCGTATTCTCGGCGGCGGCCAGGCGCAGCTCGCTCCAGCGCAGGCGGCTCTGGATCTCCCGGGGCGTCACGCCGCCGGAGGCGCGCAGCAAAAACAGGTACAGCAGCGCGGCGTCGCCGTCAGCCCGGGTAATCAGCTTGTCCAGCCGCGCGGCGGGCAGCGACACGGCCTGATCCTCTCCATGCAGGATATATCCGCTCATCATGGCGCCTCCTTTCCGAAATATGTCCTTTTATTTTACAATAAAAGTCCGTTTTCGTAAAGATGCGCCTTCCCGTTTTTAAAAATTTCCTGTCGATGCTTTACGGGTATTGTGGTTTGTGATATAATTCATTCTGTATAAGTGTTATTATGCCCGGAAATAAGAGAAAGACGGGAAATTGGAGAAAGGATGGGATATCACCATGGCTAATCGCGTTACGATGAACATCTGCGGAGAGAGCTACACCCTGATCGCGGAGGAGAGCCCCTCCTACATGGAGCGAGTGGGCAATCTGGTCAACGAGCAGCTGACGAAGGTCATGGAGGGCACCAAGGCCAGCCGCACCGACGCCGCTATTCTGGCCGCCATCAATATTGCCGACGAGCTGCTGAAGTCCCAGGAGAGCGCCGAAAACCTGCGCCGCCAGCTCAAGACCTATCTGGACGAGGCCGCCCAGGCCAAGAACGAGGTCTCCGAGCTGAAGCGCCAGCTGTTCAAGGCCCAGAACCGCAAGTAATGATTGAGCTGCTCTCCCCTGCGGGATCCCGGGACGCACTGATTGCCGCCGTGCAGAGCGGCGCCGACGCCGTGTACATGGGCTTCGGCAGCTTCAACGCCCGGCGCAACGCCCAGAACTTCACCGACGAGGAATTCGCCCAGGCGGTGGCCTACTGCCATCTGCGGGGCGTGAAGGTCTATCTGACGCTGAACACCCTGCTGACCGACCGGGAGCTGCCCGCTGCGGCGGACGCCCTGCGCCGGGCCAGCGGCATGGGCGTGGACGCCGTGCTGGTGCAGGACTGGGGCGTGCTGACTCTGGCGCAGGAAGTTGCGCCGGATCTGCCCATCCACGCCAGCACCCAGATGAGCCTGTTCACTTTGGGCGGGGCAAAGCTGGCGGAAAAGCTGGGCATCGAGCGGGTGGTGCTGGCCCGGGAATTGAGCCGCCGCGACATTGCCGCCATCTGCGATGGCTGCGGCGCCGAGGTGGAGGTGTTCGTCCACGGCGCGCTGTGCATGTGCTACTCCGGCCAGTGCGCCATGAGCGCCCTCATCGGCCAGCGCAGCGGCAACCGGGGCACCTGCGCTCAACCCTGCCGCCTGCCCTACGGGGTCAACGGTCCCTGCACCGGAGACCATCCGTTGAGCCTGAAGGACGCCAACCTCTCCGCCTGTCTGCAGGAGCTGGAAAACATGGGCGTGGCCTGCCTGAAGATCGAAGGGCGCATGAAGCGGCCGGAGTACGTGGCCGTGGTCACCGCCATTTACCGCCGCCTGCTGGACGAGCATCGCGCTCCCACGCCGCAGGAGGTACAGGAGCTGGAGGCCGCCTTCAGCCGCAGCGGCTTTACCGACGGCTATTACCGGGGCGAAAAAGGCCCTCACATGCTGGGCATGCGCCCGGAGAACGCCCGCTGGCCCGAGGATCTCTTCGCCAGGGCGCGGCAGGAATATGAAAACGCCGAGCACCGGGCCGTCCCGGTGTCCATGCGCTGTGCCGTCCATGCCGGAGAGCCTGCCACGCTGACGGCGGAGGCCCGCGGCATCGCCGTCACCGTATCCGGTCCCGTACCGGAGGCCGCCCGCACCCGCGCGATCACGGCGGAGGAGCTGTGTCAGCGTCTCGGCAAAACCGGCGGCACCGCCTTTGTCCCCGCGTCTGTTGTCGCGGAGGCGGACGAGGGCCTGTCCCTGTCCGCCGGCGCCGTCAACGGTCTGCGACGGCAGGCGCTGGAGGAGCTGACAGAACAGCTCTCCCTGCCTCCCGTGAACGGCACATGGCCCCGGCGCACTGCCGCCGAGGCGGAGCTGCCTCCCTGCGATGTAAAAGCCGGCGCACCTCTTTTCACATGCTCCATCACAAGAGCCGATCAGCTGACGGTGGAATTGGCCGAAAACGCAGAGGCCGTGTATATTCCGCTGGAGCTTTTGGATACAATGGATTTGACCCCCTTTGCCGCCAAAACGAAGCTCTTTGCCGTGCTGCCCCGGGTCTTCCGCACGGAGGACGAGGCCGTCTTCCGCCAGAAGCTGGCGCGCACGACTGCGCTCACCGGCGCGGTGGTGGGCAATCTGGGGCACCTGCCCGTCGTGGACGGGTTGGGGCTGGAGATCCGGGGCGACTTCGGCCTCAATGTGTTCAACTCCCGCGCCCTGCTGTTCCTGCGGGAGCAGGGACTGCAAAGCGCCACTGTCTCCTTTGAGCTGCGCCACCAGCAGGTGCGGGATCTGCGCAAATACCTGCCCTGCGAGGCTATTGTCTACGGCCGGCTGCCTCTGATGATCACGGAGAACTGTGCCGCCGCCAACCGCACCGGCTGCTCCCACGGACAGGGCTGCACCCTCACCGACCGCACCGGCGCGGAATTTCCCGTGCTGTGCGCCTACGGCTGCCGCAACGAGATCCAGAACAGCCGTGTGCTGTTTCTGGCCGACAAGCCGGAGTATCGGCGCTGCGGCCTGACCTACGCCCGGCTGCGGTTTACCACCGAGTCACCGGAGGAGTGCCTCACCATTCTGCGCCGCTATCTGGGGCTGTCCGCTTGGACGCCCGCCGACTATACACGCGGTCTTTTCTATCGCGGTGTGGACTGATTTTGACGGGAAATCTGATAATATTCTGTAATATATTTTGTATCTTATACATATAGTTTTCATAACAGGAGCCATTTTGATATGGAATTGAAGATCAAGGCGCTGTCGCCCCGCATCGGGCGGGACATTCCTGCGCCCCGTTTTGCCACCCCCGGCGCCGCCGCCATGGATCTGTGCGCCTGCGTGGATGAACCCGTCACGCTGGCGGCAGGCCAGCGTGCGCTGATCCCCACCGGGATTGCCATCGCTCTGCCGGACGCGCAGCACGTGGCGCTGGTGTTCGCCCGCAGCGGGCTGGGCATCAAAAAAGGCGTGTGCCTGTCCAACGGCGTCGGCGTCATCGACAGCGACTATCGCGGCGAGATCGGCGTGGGGCTGGTGAACCTGTCCGGCGAGAGCTACACCGTGCAGCCCGGGGACCGCATTGCACAGCTGATGGTGGTGCCGGTGGTGCAGCCAACCCTATCCTTTGTGGATGCGCTGGATGAGACGG
Organism: uncultured Oscillospiraceae bacterium; assembly: GCA_947169975.1. Lineage (GTDB taxonomy): Bacteria > Bacillota > Clostridia > Oscillospirales > Oscillospiraceae > Vescimonas. The sequence continues at coordinate 106,366 of CAMVRT010000002.1, forward strand.
AGCGGGGTCAGGGCGGCTTCGGCTCCACGGGGCGGTGAGCGCCATGGCAAGAATCGTGCTGGCCTCCGCCTCTCCCCGGCGGCAGGAGCTGCTGCGCCGTATCGGTGTGACCGATTTTACCGTCCGGGTACCCCACGTGGAGGAATACTATCCCGACGACCTGACGCCGCCGGAAATCGTCACCTACATCTCCCGGGAGAAATCTTTTGCTGTGGATTCTGCCCCCGACGAGATCGTCATTACCGCCGACACCATGGTGTTTCTGGACGACGCCCGGCTGGGAAAGCCCCGGGACGAACAACACGCCCTGGCAATGCTTTCCGCTTTACAGGGCCGCTGCCACACGGTTTGCACCGGCGTCACCGTGCGACAGGGCGACCGGGCCGTCAGCGACGTTCAGTCCACCCTTGTCTATTTTCGTCCCGCCGGCCGGGACGAGCTTCTGGCCTATATCGCCGGCGGCGAGCCCATGGACAAGGCCGGTGCATACGGCGTCCAGGGTCAGGGCGCGCTGCTGGTGGAGCGCATTGACGGCGACTTTTTCAACGTCATGGGCCTGCCTGTGGCGCTGCTGGAACGCATGTTGGCCGGGTTCGGCGTACATTTGCTGTCTCCCAAGGAGTAACTATGAAGGGTTTTTTCACCAAAAACGGGATATTGCTGCTCTCTGCCGTCACCATTGTGGCGGTGGTCATGTGCGTCGTTGCCGCCCTTACCAGCGGCACCGGGTTTTTGCATAACGCGGCGGGCATCCTCGTCTCGCCCTTCCGCAGTCTGGGCGCCACTGTGTCCGGCTGGGTACAGGACGTAGGCGGGCATTTCCGCAGCGTGGAGGATCTGCGCCGGGAAAATGCGGCGCTGCGGAAAGAGAACGCGGAGCTGCAGGAGCAGAACCGTCGGGCTCAGAACGACAGTGAGGAGAATCAACGGCTGCGCAATGTGTTGGAGCTGCGGCAGCAGCGGCAGGATTTCCAGCTGGAATCCGCCCGCGTCACCGAGCAGAGCATGTCAAACTGGGCCTCCGCCCTGACGCTCAGCAAGGGCACTTCCTCCGGCGTGGCCATCGGCAACTGCGTTATCGACGAGTACGGCTACCTGGTGGGCGTCATCACCGACGCAGGGCTCAACTGGAGCACCGTTACCACCGTTATTGACCCGGAGTCTCAGCTGGGCGCCGCCGTGTTCCGCACCCGGGAGCCGGCGGTTGTCAGCGGGGATCTGCGGCTCATGAGCCAGGGAAAGCTGAAGCTGGACTATGTGCAGGGCGATCTTATCAACGGAGATCTGATCGTCACCTCCGGTCTGGGGGGTTACTTTCCTCCCGACCTGGTGATCGGTACGGTGGAGGATGTACTGGCCAACGAGAGCGGTATGGGAAAATACGCCGTTCTGACGGCGAAAACGGATCCCAACAGCCTGTCCCAGGTCTTTATTATCACAGGCTTTGACGTGGTGGAGTGAGGAACGGCCATGAACCAGAGGAACATTTGGTATCGCTGGCTGTTCTACGGCCTGGCGGCGGAGCTATTTCTCATTCTGCAGGCGGTGGTGCTGTGGCGGATCCGCTTTTGGGGCATTCATCCGTTCCTGCCTCCGGTGCTGGTGGCTGTGGCCGCGTCATGGGAGAGCCGGCAGGAGGGTCTGTGCGCCGCCGCCGTGTTCGGTCTGCTGTGCGACCTGACCATGACGCCGCCGATCCCCTGCTTTTACGTGCTGACCTTCGTCACCACTGCGTTTCTGGCCGGTCTGGTGGCAAAACGCTGGATCCAGCCGGGCTTTATCTGCGCCCTCGCCATGTCTCTGGTGGCTATCTTCATCAACGGGGCGACCCAGGCGCTGATGCTGTCCTTCCGCGGCGTCTACGATCCGGCCGCTGCGGTCTCTATCCTCGGGCGGGAGCTGCTGCTCACCGCACCGCTGATCCCCTTTGTCTATCTGCTGTTCCGGCGGATCCACCGGCGTTTCCCGGCAGAATAATACGGTTTACGACGACCGCGATCCGCGAATCAGCGCTTTACTTTTCTCAACACTTTTTAACGGGGATTTGTATTGGGGAGTTTTGTCATGAATCACAATCCGTTAAAACCGAAACTGGCGGCGGTTGCCGTGTTTTTTTCCCTGTTTTTGCTGGTTTTCGTCGCCACGCTCTATAATACACAGATCATTCACGGCACGGAGTATCAGGCCCAATCCCGCACCAGCAACACCACAACCCAGGAGGTATACGCCTCCCGCGGTATCATCACCGACCGGAACGGAAAGCTGCTGGTGGGCAACCGCCTGACCTATACCCTCACCCTGTCTGCCGACGCGTTCAGCGACGACGCGCAGGCCAATGACCTTATCAGCCGCCTGATCCGGCTATGCGGGGAAAATGACACGGTATGGAATGACTCCCTGCCCATCTCCGCAGAGCCGCCCTTTCAGTATCTTTCCGCCTCTTCCTCTGCCAACAAAGCCTTTGCCGCGTTTCTCAAGGAGAATAACATCACCCGGACGGGAGAGGGTACTCTGCCGGCAGCGCAGGTCATTGCACGGCTGCGGGTCTTGTTCGGCATCCCCTCCCATCTGTCCGATCTGGAGGCCCGGCAGATCATCGGCGTGCGTTATGAGCTGTCGCTCCAGCCCTCCTATCTGTTTGCCGGCGACGTGCCCGTGGCGCTCATCAGCCAGATCGTGGACGGGCAGTTTCCCGGCGTGACCACCGGCACCGCCTCAGCCCGTGAGTACTATACCCCCTATGCCGCCCATATTCTGGGCCGCATCTCCCGCATCTATGCCGAGGACTGGGATAAATACCGGGAATTGGGCTATTCTATGAACGCTCTGGTGGGCTCCAGCGGCGTGGAGGCCGCCTTCGAGAACTATCTCCACGGCACTGACGGCACACGGCTCATCACCACCGACGAAAACGGACGCATTACCGGCGAGCTGTACTCTGTTCCGCCCCAGCCGGGCAACGCGGTGGCTCTGACCCTGGATATCGATCTGCAGCGGGACGTGGAGGAGACCCTGGGCCGCACCATTGACGCCATGATTGCCAGCGACGGGATCCAGCGGGGCGGCGGCGCAGCCGTCATCAAGGTGGGTACCGGCGAAGTGCTGGCTCTGGCTTCCTATCCCACATACGATCTGGCCCATTTTGATCAGATTTACAACGACCTGCTGGAGGATCCCCGGCTGCCCATGTTCAACCGAGCCACCGACGGCGCCTATGCGCCCGGCTCCACCTTCAAGCCCTGCACAGCGGTGGCCGCGCTGGAAAGCGGGATCATTTCCCCCTCCACTACCATTCGCACAAAGGGAATCTATACCTATTACGCTTATCCCCAGCCCACCTGCTGGATCTACGGTATGTACGGCGGCAACCACGGCAGCATCAATGTAAGCCAGGCGCTTACCGTATCCTGCAACTACTTTTTTTTCGAGGTAGGCCGCCTGATGGGCATTGAAACCCTGGATAACTACGCCACCCAATTCGGTCTGGGACAGCACACCGGCATCGAGATCGGCGATTCCGCCGGCGCACTGGCTTCGCCGGAGTACGCCGCCTCCCATGACCTGGACTGGACCGACGGCCAGACCCTCACCGCCTCCATCGGCCAGAGCTACAATCTGTTCACCCCTCTGCAGCTGGCAAACTATACCGCCACCCTGGCCTCCGGCGGCGAGCACTACCGGGCGCACCTGCTCAAGGACGTGAAAACCTATGACAATTCCCAGCTGGTGATGGTCTGTGACGAGGATCCCCTCAATGTGGTGGAGATGAGCGAGAGTACCAAGCAGGCGGTCCGCCTGGGTATGCGCAATCTGGTGCTCCACGGCAGCATCTCCTCCCTGTTCACCCGCTGCATCGTCCCCGCCGCCGCCAAGACCGGCACTGCCCAGGTGGGCACCGAGATCAACAACGGCGTTCTGGTGGCCTACGCGCCCTATGACAATCCCGAAATCGCCGTGGCAGTGGTCATTGAAAAGGGCGGCGGAGGTTACTATCTGGGCAACACCGTGGTGGATATTATCAACTCCTACTTCGCTCGTGACGACAGCACCGCCGTAACCGCGGGCGAAAATACTCTGCTGAAGTGAGAACGCTGTATGTCTGATCGTTTTATCTTTGATCCCCGCGATGAACGCTACAAAACCCCATTCGGCGCCGTGAAGCGCGGCGGCGACGTGACCTTTACCCTGCGGCCTCTGGCCGGTGAGGGCTTCGTGGCCTGCGAGCTGCTGGCCGACTGTGAATTTGCCGGCGAACAGCGCCTTGCCCCCCTCCGCGACGAGGGCGGGCACGGTGACCTGTTCAGCGGCGTCTTTACCGCGCCTGACACGCCCGAGCTGATCTGGTACGCCTTCCGCTTCATTCGGCAGGATGGCTCCTACGCCTTTTTCGGGCGCAACGGCTACTGCCCCCAGGAGCATCTGCAGCGCTGGCAGCTGACGGTTTATGACGAAACATTCGTGACGCCCCAATGGTTTGGCAACGGTGTGACATACCAGATTTTCCCAGACCGTTTTTGCCGTCTGGATCTGCCGGATCCCACCGGCATGGTGGGTGAGCGCGCGGTGCACCAGGATTGGCGCGATCAACCGGTGTATCGGCCCAACGAGCGGGGCCAGATCACCAACAGCGACTTTTTCGGCGGCAGCCTGCAGGGCATTATCTCCAAACTGGACTACCTGGCGGAGCTGTCTGTCACCACGCTGTATCTGTGCCCCATTTTTGAGGCGGATTCCAACCACCGCTACAATACGGCCGACTATCTGTCCATCGATCCCATGCTGGGCACAGAGGATGATTTTATTACACTGTGCCGGGCGGCTCATGAGCGTGGCATGCGGGTGATGCTGGACGGCGTGTTCAATCACACCGGTTCCAACAGCCGTTATTTCAATGCGCTGGGTCACTATCCCCAGTTGGGTGCTGCCCAGAGTCAGAATTCCATTTTTTATCCCTGGTACTCCTTTCACCGCTGGCCGGACGAGTACGACGCCTGGTGGGGCGTACAGACACTGCCCGCCGTCAATGAAAACAACGAGGATTACCGCCGTTTTATTATCTCCGGGGAGAACAGCGTGATTCGTCACTGGATGCGCTGCGGCGCAGATGCCTGGCGGCTGGACGTGGCCGACGAGCTGCCCGACGACTTTATCGCCGAGATCCGCGCCGTGATGACGGAGGAAAAGCCGGACAGCTTCCTGCTGGGGGAGGTCTGGGAGGACGGCAGCAACAAGATCTCCTATTCCCGCCGCCGCCGCTATCTGCTGGGGGGCGAGACCAACGGCCTCATGAACTATCCCTTCCGCAGCGCGGCGCTGAGCTGGGTGGCCGGCGGTGACGCCGCCGATTTTCGTGACGCCATGGAGACGCTGCGGGAAAACTATCCCCCCGCCGCCTTCTACTCCGCCCTGAATATTCTGGGTACCCACGACACGGTGCGGGTCCTGACCCTGTTGGGTGCCTCCCGCGGTGCCGAGACCGGCACCAAGGATCAGAGGGCGGCCTACCGCCTCAGTCCCGCCGAACGCATCCGCGGCTCCATGCGGCTGCGTCTTGCCGCCCTGCTGCTCTACGCCTTTCCCGGCTCGCCCACGATCTACTACGGGGACGAGGTAGGCATGGAGGGCTTTGAGGATCCGCTGAACCGGGGCACCTTCCCCTGGGGAAGTGAGGATGGCGCTCTTCTGAAGTATTTTCGCCGTTTGGGTGCTCTGCGGAAAGAACGCAGCTCCCTGCAGCGCGGCGGCATCACCTATCTGTACGCTCAAGGCGGCGGTCTGGTCTTTCGCCGGGAGACAGCGGAGGAGCAGACGCTTATTGCCCTCAACGCAGGTGACGAGCCTCTGGAGCTGATGCTGCCCTGGCCGACCACCATTGCCGCCGACGCGTTGACCGGACAGCAATTCTTTGTCCGGGACGAGATGCTGCACCTGTCTGTGCCGCCTGTTTCCGGATTGATGTTGATCTGACAGCGATTTCCCCCTGTGTTTCACGTGAAACACAGGGGGTTTTTTCGTCTTTCGCCAAAAAATGTCTTGATTGATTCCCGGTTTGTGATATACTGTATTTAACATAGGAAAGTATATCGTATTGCGGGACAGGAGGGCGCAGTGTGGCCAAGATCGTAGCGATTGTCAATCAAAAAGGCGGCGTAGGAAAAACCACCACATGTGTCAATTTGACCGCTGCGTTAAAGCAGGCGGGCAAGCGGGTGCTGCTGTGCGATTTCGATCCCCAGGCCAACGCCACCTCCGGCATGGGTGTGGACAAAACCGTATCCAACGGTGTTTATGATGTGCTGATCAACGGAAAAGACATACATAACGCCATCGTCCCCACCCGCTACGGCGATGTGCTGCCATCCAGCAAAGCGCTTGCCGGCGCCGGCATCGAGATGATCGAAATGGAAAACCGCCAGTTTTTGCTGAAAAAAGCCCTGGATCAGGTGCGCGACGACTATGATTTCATTTTTATCGACTGTCCTCCCTCTCTGGAGCTGTTGACCCTTAACGCCCTGTGTGCCGCGGACTCCCTGCTGGTGCCGGTACAGGGGGAATACTACGCTTTGGAAGGCCTCAGCGACCTGATGAATACGGTACGCATCGTGCGCAGGGGGATGAATCCCAATCTGAACATGGAGGGCGTGCTTTTGACCATGTTCGACGGGCGCACCAATCTGGCCATTCAGGTGGCCAGGGAGGTCAAGCGATTCTTCCCCGGCAAGGTGTACTCCACCGTGGTGCCCCGAAATGTGCGGCTCAGCGAGGCACCCAGCCACGGCAAGCCCATTACTGCATACGACCGTAGCTGTCGCGGCGCCGAGGCTTATACGGCGCTGGCCGCGGAGTTTTTAAAGAAGAATTCCTGAAAGGAGTGATTATCCGTGGCAAACAATGCCAAAGGTCTCGGCAAGGGCCTGGGCGCTCTGCTGGGAGACAATTTTTTGGACACTCCCGAGGAGAAGGAACGCCTCTACCTCCCCATTTCCCAGGTAGAGAGCTGCTCTGCCCAGCCCCGGAAGCAGTTTGACCCCGATGCTTTGGCCGATCTGGCCGATTCCATCCGCCAGCACGGCATTATTCAGCCGCTGACGGTGCGAAAGCTACAATCCGGCTACTATCAGATCATTGCCGGTGAGCGCCGCTGGCGCGCTGCCCGCATGGCAGGTCTGGACGAGGTGCCTGCCATCGTCATTGAGGCGGACGACCGCAAGGCCATGGAGCTGGCCATGATCGAGAACCTCCAGCGAGAGGATCTGAACCCCATGGAGGAGGCCGAGGGTTACCACACGCTGGTGAGCCAGTATGGCCTCACTCAGGAGCAGGCGGCATCCCAGGTGGGCAAATCCCGCAGCGCCGTGGCCAACGCCCTTCGGCTCCTGAACCTGACCCCCGCCGTCCGCACAATGGTGGAGGATGGCAAGCTTTCCGGCGGCCATGCCCGGGCTCTGCTGCCTCTGGCCCCCACTGTACAGGAAAACGCCGCCGCCATCGTGGTGAAAAACGAGCTCTCCGTCCGCCAGACGGAATTGCTGGTGAAAAAGCTCACCGCCGAAAAGCGGACCAAGAAAGCGCCTACCACCGCCCTCACTGTCAATTACGCCGAGGAGGCCGCCCGTGAGCTTTCCAGCCGCCTGGGTCGTGGCTGCAAAATCGTCACCGGCCGTAAAAAGGGCCGCATTGAACTGGAATACTACGATCTGGACGATCTGAACAGCCTTATTGACGCCCTGTATACCATGAAAAAGAAATAACTGACGCCCCACGGCGTTTCACGTGAAACATCAAAGGAGAGACAACCCTATGCTTGACATTCGTTTTCTGCGGGAAAACCCCGAGCTGGTCAAGGAGAACATTCGCAAGAAGTTTCAGAACGGCAAACTGCCCCTGGTGGATGAGGCTATCGCTCTGGACGCGGAGAAGCGATCCGCTATGGCGGAGACCGAGGCCCTGAAGGCCGAGCGCAACAAGCTCAGCAAGGCCAACGGTCCTTTGTACGGGCAGCTGAAAAAGTGCACGGATGAGGTCAAAAAGGCCGAATTACAGGCGCAAATCGACGCCAATAATGCCGCAGTCAAGGCAAACGCCGACCGCATGGCCCAGCTGGACGCCCGGATCGAGCAGGCCTCGGAGCAGCTGAACAAGATCATGATGGTCATCCCCCAGATGATCGATCCCAGCGTTCCCATCGGCCCGGACGACAGCTGCAACGTGGAGGTTCAGCGCTTCGGCGAGCCCAAGGTGCCTGACTTTGAAATCCCCTACCACACCGACATTATGGAACGCTTTGACGGCGTGGACATGGACGCCGCCGGCCGCGTCTCCGGCAACGGCTTCTATTATCTCATGGGCGACATCGCCCGGCTTCACAGTGCCGTCACCGCCTATGCCCGGGATTTCATGATCAACAAGGGCTTCACCTACTGCATTCCCCCCTTCATGATCCGCGGCAACGTGGTTACCGGCGTCATGAGCTTTGCCGAGATGGACGCCATGATGTACAAGATCGAGGGCGAGGATCTCTATTTGATCGGTACCAGTGAGCACTCCATGATCGGCAAGTTCATCGACCAGATCATTCCGGAGGACAAGCTGCCCCAGACCCTCACCTCCTATTCCCCCTGCTTCCGCAAGGAAAAGGGCGCCCACGGCATCGAGGAACGGGGCGTGTACCGCATCCACCAGTTTGAAAAGCAGGAAATGGTGGTGCTGTGCCGTCCCGAGGAGAGCATGAAGTGGTACGAGCAGATGTGGCGCTACAGCGTGGAGCTGTTCCGCTCTCTGGACATTCCCGTACGGCAGCTGGACTGCTGCTCCGGCGATCTGGCCGACCTGAAGGTCAAGTCCTGCGACATCGAGGCCTGGTCTCCCCGCCAGCAGAAGTACTTTGAGGTCTGCTCCTGCTCCAACCTGGGCGACGCCCAGGCCCGCCGCCTGAAAATCCGCGTCAAGGGCGCTGACGGCAAGATGTATCTGCCCCACACCCTCAACAACACCGTGGTGGCGCCGCCCCGGATGCTCATCGCCTTCCTGGAGAACAACCTCCAGGCCGACGGCTCCGTGCTGATCCCCGCCGCCCTGCGGCCCTATATGGGCGGCTGTGACCGTCTGGTCCCGAAGCATTGACAACTTTGGGTATTATTCTTGCAATAATATACAAATTTTAATCAAAAGGAGAGGTATTATGAAAAAGATCGGTAAGGAATTCAAGGAATTCATTATGCGCGGCAACGTGGTGGATCTGGCCATCGGCGTTGTCATCGGCGCTGCGTTCGGCGCCATTACCACGTCCCTGGTTGGCGACATCATTACCCCGCTTCTGGCCTGGCTGTTCGGCACGCCCAACACGGACGCGCTGAATATCGTCCTGCGCGCCGGCGATGAGGCCGCCGGCATTGAGCCGCTGGTTCTCGGTCTGGGTACCTTTGTTGGAGCCATTATCAACTTCCTCATCATCGCGCTGGTGCTGTTCTGCGTCATCAAGGGCATCAACAAGCTGAAGAAGCCCGAGGCGCCTGCCGAGGAGCCCGCCCCCGCCGGCCCCACCACCGAGGAGCTGCTGGGCGAGATCCGCGACCTGCTGAAGGAAAACAAGTAATGCTCCATATCCTCACCGAGGGGTTGGCGCAGATGGGTCTGCCCACCTGCGCCGCCCCGCGGCTGGCGGAATTTGCCGGGATGGTGCTGGAGAAGAACAAGGTCATGAACCTGACCGCCATCACCGACGGCGCCGATTTTGCCGCGCTGCACCTGCTGGATTCCGCCGTTTTGCTGACCATCGCCGATTTTCGGGGCAAGAAGGCGGTGGACGTAGGCACCGGCGCCGGCTTTCCCGGCATGCCCCTCCGCATTCTGGAGCCGGACTTCGATCTGACGCTGCTGGACAGTCTGGGCAAGCGGATAGCTTTTTTGCAGGATACCTGCGCCCAAATGGGTCTTGCACGGGTGGAAGCCGTCCACGCACGGGCGGAGGAGTTCGCCGCGGACCGCCGGGAGAGCTATGACATCGCCACATCCCGTGCCGTGGCGGCGCTGAACGTGCTGTGCGAGCTGGCTTTGCCCCTGGTTCGTGTGGGCGGCTGCTTCCTGGCCATGAAATCCGTGGACTCGGACGCCGAGATCGACGCTGCCCGAGGCGCCATCGGCCAGCTGGGCGGACACATCCGGGCGATCCGCAACTATACGATTCCCGGCACCGACGTGCAGCACCGGGTGGTCATCATCGACAAGCTGCGGCCCACGCCGCAGCAGTATCCCCGCGCCTTTGCCAAGATCAAGAAAAATCCGCTGAAATAAGATAATAGAGGTACGTTATGGGCAAGATCATCGCAGTCGTATCGGGCAAGGGAGGCACCGGTAAGACCTCCTTTACCGCCAACACCGGTCTGGCGCTGGCGGCGCTGGGCTATCATGTGCTGTGCCTGGACTGCGACATCACCCTGCGCAATCTGGATCTGGCTCTGGGCCTCAGCGACAGCGCCGTGATGGACTTCTCCGACGTACTGGAGGGTCGCTGCGCCCTGTCCGACGCCGTGGTCAGCCACCGGAAATACCCCAGGTTGGATCTGCTGGCAGCCCCCGTCACTGACGGACGTCCGCCCTATACGCCCCGGCAAATGGGAGAGCTGTTCCGGCAGCTCCGCACCGTCTATGACTACTGTCTGGTGGATGCGCCGGCCGGTCTTGGTCTGGGCTTTCACCTGGCTGCCGACTTCGCCGACAGCGCCGTGGTGGTCACCACCACCGACCAATCCGCCCTGCGGGATGCCCAGCGCACCGTCATGGAGCTGGGCCGCTTCCCCAACGGCAAGGTTCATCTGGTGGTGAACCGCGTCCAGCGCCGGATGCTCCGGGCGCTCCACACCACCATTGACGACGCCATCGATTCTGCGGGTCTGCCCTTGCTGGGCGTGATACCGGAGGATCGTGACCTGACCCTGGCCCTGAATCAGGGCATCCCTCCGCGGGATTGCGGCGCCTGCGCCGCCCGTGCCTATGACAACATTGCCAAGCGCATCGCGGGACGGCGTGTTCCGCTGATGAGAATATAACGAGAAAGGAGGCGATCTTCTGTGAATATCGCCATCATCGCCCACGACAACAAAAAGGAGCTGATGGTCCAGTTCTGCACGGCCTACTGCGGCATTCTGGCCCATCACACCATCTGCGCCACGGCCACCACCGGCCAGCAGATCGCCGAGGCCACCGGACTCACCATCCACCGCTTTTTGTCCTTCCGCCACGGCGGCGGGCAGCAGATCGCCGCCCGCATCGCCTACAACGAGATCGATCTGGTGCTCTGCTTCAACGACCCCAGCGCCAAGAGCATCCACGAGGACGTGCTGTACATCGCCCGTCTGTGTGACCAGAACAATGTGCCTTTTGCCAGCAACGTGGCCACCGCCGAGATGCTGATCCTGGGCCTTGCCCGGGGCGATCTGGACTGGCGTGACATTGTCAATCCCAAAACCAAGCCCTTTACCGCTTGACATTTGATTCCAAACTGCATACAATAGCTATTTAGTAGCGATCCGCGAGGACGGGACAGGAGTAGCTCCGCACCACCGCACACAGAGAGGCGCGCCATTGGCTGCAAGCGCGCCGCGGCGACGGAAGGAAGACAGTCCCCGAGCGGAGGTGGAAACACCTGCGGCGCTCCCCGCACCATGGGAGCATGAAAGGGCCTATTTGGCTGAATTTGGGTGGCACCACGAAGTGTTGACTGCAGCGCTCTCGTCCCAAACAGGGGACGAGAGCGTTTTTTTCTTGATTTCCCGGGAAATCAGCCCTATTTGCGGGCAAAAACAGGAAGGAGAAACACCATGGAGAAATTGAAACCCCGCACCCTGTCCGGCTTCATGGAGCTGCTGCCCCAGCCCCAGCAGCAGATGGAGCGGATGATGGAGGTACTGCGCAGCACCTATTCCCTCTACGGCTTCACGCCGCTGGACACCCCTATCATCGAGTCCAGCGAGGTGCTGCTGGCCAAGGGCGGCGGCGACACGGAGAAGCAGATCTACCGCTTTACCAAGGGCGACAGCGACCTGAGCCTGCGCTTTGACCTGACGGTGCCTCTGGCCAAATACGTGGCGCTGCACTACAACGAGCTGGCCTTCCCCTTCCGCCGCTATCAGATCGGCAAGGTGTACCGCGGCGAGCGGGCCCAGCGAGGCCGGTTCCGGGAGTTCTATCAGGCCGATATCGACGTCATCGGCGACGGCAAGCTGGACATCACCAACGAGGCGGAGATCCCCGCCATTATCTATCAGACCTTCACCACCCTGGGCCTGCGCCGCTTCCAGATCCGGGTCAACAACCGGAAGATCCTCAACGGCTTTTACGCCATGCAGGGTCTCACGGAGCGCAGCGGCGACATTATGCGCACGGTGGACAAGCTGGACAAAATCGGCGCCGCGAAGGTGCGTGTCTGCCTTGTGGACGACTGCGGTCTCACCGCCGACCAGGCCGACGAGATTTTGAAGTTTATTGCCATCACCGGCTCCAACGCCGATGTCCTTTCTGCCCTGCAGCAATACGCCGGAAAAAACGAAATCTTTGACGCAGGTCTGGGCGAGCTGAACACGGTGGTGAAATACCTGTCCGCCTTCGGCGTGCCGGAGGAGAACTTCGCCGTGGATCTGACCATCGCCCGCGGCCTGGATTACTACACCGGCACGGTGTACGAGACCACCCTACTGGATCACCCGGAGATCGGCTCCGTCTGCTCCGGCGGACGGTACGACAATCTGGCGGAATACTACACCGACAAGCAGCTGCCCGGCGTGGGCATCTCCATCGGGTTGACCCGCCTGTTCTACGTACTGGGCGAGCAGGGCATGCTCAACGGCGATCTGCCTACCGCCCCCGCCGACGTGCTGGTGATCCCCATGACGGAGGATCTGGCCCCCGCCATTGCCCTGTCCACCGCTCTCCGCGGTGCCGGGATCCGCACCCAGCTCTACACCGAGGCCAAGAAATTCAAGGCCAAGATGAACTACGCCGACAAGCTGGGCATTCCCTACGTGGTGTTCCTGGGCGACGACGAGATCGCCAAGGACGTGGTCACCTGCAAGGATATGGCCACCGGCGAGCAAACTACCCTGTCTCTGGACGGCACGCTCCAGCGCATCCGGGAGGGTCTGGCTGCCAGGAATGCCGGCGCTGTGATCCTGGAAAAGTGATTATTATTTGTTATATTTCAACACAATATAACAATTTGTATTCCCGCACTCTTTACTGTTTGTAATATTCTTTTGAAATAATACCATATTTTATCACTAGATAAGGAGAAACCGATATGATGCAAATGCGTACTCATACCTGCAACGAGCTGCGTCTTTCTGACGTGGGCAAGCAGGTGAAGCTGGTGGGCTGGATGGAGAACGTCCGCACCGTGGGCAGCAACTTCGCTTTCGTGGTGCTGCGGGACTTCTACGGCACCACCCAGATCGTCATCGAGAGCGAGGACATGATGGCCGCCATCCGGGACGTGAACAAGGAGTCCACCATCTCCGTGGAGGGCGTGGTGCGGGAGCGCTCCAGCAAGAACCCCAAGCAGGCCACCGGTGAAATCGAAGTGGTCCCCAACAAGATCGAGGTGCTGGGCCGCTGCCGCTACAACAGCCTGCCCTTTGAGATCAACCGCAGCCGCGAGGCCGATGAGACGGCCCGTCTGAAGTACCGCTATCTGGATCTGCGCAATCCCGCCGTGAAGAACAACATCATCCTGCGCTGCCAGGTCATCGCCGCCATCCGGAAGGCCATGATGGACCACGGCTTCCTGGAGATCACCACCCCCATCCTCACCGCCAGCTCCCCCGAAGGCGCCCGGGACTATCTGGTGCCCGCCCGGAAGCACCCCGGCAAGTTCTACGCCCTGCCCCAGGCGCCCCAACAGTTCAAGCAGCTGCTGATGACCTCCGGCTTCGACCGTTATTTCCAGATCGCCCCCTGCTTCCGGGATGAGGACGCCCGGGGCGACCGCTCCCCCGGTGAGTTCTATCAGCTGGATATGGAGATGGCCTTTGCCACCCAGGACGACGTATTCGCCGTGCTGGAGGACGTGTTCCCGCCCATCTTCGCCAAATACGGCAAGTACAGCGTGGCCTCCTCCGCTCCCTTCCACCGCATCGCCTACAACGACGCCATGGAGACCTACGGCTCCGACAAGCCGGACCTGCGCATCGACCTCATCTGCCAGGACATCACCGAGACGGTGAAGGGCTGCGGCTTTGAGCCCATCGACGGCAAGGTGGTCAAGGCCGTGGTGGTGAAGGACTGCAAGCTGGCCCGCAAGGCCATTGACAAGCTGTGCGCCGACGTGGAGGTGCAGACCGCCAACAAGCCCTTCTGGTTCAAGCTGGACGAGAACGGCGAGCTCTCCGGCGGCATCGCCAAGTTCCTGGGCGGCTGCAAGGACGCACTGGTGGAGCAGCTGGGTCTGGTGCCCGGCGCTTTCGTGGGCGTGGCCGCCGGCAAGAAGGAGCTGGCCCAGAAGACCGCCGGCGTCCTGCGCAGCAAGCTGGGCGCTGCCTGCGAGGGCCACATGGACGTGGAGCGCTACGAGTTCTGCTGGATCGTGGACTTCCCCATGTACGAGATCGGCGAGGAGTCCGGCCAGCTGGAGTTCTGCCACAATCCCTTCTCCATGCCCAACGGCGGTCTGGAGACGCTGCTGAAGGCCGAGCGGGGCTGGATCGACCCGCTGGACATCTATGCCAACCAGTACGATCTGGTGTGCAACGGTGTGGAGCTCAGTTCCGGCGCCGTCCGGAACCACGATCCCGAGATCATGATCAAGGCCTTTGAGCTGGTGCGTCTGGGCGAGGAGGACGTGAAGAAGAAGTTCCCCGCCATGTACAACGCCTTCTGCTACGGCGCGCCTCCTCACGCCGGTATCGCTCCGGGCGTGGACCGTATCGTCATGCTGCTGGCCGGCGAGAGTTCCATCCGTGAGATCATCCCCTTCCCCATGAACAAGAACGCCCAGGATCTGATGATGGGCGCTCCCTCCACCGTGGAGCAGAAGCAGCTGGACGAGCTGCACATCGCCTTCGTTGGCGAGCTGGAGGAGTAAACCGTGTTTGAGAAAGGAGCAGAACTATGAAGCTTTACAACATCGACCACATCCCCGGCGTGGAGATCGAGGCCCTGGGCATGGTGCGCGGCGCCGTGGTCCAGAGCAAGCACATTGGCAAGGACCTGATGGCCGGCTTCAAGACCCTGGTGGGCGGCGAGATCAAGGGCTATACCGAGATGCTCAACGAGGCCCGTTCCATTGCCACGCAGCGCATGGTCGCCGAGGCGGAGTCCGTGGGCGCGGACGCCGTGGTGAACGTACGCTATGCCAGCAGCGCCGTCATGGACGGCGCCGCCGAGGTGCTGGCCTACGGCACCGCCGTGCGCATCAAGTAAACCCCTAACCGAAAAAATGGGCGGCAAAAGCCGCCCATTTTCCCCACAAAGGAGGATCCTGCCATGGAAACCGTCAAGCTGTACTACGAGGACGCCTATCTGCGCAAATTTGACGCATCCGTCCTGTCCTGCGAGGCCGCCAAAGGCGGCTTTGCCGTCGTGCTGGATCGCACCGCCTTTTACCCTGAGGGCGGCGGTCAGCCCGCCGACCACGGCACATTGGGCGGCGCAAGGGTGCTGGATGTCCACGAAAAGGACGGCGTCATCACCCACACCTGCGACAAGGCGCTGACCGTGGGCGAGACCGTCACCGGCGAAATTCAGTGGGAGCGCCGCTTTGATCACATGCAGCAGCACTCCGGCGAGCACATCGTCAGCGGCATGCTCTGCGCCGCCTATCACTGCGACAACACCGGCTTCCATCTGGGCGCCGACACCGTCATCATCGACTACAACGCCGATATCAGCTGGGACGATCTCATGGAGATCGAGCGCCGCGCCAACCGGTACATCTGGGCCGACCACCCCTTTGAGACCCTGTGGCCCTCGCCGTCACTGCTGGCCGGCCTGCCCTACCGCAGCAAGAAGGAGCTGACCGGCCAGGTTCGCATCGCCTTTTTCCCCGGCGCCGATATGTGCGCCTGCTGCGGCACACACGTCCGCAGCAGCGGACAGGTGGGGCTGGTGAAGTTTCTCTCCTGCCAGAAGTTCCGCAGCGGCGTCCGTCTGGAGCTGGTGTGCGGCCGGCGGGCGCTGCACTATCTGTCCCGCTGCTGGGAGCAGAGCCTGCAGATCGGCCAGTCCCTGTCCGTCAAGCCTCAGGATACCTTTGCCGCCGTGGAGCGGCTGCAGCGGGAGCTCAGCGAGACCCGCGCTCGCTGTGTCTCCCTGGAGGAGGACGTCTTTGCCCGCATCGCCGAGGAAAACCGGGGCAAAGGCGACGTGCTGCTGATCCGCCCGCCCATGACCTCCGACGCCGCCCGGAAGCTGTGCGACGCGGTAAGCGCCGCCTGCGGCGGCCGCTGCGCCGTCTTTGCCGGGGAAAGCGGCGCATACAAATATGCCGTCATCCATCCCGGCCACGACATCCGGGACTTTGTCAAGTCTCTCAACGCCGCACTCAACGGACGCGGGGGCGGCCGGGACGGCTTTGCCCAGGGCAGCGTACAGGCTGCCGAGGCGGATATCCGGGCCTTTTTCATGGGATAAATGAGGAATACGGATTGCCGCGCCGCCGTTGGCGGCTCACAATGACAGACGGACGGATTTTGCACAATTTCCAAAAGAAAAGCGCTGAAACGGGCTGATTTCCCCGTTTCGGCGCTTTTCTTTTTCCACAAATCATGTTATACTGTTTATTTGTGTAACAAACTTAGATAAAGGAATTTCCCGCCATGAAAGAAAACAAGCTGGGCGTCATGCCCATTTCCAAGCTGATCTGGAACATGTCTCTGCCCATCATCGCGTCCATGCTGGTGCAGGCTCTCTACAACATCGTGGACAGCGTCTTCGTGTCCATGGTCAACGAGCAATCCCTCACCGCCGTATCTCTGGCCTTTCCCGCTCAGCAGCTGATGATCGGCCTGGCCACCGGCACCGCCGTAGGCGTCAACGCCCTGATGGGCCGCGCCCTGGGCGCCAAACAGCAGGAGCGGGCCGACCGGGTGGCCATCAACGGCGTGTTTCTGGCCCTTCTGGGCTTCGTTCTCTGTGCCGTGCTGGGTCTCACGCTCAGCGATGTGTTTTTCCGCGCCCAGACCCAGGTGGACGAGATCGTCGCTCTGGGCGACAGCTACCTGCGCATCGTCACCGGCTGCTCCTTCGCCGTGTTCGGCCAGGTCATGTTCGAGCGGCTGCTGCAGGGCACCGGGCGCTCCATTTACTCCATGTACACCCAGGGCCTCGGCGCCATCATCAATCTGATTCTCGATCCGGTGTTCATCTTCGTGTTCCGGCTGGGTGTGGCCGGCGCCGCCATTGCCACCGTTATCGGTCAGTGCTGCGCCTGCGCCCTGGCGATCCACTTCAACCTCACCAAGAACCACGACATCCACTTGCACTTTCGGGGCTTTCGGCCTGACTGGCGCATCATAGGCAGCATTTACGCCATCGGCCTGCCCTCCGTCATCATGATGGCCATCGGCTCGGTGATGACCTTCCTGATGAACAAGATCCTTATCGTCTATCACGCTGCTCACGAGACCGCCGCCACCGTATTCGGCATCTACTTCAAGCTCAACAGCTTCATCTTTATGCCCGTGTTCGGCCTGAACAACGGCGTAGTGCCCATTGTGGCCTATAATTACGGCGCCCAGAACCGCAGCCGCCTCACGGAAGCCATCCGCCGCAGCGTCATTTACGCCTCCTGCATCATGCTTTTCGGCATGGTCATTTTTCTGACGGTGCCTGGGCTGCTGTTGAGTATCTTTAACGCCAGCAGCAACATGCTCAAGGTAGGCGTCCCCTGCCTGCGGATCATCTGCCTGAGCTTTTCCTTTGCCGGCGCCTGCATCGCTCTGGGCAGCTCCTTCCAGGCCCTGGGCAAGTCCGTCTACTCCATGATCAACTCCATTGTCCGCCAGCTGATCTTCCTGATCCCCGCCGCCTATCTGCTGGCCCGCTACGGCGCCTCCGTGGGCAACAGCGATTTGGTGTGGTGGTCCTACCCCATCGCCGAGATCGCCTCCCTCATTATGACCCTCATCTTTTTCCGCCGCGTCTACCGCACGCTGATTGCGCCGCTGCCCCTCCACGGGGCGGAATGATCGCCTTGCATCTTCCCCCGAAACGGGGTACAATACAGATAGAAAAATAATCGGAGGTACGACCATGGAATTCAACGCGAGAATGCAACTGGCCGGTCTGCTGGAGTGGATGGATCAGCAGATGAAGAACTGCGGCGGCAAGACTGCCGTCATCGGCATCTCCGGCGGCAAGGACAGCTCCGTGGTGGCGGCGCTGGCCGCGGCCGCCTATGGCCGGGAGAACGTGTACGGCGTGCTGATGCCCGACGGCGTCCAGCCGGATATCGACTACAGCAACGGTCTGGTGGACGTGCTGCAGATTCCCCACTGCACCATCAACATCCACGCTGCCGTCCGGGGCGTGCTGGACGAGATGGAGGCCGCGGGCATGGAGCCCAGCCGCCAGACGGTGGTCAACCTGCCGCCCCGCATCCGCATGTCCACTCTGTACGCCATTGCCCAGACCCTGCCCGGCGGCATCGTCATCAACACCTCCAACCTCAGCGAGGACTGGGTGGGCTACTGCACCGTCTACGGCGACAGCGCCGGCGCCTTCTCCCCCCTGGGCATGTACACCACCGAGGAGGTCATCGCTCTGGGCCGTGAGCTGGGCCTGCCGGAGAAGTTCCTGGTGAAGGCTCCCTCCGACGGCCTCACCGGCCTCACCGACGAGGACAACCTGGGCTTTACCTATCACGCCGTCAACGAGTATATCCGCCGCGGTGTGGTGGATCCCGAGATCAAGGAGCAGATCGACCGCAAGCACCGCTTCAGCCGCTTCAAGTTCCAGACCCTGCCGGTGTATCAGAACGGCCTGCCTATGGCGCTGGAGGACGAAACCGACTTCTACAACCCCAACAAGCGGTGATGTTCCACTAAATATGGTGGTTTCGTTTTTGACTACCGCAATTTCTTGAATCATGCGAAAAAAAGAGGAAAATCCAAAAAAAGTGCTTGCATTTTCCTTTGGAAGATGCTAAAATATCATCCTGCGTGGAAGTTTTCTGACTGACACGGACTATTTTGATATCGGGGAGGTGTTTGGTTTGCCGAATATCAAGTCTGCGAAGAAGCGCGTTCTGGTGGCAGAGGCCCGCAACGCCCGCAACAAGGCCAATAAGTCCGCTCTGAAGACTGCTATCAAGAAGTTCGAGGCTGCTGCCGCTGAAGGCAATCGCACCGAGGCCGAGGGCACTTACAAGGTTGCAGTGAAGGCGATCGACAAGGCCGCCGCCAAGGGTCTGCTTCATAAGAACAATGCCGCTCACAAGAAGAGCGCTCTGACTCTGAAGCTGAACAACGTTGGCTGATTGAACCAAACAGAAGGACGTCCGTGAGGGCGTCCTTTTTCCATTGCTTCAACGAAAATGGCAGGACCATTTTCGTTGATCGGGCTTGCAGCCTGCTGCGCGCACAGCTAACGCATAAGTTCGCCCAGCCAAATCAAAGATTTGGGGGCTTACTTATCGCTTGCGTGAGACGCTCGCACACTGGCAGGCTGAGAGGTGTATTTTGCCACGTACTACGACTCGCTTCGCTCGCATGCATAAGTTCGCGCAGCCAAATCACAGATTTGGGCGCTCACTTAACGCCGCGGCAAAATACAATTAAATCTCTTCGCGCCGTGCGCGGCGCGAAATCTGCGATGCCCCGTCCCGTTCTATCGCGCCATTGTCCCGTTTCTGTTCCTTTTCCGCTTTTTTCCTTGACGAACCGGGGAAAACATGATATTCTTGCGGGGTATGAAAGGCGTTGATGGGAGTGGCGTCCCGGAGCCGCGGGGAGGAAATGCCCCGCCGGTCGAGCCCCGTTACCGGCAGAGAGTGTGGACTTTCGTCCAAATTCAGGTGGAACCACGGATCCTTCGATTCGCCCTGAGCTTTCGGCTCGGGGTGTTTTTTTATGGATCCCCACGATTTTGAATACAATTTGCAATATCCTGTTTTGTTTATACATTTCATAATCATATTTTTATCTGGAGGAGAGCAAATCATGATGAAAAACACGGAAAAATCCATGGACAAGATCGTGGCCCTTTGCAAGAACCGGGGCTTCATCTTCGCCGGCAGCGAGATCTACGGCGGTCTGGCCAACACCTGGGACTACGGTCCTCTGGGCACCCGGCTGAAGAACAACGTGAAGGACGCCTGGCGCAAGCGCTTCATTCAGGAGCGCCGCAACAGCTACGAGGTGGACGCCGATATTCTGATGAATCCCCGGGTCTGGGAGGCCAGCGGCCACGTGGCCAGCTTCTCCGATCCTCTGCTGGACTGCAAGGAGTGCAAGATGCGCTTCCGCGCTGACAACCTCATCGACGAGTTCGACCCCGAGGCCCACGCCGACGGCATGACCAAGGCCGAGATGTTCGATTACATCAAGGCCCACTCCATCCCCTGCCCCCACTGCGGCAAGCACAACTTCACCGACATCCGCGAGTTCAACCTGATGTTCCAGACCTACCGCGGCGTCACCAACGACGCCAAGTCCGTCATCTACCTGCGGCCCGAAAACGCCCAGGGCGAGTACGTCAATTATCTCAACGTCCAGCGGTCCATGCGGGCCAAGCTGCCCTTCTCCATCGGCCAGATCGGCAAGGCCTTCCGCAACGAGATCACCCCGGGCAACTTCACCTTCCGCACCATCGAGTTCGAGCAGATGGAGTTCCAGACCTTCTGCAAGCCCGGTGACGATCTGGAACTCTATGAGTATTTCAAGGCCTACGGCCGCAAGTTCTATGAGGATCTGGGCCTGCCCGAGGAGAATCTCCGCTACCACGATCATGAGAAGCTGGCTCACTACGCCAAGGCCGCCTGCGACATCGAGTTCCTGTTCCCCACGTTGGGCTGGGGCGAGATCAACGGTACCCATGACCGCACCGACTTCGACCTGAAGCGCCATCAGGAGTACAGCGGTCAGAAGCTGGAGTACCTGGATCCCTACACCAATGAGCGCTACGTCCCCTACATCGTGGAGAGCACCTACGGTCTGGACCGCACGGTGCTGGCCCTGCTGTGCCAGGCCTATGACGAGGAAGTGGTGGACGAGGCCAAGAACGACGTCCGCGTGGTGCTGCACCTGAGCCCCGCCATCGCCCCCATCAAGGCCGCCGTGCTGCCCCTGAGCAAGAAGCTGGGCGACAAGGCCCTGGAGATCCGGGACATGCTGGCCCGTGACTTCATGGTGGACTACGACGAGACCGGCTCCATCGGCAAGCGCTATCGCCGTCAGGACGAGGTGGGCACCCCCTACTGCATCACCGTGGACTTTGAGACCGTAGGTGACGACAACACCCCCGCCGACAACTGCGTCACCGTCCGGGAGCGCGACTCCATGGAGCAGGTGCGTATCCCCATTGCGGAGCTGAAGGAGTATCTGGCCGAGAAGTTCGTCTTCTGATATGGAGAGCTTTCTGGTCTGCTTCCGGGCAGTGGCGCCCATCTTCCTCATCATGGCCCTGGGTTATCTGGCCCAGCGGCTGGGCACCATTTCCCGGGACGACGTGCCCCGGCTGAACAAGGTGGCCTTTCGGTACTTTCTGTCGGTGACCATGTTCTATAATCTCTACCAGTCCGACATCTCCCACGCCGTCCAGCCCAAGCTGCTGCTCTTTGCCCTCATCGCGGTGCTGGCAGAGTTTGCCCTCGCCACTCTTTTCGTGGTAGCCACGGAGAAAACCGGCAGCAAGCGGGGCGTCAAGATCCAGGGTATCTTCCGCAGCAACTCCATCCTCATCGGCATCCCGCTCACCGCGGCGCTGGTGGAGGGTGCAGACCTGGGCTCCATCGTGCTGCTGCTGGCGGTGGTGGTCCCCACGTACAACGTCCTGGCGGTGGTCATTCTGGAGGTGTTCCGTGGCAACCGGCCCCAACTGGGGCACGTGCTGCTGAGCATAGCCAAGAATCCGCTGATCATTGCCGTGGCACTGGGACTGGTGTTCCTGCTGACGCCGCTGAAGCTGCCGGTGGTTCTGGAGTCCACCCTCAGCCAGATCGCGCCTATTTCCAACGCCTTCATGCTGTTCCTGCTGGGCGCCTTCTTCCGGTTTGACGGGCTCCGGCGCTACCGATGGGATCTGGTACAGGTCACCCTGGGCCGCCTGGTGGTCATGCCGGGCATCATACTGGCCATTGCCTACTTCATGGGCTTCCGAGGCGTCCATTTTGCCGGGCTGATCGCGGTGTTCGGCTCGGCCACGGCAGTGTCGTCCTTTACCATGGCCCAGCAGCTGGGCGGTGACGACGAGCTGGCTGGCGACATCGTGGTGGTCACCAGCGTTTTCTGCATCGCCACGCTGTTTTTGTGGTCGTTCCTGTTCAAGTCCCTCGGCGTATTTTGAAAAATGTACAGAAAAAACCCTGCCGTTGTCGGCAGGGTTTTTTCTGTGTGTGTTTGTTAGGAGAGAGAGAAAATCACATCGGATGTTGTTCCTTGGTACGTTCTTATCATAGCCGGGAAAAATGACGGTTTCATGAAAGTCCCGTGAATAAATTGTAAACTCTCAACCTTTTTCCCGGAATTTCTGGCTCTCCGCCACGGCCATCTCATCGCAGCGGTTATTTTTTTCGTTTTCCGCGTGGCCCTTCACCCAGTGATACCGCAGTTCATGGCGGCTCACCAGCGGCAGCAGCCGTTCCCACAGATCCACGTTGAGGGCGGGCTTTTTGTCGGACTTGATCCATCCCTTCTTTTTCCAGCCATAGACCCAGCCCTTCTCCAGCGCGTCAATGACGTATTTGGAGTCGGAGTACAGCTCCACGGTGCAGGGCTCCTTCAGTGCTGACAGCGCCTCAATGACTGCGGTGAGCTCCATCCGGTTATTGGTGGTCTCCGCCTCGCCGCCGGACATCTCCTTCTCCTGCCCCTTGTAGGACAGGATCGCACCCCACCCTCCCGGGCCGGGGTTGCCGCTGCAGGCGCCGTCGGTGTAGATCGTTACTGTTTTCATTCAACCTCCAAAACGGTGAGTCTTCTGCCATCCACGGTGAATTTTACGTTCCGTCCGGCAAAGGTGAGCCCATAGACCCGCTCCGGATCGTCCTGATACCGGGGGCGGGGATCGCTTGCCAGCACACCCAGCAAACCCGGACGCTGTTCGGGCGCTACTCGCTCCAGCAGCTCCGGCGGGCAGGTCACCTCCAGCGTCTCCATGGCAGAGCCGTCGGTAAAGCCGCCGGTGGCCTCGGGGTGACTGTCGGTATAGGGCAGATAGGGCTTGACGTCGAAAATAGGTGTGCCGTCCATGAGATCGGCGCCGGACACGTGGAGCACCGGCCCCAACTCCCGGTCAAAATCTATCCGCTCCAACCGCACGCTGCTCAAGCCGATGGCGTTGGGCCGGAAAGGCGAGCGGGTGGCGAACACACCCATGCGTTCATTGCCGCCCAGCCGGGGCGGCCGCACGGTGGGAGACCAGGTGTCGCGCACATTTTCGGAGAACTGCCAGATGAGCCAGACGTGGCTGAAGCCCTCCAGTCCCCGCACGGCGTCGGGATTCCGGAATGCCGGCTCGAACACCACCGTGGCTTGCAGCTCCTCCACCACTCCGCTCTGTCGGGGGATGCCGAACTTGCCGCCGAAGGGAGATCGGATCCGGGCGATGATCTGCAGCTCCGCCATGTCAGCGGACCCTGGCACGGCGGCCGGTATCGGTGAGGTGGGCCTTGATGTCCTTGGGCAGCATACAGTAGCGCACGATCTGTCCCACAATCACAATTATAATATAGGCCACAAAGATATAGATGTTCTGCAGCCGCGTGGCTATGACAATCATGGCCATCATCAGCACCAGCAGCAGGTAGTTGATTTTGGCGCTGCGCTGCTCGATTTCCTGCAGCTCCTGGCTTTTGCGGTAAACGACCCGGTCATAGGTAAATTCGGTGGTGGCCGCCGCGTTGTGATACAGAGCCTTGAAGAAGTACTGCCAGCGGGTCAGGGGCAGGATCTGTTCCTTTTTTTTCTTACTCATCGGCACCCATATCCTTTCCCTCGTTGTCCTCCCGGTCCGTGAGGGCCAGGGAGATGACCCGGTCGCCCTCCTCCCGGAAGCGCATGACGATGACGCCCTGGGTGGCGCGGCCTGCCACGCGGATTTTCTCCACGCCGGTGCGGATCAGGATGCCCTGTTCCGTTACCAGCAGCAGATCCTCGCTGCCGTCCACTACCTTCATGCCAACCACGGGGCCGGTCTTCTCCGTGACCTCGTAGTTCTTCACGCCCAGACCGCCGCGGCCGATGAGGCGGTATTCCTCCACCGGCGTCCGCTTGCCGAAGCCCCGCTCGGTGATGGACAGCACCGTCTTGCCGGCGTCGGCCCGCGCCGCGCCGATGACGAAGTCGCCGTCCCGGAGACGGATACCCCGGACGCCCACAGCCACACGGCCCATGGTGCGCACGTCGTTCTCGTCGAAGCAGCAGGCCATGCCGTCGTGGGTGGCAATGAGGATGTTGGCGCTGCCGTCGGTCTCGATGACGCTGACCAGCTCGTCGCCCTCGTTGAGATTCAGGGCACGCAGGCCGCTCTGACGGATGTTCCGCAGGGCGGACACGGCCACGCGCTTGCAGGTGCCCAGCTTGGTGACCATGGTCAGCTGATACTTGTCGATGTCCTCGCCGTCCTTCTCCCGGAAGTGGAGCATGGCCTGTACCCGCTCGTCGGTGGCGATCTGCAGGATATTCACCAGGGCGATACCCTTGGCGGCCTTGCCGGACTCGGGGATCTGATAGCCCTTCTTGCGGTACACCTTGCCGGTGTCGGTGAAAAACAGGATGTTGTCGTGGGTGGAGGCGGTGAACACGTCCACCACGCAGTCCTCGTCACGGGTGGTGATGCCCCGCTTGCCCATGCCGCCCTTGCTCTGGGCGGCGTACTCGCTGACCGGCGTCCGCTTGATGTAGCCGTTGCGGGTCAGGGTGTAGACGCACTGCTCCTCCTCGATGAGGTCCTCGATATCAATATCGTCCTCCACATCCTGGATCTCAGTGACGCGGTCATCGCCGTATTTGTCGGACAGAGCGGTGAGTTCCTCCTTGAGGATCTGCTTGACCAGCGCATCGTCGCTGAGGACGCGGCGGAAATAGGCGATGCGCTCCTCCAGCTCGTCGTACTCGGCCTTCAGCTTCTCCCGGTCCAGACCCTGCAGCCGCTTGAGCTGCATGTCCAGAATGGCCTGGGCCTGGACCTCGTCCAGACCGAAGCGGGCCATCAGGTTCTCTTTGGCGTTATCATAGCTGGTGCGGATGATGCGGATGACCTCGTCGATGTTGTCCTGGGCGATCAGCAGTCCCTCCAGCAGATGAGCCCGCTCCAGCGCTTTGTTCAGGTCATATCTGGTCCGCCGGACGATGATCTCCTCCTGGAACTTCAGATACTCGTCGATGATGTGCCGCAGGGACAGGATCTTGGGCTGGGACTGGTTGTCCACCAGGGCCAGCATGTTGATGGCAAAGGTGGTCTGGAGCTGGGTCTGGGCAAACAGGCGGTTAAGCACCACCTGGGGATTGGCGTCCCGCTTCAGCTCGATGACGATGCGCATGCCGTTGCGGTCGGACTCGTCCCGGATGTCGCTGATGCCCTCCAGCCGCTTGTCCTCCACCTGGTCGGCCATGTTCTTGATGAGCATGCGCTTGTTGACCTGGTAGGGCAGCTCCGTGATGACGATACGGGTGCGGTTTCCGTTGAACTCCTCGAATTCGTGGCGGGCGCGGACCACCAGACGGCCCCGTCCCGTGGCGTAGGCGGCGCGGATGCCGCTGCGGCCCATGATGATGCCCTTTGTGGGGAAGTCAGGGCCCTTCACGTGCTCCATCAGATCGGACAGCGTGGCTTCCGGATCGTCCAGCACGCAGATGCAGGCGCCGATGACCTCCCGCAGGTTGTGGGGCGGGATATTGGTGGCCATGCCCACGGCGATGCCGCTGGAGCCGTTTACCAGCAGGTTGGGGAACCGGGCCGGCAGGACCCGGGGTTCTTTCCGGCTTTCGTCGAAGTTGGGATCCCAGTCCACCGTGTCCTTCTCGATATCCCGGAGCATCTCATTGCCGATCTTGCTCAGGCGTGCCTCGGTATAACGGTAGGCAGCGGGGGCATCGCCATCGATGGAGCCGAAGTTGCCGTGTCCGTCGATGAGCATGTAGCGCATGGAGAAGTCCTGTGCCAGGCGCACCAGGGCGTCGTACACGGAGGCGTCGCCGTGGGGGTGATACCGGCCCAGCACGTCGCCCACGCAGGTGGCGGACTTCTTAAAGGGCTTGTCGGAGGTGAGGCCGTCCTCGTACATGGCGTAGAGGATGCGGCGGTGCACCGGCTTCAGGCCGTCCCGCACGTCCGGCAGGGCGCGGCCCACGATGACGGACATGGCGTACTCGATGTAGGACTTCTCCATCTCCGGCACCAGAGGGGATTCCACGATATGCTGATTGGGATACCGGATCTCCTCAGGATCGTATTGGGGTTTCTTGGACATCTCGGCACCTCCTTAATAGTCCAGATTCACGGCGTACTTGGCGTTCTTCTCGATGAACTCCTTGCGGGGCTCCACCTTCTCGCCCATGAGCACGGTAAAGGTGGCGTCCGCTGCCACGGCGTCGTCCAGAGTGATGCGGCGCAGCGTGCGGGTGGTGGGGTCCATGGTGGTCTCCCACAGCTCGTGGGGGTTCATCTCGCCCAGACCTTTGAAGCGGCTGATGTCGATCTTGGCGTTGGGATTGTCGCCCCGCATCTCGGCGGATACACGGTCCCGCTCCTCGTCGGAGTAGGCTACACGCTGCTGCTTGCCGCGACTCAGCTTATAGAGGGGCGGCACGGCGGAATAGACATAGCCCTGCTCGATGAGAGGCCGCATGAAGCGGAAAAAGAAGGTCAGCAGCAGGGTGCGGATATGTGCGCCGTCCACGTCGGCATCGGCCATGATGATGATCTTATGGTAGCGCAGCTTGGCCTCGTCGAATTCCTCGCCGATACCGGCGCCCAGGGCGGTGATGACGGGCTGGAGCTTGTCGTTGCCGTATACCTTGTCGGCCCGGGCCTTCTCCACGTTCAGCATTTTGCCCCACAGGGGGAGAATGGCCTGGAACCGGCTGTCACGGCCCTGGGTGGCGGAGCCTCCTGCGGAGTCGCCCTCCACGATATAGATCTCGGTGAGCTCCGGGTTGTTTTCGTTGCAGTCCCGCAGCTTGTCGGGCATGGCGGCGCCGCCCAGCGCCGTCTTGCGGCGGATAGACTCACGGGCCTTGCGGGCTGCCTCACGGGCGCGGTTGGCGGTGAGGGCCTTGTCCAGAATGGTGCGGGCCACCACCGGATGCTCCTCCAGATAGACAGCCAGCTGGTCGCTGACGATCTGATCCACCAGAGTGCGGATGTGGGCGTTGCCCAGCTTGTCCTTGGTCTGTCCCTCAAACTGGGCCTCCGTCAGCTTCACGGAGATCACGGCGGAGATTCCCTCCCGGCAGTCCTCGCCGGAGACCTTGTCGTCGCTGTCCTTCAGCATGCCGTATTTGGTGCCGTAGGCGTTGAGAACGCGGGTCAGCGCGGCTTTGAAGCCCGTCTCGTGCATGCCGCCGCCGGGGGTATGAATATCGTTGGCAAAGGAGACCAGCGTCTCGTTGTAGCCGTCGTTGTACTGCAGAGCGATCTCCGCAGTGCTGTCACCCTTGGCGCCGGCCAGATAGATGACCTCCTCGTGAAGGGGGGTCTTGTTGCGGTTGATATAGGAGACGAACTCCCGGATACCGCCCTCATAGCACATGGTATCGGACTTCTCCTGTCCTGTCCGGGCGTCGGTGATGGTGATGCGCAGACCGGCGTTCAGGAAGGCCTGCTCCCGCATGCGGGTGTGGAGCGTCTCATAATCGTATTCCAGAGTGTCGAACATCTCCGGATCGGGCTTGAAGGTCACGGTGGTGCCGGTGCGGTCCGTCTCACCCACCACCGTCATCTCCCGGGTGATATTGCCCCGGGAGAAGTGCATCTCGTAGATCCTGCCATCCTTGTGGACCTGGACCACCAGCCACTCGGAGAGGGCGTTGACCACGCTGGCACCCACGCCGTGGAGGCCGCCGGAGACCTTGTAGCCTCCGCCGCCGAACTTGCCGCCGGCATGGAGCACGGTGAACACCACCTCCAGAGCGGGCCTGCCGGTCTGCTGCTGGATGTCCACGGGGATGCCGCGGCCGTTGTCGGTGACGGTGATGGTGTTGCCCTCGTTGATGGTGACGGTGATATCGGTGCAGTACCCGGCCAGGGCCTCGTCGATGGAGTTGTCCACGATCTCATAGACCAGATGGTGCAATCCGCTGGCGCTGGTGGAGCCGATATACATACCCGGCCGCTTCCGCACGGCCTCCAGACCCTCCAGGACCTGAATTTCCGAGGCGTCGTATTCCGTCTCCACCTGGGTGACTTTTTCCAGTTCAGACATGGTTCTTTTCTCCTTCTACTTGGGATGAAACAGCTTCCTCGGCCCGCTTGGCCAGGGTCTGGGAATTGAGCTGCGAGAGATAGACGATTTGCTTATGATAGGGGTGGTCGCACACCAGAAACGAGCGTGGGATATCGTCACAGGCGTCTACCACCACGCCCTCATCCTCCGCGTTTTTGAGAAAGGCGCGGGTGTGCTTGGAGGTGGAGGTATTGTCCAGATCGAAGATGCCGATGATCCGGCGATCCGGGATCATCACGTTGTTGCCGATGTGGAGATAGCTCACGTGACCACCTCCCCGCCGTGTATATGAAAGACCTTGCCGCCCACCAGGGCGTCCAAACGGTCGTTTTCGCAACAGGTAATGAAAATTTGCCCGCCGGCGATGCGGTTGAGCACGTATTCCTGCCGCCGGGGATCCAGCTCGCTGAGCACGTCGTCCAGCAGCATGACCGGGTATTCCCCGAAGGTGTTTTTGTGGATCTCCCGCTCCGCCAGCTTCAGTGCCAGCGCCGCCGTGCGTACCTGACCCTGGGAAGAGAACTGCCGGGCGTTTCGTCCGTTGACCAGCACCTCGATATCGTCCTTGTGCGGACCGCTGAGGCAGGTCCGGGAGGCCAGCTCCGCGGTGTAATGCTCCTTCTGATGGGCCGCCAGCGCGGAGGAGATGACCGCCAGATCGGCAAAGGGATCTTTCACCGTTTTGACGGTCTGATAGATGAGGGACAGCTCCTCCCGGCCGCCGGAGCACTCGGCATGGGCCTGTCGGGCATGCTCTGCCAGAGCCCGGCAGAACCGGGCCCGGTAGTGGATCAGCACAGCGCCCACCTGACACATACGGCGGTTGAAATCCGGCAGTGTGTCCAGCAGACTGGGATGCTCTTCGCTGTCCCGCAGGATCCGGGTCTTGTGTCCGTGCAGGCGGTTATACTCCGCCAGCGCTTCGGCGTATCTCGGCCGCAGCTGGGAAAGGGACAAATCCATGAACTGCCGCCTTGCCGCTGCGCCGTCCCGGATGAGAAACAGATCCTCCGGGGCGAAAAACACCGTGTGCAGCACGTCAGACAGAGCCGCCGCATTTTTCGCGGTGACGCCGTTGACCGTCATCTGTCGCCGTTTGATTCGCTGGAGCGTTATTTCCGTTACGAAATCACGCTCCCGGCTGAAAATCTGTCCCGTGAGCCGGGCATAGTCCCGCTCAAAGCCGATGAGCTCCCGATCCGTGTGGGTGCGGGGGGATTTTCCGCAGCTCAGATAGACGATGGCCTCCAGCAAATTGGTCTTGCCCTGGGCGTTTTCGCCGTAGATCACGTTGCAGTCGCTGTCAAAGATCAGCCTCTGGTCGCCGTAGTTGCGGAAGCCCTCCAGCCGCAGCTCATTGATCCGCATACTTGACCTTGTAATGCTGACCGCTGACCAGCACATCGTCACCGGGGCGGATCTTCTTGCCACGCATGGTGCAGACCTCGCCGTTGACCTGTACTTCTCCCTCCTGAACCATCAGCTTGGCCTCGCCGCCGGTGGAAGCGACGGCGGCAAACTTCAGCAGATCCTGGAGTTTGATAAATTCGGTTGTGATTTCGATCACGTTCATGGTTATCCTCTCTTATTGAGCCTTCAGACGCACCGGCAGCACCATATACAGAAAACTGTCGCTGCCGTCTACCGGCATGATGATACAGGGGGAAATGCCGGTGTTCATCTCCATGCAGACCTTCTCCGCCGGCGCATAGCGCAGGGCGTCCATGAGATAACGGTTGTTGAAGCCGATCTCCAGACCGGTGCCGTCGCCGCTGATGAGGCAAATGTCCTTGGCCTCGCCGTTGCTGCCCTTGGCGGAGAGATACACCTTGTCCATATCGAAGAGGCACCGCACGGGGCTCTTCAGCTTCTCGCTGATCACCACGCTGACGCGGTCCAGGCTCTCCAGCAGAGCCTTGGTCTCCACCTCCAGCCGGATGGGATTGGTGCGGGGAATGGCGTTCTTATAGTCCAGGAACTCGCCCTCCAGCCGGCGGCAGATCAGCTGCGTGCTGCCGGTTTCAAACAGCAGGTGGCGCTTGCCCTGGATGATGGTAATGAGATCGTCGCTGTCGGCGCAGATGTTCTCCACTTCCTTCAGCGCCGAGCCCGGCGCCACAAAGCGGAACGCGCCGCCGTCGATCTTCTCCAGCGGCTCCCGGCGCAATGCCAGACGGAAGCCGTCTACGGATACCACAGTCAGACCGTTGTCGCCGATCTCGAAAAGAGAACCGGTATGAACCGGGCGGCTCTCGTTGGTGGATACGGCAAAGCTGGTCTCGTTGATCATGGACTTCAGCGTCTTCTGCTGAATGCACACGGAATATTCATCGTCTACCTCCGGCAGCTCCGGGAAGTCGTCGGCGCTGAGACCCTGAATATCGAAGCTGGCGTCGCCGCAGGTCAGGTGTACGGTAAGCCGCTCGTCGGCGGAAAACACCACGATGTCGTCGGGCAGCTTGCGGATGATCTCGCCCAGCAGCCGTGCCGTCAGCACAATACGTCCGGCCTCGTGGATCTCCGCGGCAAAGGCAGTGCGGATGCCGGTCTGCATGTTGTAGCCGGACAGGGTCAAATGCTGGTCGCCCTCCAGCAGAATGCCCTCCAGGGCGGGGATGGAGCTCTTGGCAGAAACGGCGCGGGATGCCGTGGATACGGCTGCTTGCAGCAGGGCCTTTTCACAGGAAAAACGCAGCATGGTGATCACGATCCTTTCTAAACGGCAAAAAAATATCAGTCATTTTTTTCAGAATAAGAGCATAAGCTATTTATTTTTTAGTATTAAAAGCAGTAGAGAAAAACGGTTGTGGAAAGGGGGAGAAAACCGTTGGAAATAAAGGAAAATCGTCCCACAGGGAAAAGTGGAAGTTTTCGGCGGTTTTCCACGAAGGGGGCAGTTCCGTGTTTTATCCACACCGCATCCACGTGGATTCCACAGAAAGATGGGGAAAGCTGTCAGCGGCGGGCATTGATGTTGGCCACGATCTCGTTGATGGTTTCCTTGAAGGCAGGGTCGGTGCGCAGCTGCTGCTGTACTTTTTTGAGGGAGTGCAGCACGGTGGTATGATCCTTGCCGCCGAATTCCTTGCCGATCTCCGTCAGCGGGATTTTTACCATGTCCCGGATCAGGTACATGGCGATCTGGCGGGCGTTTGCCACGCCGTGGCTCTGGTTCTTGCCCCGCAGCGTCTCCTCGTCAATGTTGTAGTACCGGCAGATGTGGCTGATAATAACGGAGGGGGAGGGAACGCTGTCCTTTTCCAGCATGTCCTGAATGGCGCGGCTGACAGATTCATCGTCCAGCTGCCTGCCCTCCAGATCCCAGAAGGCGGAAATTTTATTCAGGGTGCCCTCAATCTGGCGCACGTTGGAGGTGATGTTCTCGGCGATGTAGTTGGTTACGCTGTCCGGCAGATCCAGATTCATAAAAGCGGCTCGATTCTTGATGATGGCCAGCCGTGTTTCGTAGTCCGGCGGCGTGATGTCGGTCATCAGTCCCGACACAAAGCGGGTGCGGAGCCGATCGTCCAGCAGTGCCATCTCCCGGGGCGGACGGTCGGAGGTCATGACGATCTGGTGGCCGGCCTCGTAGAGGGAATTAAAGGTGTGAAAAAACTCGTTCTGCACCTGTTCCTTACCAGCAACGAATTGAATATCGTCCACCAGCAGCAGGTCGGCGTCCCGGTATTTAGCGCGGAATTCGCTGCCGCGGCCGGCCCGGATCAGCTCCACAAACTCGTTGATAAAGTCGTCTCCCTTGATATAGACGATCTTCTGCTTGGGAAACAGCTTGCGCCGCAAATGGGAAATGGCGTACAGCAGATGGGTTTTTCCCAGACCGCTGTCACCGTAGATCAACAGGGGGTTATAGGTGCGGCCGGAGGTAGCCTCCGCCACAGAGCGGGCGGCGGAATAAGCCATAATATTCTGGGGTCCGGTGACAAAGGTCTCAAAGGTGAAGCCCTCGCTGCCCTCCGGTCCGCCGGGATAGTCCGGCCGGACGCCGTGGTAGGCAGCCAGCATGTCGTCATCCAGCAGCTTGACCTCCAGATCCGTGCTGAAAATATCCTTCAGTTCTGCCTTGATGTGCTGCAGATAGCTTTTTTCAATGACGCTTTTTTTAAAAGTGTTGCCGCAGTGGAGAACAAAGGCGGAGTCCTCCATGGTGACCACGTCGATCTCGTCAAACCATGTGTTGACGGTGGTGTCGGACAGCTTCGTCCGCAGCCGCGTCATCACGGCTGCCCATACGTCCGCATAGGAATTCAAAGCGTTTCTCCCCTTTCCCAATGCTCTCTTTTCTATCTTTTTTCGCGGCGGCAGATATCAGGGCACGATCCGCCACGTTAAAATTTTACGCTTCATTATATCAAAAACTGTGGAAAAAGTCTATAGTTATATATTAAATATAGGTATATTTTTTACACAGCCTGTGGAACACAAGATTTTGAATTAACAGTTCAAGATCAATACCATATTTTGTGTGCAGATGGGAGAAAAACAGATGATTTTTCCCAAAAAGGCGGGAGTATAGGTTCAAAAAATCGGTGTTGACACGGGCAGAGGCTTTCTGTATAATACTCAATACGCTGTTTAAACAATGGCGTAATGTGTCGTCGACTGCGGCGAGCGGTAAAAGCTGCTGCTCGCTGTCGAGTATAGGCAGCCTCTGCTGCCGGACGAATAATAAATAAAGATGGAGGTGTCACACAAATGTTCCGTACCTATCAGCCCAAGAAGCGCCAGCGTTCCAAGGAGCACGGCTTCCGCAAGAGAATGGCCACCAGCAACGGCCGCAAGGTTCTGGCCCGCCGCCGCGCAAAGGGCCGCGCCCGTCTGACCCACTAAAGGGAGACGGACTGTGCAGCGCACAACCATCATCTGATTATAAACAGGGACGGTGGAAGGAAAAACTGCCGTCCCTTGTCGTCTATCCCGCCGAGGAAAAGAGGGACAAACCATGCGCGCAGAGGTCACGGTAAAAGAGAACTATGAGTTCCGCCGGATCTACCGGAAGGGCAGATCCGCCGTTTTTCCCTGCATGGTGGTCTACTGCCAGCGCAACCGCGCCGGCCGAAGCCGTCTTGGCATCACCGTAAGCACCAAGCTGGGCAAGGCCGTAGTGCGCAACAAGGTGCGCCGCCGTCTGCGGGAGATCTACCGGCTGAACAAAGATCGGATGATTCCGGGATACGATGTCATCATCGTTGCCCGTGTTCGCGCTGCCCACACCACGTATCAGAAGCTGGAGGCGTCCTTTGTCAGGGCGCTGGATCAGCTGGAGCTTTTACAGGAGGCGGAGCGGTGAAAAAGCCCATTACAGCGGCCATCCGCTTTTACCAACGGAAAATATCGCCGGGTTTGCCCGCCCGGTGCCGCTACATTCCCACCTGCTCGGAGTATGCCCTGGAGGCGGTGGAGAAGTACGGCGCGGTGAAGGGCGGCTGGCTGGCCGTCAAGCGCATTTCCCGGTGCCATCCCTTCCACAAGGGCGGCTACGATCCCGTCCCGTAAGGACTCCTTTCCCCAAAACCTCGTTTAATCGAAACACAACGGAGGTAAAACACATATGTGGAAATATATCTGCGCCCCGTTTGCGTGGATCATGCGGCTGTTCTACAGCCTGACAGGCTCCTACGGCCTGGCCATCATCCTCTTCACCCTGGTGGTGAAGCTGGTGCTGCTGCCTTTCCAGCTCAAGAGTAAGAAGAGTATGCTGCGCATGAACCGGATGCAGGGCAAGATCAAGGACATTCAGACCCGCTACGCCAACGATAAGCAGCGCCAGCAGGAGGAGATGGCGGAGCTGTACGCCAAGGAGGGCGTCAACCCCATGTCCGGCTGCCTGTGGTCCCTGATCCCCTTCCCTATCCTCATCGCCCTGTATAACATCATCCGCCAGCCTCTGGGCTACTTTATGATGCTGTCTGACGATGCTGTCAAGGGCATCCGGAAGATAGCCACCGGCATGGGCTGGTCTTACAGCGGCAACAATGCCTATGAGCAGATCGGCCTGGCCAAGTTCGTCCATGAGAACTGGAGCAGCTTCCAGGGCAAATTCAGCGGCCTTGTCGACCTGGATTATAATTTCCTGGGTCTGGACCTGTCCGCGGTGGCCAACACCAAGTTCAACGTCTTCCCCGGCGGCGGCTGGGCCGTCTGGGGCCTTCTGCTGCTGCCGCTGATCGCGGCCGGCACCCAGATGCTGCTGTCCGTCATCAGCATGCGGGCCAATCCCACCACCAACGGCAGCGGTAAGGGCATGATGTACATGATGCCCCTGCTGACCATCGTCTGGGGCATGATGTTCCCCGCCGCCCTGTGCGTCTACTGGATTGCCAACTCCGGCCTCCAGGTCGTCCAGGAACTGATCCTCAACAAGCGGATCAACGCCATTCTGGACCGGGAAGAGACCGACAAGGAGCGGGAGAAGAGAGAAAAGCGCTATGCCAAGTATCAGAAGCAGAAAGAGATGATGGCACAGCAGCAGGAGCGTTACGGCAGTCGCAGCCAGCAGCCCCAGGGCAGCAAGAAAAAGCTGCAGCAGCGCAAGGAATCCAACCGCAGCGGATCCTCCACCAACGAGAATGGCCGGGTGGGACAGCGTCCCTATGCCCGCGGCCGCTCCTTCAGCGAGGATCATTATAAAGAGTAAGGAGTTTTGTCTATGAGTTATATCGACGTAACGGGCAAGACCGAAGAGGAAGCCATCCGCAAGGCGCTGGAGCAGCTGGGCATGGACCGTGACGACGTGTCCGTGGAGATCCTGGAGCGTGCCAAGAGCGGGTTTCTGGGCATTGGCAGCTGCCCTGCCAAGGTTCGCGTGACCTACGGACCGGAGGAGTCCGAGGTGATCCCCGAGCCGGTGAAGCCCATCGTCCGTGAGCCGGAGAAGAAGCCGGAGCCCAAAAAGACACCGGAAAGGAAGCCCGAGCGCCCGGAGAAGAAGGAACAGCAGCCCCGTCAGCCAAAGCCGGAGAAGAAGCAGCCGGAAAAGAAACCCCAGCCGGAGAAGAAGCCCGAGAAGAAGCCCGAGAAGAAGCCGGTACCGGTGGCGGCAGAGCAGCCCGTGGAGGATCTGCCCCTGTGTCAGGATGAGAACGCCGGACGCATCACCGCATTCCTCACCGGCCTTTTGAGCCAGCTGGAGAGCGAGGCCGAGATCAAGGTCTATGAGACGGAGAAGGGCCGCTATCGCGTCATTCTGGAGGGCGACAAGCTGGGCCAGCTCATCGGCCGCCGGGGCGAGACCCTGGACGCCATCCAGCAGCTGACCAACTACGCCGTCAACAGCGGCGCCGACAAGCGTATCCGCGTCCAGGTGGACGCCGAGAACTACCGCCGCAAGCGGGAGCAGAGTCTGGAGAGCCTGGCACGCAAGACCGCCGAGAAGGCCCGGAAATACCGCCGCAGCGTGACGCTGGAGCCCATGAACGCCTACGAGCGCCATGTGATCCACGCCGCCCTGCAGGACGCCCCCGGCGTCAACACCTACTCCGTGGGTACCGAGCCCAACCGCCGCGTGGTGGTGGCCTACGACCGGGAGAAGAAGTAAAGAAACAAACAGCCCCGACACACCGTCGGGGCTGTTTTGAAGAGGAGGTGGATTGGTATAAAAGAGGACGAAAAATCCATGTATGCGGCATATGAGCCGTTTCGCAGGGAGGCTCTCCACTGTTTTTTACTGAATCTTCTGCTCTTTTCTATTTTCGGAGCGTTGCTCTTAGCCGTATCCCTTAAGAGCCGGATCAAGATGCACGAAATCAACCTGCTGCTGATCTCTATCCCGATTTTCGTGTTTGAGATACATCTGTTTTGCACAGTATACCGGATAGCCATCCTGTCGTGGATCGAGATGGCTGGCAAAGAGTTTGTGACACAGTCTTTGATTTTAGAGGAGATCAAGGAGGAATCCTCTCCATCCGGGAGATGGGGCAGTATCATTCCCCAATTTTATCCGAAAAAAGCCAATTATGGCAGGTACAAGATTCTCTGCCGAACAGAGGAAGACAAAAGATTCAAGTTACGCTGCGCTGTCAATGGAAAAAACTATCAAATAATTGGAAATCAGATTTGGGACGGCCCCGGCTGGAAGCGGTCTGTTACGTATGGGCGATTCAGCCATGTGATATTAAGGTATAACGACAAGGACGACATATCTTTTATTCTGAACCGCCGCCTGGAAACTGAGCCGAAAGAAAAGCGGGAGAAGCACCCACACCATCGTGGCAAAGGAATGAAATGATAAAATCGGATTGCCACGGGCCTGCGGCCCTCGAAATGACAGGTCTATGGAAAGGCCGTGTCATTCCGAGGAGGGCGACAGCCCGACGTGGGAATCCGTCAATATCCAAACGCTTTCATATGAAAAACAAAAACCGCCCCGGCCATGGCCGGGGCGGTTTTACTGTGCGGTTGGGCTTACTCCTTACAGGGCCTCCACGATGTCGCGGGTATCGCGGGCGATGACCAGCTCCTCGTTGGTGGGGATGACCATGACCTTGACCTTGCTGTCGGGGGTGGAGATGAAGGTGTCCTCGCCGCGCTTCTTGTTGCACTCGGGGCAGATCTCAACGCCCAGATACTTGAGGTACTTGCAGATCTCGGCACGGGTCTCGGCGCTGTTCTCGCCGATGCCGGCGGTGAAGATGATGCCGTCCACACCGTTCATGGCAGCCACGTAGCCGCCCACGGTTTTGGCGACGGCGTAGTGGAACATATCCAGAGCCAGCTTGGCGCGCTCATTGCCCTGAGCGGCGGCGGTGTCCAGATCGCGGAAGTCGGAGCTGACGCCGGACACGCCCAGCACGCCGGACATCTTGTTGAGGATGTTGGTCAGCTCCTTGATGTCCTTGCCGGTGTTGGCGGACAGGTACTCCAGGATGGACACGTCGATGTCGCCGCAGCGGGTGCCCATGGGCAGGCCGGCGATGGGGGTGAAGCCCATGGAGGTGTCCACGCTCTTGCCGCCGTCGATGGCGCAGATGGAGCTGCCGTTGCCCATGTGGCAGGAGATGAGCTTCAGCTCCTCAATGGGCTTGCCCATCATCTCGGCGGCGCGCTTGGACACGTACCGGTGGCTGGTGCCGTGGAAGCCGTAGCGGCGGACCTTCAGATCGGTGTAGTAGGAATAGGGGATGGGATACATGAAGGCCTTGCCGGGCATGGTCTGGTGGAAGGCGGTGTCAAACACGCCCACCTGGGGCACGTTCTCGCCCATGACGGCCTTGCAGGCGTTGATGCCGGTGATGTTGGCGGGGTTGTGAAGGGGAGCCAGGGGGATGCACTCGGCCAGCGCGTCCATCACGGCGTCATCGATCAGCACGGAGCAGGCGAACTTCTCGCCGCCGTGCACCACGCGGTGACCCACGGCGCCGATCTCGCTCATGCTCTCCACCACACCGTACTCCGGGGAGGTCAGCTTGTCCAGCACGGCGGCAATGGCCTCGGTGTGGGTGGGCATGGGAACGTCCTCGTTGAAC
The DNA here is from genome assembly GCA_947169975.1 of uncultured Oscillospiraceae bacterium. GTDB lineage: Bacteria > Bacillota > Clostridia > Oscillospirales > Oscillospiraceae > Vescimonas. Next base: position 144,439 of record CAMVRT010000002.1, read on the forward strand.
ACGGGACGGCCGTTCTGGGGCTTGTGGGTCAGGTGACCGTCGATGCCGATGCGCTCGCACAGGCCCTTGGCCAGGAGCTTCTCGCCCTCCATGTCCAGCAGCTGATACTTCAGGGAGGAGGAACCGCAGTTGATAACCAGGATCTTCATAAAATGTACCCTTTCTTCAATAAAATTTCGGTAAGACCAGTATAAATACCCCGCAGCGTTTTTGCAAGGGGGAACTTAACAATCCTTCAGCTCCAGCACCACCGGGCAGTGGTCGCTGCCGTATATGTCGGTGCGGATGGCCGCCTCCGCCACCCGCTCCCGGAGCCGGTCGGAGACGATGAAGTAGTCGATGCGCCAGCCCGCGTTGTTCTCCCGCGCGTGGAAGCGGTAGCTCCACCAGGAGTAGACGCCGGTCATATCGGGGTGGAGATACCGGAAGGTGTCGGTGAATCCGGCGGCAAGCAGCTCGGTCATCTTGCCCCGCTCCTCGTCGGAGAAGCCGGCGTTGCCCCGGTTGGACTTGGGGTTCTTCAGGTCGATCTCCTCATGGGCCACGTTGAGATCGCCGCAGTAGACCACCGGCTTCACCGCGTCCAGCGACTGGAGATAGGCCCGGAGATCGTCCTCCCACAGCATGCGGTAGTCGATGCGTTTGAGGCCGTCCTGTGCGTTGGGGGTATAGCAGCAGACCAGATAGAAATCCGGATACTCCGCCGTGATGATCCGCCCCTCGTGGCGGTGGACGTCGTCGCCGAAGTCGTAGGTCACGGCCAGCGGCTCCGTCTTGGTGAGGATGGCCGTGCCGGAATAGCCCTTTTTGTCGGCGGAGTTGAAGTAGCGGTGGTAGCCCGGCAGATCGAACACCGCCTGCTCCGGCTGCAGCTTCGTCTCCTGCAGGCAGATCACGTCCGGGTCCTCGCTGCGGACGTACTCCAGAAAGCCCTTGGTGAGACAGGACCGCAGACCGTTGACGTTCCAGGATGCCAGCTTCACGGGCGTTCCCCCTTTCATGAATGCATAACATAAAAATGATACCATACTTTTACGGAAAAACCAAGGCAGAAGTTGACAAAACGGGAAAGATGTGATACATTCACTCTCACCAAAGGCAATGATGGGAAGAGTAGCCGGTGAAAACCGCCAAAGAGAGTCCGTATTTGGTGAGAGCGGACGCGGAGGAACCCGGTGAACATGGCCCCGGAGCCGTCCGGTCGAGCGCGTGCGTGAGGCCGGAACGGGAGCGCCCGTTACAGCGCGGGGGTGTGATGGCACCCCGTGAGGCCCTTTTCCGTGAGGAGAGGGCGAAGCAAGGTGGTAACGCGGCATTCTGTCGCCCTTGACGGATCGTTGGATCCCCAAGGGCGTTTTTTGTTGCATATTTGCCCCTGAATGTGAAAAAATCAAACTGTGCCGCCCTTCCATCCGGGACGGCAGGAAAAGGAGATACCCATATGGAGCGCAAGAAATTCTATATCACCACGCCGATCTACTATCCCTCCGACAAGCTGCACATCGGCCACACCTACTGCACCGTGGCCACCGACGCCATGGCCCGCTACAAGCGGCTCACCGGCTGCGACGTCATGTTCCTCACCGGCACCGACGAGCACGGCCAGAAGATCGAGACCAAGGCCAGAGAGGCCGGCATCACCCCCCAGCAGTTCGTGGACAACATCGTGGAGGGCGAAAAGGGCGTCAAGGATCTGTGGAAGCTGATGAACATCTCCAACGACCGCTTCATCCGCACCACGGACAAGTACCACGAGAAGGCCGTCCAGCGCATTTTCCGGAAGATGTACGACAACGGCGACATCTACAAGGGCTCCTACAAGGGCAAGTACTGCACCCCCTGCGAGAGCTTCTGGACCGAGAGCCAGCTGGTGGACGGCAAGTGCCCCGACTGCGGACGGCCCGTCCAGGACGCCGAGGAGGAGGCCTACTTCTTCCGTCTGAGCAAGTACGCCGACCGGGTCCGCCATCTGCTGGAGGACACCGATTTCCTGCAGCCGAAGTCCCGTGTCAACGAGATGGTGAACAACTTCATCAAGCCGGGCCTGGAGGATCTGTGCGTCAGCCGCACCAGCTTCACCTGGGGCGTGCCGGTGGACTTCGACCCCGGCCACGTGGTGTACGTGTGGGTGGACGCCCTGTTCAACTACATGACCGCCCTGGGCTATGAGAACGACGCCCACGACGATCTGCGCAAATACTGGCCTGCCGACGTCCACATCGTGGGCAAGGAGATCGTGCGGTTCCACTCCATCATCTGGCCCGCCATGCTGATGAGCGTGGGCGAGCCCCTGCCCAAGCACGTCTACGGCCACGGCTGGCTGGTGTTCAACGGCGGCAAGATGAGCAAGAGCCTGGGCAACGTGGTGGATCCCTACCTGCTGGCGGAGCGCTACGGCGTGGACACCCTGCGCTTCTTCCTGCTGCGCACCTTCCCCTTCGGCGCCGATGGCAACTTCTCCAACGAGCTGCTGATCAACACCATCAACGTGGATCTGGCCAACTGCCTGGGCAATCTGGTGAGCCGCACCACCGCCATGGTGGAAAAGTACTTCGGCGGCACCCTGCCCACGGAGCGGGAGGACAGCGACGGTGACTGCGAGCTGAAGACCATGGCCGCCACTCTCCGGGACCGCTACGAGGCGGAGATGGAGAAGCTCCAGTTCCAGAACGCCCTGGCGGAGATCTTCAAGGTGCTGGACCGGGCCAACAAGTATATCGACGAGAACGCCCCCTGGGTGCTGGCCAAGGACGAGGCAAAGAAGATCCGCCTTGCCACGGTGATGTACAACCTGCTGGAGACGGTGCGCATCTGCACCACGCTGCTCCAGCCCTTCATGCCCGAGAGCTGCGAAAAGATCTTTGCCGCCATCGGCGCCTGCGAGTGCTGCCGCGGCTGGGACAAGGCCAACGTGTGGGGCAGCCTCCGCGCCGACGTCACCGTCACCAAGGGCGAGGCCCTGTTCCCCCGCATCGACGCGGAGAAGGAGCTCCAGGAGCTGGCCGCCATACAGGAGGCCCAGAAGAAGGCCGCCCTGCCCAACCTGGAGGTGGAGCCTCTCACGGAGGAGAACGTGGACTTCGATACCTTCTGCCAGTGCGACATGCGGGCCGTGAAGATCAAGGCCTGCGAGCCGGTGAAGAAGAGCGACAAGCTGCTGAAATTCACTCTGGACGACGGCACCGGCACCGACCGGATCATCCTCTCCGGCATCCACAAGTTCTATGAGCCGGAGCAGCTCATCGGCAAGACGGCGGTGGCCATCGTCAATCTGCCGCCCCGGAAGATGATGGGCATCCCCTCCTGCGGCATGCTGCTCTCCGCCGTCCACAAGGAGAAGGGCGAGGAGAAGCTGCACCTGCTGCTGGTGGACGATTCCATCCCCGCCGGCGCGAAATTGGGTTAATATTTCGTCCAAAATCTGCGGATTTTGGACGAGCAGGCTGCGGCTCACTGCGCGCACTCGCTTGCGTGAGACGCTCGCACACTTGTGAGCCGAGAAGTATTTTTTGCCACGTACACGCCGCGGCAAAAAATGATTGAATTGGTTCGCGCCTGCGGCGCGAAGTCTGCGACGCTTTCTCGAGCAATTCAGGAGGTTCTTTTCATGACCGAGCTGACATTTCTGGTGACATACACCGCCAAGGCGGGGCGGCGGGAGACCTTCCTCCGCGCCCTTGCCGCCCGGGGACTGCCCGAAACCATCCGGGCGGAGGATGGCTGCCTCCAATACGACTACTATCTCTCCATCGAAAACGGCGACGACATCCTGCTGCTGGAGCGGTGGAGCAGCGCCGAGGCCCAGCAGGCGCACCTGAAGCAGCCCCACATGGCCCAGGTGCGAGAGCTGAAGGAGCAGTACGTGGAAAACACGACGCTCCGCAAGCTGGCGGAGGTGAAGTGATGCTCTTCGATACCCACGCCCACTACGACGACGAGGCCTTTGACGCCGACCGCCGCGAACTGCTGGCTGCCATGCCGGACCGCAACGTGGGCCTGATCGTCAACCCCGGCTGCACGGTGGAATCCTCCCGCACGGCGGTGGCGCTGGCGGCGGAGTTCCCCCACGTCTACGCCGCCGTGGGCATCCACCCGGAGAACTGCGGCGACTTTGCGCCGCAGCACATGGATAAGATCCGCGCCATGGCGAAGACGGACAAGGTGGTGGCTATCGGGGAGATCGGCCTGGACTACTACTGGCCGGAGAATCCGCCCCGTGGGCTGCAGCAGCAGGTGCTCCGGGCCCATATGGCGCTGGCGCAGGAGCTGGGGCTGCCTGTCATCATCCATGACCGGGAGGCCCACGCCGACACGCTTTCCATCGTAAAGGAATTTCCGGCGGTGACAGGGGTGTTCCACTGCTTCTCCGGCAGCGTGGAGATGGCCCGTGAGCTGCTGAAAATGGGGTGGATGCTGTCCTTCAACGGGGCCGTCACCTTCAAAAACGCCCGGAAAGCCCCGGAGGTCATTGGGGAAATCCCCATGGACCGCATCATGATCGAGACGGACGCCCCCTACCTGACCCCGGTGCCGTTCCGGGGCAAGCGGAACGACAGCTCCTACGTCCACCTGGTGGCGGAGAAGATCGCCCGGATCAAGGGCATCTCCCCGGAAGAGGTGGAGCAGATCACCTGGGAAAACGGAAAAAGATTCTTCCATATCGCATAAGAAAAGACCCGCCGTCGGCGGGTCTTTTCTTATGCGTATTGTGTTACTGCAGATTCAGCCGCTTCTTCAGCAGGAGCCGGGTGACGATGTAAAAGACAATGGCGAAGAGCAGGCTGAGGCAGATGCTGAGGATCTGCGTTCCCATCATGTAGGAGGAGACCGCGGCATCTGTGACGTTTTCTGAGAACAGATTATCGGACAAGACGACGGAGAAAATGCTGACAATGGACGAGACAGATCTCATTCCCGCGGAAAAGGCGAAGTAAAAGGCGACGGACAGCAGGATCTTGCGGTTGGCAAAGCTGTGCCCCAGAGAGATGGCCGCGTAAAACAGCAGGAAGCTGTTCACGGCAGACACAAACAGGCTGATCGCCAGCAGCGGGAGATAACTCTTGGGGAATATACCCGCGAACTCGGAGAAGAACAGGGAGAGCTGGGGCTCAATGGCACTCCAGTCAACCAGACCCAGGGTGCCCAGGAACACACCCAGCACCACGGCCAGCACGGTGAGAACCGTCCAGCTCAGGGCAACGATCAGCTTGGACAGGATCAGCTGATCCGTGGTGGCCGGCAGGGTAAACATCAGGTATCCCTCGTCAGTCATGTAGTTCTTATAGAAGCGGAAAACCATCAGGCCCAGCGTTACCACACCGGCGCCGATCAGGGTGACAACGAAGATCATGATGGATGTGACCCGGAAAAACTCCAGCGCCACATTGTTGTAGCGGTCAGCCAGGCGCATGAACAGGTTGAACAGCAGCGCCGCGCCTGCCACCAGCACATAGACCGGCAGCATGATGCGCGCCGTGGCGCGGTACTCGTGCTTCAGCAGTTTAGACAGCATAGCGGAACACCTCCCGGAACAGCTCATCCACGCTGCAGTTCTTCTCGGAGCGGATCTCGTCCACCGACGACTGCAGCACCACACGGCCCTTGTTGATGAAGATCACGTCATCCAGAACGCTCTCCACATCGGCGATCAGATGGGTGGAGATCACCACCGAGGCCTCCTCGTTGTAGTTGGAAATGATGGTGCGGATGATATAATCCCGGGTGGCGGGATCCACGCCGCCGATGGGCTCATCCAGCAAAAACAGCTTTGCCTTGCGGCTCATGACCAGAATCAGCTGCACCTTTTCCCGGGTGCCCTTGCTCATCTGCTTGATGCGCAGCTTGGGGCTGATGTCCAGCGCCGTCAGCATGTGCTCGGCGGTGTTCCGGTCAAAGTCGGGGTAAAAATCGCAGAAGAAGTCCAGCAGCTGCACCACGTTCATCCAGGTGGACAGATAGGTCCGCTCCGGCAGATAGGACACGATGCGCTTGGTCTCCGTTCCCGGCTTGCTGCCCCCGATGGTCAGTGTGCCGGATGTGGGCACCAGCAGGCCGTTGGCAATTTTGATCAGGGTGGATTTGCCGCTGCCGTTCGGCCCCAGCAAGCCCACGATGCGGCCGGGCTCCACCGTCAGATCCACGCTGTCCAGCGCTGTGACGGAGCCGTACCGCTTTGTCAGTTGTTTGCATTCCAGAAGTGCCATTACATTACCTCCTCGTCTGTTTGATCCTGCTCCGTCAGGAGCGCCAGCGCCTTCTGCCGGTCATAGCCGAGACGGGCCATCCCCGACCAGAAAGCGCGTGCCTGCGCCTTGGCAAGCCGTCGCCGGGCCCCGTCGATCACCGCGGTGTCCTCGGTGACGAAGCGCCCGCTGGTGCGCTGGGAATAAATCAGCCCCTGCTGCTCCAGCTCGGTCATGGCGCGCTGCATGGTGTTGGGATTCACCCCTGCCTCTGCCGCCAGATCCCGCACCGCCGGCAGCCGCGCCCCGGCCGGGTATGCGCCGGACAGAATGGCCTGGGTCAGCTTCTCAGCCAGCTGGGTGTAGATCGGCAGATCGGAACGAAATGCCCACTCCATGGCAACACCTCCTTGTGTTATTGTATTAGGCGATTAGAACAATAACACAAGAGAGGCGGAATGTCAAGGGGTATGGATAAAAAAACCGGCGCCGCGGAGGGCGGCGCCGGGGAAAAGCGCAAAATAAGCGGTGGGCAGAGGTTTACTTCTCAAAGACGTCGGGCACACCGTTGTGGTTCACGTCGGTCATATCCACCTCGAAGGGGGGCATGCCGCCGCCCTCGCCGGCGTGGGCATGGGCGTTGGGCGTGACGCTCTCGGTGGTGTAGACCCGGTTGCGCAGGCGGCTCTCATCCACCAGCTTGGAGAGCATCTCCTTGACGGCGGCGGAGTGCTTGATGTTGCGGATATCTAAATGCTGGGTAGTCACATCCGAGCTGTCGCAGTGGATGGTGCCCAGACCGAAGATGCGCTGCCAGAAGTTGCGCCTGAGTGTCACGTCGGTGATGCGGTAGAGGCGGATCTCATCCTCGGTGGTGTTGAGGAAGCCGGTCTTGAAATACAGACGGGTGTCATCCAAAAAGTATTTGGTAAAGGACCAGGGAAGACCCAGGAAATTGCGCTTGCGCTCCTGCCAGAGGTAGGTTTTCTTGGGCAGCTTTTCTTTTTTAGCCATGACAGTTCCTCCTTTTGCGGTTTTGTACAGTATAGCATAGTTTATATCCTGACGCAAGACGGAAACGCCCTGCGGGAGGGATCAGTACAGCTTGTCCAGCGACGCGATCATCGCGGCGATGGCGTGATCGGCGCAGTGGGGCAGGATCTGTATGCCGGGCAGACGGCGCACGGCCGGAATGGCATTGGCCGGAGCGTAGGGGACGGCGGCAAAGCGAAGCATGGGGATGTCGTTGGCCTGGTCGCCTACGCACAGCACGTTTTTTCGGGGTACATGCAGCAGCGACGCCAGCTTTTCCGCCATAACGCCCTTGTTGGCGCCTCGGGCCGTCAGCTCCACGAGGCAGGCGGCGGAGGGCACGATCTCGTAGGCGTCGGCCCAATCCGCATCGCGGAGAAAGGCGATGACCTGCGACAGAAGGCAATCCGTACCCTCCAGCAGCACCTTGCTGATGGGGGAGGGTACCTGATCGAGCGCGGCGTCCACCACCGTGGGCGGGTGGGTCAGCTGCAGGTGCGCCCGGGTGACCTCGTTGGGGTGTACGGTGTGGATCACAGCGTCGTCGTGATAGAGCTCCATGGCCAGACCGGGGAACCGCTCCAGCAGCAGCGCCAGATGAGGCCGCACCGTGTCGGGCAGAAAGGCGGTGTGCAGGTAGCGTCCGGCGGCGAAGTCATAGATGGCGGCGCCGTTGAAAAGGATGGTGGGGCCGTTCATGGGGATGGCGGAGGCGATGGGCGCAAAGGCCGGCAATGCCCGGCCGGTGGCCACGGAGAAGGTCCCGCCCTCGGCCATAAAGTACTCCATGGCGCGGCGATCCTCGGCGGAGACGGGGGGCAGCTCCTCGCCGCCCAGCAGGGAGCCCTCGGTATAGGTGATGGTATTGTCGTAATCGCTGATGATGAGCAGGCCGTCAAATTTTCCCATGGCTCATCCTTCCGCCTTGGGCTTTCCGCCCCGGTGGCGGCGGCCGCCCCGGTGGGTGCGCTTGTGGGGCGTTTCGCTGGGCGCGGCAACCACGGCGGGCTTGGCCGTCACGGTCTCGGCGGGAGCGCCGGTTTTGACCTTGCTGCGGTTGTGGCGGCGCCGTCCCTCGCCCTGCTTCGGCTCGGCCTTCACAGCGGGACGCACCTCCACGGTGGCCTCCCGGGGCGACTCGGCAGAGGTCTCGGCGGCGTTCTTCCGTCCGCCGCGCCGCCCGCGGCGGCGCTTCTCCGGGCGCTCCTCCCGGGCATCTTCGTCGTCCGGCAGAAGCACCGGCGTAAAGTCGGAGACCACGGACGGAACGGAGAGTTCCTCCTGCTCCTCCACATAGCGCTCCGGCCGCCTGTCGGGGATCTCGATGCCCTCCCGGCTGCCCTTGCCGTTGCGCAGCACGCAGACCTCGCAGTTGTGGTATACCCGGGGCGCTTCGTTGCGGTCGTCCAGCTTGACGGAGACCTTTTCCTTCAGCACGTTCACGTCGCTGACGTTGCCGGTGCCGTCGGGGGTCAGCACAAAGGAATCGTTTTTGGGCAGACGCTTCAGGGCGTCCTCGTAGGCGTCCTGCTCGTATTTCAGGCAGCACATGAGCCGGCCGCAGGTGCCGGAGATTTTGGTGGGATTCAGGCTCAGGTTCTGGGTTTTGGCCATTTTGATGGACACGGGCATGAAGTCGTCCATAAACTGGGCGCAGCAGAAGGGCCTGCCGCAGATGCCCAGACCGCCCAGCATCTTGGCCTCGTCCCGGACGCCGATCTGCCGCAGCTCAATGCGGCTGCGGAACACGCCGGCCAGGTCCTTCACCAGCTCCCGGAAGTCCACCCGGCCGTCGGCGGTGAAAAAGAAGATGATCTTGCTGCCGTCAAAGCTGCACTCCACCCGCACCAGCTTCATCTCCAGCTTGTGGGCGGCGATCTTCTTCTGGCAGATCTCGAAGGCCTCCTTCTCCCGTGTGCGGTTGTAGGCGTCGGTGTTGCGGTCATTTTCGGTGGCGATGCGGACCAGGGGGCGCAGCGGCTGCACCACCTGATCGTCCTCCACCTCGTGGCAGCCCTGGGCGCAGCGGGCCAGCTCCAGGCCCTGGGCGGTCTCCACCACCACGTCGTCGCCGGTGTGTACGTCGATGCCGCGGGGGTCAAAGTAGTAGGTTTTCGTACCGTTGCGAAAACGGACGGAGATCACAGTTGTCATGACAGGATTGTTCCTTTCCTTGGGTTTCTCTTGTATGGAATCAGCCCAGAATCGTCTCCCACTGGGCTGTCAGCGCACCCAGCACATGGCCGGGGCCCACGTTGTAACGGCATTCGCCGGCGAATTGATGCAGGCAGTCGGTCAGCTTTTGCAGCCGCAGAGGGGAGAGCGCGCGGCTCAATGCGGCGGACTCCTCCGCGCCGGACTGCGCGACAGGGGCCTTTCCCTCCCGCAGCAGCAGAGCGGCGGCGCACACGCGCCAGGCGTCCTGCAGGATCTGCTCCAGCTGCTCCCGCTTCACGCGGCGGTTTTCCCACGACACCAGAAGCTGGGCCACCGGCAGCACCTTGCCGCCGGCAAAGGCGCGGCACAGCTCCAGCGCCTGATCCGAAACGGGGGCTTCATCGCCGGAGCGGGCCTTCAGCTCCACGCAGCGGGAGCGAATGGTGGGCAGCAGCTCCGCCGCGCTGCCGGCGCAGAAAACGAAGGCGGCGTAGGCGGGGCCTTCCTCCACGATCTTCAGCAGCACGTTCTGATCCCGCTCGTTGAGCTGGGCGCAGTCGGCAAAGATATACACCTTGCGCTCGCCCTCGTTGGGGAGGATGTATACATCCTGCCGCAGCTGGCGTACGGCCTCCACGCTCAATTCCTTCCGGCTCTCGTCCTGGGCCACGCGCACATCGGGGTGGATGTCCTCCATCACCTTGCGGCAGGCCTCGCAGCGCAGACAGGGCCGCTGATCCCCGCTGCGGCACAGCAGGGCGGCGGCCAGATACCGGGCGGCGGCAAGAGGCTCGCCGCTGCCGGTGAGGATCACCGCGTGGGGAAGCGCCTGCCGCCGGGCCAGCGCGCGCACCTGGCGGGCAAGGGGATCGGTTTCCGGGATCATCCGCGCCATGGTGCGCCTCCTTTGACCGGCAGATATCTGCCCATACTAATGTAACCTATAGTATAGCACAAAACGCGGCGGCGCCGCAAGATTTCACACACCATTTTTGCGGATTTTGTTTGCCAAAGGCGCAATTTTTCGGAAAGAAAAGGGGAAACACGGCGACAATTTCCAAATAAATCTTGCTTTTGGGCCAAAATCCGTATATAATAAATTGCTCATAAATGAAAATAGGAAAACCATTTTAATACAACACGGAGGGAAACAAATGAGTAAAAAGTACTGCTATCTGTTTACCGAGGGCAACGCCAAGATGCGCGAGCTGCTGGGCGGCAAGGGCGCCAACCTGGCCGAGATGACCAACATCGGTCTGCCCGTGCCCCAGGGCTTCACCATCACCACCGAGGCCTGCACCCAGTACTATGAGGACGGCCGCCAGATCAACGACGGCATCATGGCCGAGATCATGACCTACATCGAGAAGATGGAGCAGATCACCGGCAAGCGCTTCGGCGATCGGGAGAATCCCCTGCTGGTGTCCGTGCGCTCCGGCGCCCGCGCCTCCATGCCCGGCATGATGGATACCATCCTGAACCTGGGCCTGAACGAGGACGTGGTGGACGTCATCGCCAAGAAGTCCAACAATCCCCGCTGGGCCTGGGACTGCTATCGCCGCTTCATCCAGATGTACTCCGACGTGGTCATGGAAGTGGGCAAGAAGTATTTTGAGCAGCTCATCGACAAAATGAAGGCTTCCCGCGGCGTCACCCAGGACGTGGAGCTGACCGCCGACGATCTGAAGGAGCTGGCCATGCAGTTCAAGGCCGAGTACAAGGCCAAGATCGGCGAGGACTTCCCCTCCGACCCTAAGGAGCAGCTCATCGGCGCCATCAAGGCCGTGTTCCGCTCCTGGGATAACCCCCGCGCCAACGTGTATCGCCGCGATAACGACATCCCCTACTCCTGGGGCACCGCCGTCAACGTTCAGTCCATGGCCTTCGGCAACATGGGCGACGACTGCGGCACCGGCGTGGCGTTCACCCGCGACCCCGCCACCGGCGAGAAGAAGCTGATGGGCGAGTTCCTGACCAACGCCCAGGGCGAGGACGTGGTGGCCGGTGTGCGCACCCCCATGCCCATCTCCGAGATGGCCGACAAGTTCCCCGAGGCCTATGAGGAGTTCGTCAAGGTCTGCAACATTCTGGAGGACCACTATCGCGACATGCAGGACATGGAGTTCACCGTGGAGCACGGCAAGCTGTATATGCTGCAGTGCCGCAACGGCAAGCGCACCGCTCCCGCCGCTCTGAAGATCGCCTGCGACCTGGTGGACGAGGGCATGATCACCGAGCAGCAGGCTGTTGCCATGATCGATCCCCGCAACCTGGACACCCTGCTCCATCCCCAGTTTGATCCCAAGGCTCTGAAGGCCGCCCAGCCCATCGGCAAGGCTCTGCCCGCCTCCCCCGGCGCCGCCTGCGGCAAGATCGTCTACACCGCTGAGGACGCCAAGGCCTGGGCCGAGCGCGGCGAAAAGGTGGTTCTGGTCCGTCTGGAGACCTCTCCCGAGGACATCGAGGGCATGAAGGCCGCCCAGGGCATCCTGACCGTCCGCGGCGGCATGACCTCTCACGCCGCCGTCGTGGCCCGCGGCATGGGCAAGTGCTGCGTGTCCGGCTGCTCCGCCATCGTCATGGACGAGGAGAACAAGCAGTTCACCCTGGCCGGCAAGACCTATCACGAGGGCGACTGGCTGAGCCTGGACGGCTCCACCGGCAATATCTATGACGGCGCCATCCCCACCGTGGACGCCTCCGTCAGCGGTGACTTCGGCCGCATCATGGCCTGGGCGGACAAGTATCGCCGCCTGATGGTCCGCACCAACGCCGACACCCCCCACGACGCCGCCAAGGCCCGTGAGCTGGGCGCCGAGGGTATCGGCCTGTGCCGCACCGAGCATATGTTCTTCGAGGGCGACCGTATCGCCGCCATCCGCGAGATGATCTGCTCCGACACCGTGGAGGAGCGCAAGGCCGCTCTGGCCAAGCTGCAGCCCATGCAGCAGGGCGACTTCGAGGGCATCTACGAGGCCATGGAGGGCTGCCCCGTCACCATCCGTTTCCTGGATCCCCCCCTGCACGAGTTCGTCCCCACCGAGGAGCGGGACATCGAGCTGCTGGCCGAGGCTCAGGGCAAGAGCGTGGCTGACATCAAGGCCATCATCGCCGGCCTGCATGAGTTCAACCCCATGATGGGTCACCGCGGCTGCCGTCTGGCTGTCACCTATCCCGAGATCGCCGAGATGCAGACCCGCGCCGTCATCCGCGCCGCCATCAACGTCCAGAACCGTCACCCCGAGTGGACCATGGTCCCCGAAATCATGATCCCCCTGGTGGGCGAGGTCAAGGAGCTCAAGTACGTCAAGGACGTGGTGGTCAAGACCGCTGACGAGGAGCTGGCCGCTGCCGGCGTGCAGATGAAGTACCTGGTGGGCACCATGATCGAGATCCCCCGCGCGGCTCTCACCGCCGATGAGATCGCCAAGGAGGCCGAGTTCTTCTCCTTCGGCACCAACGATCTGACCCAGATGACCTTCGGCTTCAGCCGTGACGATGCCGGCAAGTTCCTGGGCGCCTACTACGACAAGAAGATCTACGAGAGCGATCCCTTCGCCCGTCTGGACCAGGTCGGCGTTGGCAAGCTGGTGAAGATGGCTGCCAAGCTGGGCCGTGAGACCCGTCCCGAGCTGCACCTGGGCATCTGCGGCGAGCACGGCGGCGACCCCACCAGCGTGGAGTTCTGCCACAAGGTGGGCCTGGACTACGTGTCCTGCTCTCCCTTCCGCGTGCCCATCGCCCGTCTGGCTGCCGCCCAGGCCGCTATCAAGGAGGCCAACGAGCCCAAGGAGAAGGTGGAGGAGGCCATCGACAGCATGGCCAGCCGCCTGAACATCGACAAGGACGAGCTCAACGCCAAGATGGACGCCGCCAAGGCTGCCATCAAGGATGCCGCCGAGAAGCTGCAGAGCAAGGCCGCTGTTGCCTCCGATGAGCTGATGGACATCCTGTCCGCCAGCCTGAAGAGCCTGAAGGCCGGCTGGAACGAGGTCAAGAAGACCTACGGCGACGAGCGCAAGGACAAGTAAAGAAACCCTGATATAAGACGCAGCAAGGCCGCACCCCACCGGGTGCGGCCTTGTGTAATGTCATTGCGAGGAGCGAAGCGACGCGGCAATCCGCAACCGCAGGAAAGCTTCCCACGGCGACCTTGCGTCCGCCACGGAGTGACAGCGGGATTTTATGGCCGGATTACGCCGCGTCCAGATAATCACCCAGCTCGCTTTCCACAAGGGACTCTACCAGCGCCAGGTTGTGCGCGGCGCGGCCGGGATCAAAGGGGCTGACCAGCCCCACCCGCTCCAGCTCGGCCAGGAAGGAGCCGTCCTCCCAATTCAGAATTTCCTCATAGCACGCCACGCCTGCACCGGACTCGTTCAGCTCCTTCTCCGCGATCTGGATAGCCGCGTCGGCGCTGACACAGTAGCTGATCACGTAGTAGGGCTGCTCAAAGAGGTGGGTCACCTGAGACCAGTAGACGGCGTACAGCTCGTCATTGCCCGCGGAAGAGGCGGCGCCGAACCGGCGGGCGCAGTCCAGAGCCAAAGCGTTGACGTTTTCCACCGTCAGCTCCTCGTCCGGCAGGGCGTACACCTTGCATTCAAAATCCGCGTAGGCGGTCTGTTCGGCGAAAATGCCCAGATTGGACAACAGGTGCAGGAGCAGCAGATTGCGGTAGCCGTCTGCGCTGATGATCTCCTTGCTTTTCAGCAGCGCCAGATTGGCCATGGCCTGGGAATAGGTCTCGGCCAGATCCAGACTGGCGGTGGTGTTGGAATTGATGCAGGCATCGCAAAAATGGCCGAACTCGTGGGACAGATCGAGAAAATCCTCCACGTCGCCGTAAGCGCCCAGGAAACAGAACGGTGCTTCATAGCAGGGCAAGTAGATGGTATAGGCTCCGGGAGCCTTGTTGGCGGAGGCCTTCACATCATACAGGCGGTATTCCTTCATGAAGGCGAAGGAGTCTGTTACATTGTCGCCCATGTGGGCAGTGGTTTTCTCCAGCAGTTCCATCAGCCGGGACGCGGACAGGGGGGAGTAGTAGATCCGGGAATAGGGATCCGCGGCCATGAAATCCCGGTAGTAGCCGGACGCCTCATTGGCCACGCTGTCCAGATACGTCCGCACCTGCTGCGGCGTGTAATCCCGGCCAAAGGTTTCGTACTGATACGCCTCGTAGCTCTCGTAGCCCAGTTCCTCCGCCAAAGCGCGGCGCACCTTGACCAGCTCAATGTAGATGGGCGCAGCCGCTGCGTTGCAGGCGCGGCAATAGGCCAGATTGGCGGCCTGATACGCCTCCGCGGTGATGAAGGGGTTGGCGATGTATTCGGAGTAGCTCTGCACGCGGCCGTCGATCTCGACGTCGTCCAGCATCATAACCTGCCAGTAATCCCGCAGGAGAACGCCCTCCTGGGCCATCAGCTCCAGCGCACGGTCAGAGTAGGGCTCGCTGTCCTCCGCCGTGTAGCCCGCCAGCAGGGAGGGCAGCACAAAGGCGTCCGAGCAGGCGCAGGCGATCAGCGTGGTGTTCAGCCACTCCTCCACGTACACGTCATTGGTCAGGAAGAAATCGTATTCCCCGGCGTAAAACTCGTCCGACTGGTCGATGTCGGAGCGCAGCATGGCCAGGGCCTCCATGGTGTAGTACTCATTGTAGGCGTCCCAGCATAGTGACAGCTTGGTGTTCAGCTCCACGCTGTCCTGTTCGGCAGCGGCGTCGGCGAAATCGGCGGTATCGTTGAAAAGCAGCTCCAGCGCGGTCATGTCCGGCCGCTGGTAGGGCATGTCGCGGAAAGCCACCAGCTCATACTCGCCCACGGTGTAACTGGCCTCCGTGTCGTCCGGATCATCCGGCACATCGGGAGTATCCGGTGTGTCCGGCGTATCGGGGGTGTCCGGTGTGTCCGGCGTAACGGCGGCGGGCTTGTCCGGCGCGGCCGGAGTCGGCTTGCCGCCTGCGCAGCCGCACAGCAGCATGGCAGCGATAAGCAGTATGGCCAGCAGACGCAGGATGGGACGGTTCGATTTCAGGCAGTTTCGGGTCATTTTGTTCTCCTTTTTTCGCGGAAAGCGGGACATTTATATAATATTATACTATCATAACACGTAAACCATCAAATTGGCAACCGGTCTCTCCGTTTTGGCAAAAAAAGACGTCCAACCGCAGGTTGGAAACGCTGTCCAACCACGAAATACTTGCATTTTCCCGCTCGTTTCGTATACTGAACTCAAGTCGCGACACGATGCGAAAGGAGCGAAGGAAATGGAACAGATTTATTTCGGTGAGCGGATCGCCGCCTATCGGAAGGAACAGGGGCTGACCCAGGAGGGGCTGGCCCAGCAGCTGGGCGTCACCAATCAGGCGGTGAGCAAGTGGGAGAGCGACCAGTGCTGCCCCGACATCATGCTGCTGCCGGCACTGGCGGACGTGTTTCACGTCAGTATGGACGAGCTGTTCGGGCGCGCAGTGCCCGCGCAGCGGACGGAGCCGCAGCAGGAGCCACAGGCGGTGATCGGCGAGCTGCCCTGGCCGGACGACGACATCCTGCGGGCGGTGTGCTACGTGGGCCACCGGCTCATGGATTTCACGGACGTGCAGGAGAAGAAGCTGCGTTTGGGCAATCTCCTCAACATGCACGTTGGCACGGGCAAGCCGGCGGAGCTGCACTTCACCGGCAACGTGCGGGACATCCACTCCGCTTTCGGCGTGGTGGTGGAAAACGGAACGATCTCCGGCGACGTCTACGCCGAGAACGGCGTGGAGTGCGGCGACGTGGGCGGCAGCGTCAAGGCCGGGGACGGGGTCAACTGCGGCAGCGTGGGCGGCAGCGTGACCGCCGGGGACGGGGTCAACTGCGGCGACGTGGGCGGCGACGTCCGTGCCGGCGACGGTCTCGCCTGCGGCAACGTGGGCGGCAGCGTATCCGCCGGGGACAGCGTCAACTGCGGCAACGTGGAGGGCGACGTCCGCGCCGGCGACAACGTCAACTGCGCCGCCATCGGCGGCAGCGCGCAGGCCGACACCGTCATCAAGGGCGGCATCGGCAAGTGGTGAGAAGCGGTACTTGCATGAGAAAAGAGGAAGGACGCGTCCTTCCTCTTTTTCGTTTGGTTGTCATCCCGTGGAGGGCGGCAGCCCGACGTGGGAATCCGCCTCTCCGCGGGAGTACGGACTGCCGCGTCGCTTCGCTCCTCGCAAAGACGGGCAGAGATCAATCGCTGTCCAGCTTGAGAACTGCCATGAAGGCCTCGGTAGGCACCTGCACCGTACCCAGATTCCGCATCTTCTTCTTGCCCTCTTTCTGCTTCTCCAGCAGTTTCTTCTTGCGGGTGATGTCGCCGCCGTAGCACTTGGCCAGCACGTCCTTGCGCATGGCCTTCACCGTCTCACGGGCGATGATCCGGCCGCCGATGGCCGCCTGGATGGGTACCTCGAAGAGCTGGCGGGGGATGTTCTCCTTCAGCTTCTCGCACAGACGGCGGGCCCGGGGATAGGCCTTGTCCTTGTGGGCGATGAAGCTCAAGGCGTCCACGCCGTCGCCGTTCAAGAGCAGGTCCACCTTCACCAGCTCGCTGGGCCGGTAGCCGGACAGCTCATAGTCCAGGGAGGCGTAGCCCTTGGTGTTGGCCTTCAGGGTGTCGAAAAAGTCGTAGATGATCTCGTTGAGGGGCATCTGATAGTGAAGCTCCACCAGATGGGTGTCCAGATACTGCATGTCCTTGAACTCGCCCCGGCGGTCCTGGCACATGGGCATGATGTTGCCCACGTAGTCCTGGGGCGTGATGATGGACACCTTCACGTAGGGCTCCTCGGCGTGCTCGATGGTGCCGGGGTCCGGGTAGTTGTGGGGGTTGTCCACCCTCACCACGGTGCCGTCGGTCTTGTAAACGTTGTAGATGACGCTGGGCAGGGTGGTGACCAGATCCAGATTGAATTCCCGCTCCAGCCGCTCCTGGATGATCTCCATATGGAGCATGCCCAGAAAGCCGCAGCGGAAGCCGAAGCCCAGCGCCACGGAGGATTCCGGCTCGAAGGTCAGCGACGCGTCGTTGAGCTGGAGCTTTTCCAGCGCGTCACGCAGGTCGGGGTACTTGCTGCCGTCCTCGGTGTAGATGCCGCAAAAGACCATGGACTGGGCGGGGCGGTAGCCCGGCAGGGGCTCCGCGGCGGGGTTGGCCGCCCCGGTGATGGTGTCGCCCACCTGGGTGTCCTTCACGTTCTTGATGCTGGCGGTGAAATAGCCCACCTCGCCGGCATGGAGCGTATCCGCGGGCTCGTTGCCCAGCGGCTTGAGATAGCCGCACTCCAGCACGGTGTACTCGGCGCCGCTGGCCATCAGCCGGACGGGCATACCCTTGCGGATGGTGCCCTCCATGATGCGGAACAGCACCACCACGCCCACGTAGGGGTCGTACTGGCTGTCGAACACCAGCGCACGCAGGGGCGCGTCGGGATCGCCGGAGGGGGCGGGCACGTTCTGCACGATATCCTCCAGCACGGCGTCTATGTTCAGCCCCAGCTTGGCGGAGATCTCCGGCGCCTCCAGCGCGGGCAGGCCGATGATGTCCTCCACCTCCTGCTTGGCCTTCAGCGGGTCGGCGGCGGGCAGGTCGATCTTGTTGAACACGGGCAGGATCTCCAGATCGTGCTCCATGGCCAGATACGTGTTGGCAAGAGTCTGGGCTTCCACGCCCTGGGTGGCGTCCACCACCAGCACGGCGCCCTCGCAGGCGGCCAGAGAGCGGCTCACCTCATAGTTGAAGTCCACGTGGCCCGGTGTGTCGATGAGGTTCAGGGCGTAGGTCTCCCCGTCGGCGGCGGTGTACAGCAGATGCACGGCCCGGGACTTGATGGTGATGCCCCGCTCCCGTTCCAGATCCATGTTGTCCAGGAGCTGGTTTTCCATGTCCCGCTCCGCCACGGCGTTGCACTTTTCCAGCAGGCGGTCGGCCAGCGTGGATTTGCCGTGGTCGATGTGGGCGATGATGGAGAAGTTGCGGATCTTGGATTGATCAAACATGATGTTACCTCTGTTATACGGCGTTATTGCAGGTTGTCCAGATGCTTTCTGGCGCGCTCGTCGGTGTTGTGGATGACCTGAGCCGCACTCTGGCCCAGACCGGGATAGTCGGTGGTCAGCGTCTCGCCGGAGATAGGCGGGAAGCTTTCCCGGGGGCAGGCGTCCAGCGAGCGCAGATAGCGGACCTTGCTGGCGCTGAGGTCGGCGTTCACCAGCCCGGCGTCGAAGTCGGCACGGCTGATGGCGAAATACTCCTCGTTGGCTCCGGCCCGGCGATAGAGCTGGCGCAGCATTTGGTAGAGGGCGGCGCTGAGATAGTCCCCGGCGGCGTTGATGGCATCCCGGCTGTTCAGCTTGCCCAGCAGGTCGAACAGCACGTTGGCGGTGTTTACCACCAGCTTCTTCTGCAGCGTGGCCAGGATGCTGCCCTTCAGCGTTCCCTTCTCGGCGGTGGAGTCGTAGAGATCGTCGGCTCCGATGATAGCGCCGTCCCGGCTGAGGGTGCGGCCCAGCAGATAGTCGGCGGACACGTGGTAAAAGTCGCAGGCCTTCACCACAAAGTTCAGACCCGGCTCCCGGATGCCGTTTTCGTAGTGACTCAGGAGCGCCTGACTGATACCAAGGGCGGCAGCAGCCTTCCGCTGGGAGAGCCCCTTCTCCTGTCGCAGCAGGCTCAACGTGCGGGAAAAATCAGTTGACATGAAAATGACCCTCTTTTCTTAAATGCGGGAAGGTAATTATACTCCCTGTAATCTAAAAAGTAAATAAAAAAGGGTCAAAAAACCAGAATTATCTTGACGGAAGGGAAAAATGCGGTTATCATACGTTTTGTAACGAATTTGTAACTTTTAGGGGATTCCCGATGAGCAGTCAGATCCAGAAAAAAAAGCCCGGGGCCGACAAGGTGGGATCCTGGGCCGAAAAGTTCATAAAGATTTGCGCGCTGCTGCTGAGCTACGGCTGGAAATACCTGAAGCGGGGAGCGGCATACGCCGGAAAAGGTCTGGCGCGGCTGGGCCGCTGGCTGGGGAAAGCGCTCCGCGGCGCGGCAGCGATCCCCGGCAGGGTGCGCGGCGCGCTGACAGAGCAGCGGGACAGCCGTTTTCCGGAGTCGGACTATCCGCTGATGCAGCGGCTGCTGTTTGTGCGCGGCATGATGCCCCGGCTGGGCGGCGCCGTCAGCGAGAGGCTGCTGCGCCGACGCAAGCGGTCTGCCCAGGGCAACATCCGGGCAAAGAACCGGCTGGAGTCGCTGCGCATTCACCCGGCGGTGTTTCTGGCAGGTTCCATGGCGGTGGCGCTGGCGGCGGTGGGACTGTCGCTCTACACTGTGGGCACCGCCGTCAGCTGCAACGGGCGGGAAATCTGCGTGCTGGCCGGTGAGGCCGATGTAAAACAGGCGGTCTCCCAGGTGGAGGAAATCACACGGCAGGCGCTGGGCGATCCGGACTACACGGTGGACCCCAAGCTGGTCCAGACCCAGCGGAAGCTGGTGGCCCGGCGAAATATTGCCAAGCCTGCGGTGCTGCGGGATACCCTGACTGAGGAGATCGGACTTATCGACTATGCCTATACGCTGTACGTAGACGGCGAACTGGTGGCGGCGACGCCGTATGCCGGCGCGCTGGACGAGCTGCTGGAGCAGCTGAAGATCGGCTATATCACCGAGAACACCGTGGAGTGCAGATTTGAGGAGACCACCGAGATCCGCCACGAGTACGTGGATCGCAGCGAAATCATGAATTTGGGCTATATCGCCGAGCTGCTCAATGCCACCAAGCAGGGCGAGGTCACCTACACCGTGGAGCTGGGCGACACCTACTACGGCGTGGCGGACAAGTTCGGTCTGACGCTGGCGGAGCTGCTGGAGATGAATCCCGGCTACGACGTCAGCATCCTGCGGGTGGACGATGTGCTCACCGTGTCCCGTGCGGTGCCCTATCTCACCGTGGTGGATGTGGAGCGGCAGAGCGCCGTGCTGGACGTGGCCTATGGCGTAACGTACCGGGATGACGACACCATGTATCAGGGCGACACCAGGCTGATCTCCTCCGGCGAGTACGGCAAGGAGGACGTGACGGCCAACACCATCTATGTCAACGGACAGGAAGCCGGCCGTCAGGTGGTGGCCCGGGCTATGCTGCAGCAGCCGGTGAACGAGGTGCAGGCCCGCGGCACCAAGGAGCGGCCGTACTGGATGGCGACGGGCTATTTCCGCTGGCCCTGCGGCGGCGTGCTCACCTCCCGCTTCGGCTACCGGCCCGTACCCATCGCCGGTGCCGCGCCCTTCCACAAGGGCATCGACATCGGCGGCAGCTACGGAACGCCGATCTGTGCCTCTGACGGCGGCACCGTGGAGTATTCCGGCTGGCAGAGCGGCTACGGCTATCTGGTCATCATCGACCACGGCAACGGCTTCAAGACGTACTACGGTCACAACAGCTCCCTGCTGGTGAGCAGCGGCGACCACGTGTACCCCGGCCAGCAGATCGCCCGCATGGGCTCCACCGGCCTCTCCACCGGCAACCACTGCCACTTCGGCATCATGCTCAACGGTACGTTTGTCAACCCGCTGAACTATCTGGGATAATATGCAGAAACCGCCGCCCGGCCGGGCGGCGGTTTTTTGGTTGTGTGGGGACGGATTGCCACGTCGCTTCGCGCCTTGCAATGACACCTCATCCGCCCCAGTGTGTGCACTGGGGCACCTTCCCCTCAAGGGGAAGGCTTGGAAAAGTGCCCCCTCAGTCGAACAGGCTCTCCTGCTCCGGCAGGTCGTACTGGCCGATGCGGCGGAACTGGCGGGCGTTCTCCTCGGCCAGAGCGTCGGCGATGGCCATGCGGCGGATGATGTTCTTCACCGTCAGATCCAGATCCGTGCCCTCCCGGTAGTCGGCGGGAAAGATGAAATCCACCCGGCGGCTGCCCAGCAGTTCCTCCACGCCCTGTCGGTTGCTGTCCTGATACACGGCGATGGCCTGACCGCCGTAGGAGCGCATCATCTTCATGCAGGGCACGTCCGAGAGGCCGTCGCCGACGTAGATCATGTTGGTGAAGGGAACGCGCTTGCTGTCATCGGGCATGGAGCTGTTGAGGGTGCGGTCGTCGCTGACGTCCAGCACGCCCTTGTTGATGCGGTAGATAAACTGGGTCTTGTTGGTAAAGTTGACATCCAGCTTGGGCCAGGAGGCAAGACCTTCCTCGTCATACAGGAACTCGCAGGCGTAGACCTTCTTGAACTCGTGACTGATGCCGCTGCCCTCGATGATCTCCCGGAGGCCGGAGGACAGCACATAGTGCTCGATCTCCACGCCCTGGCTCTCGCCGAAGGCGTTGATCCGGGCAAACCAGTCCGTCACACCGGGGAAGAGCTGGATATCCCGGCCGCAGCGGATCAGATACTCCCGATCCAGCCGGATGCCCCGCTTGCGGCACTGGTCGATCATGGTATACATATAGGCCAGCAGGCCGTCCATGTGGTTGTCCCGGCCGAAATCGTTGGCGATGCGCCAGAACTCCGCCGGCGTCATGCCCAGAGAGGGGATGAAGGCGTAGTTCTGCATATCGGTGGTGCAGAGGGTCTTGTCAAAATCGTACAGCAGCGCGATGATGGGCTTCATGAAGTACTCCTTGCTCACAGAGAAATGGCGTGCTGCAAAACGAGATCGTCATTGCGAGGCCCCGGCAGGGGCCGTGGCAATCCGCCCTTTGCGCGGAAACGGATTCCCACGCCGGTGACGCCGGTCACCGGCTCGGAATGACGGACTGCATCGCATTTTGCAACACGCCCTTGTTAGTTCCTTCAGTTTTCGTTGTTATAGTTCTTGCCGAACTTCAGCTGATCCAGGCTCAGCTTGAAGTCCCGGGGGAACACGGCGGTATCGCCGGTGGGCACCTCCGGCTCGACAGGTGCGCTCTCGGGAGCAGGCTCGGCCTCCGGCTCGGCGGGCTCCACGGCGACGGTGGGCTCATCCACCGTCACGGCAGGCTCGCTGACAGGTGCGGGCTGCTCCACGGCGGCGGCAGGTGTCTGCTCCTCAACCGGTATCTCCGGCAGCGCATTCAGGAACGCGGCCTGCTGGGCGCAGATCTCCCTGGCGCGGGTGAGGAAGTCGCCCAGACTGCGGCGGCCTACTGCCAGACGCGTCTCCGCGGCTTCGGCCTGCGCGTTGAGCTCGGCGATGCGGTCGGCGGCGTCGGCCTCGGCGCGGCCGATGATCTCGGCCTTCTCGGCCTCGGCCTCCTGCACCATCTTGTCGGCCATGCGCTTGGCGGTGAGCAGCGTGGAGCGCATGGCGTCCTCGGTGGCGCGGTACTCCTCGATCTTCTCAGCCAGCACCTTCAGCTTGCTCTTCAGAGCGGCGTTTTCTTTGTAAAGGGCGGTATAGTCCTCCGTCAGCGTGTCCAGAAACTCGTCCACAGAGGCCATCTGATAGCCGCCGCTGCCGAATGAGGACTTGGGGAAAACCTTTCCGGAAACTTCCTGCGGTGTCAACATAGTATGATCCCTCCCGAATATGTCTAATTACAGATACAGGCCGTTGTTCTCCAGCTCGTCGATCAGGTCGCCCATGATATCCACGGAGTAGGGCGTGATGATGTAGGTGTTGGCGGCCACCTTCTTGATCTTGCCCTCGCCGGCATAGGCCACGCCGGACAGGAAGTCCACCAGGCGGCGGGCAATGTCCTTGTTGGTGGACTCGAGGTTCAGCACCACGGTGCGCTTCTCCCGCAGGTGGTCGGCGATCTCGGAGGCGTTCTCGAAGCGCTCGGGCTTTACCAGCACCACCTTCAGCTGGGCGGTGGCGTGAATGTTCACCACCTTGTTGCGGCGATCCTCTGCCTTGCGGTCGTCCTTGCGGTCATCAAAGAGCGCACGATCCGCCTTGGGCTGATCGAATTCCTCCTCCTCGAACTCGTCCTCGCCGTCGTAGGGGTGAATGATCTTTTTGAACTCGTCCATGAAACTCATAACAGAAGCCTCCTGACATTTATTTTGTGTAATCTCTGGCGCCGAAGATGGCTGTGCCTACCCGCACCATGTTGCTGCCGCAGCGGATGGCATCGGCAAAATCGCCGCTCATTCCCATGGAGATATATTCCCATTTATTATCGTACATTTTTTCGCTTATGTCAACATAAAGGCGATGTACTTTCTCAAAATATGGACAATTTTCATGGGGAAAATGCGCAACAGGTGGTATGGTCATCAGTCCGAGACACCGTATATGGGGTAATTGGGCCGCCAGCTCCGCGGCGGCGTACAGCTGGGCCGGGGCAAAGCCGCTCTTGGCCTCCTCGCCGCCGATGTTCACCTCCAGCAGGATGTCCTGCACCAGCTCCTGCTGCGAGGCTGCCTTCTCGATCTCCCGCAGCAGCGCCTCGCTGCCAACGGACTGGATCAGGGCAGCCTTGCCTACCACCTGCTTGACCTTGTTGCGCTGCAGGTGGCCGATGAAGTGGAGAGGTGCGCCGTCGTAGGCGTGCTCGGCCAGCTTTTTGGTCATCTCCTGGACCCGGTTCTCGCCCAGTGCGTCGATCCCGGCGGCAATGGCGCGGCGGCAGGTGTCGGCGTCGTTCATTTTGCTGGCGCCCACCAGAGTGATCTGCGCGCCGATACGTCCGCTCTGCCGGGCGGCCTCGTCGATTTCGGCGCGGATACGGGCAATGTTTTCTTCAAGTGTCATAGAGCTTGCTTCCTTTCTTTACCGGACGACCAGACCGTTTTCCAGCTTGTTGGCCGTGATGATCACCTCATCGCCGACACGGAGAATGTTTGTGCCGGCAGCGTCCTCCGCGGGGCGCACCAGCATGAAGGTGTCGCCGCGGAAGAGGATTTGAACGGGCTTGAACCTGGCGCTGACGCCTACCACGCAGTATACGCCGGCGGTACCGTCCTCATTGAGCCGCATGCTGGTGGTGGGCACCCGCAGGCCCTGATAGGTGCGCAGCACCAGCTCGGCGGCCTGCTGGCGCAGCAGCGTTGCCTGGGGGAGGTAATTCTGACACTGCAGCACCACCACAGCCTGTCCCTTCTCCTCGGCACCCACGGAGCGCACACGGACGGTGACATCCTGCGCCATGCCCTTGGCCAGACGCAGCGTCATCGCCTGGCCGGTCTTCAGCTCGGCGGCGCGCTTGGCGTCCATACTGGTGACAAAGTACCAGGTGTCGCCGTAAATCAGCTTGCCCGCATTGCCGTCTGACTTTTTGGGAGCGAGGCGCTGCAGGGCGGAGGGCGTCAGACCGTCCAGCGCCGCCGGGGTCAGCACGGTCTCGTACCCGTCGCAGACGGCGGAGAAGATGCCCGGCTTTGGCGCGCAGATGGGGTGTGCGCCGGTCAGACTGCCCTGAAGCTGGGCGATCTGGCTCTGGACGGAGTCGATCTCGGCGGTGATCTGGTCAACGGAGGTGTAGGTATGACTGCTCTTGAGCACCGACGCCTTCAGGGAGGACACATCGCCGGAAACGCCGGCATAGTCGCCGCCTGCCAGGTTCTGCCGCAGCGTCACGATGCTGCCGGTGATGGTGCTGTCCAGCTTCAGGGCGGCATCCTCGTCCAGAATGGAGGTCAGGGCGAACTCCAGCTGCTGGAGCTGCAGCTCCAGATCTTCGATCCGGGCCACGGTGCTCAGCGTCTGGCTGTCGTCATAGGCCATGGCAAAGGTCTGGCCCATGCCCACACGCTGTCCCTCCGCCAGGGGATGGGTCAGCGTGGGGGTGTCGGCGTGGAAGGTCTCCTCGTCGCGGACCACCCAGCCGGTGACGGAGATGCTGTCCTCCGCCTCCGCCTCGTAGGTCAGGGTGGTGGCAAAGGGATTGGCCAGATACTGGTAGATCTGAACCCCAAAATACAGCACCACCGCCGCCAGCATGACGATGGACAGGATCTTGAAGGCGCGTGAAGATTTCATGGCAGTTACCTCTTAATTCTCCTCTGCCTCCTCCGTCAGAGAAACGGGGTGCAGAGGTGCGATGGTGGAGATCGCGTGCTTGTAGATGACCTGCTGGCGGCCTTCGCTGTCCAGCACCACCACAAAGCAGTCAAACCCGCTGACAGTGCCCCGCAGCTGGAAGCCGTTTACCAGAAACACGGTGACGGGCACACCCTGCTTGCGGATGCGGGTGAGAAAGATCTCCTGTAAATTGTTCGTCTTTTGCATATCGTCTGCTCCTTTTTTCTTTGTGCAGGCGATATTTTTCATCCTCGCCCGCCGTAATCAGAATAATCCCTCGGCGATGAGGATTTCTGTCGCTTTTTGTAGGGCGGCGGGGAAATCCGGCTCTTTATCCCAGGTGAGCCAGTGGATGGATTGGTTGCGGCGCAGCCAGGTAAGCTGGCGCTTGGCGTACTGCCGGGAGCGGAGCTTCACCTCCTCCACGGCCTCCGCCTCGGTGATCTCGCCCCGCACCACCGCCAGAAACTGCTTGTAGCCGATGGCCTGCAGAGCGGTGGCGTCGGCGGGGAGCCCCGCGGAGAGCAGGTCGCGGACCTCCTGCAGAAGGCCCTGCTCCACCATTTTGTCCACGCGCTGGTCAATGCGGTCGCGGAGATCCTGCCGGTCAGCAAAGTCCAGGCCGATATACACGGCGTCATACCGGGGCGGCGTTTCCTGCGTGCGGCGGTCGTGGGCGGTGATGGTCTCCCCTGTCTCCTGCCACACCTCCAGAGCGCGGATGATCCGCTTCTCGTCCTTGAGATGGAGCCGTGCGGCGGCCTCCGGGTCGATTTGCCGCAGCTCCTCCAAAAGCACGGCGGCGCCATCGGATGCCATGCGCTTTTGCAGTGCCTGACGAATTTCGCTCCCCTGCTGTCCCTCGGCGAAGGCGGTGCCCCGGATCAGGGCGTCCAGCCACAATCCGGTGCCGCCCACCAGAACGGGCAGATTGCCCCGGGCAAGGATGTCCTGCACGCAGCGGTCGGCCTCGGCGACGTACCGGGCCACAGACCAGCTCTCGGACGGATCCGCCACGGCGATCATGTGGTGGGGGATGCCCTCCATCTCCTCCGCCGTGGGCGCGGCCGTGCCCACGGTCATGCCCCGGTAGATCTGCATGGAGTCCACCGACACCACCTCGCCGTGAAAGCGCTTGGCGATGGCCACGCCCATTTTCGTTTTTCCCGTGGCCGTGGGGCCGACGACGCAGACGACTTTCGGCATATACGCTCCTTTACGCGCGCTTGAACATTTTTTCGATTTCGTACCGGGTCAGCTTGTATTTCACGGGCCTGCCGTGGGGGCAGTATTGGATCTCGCCGGACTGCACCTTCTCCACCAGAGCGCGAAGCTCCGCGGGGCTGGTGTCCATCCCGGCCTTGATGGCACTCTTGCAGGCCATGGTGTGCAGTAACTCATCCCGTGCTCCGGCGGGATCGGCCCGGCCCAGCGCCAGCTTCTGGGCCAGCTCCTCCAGCGTGGCGGCGGCGTCCTCCGGCCGGATATCGGCGGGGATCTCCCGGGCCAGCACCGTGCCGCCGCCGAAGTCCTCGCACACAAAGCCGAACTGCTCCAGCACGGGGAGATTTTCCAGGGCGGCCTGATAGCTGTCGCTGTCCAGATCCACCGCCAGCGGCGTCAGCAGAGGCTGGGCCATCAGGGGCTGGGCGCTGGCCTTCAGCGCGTCAAAGCGGATACGCTCGTGGGCGGCGTGCTTATCGATAAGCCACACGTTGGCGTGGCTGTCCTCGCAGATGATGTAGGTTTTCAGCACCTCGCCCGCGATGCGCCAGGGCGCCTCACGCGCCGGCTCCATGGTCTGCTGAGCAGGCTCCGGCGTCACGGTCTGCCGGACGGGCTCCGGCTCTTTTTCCTTCACCGGGGCGGCGGGCGGCGGGGTGATGTGCCAGGTGACTTCTCTGCCGCCGCTGACGGCGGTGGCGGTAAAGGGCTGCCGCGGTTCGGGGGCAACATCCCGCACCAGAAGCGTCCTGCCCTTGTCTCTGGGCGGCGGCGCGGGCGTGCCGGGCCGCACCGTGGCGATCCGCGAATGGTTGAAGGGTGGGTTGGGTGACGGAGCGGTCTTCTCCCGGAATTCCGCCGCCGTCATGGTCTGATAGAAGGAGTCCTCCTTCTTCTGCGGCTGAGGTTTGTTCTGGGCGTTGAGGGTGTCCAGAACGGTGTAGTACACGGCGTCGAACACCGGCTTGTCGGCGGCAAATTTCACCACCGTCTTGGCCGGATGGACGTTCACGTCCACCTGTGTGGCCGGCACGGTGATGTGGAGCACGCAGCCGGGGAACTTGCCCTTCATGATCTGGTTGCGGTAGGCCTCCTCCAAGGCGGCGGACAGGAGCTGGGACTTGACGAACCGCCCGTTGACGAAGAAGATCTGACGGCCTCTTGTGCCGTGGCCGTGGAGGGGCTCGGTGACGAAGCCCTCCACCTTCACCGTGTCGCCGCTGCCGCGGATGGGCAGCAGGTGCAATGCGAAGTCACGGCCCAGGGCGGCGTAGACGGCGCTTTGCAGCCGTCCGTCGCCGGGGGTGTGGAGCACCTCGGCGCCGTCCCGCAGCAGCTTGAAGGAAATCTCCGGGTGGCTCAGAGCCAGATGGGTAACGATACCGGTGACGGCGGTGCCCTCGGCGCTGTCCTTCTTCATGAACTTCATCCGGGCGGGGGTGTTGTAAAAGAGATCCCGCACCACGATGGTGGTGCCCTCCGGACAGCCGGAGGGGCGCACCTCACCGGGCACGCCGCCCTCCAGATGGAGGGTCGCTCCCGCCTCGGCCCCGGCCGTGCGGGAGAGGATGTCCACCCGGCTCACGGCGCTGATGGCGGCCAGTGCCTCGCCCCGGAAGCCCAGGGTGCCGATGGCGGCCAGATCCTCTGCCGTGCGCAGCTTGCTGGTGGCGTGGCGCAGAAAGGCGGTGGGCAGTTGCTCCGGCGCGATGCCGCAGCCGTTGTCGGTGATGCGCAGGTAGGTCAGGCCGCCCCGCTCGATCTCCGCCACGATGGCGGAGGCGCCGGCGTCCATGGCGTTTTCCAGCAGCTCCTTGGCCACGCTGGCCGGACGCTCCACCACCTCACCGGCGGCGATCAGATCGGCCACGTGCTTGTCCAGTTGTCTGATCTCGGGCATGGGATTCCCTCCTTTGGGGAAAACGGATTATAATTTACTCTTCAGCTCGTACAGCAGATTCAGCGCCTCCAGGGGGCTCAAAGTGTCCACCTGGCAGCGGCGGATGGCCTCGGCCACCTCGCTCTCGGCCATGGCGGTGAAGGATACCTGATCGTCGCTCTGCTCCGCGGGAGCGGCAGGACGGCCGGACTCCTCCTCCAGCTGGCGGAGGATCTTCCGGGCGCGGCTCACCACCTGGGCAGGGAGACCGGCCAGCTGGGCCACCTCGATGCCGTAGCTGCGGTCGGCGCCGCCGGGGATGATCTTGCGCAGGAAGATGATCTCCTCCCCCCGGGTGCGGACGGCGATGTTGTAGTTTTTCACACCGGGCAGGGAATTCTCCAGCTCGGTGAGCTCGTGATAGTGGGTGGCGAACAGCGTCTTGGCCCCCAGCTTTTTGGGATCGGCGCAGTATTCGAGGACCGCCCTTGCGATGGACATGCCGTCAAAGGTGGAGGTACCCCGGCCGATCTCGTCCAGGATCAGCAGGCTCTGGGCCGTGGCGTGGTGAAGGATCTCGCTGACCTCCGTCATCTCCACCATGAAGGTGGACTGCCCGGCGCTGAGGTCGTCGCTGGCGCCGATGCGGGTGAAGATCCGGTCCACGATGCCCAGGTGCGCGGCGCGGGCGGGCACGAAGGAGCCCACCTGGGCCATCAGCACGATGAGGGCCACCTGACGCATGTAGGTGGACTTGCCCGCCATGTTGGGGCCGGTGATGATGGCCACCCGGTTTTCGCTGCTGCCCATGTAGGTGTCGTTGGGCACGAACAGGGCGTCGCGGCGCATCTGCTCCACCACCGGGTGGCGTCCGTCGTGGATCTCGATGACGCCGGACTCATCCACGGCGGGGCAGCAGTAGTTGTTCTTCACCGCCACGGCGGCAAAGGAGCAAAGAGTGTCGATCTCCGCCACGGCGGCGGCGGTCTGCTGGATGCGGGCCACCTGGGCGGCCACCTTGAGACGCAGATCGGTGAACAGCTCAAATTCCAGGGCGGACACCCGGTCGGCGGCGGAGAGGATGTCGCTCTCCAGATCCTTCAGCTCCTGGGTGATGTAGCGCTCGCCATTCACCAGCGTCTGCTTGCGGATATAGGTCTCGGGCACCTGCTCCTTGAAGGAGTTGGACACCTCGATGTAGTAGCCGAACACCTTGTTGTAGCCGATCTTCAGGGTGCGGATGCCGGTTTTTTCCTTTTCGCTTGCCTCCATCTCGGCGATGATGCCCTTGCCGCCGTGGAGGATGGAGCGGAGCCGGTCCACCTCCGGGTGGAAGCCGTCCCGGATGAACTCACCCTCCCGCACGGAGAAGGGGGGCTCGTCCACCAGCGTTTCGCCGATCAAGGCGGCCAGATCGTTCAGGTCGTCCAGCTGTTCGTCCAGCTCCCGGAGCCGCCCCTTGGGGAAGGCGTCCAGCTGGGCCTTTACCATGGGCAGCCGCTCCATGGCGCTGCGGAGAGCCACCAGATCCCGGCCGCCGGCGCTGCCGTAGACGATGCGGCCGATGAGTCGCTCCATGTCGGCAATGCCCTGCAGGGCGAGGATCAGCTCCTGCCGCTCCATGGTGTGATCCACCAGGGCGGACACCGCGTCCAGCCGCTTGTTTACGGCGGTGACGCTCAAAAGCGGCCGCTCCAGCCAGGAGCGCAGCAGCCGTCCGCCCATGGCGGTTTTTGTCTTGTCCAATACCCAGAGGAGGCTGCCCTTCTTCTCCTTGGAGCGCAGGGTCTCCGTCAGCTCCAGATTGCGCCGGGCGGTGAGATCCAGCTCCATGAACTGGCCCTCCCGGTAGAAATCCAGGTCGTCGATGTGGCTCAGGTCGGTTTTTTGCGTCTCGTGGAGATAGCCCAGCAGAGCGCCCAGGGCCAGCACGGCGGCGCCGTTGTTTCGGGGCAGCCGGGCAAAGGCCTCGTCGCCGAACTGGGCGCGGACAGCCTTCTCCGCCGCCTCCATCTGGAAGCGCCCGGCAGGCAGCTTCTCCATGTGGCAGTGAAATTTGTTCTCCAGCGTGCTGTGGAGCGTTTCGTTAAAGAATGCGGCCTCGTTCAGCACCGCCTCAGCGGGGGAAAAGCGGCCCAGCTCGTTGAGGAGATGGGTCAGCCGCTCCGGCCCGGAGAAGGCGGTGGCGTGGGTCTGGCCGGTGGAGATGTCGCAGGCGCACAGGGCGGCGTTGTCGTCATCCAGATAGATGCCGGCGCAGAAGTTGGAGCGCCCCTCCTCCAGACAGGCGCTGTCGATGACGGTGCCAGGGGTCACCACCCGGATGATGTCCCGCTTGACGAGTCCCTTGGCGGTGGCGGGGTCCTCGGTCTGCTCGCAGATGGCCACCTTGTAGCCCTTGGCGATAAGCCGGGCGATGTAGGCGTCGGAGGCGTGGTAGGGGATGCCGCACATGGGCACCTTCTCGTCGAAGGTTTTGGTCTTGTCCTTGTCCCTTGTGGTCAGCGTCAGATCCAGCTCCCGTGAGGCGGTGCGGGCGTCGGCACCGAACATCTCGTAGAAGTCGCCCAGGCGGAAGAACAGGATCGAGTCGGGATTCTGCTCCTTGATCTCCATATATTGCCGCATCATGGGCGTCAGTTCAGCCATAGTGGAAACTCCTTTCAAAAGGGGTACAGGCATTTACAAAATGCCTCCGCGGGGATGGGTTTTGGCAAATTCATCCGCTGCGAGAAACGGTTCTCGCAGACGTTCCGGAAGGCACTCAGCAAAGGAGGCCGACAGCCGCTTGCGATAGTGGAACAAGACATATTCCGTAAGATAAGTCGGAAGCTGTTCCTGAATAGAGGGATAGTCCGGCAATCCTTTGCGGCGTGCCAGACCCGCCGTCGTTTTTTTTCGCAGGCGGGGCGTTTCACGGCATAGGGCAAGATTCTTTCGCAGCTCCGGCGAAGGGACGGTGACTTTGGAACAATAGACGGCGAAATTATACCGGGTGCGCGGGACGATACCATCGGCGAGACCGATCTCTGCCACGTCATCCCAATCGAAGTGCATGGACCGGCCGGGAGCAAAAAAGGTAATACCTTGTTTATCAAAAGAAAAGCGACCGAGAGTATAGTCTTCCGCCAAATAGCTATTCCAGAAAAAGAAATAACAGCAGACAAAAAACAACAAAATAAGTAGAGACCAGATGGAAGTATAAGCGATCAGCAAAATGAGAAAAAACAGATTCACAACCGCGACAAATATCGACACAAAAAACCAGTGTGGACAAACGAGATACTTTCGCATGTTGACCTCCTTTCCCATAGTCCTTACACGATCTCCCCAAACAGCGCCCAGGTGTTGCTGTCGGTGATCTTCACGGTCTGATAGGTGCCCAGCACGGCCTTGTCCCCGGTGAGATGCACCAGCCGTCCCCCTGCCGTGCGGCCCTGGAGGGGCCAGCGGAGGTCGCCGCTCTCCTCATCCACCAGCACGCGGGCGGTCTGCCCCACGTATTGGGCGTGGATCTCGGCGGAGATGGCGTTCTGGGCGTCGCAGAGCTTGTCAAACCACTTCTGCTTCTCGCTGCGGGGCACCGGGTCCTCCATTTTGGCGGCGGGCGTGCCGGGTCGCGGGGAGAAGATGAAGGTGAACAGTGCGTCGAACCGCACCTTTTCCACCAGTGCCACCGTCTCCATGGCCTCGGCTTCCGTCTCGCCGGGGAAGCCGATGATCACGTCGCTGGTCAGCACCAGATCCGGCATCACCTTCCGGGCGTAGTTAATGAGGTCCAGATATTTTTCCACGTTGTAGGGCCGGTTCATGGCCCGCAGCACCCGGTCGGAGCCGGACTGCACCGGCAGGTGGAGCTGGTGGGCCACGTGGCGGCTCTTGGCCATGGTGTCAAAGAGCTTATAGCTGGCGTCCTTGGGCTGGGAGGACATGAAGCGGATCACGTAGTCGCCGGGGATCCCGTCAATGGCAGCCAGCAGATCGGCGAAGTCCCAGGGGGTGTCCAGATCCTTGCCGTAGGAGTTGACGTTTTGGCCCAGCAGGGTGATCTCCCGGTACCCGGCCTCCGCCAGCTCCCGCACCTCGGTCAGGATGCGCGCCGGCTCCCGGCTCCGCTCCCGGCCCCGGACGTAGGGCACGATGCAGTAGGAGCAGAAGTTGTTGCAGCCGTACATGATGGAGACCCAGGCCCGGATGCTGCCCTCCCGCACCACGGGGATGCCCTCGGCGATCTGTCCCGGTTCATCGGCCACGCTGAACACCCGGCGGCGCCGGGTATAGACCTGATGCAGCAGCTCCGGGAAGCGCCACAGGGCCTGGGGCCCGAACACCAGATCCACGTGGCGGTAGGATTTGCGTACCCGCTCCGCCACCTCCGGCCGCTGGGCCATGCAGCCGCACAGGCAGATGATCTGCTCGGGATTGGCCTTTTTCGTGTGGGTCAATGCGCCCAGATTGCCGTACACCCTCTGTTCGGCGTGATCCCGGATGGCGCAGGTGTTCAGCACCACGATATCGGCCTCCTCCGCCCTGTCGGTAAAGGTGCAGCCCATGGCCTCCAGCATGCCCATGATGAGCTGGCTGTCCGCCACGTTCTGCTGGCAGCCGAAGGTGTCCACCATGGCCTTGGGCGCTGTGCCCCGCTGGGCGTGAAGGGCATGTATTTTATTGGTGAAATCCCGCTGACGGTTCAGCTGTTCCTCCGTCAGAACGACCTGTGTTCTCTCCAAATGGTACCTCCCGGCGTCCGCCGTTCTGCGGCAGACGCTACTACTCGATTATTATCAAGTCATTATAGCACAAAATCGTTCGTATGACAAGAAAAGACAAGGAATAAAGTTGCAAAAACGGAGCGATTGGGGTATGATAACGAAAAACCATTCTGCAAGGAGAAATCTATGCTGTACGCGCTGATCGTCATTGCCCTGATCGCTGCCGACCAGGGCCTGAAATACTGGGTAGTGAGCCATCTGGCGCTGGGGGAGTCCACCCCCTTCCTGCCGGGCCTCATGCAGCTTACCCGGCTCCACAACACCGGCGCAGCCTGGTCCAGCTTCAGCGGCATGACCACGCTGCTGATCGTTGTCACGGTGGTGCTGATCGCGGGCGTTCTGGTGCTTCTGGTGAAGCGGATCGTCCGCCACCCCCTGGGTGTGGCGGCCTGCCTGCTGATTTTGGGCGGCGGCCTCGGCAACATGATCGACCGGGTGGCACGGGGCTACGTGGTGGACATGTTCGATATCCAGCT
Source organism: uncultured Oscillospiraceae bacterium (assembly GCA_947169975.1). Classification (GTDB taxonomy): domain Bacteria; phylum Bacillota; class Clostridia; order Oscillospirales; family Oscillospiraceae; genus Vescimonas. The sequence continues at coordinate 178,143 of CAMVRT010000002.1, forward strand.
GTTTTCGTACCCCATTTTCAATTTGGCCGACTGCTTCGTGGTGATCGGCGCCATTTTGGGCGGCATCTATTACCTGTTCCTGTACGAAAAGACGGATAAAAAGGAGAAATCCCATGACCCGGACGCTGACGGCCGCAACTGAACACGCCGGCCAGCGGCTGGACAGCTTTCTGGCTGCGGCATTGGAGATCTCGCGGAGCGCCGCCGCCCGGCTCATCGAGGAGGGCGGCGTGACGGCGTCCGGCAAGGCCCTTGCCAAGAACTACCGCATGGCAGGGGTTGAGGAACTGACGGTGGAGATCCCCGAGCCGGAGGAGACCGAGGTCACGGCCCAGGACATCCCGCTGGACGTAGTCTATGAGGACGAGGACGTCATCGTGGTCAACAAGCCAGTGGGCATGGTGGTCCACCCCGCTCCCGGCCACAGCGACGGCACGCTGGTCAACGCCCTGCTCCACCACTGCGGGGACAGCCTCTCCGGCGTGGGCGGGGAGAAGCGGCCCGGCATCGTCCACCGCATCGACCGGGACACCAGCGGCCTCATCATCGCAGCCAAGAACGACGCGGCGCACCTGGGGCTCTCCGCTCAGCTGGCGGATCATACCCTGGCCCGGACGTATGAGTGTCTGGTGGCGGGGAATCTCCGCCAGGACAGCGGCACGGTGGACGCCCCCATCGGCCGCCACCCCACCGACCGCAAAAAAATGGCGGTGACGGCGAAGGGCCGCCGCGCCGTGACCCATTGGGAGGTCATCGCCCGGTACAACGGCGCCACCCACGTCCGCTGCCGGCTGGAGACAGGGCGCACCCACCAGATCCGCGTCCACATGGCCCACATCGGCCACCCCATCCTGGGCGACACGGTGTACGGCGCCAAAAAGCCGGTGCCGGGCCTCACGGGCCAGTGTCTCCACGCCGTGGGCCTGCGATTTCTCCACCCCCGCACCGGGGAAGCGGTGGAGCTCCACTGTGATCTGCCGGAGGAGTTCAAGGCGTACCTTCGCAAGCTGGAAAACAGGAGCTGACAGACTTTTTTGCGTTTTTCAAAAGAAAAGGGTTGACAATCCCGCCCACATGCGGTAATATACTACCGCTGTCCGCGCGGTTAGCTCAGCTGGTAGAGCACATGCTTGACGTGCATGGGGTCACAGGTTCGAGTCCTGTACCGCGCACCATATCGGGTATCGATAACTGACTTAAGTTTTCGATACTCGATTTTATTTTTCAGCACGTTTCACCGCCATCGGTGGTGAGTAAGTGCGCATTTGAAATAATGCGGGAGGCGTCAAATATGGTATTTGGAGCAATAAATGAAAAAGGTGAAGAATACTATACCGATTTAGTCAGAGTTTTTGAAGCAATCAATAATAAGCAAATGGATTATAACTGGCTGATAACCGATTGCGAATGTTTGTGTGATCCGGAAATTGCAAAGTCATTGGAGCAACAATACTGTTGGATGAGTGGAGAAGATCTTACCGACTTGGTAATAAACAATCACATCCAATGGATTTGGGCTGTTCTTTCTGCATTTGATAAGTCTGTCCCGCTTTCTGAAGTATTGACGTACGATTTGCCATGTGCTGACGGTTATCCCGGCTTTTGGGAAAAACCCATTTCCATCCAACACCCATTGGCACAAATAGAGATTGTTCCTTGGGACAGCAGTTTGACTCTGCTATTCAGCAAAAGAAAAGAAGATGTTGATTCATTCTTAAAATACTTTCCTAAAAGCGAGTCGATGGAAACGCTTATTGACAGACTTTAAGTCCGTTATCGATATTCGCACCAAAACGAAAAGCCTTGCGCCCGAATGGGTGCAAGGCTTTCGTCATTATGACGAAAACGTTATTTTCCAAATTGCCCCAAATTGCCGAAAAAGTTGCAAAAAACGAGAAAACCGCCCTGCGCAGATCATTTCGCGCAGGGCGGTTTTTGATTCAACTGAGAGAGCAGCCTCTTATTCCGCGATCGTCTGCTGGGTCTCGGAGATAGCGAAGATGGTGAGGAAGAGCACTTCGAAGTCCCGGGAGTTTGTCCAGACACGGTAGAAATACTGGCCTACGGGGATGTTCACCTTGTGCTCCGCCGCCTCGTCCTCGTGGACATATCTGCCGCTGGTCTCGATCCGGGCAAAGGCCTGGCCGTCCTTGCTCACCTCATAGATCAGGTTGGGGAACTTGCTGTGCATGTTGGTGCTTATGCGCAGTCCGCGCTCGTGGAGCACATCCCAGATGTTCTTGCCGTCGAACTTGAACCAGGACTTGGTGGAGAAGAACTCATCGTTGTAGGACTGGGTCACGATGTGGCCGACTTGGTGTTCCTCCACCTTGCCTCTGGTGTGATCGGAGAACTCGTAGGTACGTGCGCCAACCACCGCCTGCTTTACCATCTTGCCCTCAAAAAGGATCTTCCGGTTTGCATCCTCCAGGATGTAGCCGGGCTTGAGCGCCTTGCCGTCGTGGCGGCAATAGTACTCGGTCACGCCGTCAGCATACTTAAAGGCGTCGAAATCCACCGGGGGTGCACCCTTGCCGGGAGCGGCGGCGTCCAGCTCCTTGCTTTTCTTAAAGGCCTTCATTGTCCTGAAAATACCGAATGCCACAGCTGCGATACCGACAACAATCAGAAGCGGCGCGATGAAGCCGCCGATCTTGCTGTTGGAGGTCTGCTCGGGATTCTCGGGATTGTAGAACACCTTGATATCATCGCCTGCCTTGGGCTGCTCGGTGAGATCTTCAAAGGTGCCGGTGTATGTCTTGCCGTCCACCGTGTAGGAGAAGGTGACGTCGTACACCGTCTGGTTTTCGTCGCCCACGTCCTCGGCCACAGCGGTGACCTTTCCCACGGTCTCCACCATGTTGTCCGTCTTGAAGAGGAACAAAATGACGCCGAACACGATCAGGACAATGCCCAGAGGAATGAAAAACCGCGCAGGACCCGAGTTCCGCATGAACCGCCCCAGTTTGCTTTCCATGTTCATAACAATTACCATCCCTTTCCGTTTAAACTGATGAGAAACCAATAACATTATAACATATTTCGCTCCGATTTCAAGCGTTCCTGTGCCGCGCGGCGGCGCCATATTCTGTGCAGCCTCAAAAAACAACAAAAAAGGCGCAAAGCCCTTGACAAACGCAATACTTCGCAATATGATGTATATCACGAAAGGGGGTATAAGATGGACGCGCAGCTGAAACGCGGGCTGCTGGACGTGTGTGTTCTGGCGGCGATCAAAAGCGAGGACTCCTACGGCTATAAGATCATCAAGGACATGAAGCCGTATCTGGAGCTGTCCGAATCCACGCTGTATACCATACTGAAGCGGCTGGAGGCGGCGAATATGCTGACGGTGCGGACGGCGGAGCATGACGGCCGTCTGCGGAAGTACTACCGCATCACCGAGGCGGGTGTCCGGCGCATCGAGGATTTCAAGGCCGAGTGGAAAGAAGTCATTTCCATCTACCGGTTTGTAACCAAGGAGGAGCAACATGAATAGAGAGACGTTTCTGGCGGAGCTGCGGAACGGCTTATCCGGCCTGCCCCAGGGTGACATCGAGGAGCGGCTGGCGTTCTACGGCGAGATGATCGACGACCGGATGGAAGAGGGCCTGTCCGAGGAGGAGGCCGTGTCGGAGATCGGCTCCATCGGGGAAATAGTGGCCCAGACGGTGGAGGAGATCCCTCTTACGAAGATCGTGAAGGAGACCATGACCCCCAAACGTACCCTGCGGGCATGGGAGATCATTCTCATCGTGCTGGGATTTCCCCTGTGGTTTCCGCTGCTGGCGGCCGCCGCTGCGGTGGTGCTGGCGCTTTACGTGGTCATCTGGGCGCTGGTAGTCGCCCTGTGGGCTGTTGATGTCTCCCTGTTTGCCGGGGCGGCGGGCAGCGTTGCCGCCGCAGCTGCCCAGGCCATCCGCGGCGACGCGCTGCCCGGCTTGGCCATGATCGGCGCGGGGTTGCTGTGCGCAGGACTGGCCATGTTTCTGCTCTGCGCCTGCCTTGCCGCATCGAAAGGCGCCGTGCGCCTGACACGGGCGATGGCAAGGGGGATCAAGCGGATGTTTATCAGAAAGGAGCGTGCGGAATGAAGAAGATAGCTGTCATCGGGGCGATCCTGACCGTACTCGGACTGGCGGTGCTGACGGGTGCCCTCATTGCTTCCGGATTCGACCTGTCAAAGCTGGGCGGCCGGCGATTCGAGACGAAAACCTACCCCGTGGAGGAGGCGTTCCGCTCCATCGACATCCGCGTCGATGTGTCCGACATCGCGTTCAAGCCGTCGGAGGACGGCAGGTGCCGCGTGGTCTGCGCGGAGGGGGAAAAGGAGAAGCACGCCGTATCCGTGGAAAACGGAACGCTGAAGATCACGTATTCCGATCTCCGGGAGTGGTATGAGAAGATCGGCATAATCACCGGGTCCCCGTCTGTGACGGTGTATCTGCCGGAGTCGACATACGAGGCGCTGGCGATCGACAGCGATACGGGTGATTTCTCCGTTCCGGCGGGATTCTCCTTTGAGAGCGCCGCCGTCACCACCGACACGGGGGATGTGGACATCGGCGCCATCCGCGCAGGGACGCTGACCGTCAAGGTCACCACAGGCCGTGTCCGCATCAGCTCCGCCGTCTGCGAGGGCGACGTGTCCGTCACCGTGACCACCGGCGGGGTGGAGCTGACGGACGTGCGGTGCAAAAACCTGACCTCCCGTGGCGACACCGGCTCCGTCACGCTGAAAAACGTGGTGGCGGAGGAGCGCTTTGTCATAGAGCGGGACACCGGCGACGTGCGCTTTGACAGCTGCGACGCCGCGGAGATCACCGTCAACACCGACACCGGCGACGTGACGGGCACGCTGCGCACGGAAAAGGTGTTCATCACGAAAACCGACACCGGCTCTGTCCGCGTGCCGGATACCGCCGCCGGCGGCCGCTGTCAGATCACCACGGACACCGGCGACATCCACATCACGCTGACCGGCGGCAGGTGAGCCCATGGAGAAGAGCAAGATCGAGGCGATGATCCTCGACCCGGGTTTTGACTACCTGCAGCCGTATTTCTACAACAACCCCTATGCCCTGCGGTGCGAGCTGGGGGGCGGAAAAACAAAAGCGGCGTATATGCGCCGGGCACGGCAGCGGGCGAAAAAGATCTACGAGACGCTGTTCCCCCGCGGCGCCGACGCCATCATTTTCAGCTACCGGATCACGGACTGGTCGGACAGCGGCGAGCCGGACGCGATGCGCTTCGGCGAGACGGAGGAGACGATCCGCCTCCGGCTCCGGCGGGAGACGCAGGCCCTGCGGTTCCTGTCCGAATGTATGATGAAGTACCGCCACGTCAGCGTGAAGGGCCTGAAAACCGACCTGGAGCCGGACGATCCGGACTGGGACTCCGTGCGGCGCAACCGCATCGTCTGCTATGCCGACGACGGGGGCTTTGACGACAGAAAGCTGATGGAGCACCAGCTTGTCCGCGACGACGGGCGGGAGCTGGGCTTGGTATCCTTTGACAACGAGTGCATCCTGTCGGTGTACGATGACCGGGGCTGCGACGCGGTCTTTGCCACATATGAGAAGATGGCGGCGTTCTATCCGCTGCTGGAGCCGTTTTTTCTGGACTATGACCGTGCGGAGATGAAAAACCGGCTGGCGAAAGGGAGTGTGACGTCTGTCTGACGGGTAAAACGGAAAGTTCTACCGAAATTCGAGCGGCAATTCCTTGCGCATTTTCCGATTCGCGGATAAAATGTTGACGAGGTGATCGCCATGGAGAAAAGGTATGAGATCGGAAACTTCATCTATCAGTTGCGGACGGAGCGGGGCTACACCCAGAAGGAGCTGGGCGCCCTGCTGGGGGTGACGGACAAGGCGGTTTCCAAGTGGGAGACCGGCGCGGCACTGCCCCGGATGGAGGTGCTGCGGCAGCTTGCCATTGTCCTGGGCTGCACCCAGGAGGAGCTGTTTCTGGGCAGGCGGATCCGGCGGACGGATGCACCGGACGCGGAGCCGGAAATGGACATCTCGGCGGAATATAAGGAAGTCATGAAGCGCTGCGACTGCTGCCGCCACGAGGGGATGAAACTATTTGCACTGCTCCGTTCTGCGAGCGAGCCGAACGAATGCGCTGTCTGTAAAAAGTGCGGCGCCGAGCTGCGACTGGAGCGGGGAAGCAAGGTGTGGTACAATATCGGCTTGTTTATCCTCCGGCAACTGGTGCTTTTTTTTGGCGTATATGGTTGCATGATCGCGCTTTACGCCGACCCGTTCTCATCGAATCCCGCCGCCCTTCGTCTGTTGTATTCCGACGAGACGAGGGAGGCGTATATGGCGCTGTATAACCATCAGCAGATAGCGCAGTTCAATCGGATCGAGAGGATCAAAGATATTTGTGTGCTACTCGTGCTTCTTGCGCTTATGGCAGCACTGGAATATGGCTTTGAACGGCTGCTTGAAAAGTGGATGCCCTACCGGGATCATTTGAAGGTGGTGCGCTATCCCCATCCGGAGGACGGGAAGATCGTCTTTTGACCGCCGGAGAGACAAAAAACCGTTGCAACGGCGGGGCCTTCGTGCTATGATGCCCCCGAGAGCATCATACGGAGCAAAGGAGGTCATCCCATGAAGAAGAGAGCGGAGATCGCCGTGGCGCTGGCGCTGCTGGGCGCCGCGTCCGCCCTGTGCCTGAAGCTGATGAAGAAGGCCGGGGAGTGGCTGGACGAGGATCAGCGGAAGCTGGACGAGGCGGAGGAAACCGAAGCGGTACGCCAAGGGGAAACCGTCGAGGAAGAAGCCACCGAAGAGGACTTTGCGGACTGACAAGTAAAAAACGGGCCTGCGCCAATGCTGCGGGCTCATAAGGAAGTATTTTCACATGTATGGAATGGTGTAGTCTTTCAGGACTGCACCATTCCTGTTTTTATGCCGTGATGCGATGTTGCTGGGGGCTCTGCCGAATTTCGGCCATCAGCTTTTCAAGCTCCTTTTCCGTGGGGAGCGTAAGCATCCCTGCGGCGGTGAAATAGATGTCCACCTTCACATGACAGTGACCGTCGTACTTGTCGTTGTTGTGGACCTCGATCCGGCGGATCAGCGTGTTCACGATGGTAGGCGTCAATTCCCGCACCTCGGTGAACTCCCGCAGGCCCTTCAGCAGCATACGGAGATCAACCTGCGCCTTGTCCGCTTCCCGCAGTTCCTGTTCGCAGAGGGCAATGGTTTGCACCAGTTCCTCCGTTTCCTTGAAGCCGGGGCGCTCAAAGGTGGTGCCGCTGACGCCGTCGTCATAGAAGAATTATGGGTGGAGATGCCCGTTTCGGCGGGCGTAGTCATACAGGATCGTGCGCTGATTCTGGATCGAATTCGACTCCTTGTCTTCCGGATTGCTTTTGATGAACCGTTTGTTGTTCCATCTTCCGAAACCGATCGGGCGTTACGCCGAACATCTGCTTGAAGCTGCGGATGAATTGCCTCGTATCACGATAGCCGATCTCTTCGCAGATGTGATCGAGCTTCCAGGCCTTCGTTTTCAGCAATTCTGCGGCTTTTCTCAGCTTAAAATCTTTGACAGTCTCTGAGAAAGACCGTCCGGCCTGCTCCTGAAACATGCGGCTCAAATAGGATTCGTTGTAATGGAATTCGGCAGCCAGATCATGGAGCGTAACCGTACGGTAGTGATTGTACATGTAGTTGACCATGTCGAGTATCCGCTGGTCCCGTAAAGCGATACTATAGAGCGGCTGCATTGTGTCCATATATCGTTGAAGAATATAGGTAATGAGATTTGCTGCCGTCGATTCCATGAGCTCCTTTTGATAGGGCATTGCAAGACTTTGCTGCTCGTACAGAAAGAGCAGCATACTTTCAGCGGCAGGGTCCTTCCCACATTGAAAACTGATCGGATATACCATGGAGGGAAGATGCGGAATACTCATCTTTATGAAGTGACTGAGCCGAATCTTCATGGTAAGGCACAGTGAGTCACCGACAGCAATGAGCTGGTGTCTGGTCGGAACCGGGATGAGGATAAAGCTCCCTTCCTGCTGGATCACCTCGTTCTCCCCGACGCGATGTATGCAGCTGCCCCGGAGCACATAGGCACATTCGATAAACTCGTGTGAGTGGGCAGGTATTTCAATATAACGGAGCAGTTTTTCTACGGCAACATTCATGTCAGACGGCATGAAGTCCTCTTCCGTCAGGCCGGTATTTCCGTATCTCTCATGAAAGGAGGCTACGATCTGTCCCTGCTCCCGAAGAGACGACGGATCATTCATGGTTTCCAGAGTATGCCGGTCGGTTCCGCGCATCATCAGATATAAGTACTGACCGTGGCGAAGCATGATCCCCGTTCGGCGGACGGAATCGAGTCCTGCCTTCTCATACGGATCCAACCTGGACAACTCCCGGACCAGATGATGATAGTTCGCCAAAGTATCCCTCCGTTCATGGCTCGCCGTCGTTCCTGTTAACAAATCAATTATATCTTCCGGAAAAGTAAAATTCAACCCATCTCACATGTAATATGTGGGTATTTTTTATTCTTTTCAAAAACTATATTATAAATATAGGAAAGCACAGAAAGGACCATGAGCATGGGAAAAAAGCTGAATGATCTGAAATGTACGCTCATCCAAAAGGCAGTCTATACAAAGCTCTACAAGGGGCACAAGCCCAATGAGTGGGAACCGTGGAACGCTCCGGAAGTGAAAAAGCTGGGCAACGGCATGGTTTGCCGCAGCGACATCAGATACGGCGAGACCTGGCCCAACAGCTTCGCGGACATCTGGTATCCCAACGACAGCGGGGAGAAGCGGCCCGTGGTGGTGTACTTTCACGGCGGCGGCTTTATTTTCGGCAACAAGTCTGCCGGCGACCCGCTGCAGACCGGCGGAGGCGGCGTGGGAAAGCTGGAAGCCATCGTGCGAGCAGGCTATATCCTGATCAATGCCGATTACGCGCTGGCGCCGCAGTACCGGTTTCCGGTGCCGATCCGGCAGGCAGACGAGTTGTTCCGCTACCTGATTGCACATGAAGAGGAGCTTCATCTGGATATGTCCCATGTCTGCCTCTCGGGCGGAAGCGCAGGAGCCAATATGACAGTCATTTACGCCGCCTGCGTCTGTAATCCCGATTACGCCGCCATGCTCGGCGTCGACCCCGTCATGACGCAGGAAAACCTGAAGGTCCTGGCCATCGACGAGGCCGCGCTGGACGCCAGTGTCTTTGACAAAAACATGTACGCTATGCTGGGCTGCGCAACGGGAGCGAAACGCAATACGCCGGAGGCCGTGGCGATCATCAACGCGAAAACCTATATTCGTGACAGCTTCATTCCCAGCTGGATCAACGCCTCCAATGAGCCGAATGATGAAAAGGGCTATTTCATCATGGAAGGCCGCGGACTCAAAAAGAAGCTGGACGAGATAGGCGTTCCCAATGATCTGGTCTTCTTCCCCGGGGCAAAGCTGCCCCACGGCTATATGGATCAAATGGAAGCAGAACCGCACGCGAAAGAAGCCTTCGACAGGATGATGAATTTCATTAAAAAGTACATATAAAGGGGATAGAGAGATGGCAAAGAAAGAAAGCGTCAATAAGCATCCTGACTGGCGGCTCAGCACGCGGGAACGCTTCAACTACTACCTTTCCGACAGCGGCAGGCTGTTCGGCACGTCCGTATTTCAGACATTCATGACAGCATTTCTGGCGCTTCGCGGCGTCAACCTGACCGTTCTGGCGGGTGTGCTGTTGGTACTGAAGATGATCGATGCAGTGGACGATGTGGTCTTTGGCTACCTGATTGACAAACTGAAGATCACCGAGTGGAAGGCTTTTCGAAAACTTACAGGGGAGGGCAAATACCTGCCCTGGTTCCGGCTGACCTTTTTCCTGTTCCCGCTGTTCACAGTGGTATTCTACCTGATGCCATCCTCTCTGCCGGTCGGCGCGAAGATCGTCTGGTTTGTGGTGAGCTATCTGCTCTACGATTTTTCCTGCACCCTCAACGAGGTGCCCATGAATTCCCTGGTGATGACTCTGACGGACAACACCGAGGAGCGAACGCATATCATCACGGTCAAGGGGATCATCACGGTTCTTGCCGCCGTCATTGTTGGCGTCACACTCAATCTCCTGGTGGATCCCGTAGCCGGTCCCGGCTTCAGCTTTACGTCTGTTTCCATCGGCGCCATGATCATCTGTACGGTGATCATGATCCCGCTCGTGCGAAACGGCAAAGAATACAACACAGAGCTGAAAAATGTAGAGGAAGAGAATCAGCACGAGGGTTACACCCTGCGGGATATGTGGAACTGCGTGAAGACCAACAAATACATGATGGTCTACCTGGTCTCTATGCTGATCGCGGGCGTTACGGCCACTTCTTCAGCTGTATCTTCTTTGATTTCGTTTTATCTCTTCGAAGGGAAAACCATGATCACCTCCATTCCGGTGCTGATCGCCTTCATTCCGGGTCTGCTCATCAACACCCAGGCGGACAAGATCGCGAAGCGTTTTGGCCGTCGAAATTCGCTGGTTCTTCTCGGCCTTGTTTTCGGAGGCATGTACATTTTGCAGTATCTGGTGGGCTATGAGAACATCGTTGCCTTCATTGCCCTGAGCACCATTGCGGGCCTGGCCAATTCCCTGCGCTATGTCTTTATGAACTTCATCGCACCGGATACCATTGAGTATACCCGCTATAAAACAGGAAAAGACTGCGCCGGCATTTTCTATTCTCTAAACGCTTTTGTCAATAAGGCCGTGGGCGGCGTGGGGGCCAGCATCGGCCTTCTGGTGATGGGACTCTATGGCTGGCGCGAGGTGCAGGCGGAGAGCTACCAGCAGCTTCTGGATATGGGCATGTCCGTCGGTCAGGCGGGCTATCAGACGCCCCAGGCCATTCACGGCATGTGGGTGGTCTACGCCCTGATCCCCGGCATCGGCTTCCTGCTGTCCACATTGATCCTGCTGTTCTACAAGCTGAAGGACAAGGACGCGGAGTTGATGGCCAAGTGCAACGCCGGACAAATCAGCCGCGAGGAATGTGAAGCGCAGCTTTCGAGGAAGTATTGATGAAACGGGAAAGCTTCAACGGCGGCTGGCAGTTCTGCCGGGGCAGTGGAACGGCGCTGGAGCGCACGATAAACGGTGCAAAGACGCCGGTCCCGGTAACGCTGCCCCATGACGCCATGATCAGGGCTGCGCGGGATCCCCAGACGCCCACCGGCAACGCCACCGGGTATTATCCCGCCGAGACCGTTCACTATACCAAAGAATTCGAATGGGATGACCTTTCCGGCGCCGCGTACCTGGAATTTGAAGGGATCTATCACAACACGGCGGTATACGTCAACGCCTGCCTGGCGGCGCAGCACTATAACGGCTATACCGCTTTTACGGTCGATATTTCGCCCTTTCTGAAACCAGGAAAGAACACCGTCAAGGTACTGGTGCGAAACGGTGTTCCGTCCAGCCGCTGGTATTCGGGCACCGGTATTTACCGGGACGTGTGGCTGCTTCGGGCGGGCAGCGTCCATATCGCTCCAAACGGCGTGAAGATCACAGTGGCGGAAGCGGATGAGGAAGCCGCGGCGCTTCTGATCCAAACAACCCTGGTAAACCGGGACGCACGGCAGCGGACACTTTGCCTGCGCCATCGTATCGACGATACAGAGATCAGCGCTCCGGTAACGCTCTTGGCAGGCGAGACCAAGACAGTATCGTTGCGCTTTACGCTGGAGCACCCAAAGCTCTGGAGCGTTGACGATCCCTTCCTGTACGACTGCAAGACAGCGCTTGAGGGGCTGGATAGCGAGCACACGCGCTTCGGCGTCCGAACCCTTTCCCTGGACGCCAGGCGCGGGCTGCGTATAAACGGCGAGCCCATCAAGCTCCGAGGCGGCTGCATCCACCAGGATCACGGCGTGATCGGGGCGGTGGAGCACCGGGCGCTGACTTTCCGGCGTATCCGGAAGCTCAAGGAAGCGGGCTATAACGCGATCCGCTGCGCCCATTTCCCCACCAGCCGGACGGTGCTGGAGGCCTGTGACGAGCTGGGGATGCTCGTGATGTTGGAGCTCTGCGACGCCTGGACGGCGCCGAAGGTGGACTTTGATTATTCCGCCCACTTTCTTTCTCACTGGAAGGAAGACGCTTCGGCCATGGTGGAGCTGGCCTACAATCATCCCTCGGTGATCTTTTATTCCATCGGCAACGAGATCTGTGAAATCAGCGATCCCCGTGAGGTACAGTACGGCAGACAGATCTGCGATCATATCCGTGCGCTGGACCCTACGCGTTACCTCACCAACTGCGTGAACCCGGTGCTGTCGCTGATGGATCGCATTCCGGAGCTGGCTGTCAAGGCCGGGGCGGACATCAATTCCATTCTGAACGGGAATGCAGAGGAGCTGGCCAGACTCATGGCCTCCCGGGAGATCGGCGAGCCGCTGGAGGAGGCCTTCAGTTATCTGGACGTGGCAGGCTATAATTACGCCACTTTCCGCTATGAAGCGGACGCTGCGCAATATCCACACCGCGTCATGCTGGGGGCGGAGTGCTATCCCAGCGCCCTCTATGAAAACTGGAAGCTCTGTGAGAAGCTCCCGCAGCTGATCGGAGACTTTGGCTGGGCCGCCTGGGACTACCTGGGCGAGGCAGGCGTTGGGCAGCATCGCTACGGCGAGGCGCTGGAGTACGATCTGTACGGCGCCTATCCCTGGCGAAGTGCGGGCTGCGGTGACTTCGATTTGATCGGTGACCGCCGTCCGGTATCCTACTGGCGGCAGATCGTCTGGGGCCTTCGGAAAGAGCCCTATCTTGCCGTGCAGGATCCGGCCCATTACGGAGAAAAGCAGTCTCCCACCCGCTGGGGCTGGTCGGACGCCCTGCGAAGCTGGAATTACCGGGGCTATGAAGGCAAGCCCATCGTGGTGGAGGTCTATTCCGACGCCGACGAGGTCGAACTGTTTGACAACGGCCGCTCGGTCGGAAAACAGAAGACAGAGCGCTGCAAGGCGCTGTTTGATACTGTTTACGAGCCGGGCGAGCTGACAGCGATCAATATCCGGGGCGGAAAGAACGCGGAACAGGATCGGCTGATGACTGCCTCCGACGAAGTTTATCTGGAACAGACAGACCTGGGTGACGGGATCATCGAGCTCTCCGTAAAGGACAAAGAGGGCGTCCTCAACCCGGAGGCCGTATTGACCATCACGGCGGAAACAAAGGGAGAGCGTACGATCCTGGGCTTTGGCTCGGCAGACCCGAAGAGCGAGGAAAACTATTTCGACAAGACCATCCAGACCTGGCACGGCCGGGCGCTCATCGTGACGCGCGGTGACGGAGATTTGAAGATCGAGGTGCAATGACATGGCGTTTACGGCGATCAAACGGGCGGTGATGAACGCCCGCTTTCATAAAATCAACAAGCATTACAAGAGCGATCCCGTCGTTGGGGACCGCAGTTACATCCAGCGCGAAGGCAAGGACCCGGTAGAAGTGCTCTTCTACTATCCCAAGCAGCGGGAAAACATGCCGGTATTCGTGCAGATCCACGGCGGCGCCTGGGTCGGAATGGACGCGGTGGACGATGACCGCTATTGCAAACGGCTGAGCGACGAGCTGGGGGCCTTTGTGGTCAATGTGAACTACAGGCGGCTGTATGACAAGAGCTTCCCTTATCCGCAGGAAGAGGTTGTGGATACCGTCAAGTGGCTCAAGGCGCACGCAAAGCAGCTGGGCATCGACCCCGACAGGATCGTCCTCTCAGGCGGCAGCGCGGGCGGACACCTCACAGCGGGTTCTGCCATTCTGCTGGCACAGCAGGGCGTGCATATCGCGGGACAGATCATGGAGGTGCCCTTCCTGGATTTCACCGGCACGATCCCCATCGACTTTCCGGAGGGAGACAAGCTCTACAAGTTGATGTTTGAGCTCTATCCTCCCAAGCTGCCTCTGGACAGCGAGGTGCTGTCCCCGGCGGCGAAAATTACGGAGGAAACGTTGAAGAAGCTCTCTCCGGCGGTGGTTATCGTCTGCGGCCGGGATCCCCTGCATCCCCAGGGAGAGCGTTACGCGGAGCTTTTGAAGCAGCATGGCAAGCTGCTGGATCTGAAACTGTACAAAGACGGCTATCACGGCTTTGGCACCGAAAAGGCCGAGGAAAAGCCGGAGCAGGACAAGCTGCGGGAGGACTGCTTCCGCTATAAGGTGGAAAAGGCGAAAGAACTCTATGCGATGAGCAAGGAGGAAAACCATGGCAAAGCGGAAAACGCATAAGGAGGACCGGAAGGGCTGGCCTCTGTTCAATCGGCTTCTGGCAGACTATATCGAGCTGACCCGTTTCCCGGAGCTGCCGGAGCGCCCGAAGGTGGGCAAAAACTACGAATACTGGCCGGACGGCGCTCTCTGCGCCAACGGCAATCCCTATCATGGCTGCATTCGCCTGGGCAGTGCCAATAAGCTCATGATCGGGTTCTCCGGCGGCGGGGTATCCATGGATGAGCATACCGCAGCCAGACCTCAGCGCGTGGGCGGCCAGGGCGAGATGTTCTATTCTGACGATGTGCGCTTTGGGGACATCATTCCCCGGATCGGAACCTTCGGACCGTCAAAAAAGAATCCCTTCCGGGACTGGAGTTTGCTGTTTGTACCTTATGCTACCGGGGACTTTCACTGCGGGACCGGAGATTTCCCCTATACGGCTCTGAATGGAAAGCCCAGCGTGCTGCATCACCACGGCTATACGAATTTTCAGATGCTTTTGAAAAAGATCAAGGAACTGGTTCCAAATCCGGAGCAGATCCTGGTGACGGGGTTTTCGGCGGGAGCCTTCGCAACGTCCCTGCTTACCGACACGGTTGCCGCTGCCTTCCCGGAGTGCCGGGACATTACCGCCTGCGCAGACAGCGCCATGATGCATTATGATTGGCAGAGGGTGGCCCGGGAGGTCTGGAAAGCACCGGAAGAGATCGTTTCGCGCCTCACAGGAGACGAGATCGTCACCGACAATCTTCTGGCGCTGCACCGAAACCACCCGGAGATCAAGATCATGTACTGCTGCTCCGTACGGGATGCTGCGCTGACCCAGATGGAGATGTATCTGGAGGATGGGCGCTGGGTGCCGGACAAGGCGGCGGGGGTCAGCTTCCAGCGGAAGCTCAAAGAGATGCTGGAAACGCTGCAAAAGTCGATTCCCGAATTGAGCGTATTTATCTTTGATACGCCGGATAAAAAAAGCAAGAACGCCGAGCTGACCGTTCACTGCCTCTGCGGCTCCAATGCCGCCTTCACCACTGTCGTGGACGGTGTAAGCTGCGCAGATTGGATGATGCGCGGCGTAGGCGGTGAGGTGCTGAAGCTGGGAATGGAGAAGCTATGAATCTGAAGCTTGCAGCTATGAAGCTTGCTGTTCGGGCAAAGCGGAAAAAAGAAGTCTGGAAAAACCCCGTCGGTGAGCGCTTTCTGGTACCGCGAAGCGGGAAGAAGGGCATCGACGTGCTCCTTTATCGTCCGCAGCATACTGCGAAGCCCTGGCCGGTGCTGTTTAACATCCACGGCGGTGCATGGGTCGGCTGCGATGCCAGTCAGATGGACAGCTACTGCCTGGATATGGCGGAAAAGTGTGGTGCGTTCATCGTGAACATCAATTATACCAAGCTGGACATTCGGCCTTTTCCCTACCCGCAGGAGGAAATTCGGGATACGGTGCTGTATTTCCGGACGCACGCCGATGAATACGGTCTTGACAGGGAGAGATTTGCCCTGATTGGCTACTCGGCGGGCGGGCATCTGGCGGCAGCCAGCACACTGATGCTCCACGATATGGACGTGGATGTCTCGGCACAGGTGCTGTGCTACGCCTTCCTGGATTTTAAGATGCTGGAAAGCCTCTTCCGGGGCAGCAAGGATGCCTGGAGCATGAATGATTTTTTCCTCCCGGAGGGTGTTAGGATCGACGATCCCTATATCTCTCCTGTCGCCGCAGCGGACAGCCAGCTAAAAGGGATTGCCCCGGCGATCTTTATCTGCTGTGGCCCTGATCCTCTCACGGAGGCGGGAAAAGCCTACCGGGAGCGGCTGGAAGCCAACGGCGTGCAAACGAGCTTTCAACTGTACGACGAGGCGATCCACGGCTTTTTGGAGGTCAATCACAAGGAGTATCCCGCTCAAGAGGCCAAGAACCCCAAGCAGGAAGCGCTTGCCAAGGAGGCCGAGGACTATATTGCCTCCACATTGCAGGCCATTTGGAACAAAGGAGCAGAAAAATGAAGGCAGAAACAATTATTCTGAATGAGGAAAGAAATGTCACATTGACCGCATATTTGCAGGAGGTTGACGGCGAATTTGGCTTTTCCAAGCGCCCGGCCATGCTGGTGATCCCCGGCGGCGGCTATGCCATGTGCTCTGACCGGGAGGCCGATCCCGTGGCCATGGCCCACCTCAAGGCGGGATACCAGGCCTTTGTTCTGCGCTATACCTGCACGCCTAAGGGGAAGTGGCCTTTGCCGCTCTTGGACTATGAGCAGGCCATGGCGCTCATTGAGGAGCGGGCGGAAGAATGGCATTTGGACACGGCAAAGATCGCGGTTGTCGGATTTTCAGCCGGTGGGCATCTGGCGGCCTGCGCCGCGACGATGGCGGAGCATAAGCCTGCCGCCGCAGTGCTGGTATATCCCGCGATCCTGAAGGACATTTGCGATATGTGCCAGCCGGGCATGCCCTATCCCCATGAGCATGTCACGGCAGCCACCTGCCCCTGTTTCTTTGCCGCGGCGCGGGATGACCGCACCGTGGATATTTCCAATACGCTCCGCATGGAGCTCGCTCTATCTGAAAAGGGCGTTGCTTTTGAAAGCCATATCTATTCCTACGGCGGACACGGCTTTTCCACAGGCGAAGACTGGATCAACACCAATTCCGTCTGCCCGCGCCTGCCCCGTTGGGTTCCGGACAGTATCCAGTGGCTGGGAGAGGTCATGGGAAAGCTGAAGCGCGGCGGCTTCACTGAGCCGATGAGCGCGCTCTCGATGAACGGTAATTTCGCGCCGGTACTCAGCGTAAATTGCACGCTTTCGCACCTGAGGAAGCAGAGCGAAGAGGCCAAATCCGTGCTGGCGCCTATGTTTGCCGCCATTGAGGCCGTTGCGAAAGCACGTCAGTTCTCGGTGGAAGGGCTGATGGCAGCCGTGGGAAACAACACAGCCCGGGAGATCCTGGAGATGGTGCAAATTCCTGCGGGGACGATCACGGAGATCGACAAGGCACTGCATCAGCTCGTCAATAAACTGGAGGATGAATAAAGATGGTCAAAATCGATTCCCCTGAGGTGCAGGACTTTGAAAGAGAACACCTGAAGACGCTCCGAGCGCTTGCGCCGGAGTGCATGGTGCTGCTGAAAAAGAACGGAGACTTCCCGCTTTCTGCTCCCTGCGAGGTCGCGCTGTACGGTGCGGGCGCGCGGGAGACCATCAAGGGAGGCACCGGAAGCGGCGACGTGAATGTGCGACACACGGTCAGCATTGAAGAAGGCTTGGAGAATGCCGGCTTCATCGTCACCACAAAGCCGTGGATGGATGGCTACAAGGCCATCCGGGATGAAGCCGTCAAGGGTTTTTATGAAGATATCGCCCGGGAAGCGAAGGAACTTGGCAAGTCTGTCTTTCTCGTCGGCATGGGACGTACGCCTCCGGAGCCCCGCTATGAGATCCCCATCGACGGCAAAGGCGAGGTTTGTATTTACGTGCTCGCCCGCAACTCCGGCGAGGGTGCGGATCGTCCCGGAGGCGAGGGGGACTATCTGCTGACGGAGGATGAAAAGCGAGATATTCTGCGCTGTGCAGAGCAATATAAAAAGTTTCTTCTGGTGCTGAACGTGGGCGGCCCGGTGGATATTTCGCCTATACTGGACAAGGTGAATAATGTTTTGCTTCTGAGCCAGCTGGGCAGCGTGACGGGCGACGCCTTTGCCGATGTGCTGCTGGGGAAAGCCACTCCCTCCGGCAAGCTCACCACCACTTGGGCCAGGGCCGAAGATCTTCCTGCCATCGGGGATTTCGCTCAGCGCGACGATACCCGCTATCGGGAAGGTGTGTTCGTGGGCTACCGCTATTATGACGCGGCAGGCGTCAAGACGCTTTTCCCCTTTGGCTACGGCCTGAGCTACACAGAATTTGAGACGGAATGCACCGCTTTCGAGGTGGAAAACGGGATCGTAAGCGTAAAGGCGAAGATCAGCAATACCGGCCGCTTCCCCGGAAAGGAGACCGCACAGCTCTATTATTCCGCGCCGGGCGGCAAGCTCGTCAAGCCTCTGCGGGAGTTGGGCGCTTATGCCAAGACTCGAGAACTTGCTCCCGGTGAGAGCGAGGTCCTTTTGCTGAAACTCCCCCTGGAGAATATGGCCAGTTGGGATGCGGAAAACGACTGCTGGCTGCTGGAGCGAGGGGAATACCTGTTCAGCCTCGGCAGCACACCGGTTGGGATCGTATCGCTGGATGGGGATGCAGCTTCCGCGACCCTCAGTCATTCCGGCGGCGAGGCCGATTTCAAAGACTGGAATCCACAGATTATGGGTGAAAGCCCCGAAGATCTGCCGTGCATCCCGGTTTCCGCAGTCTCACTTGGCCGCATCGGGCACTATGATCGGGAAAGCATTGAGCGGGAGCACATCGGATCGGAGGACCTGTCCGGCTTCTCTGACCGGGAGCTGGCCACAATCTGCGTGGGAAAGCACTCGGACGCAGAGGGCATGGCGGCCATCATCGGCAATTCCGCCTCCCGTCTGGCGGGCGGCGCGGGCGAAACCGCGACTATTGTGACAGAAAAGGGCTATGGCGCCATCGTCATGGCCGATGGCCCTGCGGGGCTTCGTCTTGCCACCAGGTACATGGAGACGGCGGACGGTCAGGAGAGTCTGGATTTCGAAGCCTTTCACAGTATCCTCTATATTCTCCCTCCCGAGATCCAGCAGCTGATCCGGCTGAAGCTGCGGCAGAATGAGGAAAAAGCCAAAAACCACACGGTACTGTATCACTATGCTTCCGCCATCCCCATCGGGACAGCCCTGGCCCAAGCCTGGAACGGCTCCGTGGCAGAAGAGTGCGGTGACTTGGTCGGAGCGGAAATGGAGCTCTTTGGTGCAAACATCTGGCTGGCACCGGCTCTGAACATCCACCGCAGCCCGCTCTGCGGCCGGAACTTTGAATACTATTCGGAGGATCCCCTAATCTCCGGTAAGACTGCAGCGGCGATGACACGCGGTGTACAGAGGCATGAAAAGTGCGCCGTCACCATCAAGCACTTTGCCTGCAACAATCAGGAGACCAACCGCTTCGGTTCCAACAGCGTGGTATCACAGAGGGCTTTGCGGGAAATTTACCTCAAGGGCTTTGAGATATGCGTAAAGGAAGCCGCCCCCAAGGCGCTGATGACCTCCTACAACCTGCTGGGCGGCATCCATACCGCAAACCGCCGCGACCTGATCACAACGGTGCTGCGGGGCGAGTGGGGCTTTGAGGGCATCGTTATGACCGACTGGGGAACGACCAACGACAAGTTCAATCTGGGCGTCTACGGCGCTTCCAGCCCGGCACTCTGCATCAAAGCCGGCAACGATCTGATGATGTCCGGCACCAAAGAAGATGTGGACGGTATCTTGACAGGCTTGAAGGACGGGACGATCACCCGCGCCGAGCTGGAAGCGTGCGCGGGAAGGATCTTGGCGCTTTCCAAGGAGTTAAGCTGATGGCAAAGTGGATCTGTCATCCGGGAGATAACCGGCTGACAAAGCTCGTGCCGGTGTTCCGGCGGAGATTTGAAGTACATAAAACGGTGGCAAAAGCCACGCTGCGCCTGACCACCCACGGCGTGTATGAGGCGGAGCTCAACGGCGTGAGCGTGACCGGGAATAAGTTCATGCCGGGGCTGACCAGTTACTATTTCCGCATCCAGGTGCAGGAATATGATGTTACCGCCCTCATGAACGAGGGCGGTAACGAGCTGCTTGTTACGGTGGGCGACGGCTGGTGGCGCTGGAACAACAATTTCGGCTATACGCTCGCTCTCTGGGGTGAGCTGAGGCTTCTTTACGACGATGGCCGTGAAGAGACTGTGCCTACGGATGTAGACTGGGAAGTCGGACTCGGTCCCATTGTGCGGACGGATCTGCAGAAGGGCGAGGTCTATGACGCCCGCGTGGAACCCCACGGCTGGCAGAAGGCCGCCCTTTGCACAGAACATACCGAAGGCGCGCTGATCGAAAACCAGAGCGTCCCCGTGCGGGAAAAGGAGCGCTTCCCGGGGAAGCCGATGCGCGACGTCGCCGGGAGACTCGTCATAGACTTCGGGCAGAATATTGCAGGCTATGTCCGGATGATCCTTCGGAATACCGCACCCGGGCAGATCGTCCACCTCAAGCACGGCGAAGGATTGGATCAGGAAGGCAAATTCTCCACCGCCAACTGCGACGGCGGAAGGGCGGAGTTTCAGGAGGTCACCTATATCTGCAAAGGCGCCGAGGTCGAGGAATACACGCCGCATTTTGCCGTGTTCGGCTTCCGCTATACCCTCGTGGAGGGCATTGAGGACGCGGACTTTGAGGCCATCGCCGTCTACTCCGACATGGAAGAGACGGGAGACTTCCGCTGCTCCAATGCGCTCATCAACAAGCTGGTGGAAAACGCCCGCTGGAGCCAGAAGGGCAACTTTCTGGATGCGCCGGTGGACTGCCCCACCCGCGAGCGCAACACCTGGACGGGCGACGCCATGATCTACTGCCGCACAGCGGCGTATTTCATGGACGTGCGGCAGTTTTTCAAGAAGTGGCTCGTGGATCAGACCATCGAGCAGTACGCCTCCGGTAAAGTCGGCATCACCTTCCCGTCCACCTCCAGCGTCCACAATCCGGAAGAGCTCAAAGCGGTGCAGGCAAAAGACCCCGCCATGGCCCTGGCCGGACCGAGCGGCGAGGGCAACATCGGCGAGGACAGCGTGGGCTGGGGCGATTCCGCCGTGTGGATTCCCTATCAGATGTATCTGATGTACGGCGACAAAGCGTTCTTGGAGGAACACTACGACACGGCGAAAAAATGGGTGGAATTCTCCCTGCGCTGCATGAAGGAGCAAAACCCCATGTACGCGGACAAGCCGTGGTACAAAAACGGCGACGGGGATCTCATCTATGACACTCGCTTTCACTACGGCGAGTGGAACGAGCCCCTGCCGCCTCCACCGGAGGTCATTGAACTGTTTGCAAAGGGCGGCACGGCGGTGGACTTCGTGACCCACATGGCAAAGTACGGCAAGCCGGAGGTCGCCACGGCCTATACCAAACGGAGCTGTGACAATCTCTCGCACATGGCGCGTATCCTCGGCAAAGACGAGGACGCGGCACACTATGCCGCGCTTTCCAAAAAAATCAAAGCCGCCTATGACAAGTACCTGATCGGCCCTGACGGCACGATCCAGCCGGGCCATCAGGCGGCGTATATTCGCGCTCTGGCGCTGGATATGGTCAGCGAAGCGAAGAAGCCTTTGGTGATCGCTCAGCTTAAAAAAGAACTGGAAGCCGCCGACTACCACCTGAACACCGGCTTCCTCTCTACGGTTTATCTGCTGCCCACCCTCTGCGACAACGGGCTGGCGGATGAAGCCTTCCGTGTCCTGGAGCAGACCACCGCTCCCGGCTGGCTGCACCCGATCACTTTGGGCGCGACGACCATGCTGGAGAACTGGAACGGCATGGACGTGTTCCGGGACAGCTTCAACCACTATTCCTTCGGCGCGGTCTGCCAGTTCCTGTTCGAGTATGTGGTGGGCATCCGTCCCAGCTTCGATGCGCCAGGCTTCCGGGAATTTGAGCTCCGCCCCATCCCCGGGGGCAGCCTCACCTGGGCGGAGGGCGTTTTTAAAACCCGGTTTGGCACTGTGCGTTCCCGTTGGGAGAAAAAGGACGATCGGATCTGCTATACGTTTACGATTCCGGAAGGAAACATTGCACACGTCATACTGCCGGATGGATCCAGCGAAACGCTCGGACCCGGCACATATCAAAGAATAATAGTTGGAGGTACTGAAATATGAAAAAATCTGTGAAAATCACGTTGATCATCGCTCTGGTTTTGCTGATTCTCGGCATTGGCGCATGGGTGCTGATTCGCCATCTCAACAAGGCACCGGAGCTCGCCCCCGTTCAAGCTTCGGATGCTGCAGTTACTGTCACGCGGGACAACCAAACGATCGTATTCCAGCCGGATCACAATTATGAGCTCCAGGGGACGATACAGATTTCAGGATTTGCGTTCAATTTCCAGGGACAGGGTGTGTATCAGATTCAGGACCGACAGCTCAGTTTTCCGGAGGAGCATCCGGTGATTTCTGTGTCAAGCGCACTCGGCAGTTTTGATATGGAAGGTGTCCTGACTGCTTCCTGCCAACAGGGAATCTGGCATATCCATCTGGAAGCCAGCAACGAAACAGACACCTTCCAACTCATTGAGCTGGACCTGACTGCAGAGGAAGCAGCAGCGCTCGGCTTGGACGGATAAGCTGTAATGATCCATTTTCTCATTTACATGGAGGGAGAAGCCCGATGAACCATTTGCCCTATCACTTTTACGACGCTCAGCGGGAGATCCGCTTTGACCGCTTTGATCTGCCTGCTCCATGGATCAACTATCTCTCCAACGGCAGAATGCACGCCTTTGTCTCCCAGGCGGGCGGCGGATTAAGCTGGTGGCTTTCCCCGATGATGTTCCGTCTGACGCGCTATCGTTTTTACAATATGCCCATCGACTCTCCGGGCTTCTATGTGTATCTCCGCATGGCCGACGGCACGGTCTGGTCGCCAACGTTTCGCCCCTGCGAGACGCCGGTGGACTTCCGGGAAGCCAGACACGCGCCGGGCTCCTCCACCTTCACCGCGAAAAAGAACGGCCTGACCGCCATGCTGAAGCTCTTCATGGCCCAGGACTATGATACGCTGGTATGGGATCTGAAGCTCACAAACGAGAGCGGCGCGGAGATCGTCTGCGACGTGTTCGCCTACGTGGAGCTCAGCCAGTTTCTGGCCCGGGAGGAGAACGTCCTCGGCTATTATCTCAAGTGGAATACCCGGGCCGTCTTCGATGAGGATTTGCAGGCGATCACCTATGCCTACACCGCCTGGATGCACCCCCGCAAGGATGAATCCCCGCTGGTGTACTTTGGCTCGGATGCGAAGATCGACTCCTTCTGCTGCAACCGGGACGTGTTCTGCGGCAATTACCGGGATGAGAGGAATCCCGTTGAGGTTCAGAACGGACGCCTGTCCAACACCGATCTGCAGGGCGGCGAGCCCTGCGGCGCGCTGCACACCCATGTTTCTCTTGGCAAAGGCGAGGAGAAGCAGCTTCATTTCTTCCTCGGCGTGACCGAAGGGGCCCTGTCCGACTATGACAAGGCTGTGACCGGAGCAAAGGAGACACTGACCGCGCTCCGGAAGGACGGAGCAGCGGATCGGCAGTTTGCAAAGCTGCAGAGCTGGTGGGACGAGCATCTTGCCGTGTATCAGTGCGATCTTCCCGATGAGGACGCCCAAAGGATGCTCAACACCTGGAACCCGCTGCAGTGTGTCCAGACCGCCCGCTATTCCCGCTCCATCAGTTCGGACGCCTCCGGTGTTCGCGGCATCGGCTTTCGGGATACGGCCCAGGACATGCTGGCCCAGGCTTACCGCAAGCCGGAATGGGCGACAGAGATGCTGTGGTACCTGGCCTCCCAGCAGTTGGAGGACGGCCACGCGATCCATACCGCCTGGCCCGAAGAAAAACGCCCGCCGCAGGACATTACCCGCTCGGACGATCATATCTGGATGGTGTATCTTGCCTACGCTATCGCCGCAGAAACCGGTGATTTGAGCTTTCTGGACAAGGAGATCCCGTTCCTTGGGGCAGATCTTGTCACACCTGTCGGCTCCGCCACGCTGTGGGAGCATCTGCTGCGGGGCGTGGACTTCACCGAAAAGCACCTGGGCGAGCATAAGCTGCCGCTGATCCTCTTCTCCGACTGGAACGATCATCTGGGCCCCTTCGGCCGCAAGGGCAAGGGCGAGAGCATCATGGTGTCCCAGCAGCATATCTATGCGCTGCGTCAGCTTTCTGAAATGGCCGAAATGCGCGGCGAGAGCACAGAGCGTTTCTACGCGCTGATTGAAAAGCAGGAAAAGGCGCTGGAGGCATACGCCTGGGATGGCGAGTGGTTCCTGCGCGGTTTGGACGACGAGGCGAAGCCCATCGGTACGCACACACAGGAGCACGCCCGGATCTGGCTGAATGCCCAGAGCTGGATGGTCATTGCGGACGCCTGCAAGGAGCACCAGCTCGAGGCCATGGACAGCGCTGCCCGAGAGCTGGACACCGGTATGGGCCTGCTGCTCAACACTCCCGGCTATCCCGGCTGGCCCAGCAAGGATGCTGCCATGGTCAACGGTCTCCCCGCCGGGTATTCCGAAAACGGCGGCGTGTTCTGCCAGGCCAACTGCTGGGCCATCATGGCGGAGGCTCTGCTGGGGCGCGGCGATCGGGCCTGGAAGTATTACAAGCAGATTATGCCGAATGAAGTAATCAAGAAGGTCGGCGTGGAGCGCTATCATGCGGAGGCTTACGCATACTGCTCCACGATGCTGGGCAAGGACAACGAGAAGTTCGGCTTGGGCTGCGTCAGTCAGGTTACCGGCACGGCAGCATGGATGGACGTGGTGGCGACCCAGTACCTGCTGGGCATCCGACCCACGCTGAAGGGCCTCTTGATCGACCCGTCGATCCCCGCCGAATGGGACAGCTTCACGGTGGAGCGTACCTACCGCGGCTGCCGTCTGACGATCCGGGTGGAAAACCCCGATCATGTCCAGCACGGTGTCAAAGAAATGCTGGTCGATGGAAAGAGAATTGACCGGGAGAACAGGCCGCTTTTGAAAGAGACGATTCTAAGCGGCCAATCAAAAGCAAGTATTCAAGTAATCTTGGGATCATAAAGGAGATGGGCAAATGGAAAAGAAAAAACACAGAAAGGCGAAAAAGGTCCTGCTCATTTTCGCCTGCGTCATCGTCGTTCTCGCTGTCGGTGCGTTTGTGCTGCTGAAAATGACCTTTCTCAAAAGCTTCCCGAAGCTGAAGGGCGAGCCGGAAATCGGGAAATGGTATGAGGTGGCGGTAGAGGGTACCCAATCCTCGGACGGCAGCGAGTGGCACGGAATCTTTAAAAAGGGCACTGAAAATAAGGTCGTCGTTTATTTCTTCGGCGGTGGCGTGAGCATCACGCCGGAAACCTCAGAGAGCGGAACAAAATTTTACGCAACAACCAC
The DNA here is from genome assembly GCA_947169975.1 of uncultured Oscillospiraceae bacterium. Lineage (GTDB taxonomy): Bacteria > Bacillota > Clostridia > Oscillospirales > Oscillospiraceae > Vescimonas. The sequence goes on from CAMVRT010000002.1 coordinate 203,490, forward strand.
GCAGGCACAGGACTTTGTAGCGGAGGGTGGAATCGGGAGTAACGCAGAAAACAACCCCTTCAAGGACTGGAGCTTTATTGTGATTCCCTACGCCACCGGTGACTTCCACGCAGGGACCGGTGTATACAAAGGAAACGGAAAAACCGTTTATCACACCGGCTACAGCAATTACGCCGCATTCGTCGAGCAAGTCAAACCCTATGTAGGAGAGCCGGATACTCTGCTCATAACCGGCTTCTCCGCTGGCGGCTTTGCAACCTCGCTTCTGGCCGACGATGTGATTGACCGTTTTCCCTCAGTTGAGAATGTCACGGTCTGCGTAGACAGCTCGTTGCTGCTCTATGACGGATGGCACGAGACAGCGGTAAATCTCTGGCAATCGCCGACGGAAATTTCCGATCGGCTTACAACGGACAATCTTGTGCTGGACAGTCTGACAGCTCTGTATGCAAAGCGAGGCGACAGTGTCAAGATTCTTTTTGACTGTTCCTACCGGGACGATACGCTGATGCAGTATCAGTCCTACATCAACACAGGGAAGATGGACAAAACCAAGGCGCTTGGCGACCAATTTCAGGCGGATCTTACAAAGATGGTTGCAGGGCTGCAGACGCAGATCCCAGGGATCGGCATCTATATCTGGAGCGCCGGAGAAGACGCAGAAACGCATAACACACAGCATACGATCATTTCCGGCAATGTTTTTGACAAACTGGAGGACGGCGTCAGCGTTGCGGAGTGGATCTATGCTGCTGTAAACGGTGATGTGCAGACCCACGGCCTTGCGCTGCTGGGACAATAAGATGTGACGGAGGATAGAAATGAAGAAAGTGATGAAAATCGTATTGATCCTGTTAGCGGTACTTCTCGCACTGGGTGTCGCCGCATTCTTTTATATCAAGTCCATGCTGCCCAGCGGTGACGGCAACAACGACATAGTAGAGGGCTATTACAAAAACTTCAAATCGGATGCTCCGCTGGAGATGAAGTATTCTCAGCTTGGCTCTTATGAGACAGCCTACACAGAGTTTGCTTCTGATCATGAGTCAATCGGCAAAATCCGGGTTTGGTACCCCAAAGACTTGGAAACGGATGACAAGTCATGGCCGATGATCACGGTGGTCAATGCCAGTGGCACACCCGCCGCCTCATTCGAACCGTTTTTCCCGCGCTTAGCCTCCTGGGGCTTTATCGTGGTCGGCAACGAGGACGGGCAGACCGGAAATGGCGAGACGGCTTCCCTTACCTTGGACTTCATGCTGACTGTTCCTGCCGACAGTGTGCTTTCCGGCAAAATCGACTATGAGAACATGGGTATTATCGGCTATTCCCAGGGCGGCGCGGGAGCGATCTGCGCGCTAACAAATTATGAAAACGGCAAGTACTATAAGACCATCTTCACCGGAAGCGCGGCCTATCCCACGCTGGCCAAGAATATGGGCTGGGAATATGATACCTCCGAGGTTACAGTGCCTTATTTCATGACTGCCGGTACCGGGAAATCAGACGACTCCGGCACCGACCCCGAGAAGGGCTTCGGCGGCGTCTCGCCCCTGTCCGCTCTTATTGATAATTACAACAAAGTAACTGACAGCGTCATGAAGGTCCGTGGCAGAGCCGTCGGTGCGGAGCACGAGCAGATGCTGATGCGTTCAGATGGCTACATGACCGCCTGGATGCTTTACCAGCTCACAGGCGATGAAGAGGCCGGGACAGTATTTGTCGGAGAAGATGCCGAGATCCTCCACAACACCAACTGGCAGGACGTGGAGAAGAATCGCTGAATTGCAAGTCAGCATCTTGGCATGAAAGTCAGTATACAGCCCAAAAGATTGGTGGCGATATATGATGAAATCAAAAGCGGTGTTGTTTGATCTGGATGGGACACTCCTGCCGATGGATCAAGAGAGATTTACAAGGGGCTACTTCAAGCTTCTTGCAAAAAAACTGATCCCCCACGGCTATGAACCGGACTCGTTGGTGAAAGCGATCTGGCACGGCACGGCTGCAATGGTAAAGAACGATGGGTCCTGCACCAACGAGGAAGCCTTTTGGAATGATTTTGCCGCTACTTATGGGGAAACGGCCTGGAAAGATAAAGTCCTGTTCAGCGAGTTTTATGCTGTCGACTTTCAGCGGGCAAAGGACTTATGTGGTTATACAGCGGACGCGGCGGCAGTGGTGAACCTTCTCCAAAATTCGGGATGTCGAGTAGCGTTGGCGACAAATCCGATTTTCCCTGCGGTAGCTACCGAAAGTCGCATTCGCTGGGCGGGACTCTCGCCAGAAGACTTCGAGTTCTATACTACCTATGAGAACATCGGATACTGCAAGCCGAATCTTGACTATTATCGAGAGATTCTGCGCCGGATGCATCTTGCGGCGGAGGATTGCATCATGGTGGGCAACGATGCCCGTGAGGATATGGTAGCCGGGCAGCTTGGCATGAAGACCTTCCTCCTAACTGACTGCGTTATCAATCCGGAAGGCCTGCCCGTCGAACAGTGGCCTCATGGAGATTTTGGGGCCTTGCAGGCTTATTTGAAGGAGATATTTGATTTATGCTGAGCTTTGAAAGGATGCAGCGAGCGGACCTCCTATCCTGCGCTGATCTTGCCGCCCGTGCCTTTGGCGATTACGAATACTTCTCCATCTATGTGGAGGACGATAGAAAACGGCAGCGGTTTCTGCGGGCTTTGTTGCGGTCTGAATTCCGCTCCAATCAAAACAACGCCACGTTCATCACTGCGAAGAAAGACGGGGTACTTACTGCCGTGGCCATGCTCTGCGCGCCTGACTACAAGAAACCGTCCGACGGGCAATATCTCCGGAGCGGCTATCTTGCCGCCATGTTTCACGGTGGTGTGCGGAATGTAAGCGCCTGGAATGAAATGGAGAAGCAAGCGGGCGCACCCTGCCATGCTTTGGGCGAGAACACCTGGTACCTCAGCCTGCTCACTGTCGATCCCGCTTATGCCGGTCAGGGTATCGGAAGTGGAATACTGCGGGACTGCCTCATTCCTTACGTCCGGCAGCAAGGTGGCAGCGCCCTGTGTCTGTTCACCAATTCCCAGCGCAACCGACTGTTCTACCAAAAGAACGGTTTTACAGAATTCCACGCCCAGCAGTTTTCCTATAATGGAATGCAGATCGGGAGCTGGAGCTATCACATGAAACTCTAAGCAGAACAAAGGGGCCGTTGCAAAACGAGGGTTTTGCAGCGGCCCCATTTTTCCGTCAAAAC
>CAMVRT010000003.1 GCA_947169975.1 uncultured Oscillospiraceae bacterium
TTTGATCATACTGTGCGGCGTTGGTTTGATTGCCTATAGACGGTGGGAGATTCGCTGGCGCGAGAAGCAGGAGCAGATGCGGGACCGCCGGATCGAGAAAAAATACGGCTCTGTCAAAAGTGAAGGTCCGAAGAAGATGGGGAAAAGGCGGCGGAAGTAGCCCCTTATATTACATAAAAAGCTGTGAGATCCGCCGGATCTCACAGCTTTTTCATTACTGATGTTTTCCTTCTCAGAACGCCCAGTTGCCGTCGCGGAAGATGGGAACCACCTTGCCGCCTTCGCAGATGGCGTCGATGCTCATGTCGGCGGCGCCGATCATGAAGTCCTCGTGGACCATGGACTCGTTGACGCCCAGCGCGCGAACCTCCTCCAGCGTCTTGTTCTGGAAGTCCTCAATGGTGTCCATGAAGCCCTTGCCCAGTGCCAGGTGGCACACGGCGTTCTCATCGAACAGGGTGTTGTAGAACAGCAGGCCGGTGTTGTTGATGGGGGAATCGTAGGGCACCAGAGCGCACTCGCCCAGATAGGCGCTGCCCTCGTCCATGTTGATGATCTCGCCCAGCAGCTTCTCGTTCTTGTCGGCGTGCCACTCCACAGCCTTGCCCTCATGGAAGCGGATCCAGAAGCCCTCGATGAGCTGGCCCTGATAGCAAAGGGGCTTGGTGGCGTAGACGATGCCCTCGGCCTCGCCCTTCATGGGGGAGATGAAGCACTCCTCGGTGGGCATGTTGGGGTTGAAGACGATGTGCTGCAGGGACTCCTCGCAGCCGCCGGTGAACCGGGCCTGGGGGATCATGCCCACGGTGAAGTCGGTGCCGTTGGAGGCGGTGTAGTGCAGCTTTTCAATGTGCAGGGAGTTGAGATACGCACAGTGATCCTGCAGGGACTTGTTGTGCTTTTCCCACTCGGCAACGGGATCGTCCCACACGCGGCAGGTGTCCAGAATGGCCTGCCACAGCTTCTCCACCGCCTGACTGGTGCGCATGCCGGGGAACAGCTTTCTGGCCCAGGCCTCGCCGGGCACGGCGGCGATGCACCACTGATACTTGTTCTCCATCTGATCGCGATAGCCCTTGATGATGGGGTATTTGGCCTGCTGGGACTTGGCCATCTTCACGGGGTTCACGCCGTTCAGGCCGTCCGGATCGTCGGAATCCAGGAAGATGCGGCAGGGCAGCACCTCGGCGTAGTGAGCCCAGCGGGCTTCCTCGTAGTTGTCCATCTTGTTCAGCGTGCGCTGGGTGCGATAGCGATAGTGCAGCTTGGTCAGAGGCTGATAGCTCCAGTCCACCACCACCTTCTTGGCCTTGCAGCGATAGCACTCCTCCACCACCATTTTCACGAACTCCGGCTGATCCAGACCGGCGGTGATGAACACCTCCTGGCCCGGCTGGACGTTGACGCCCATGCGGGCGATGAGCTGAGCGTACTTGCGCAAAACGGTCTTCTTCATTTTTGCGGCCTCCTGTGTGTTATTTTGTATGCGGGACGGCATGGCCCCGCCGGTTTACTTGCGCTCTGATTGACAATCATATACCAATTGTGGTAAATTTTCAAGAGATTTACAGATAAAGGGGTGGACTTATGCGGGAGGATCATCTGGAGCGCCTGCGCCGGGGCGAGACGTTGACCTGGCGTCAGCAGATCCTGCTGACGCTGCGGCTCAGCGTGCCTGCCATTCTGGCCCAGCTGTCCACCATCGCCATGCAGTATATCGACGCCTCCATGGTAGGGCAGCTCGGCGCCAACGACTCCGCCTCCATCGGTCTGGTAGCATCCACCACATGGCTCTTCGGCGGGCTCTGCACCGCCGCCGTGCTGGCCTTTACGGTGCAGGTGGCCCAGCGCATCGGCGCCGGGGATGAAAAGGACGCCCGGAACCTGATGAAGCAGGGCATGGTCATCGCGCTGCTGATCTCCCTGCTGCTGGCCGCAGCCGGCGCCGCCATCTCCGGTCCTCTGCCGGTCTGGCTGCGCTCCGATCCGGCCATTCAGCCCAATGCCACCGCCTATTTCCTTATTTTTGCCCTTTCCCTGCCCATTATGACATTGAGTTCTCTGGGGGCGGGAATGCTGCAGTCCAGCGGCAATATGCGCACGCCCAGCATCCTGATGGCTCTCTCCTGTGGGCTGGACGTGGTGTTCAACGCCCTGCTGATTTTCCCCACCCGCACCCTCTGGGGCATCACGGTTCCCGGCGCGGGACTGGGCGTCATCGGCGCTGCTCTGGGCACCAGCCTTTCCCATCTGGTCAACGCCGTGCTGCTGCTCTATTTCCTGCTGCGCCGCTCCCCTGCTCTCCATTTGCGGCGGGGTGAGAAGCTGCGCTTCGTGCCCGAGCAGCTGCGCCTGGGCTGGAAGCTGGCTCTGCCCGTTGCGGCGGAGCGGATCATTATGTGCTCGGCCCAGATCGTGTCCACCGGCATCATTGCCCCCATCGGCACAGTGGCCATCGCCGCCCACTCCTTCGCCGTCACCGCGGAAGCCCTCTGCTACATGCCCGGCTACGGCATGGAGCCCGCCGCCTCCACCCTCATCGGCCAGAGCGTCGGCGCCGGACGCAAGGACCTCACCTATCGTCTGGGCTGGCTGGTCACCGCTCTGGCCATGGTCATCATGGGCGTGTCCGCCGTGGTGCTCTACTTCGCCGCGCCGTATCTCATCGGCATCATGACGCCGGATCGGGAGGTAGTGCTGCTTGCCACCACCGTTCTGCGGATCGTCCTGCTGGCCGAGCCGCTGTACGGCGCGTCCATCGTGGCCTCCGGCGCTTTTCAGGGCGCCGGCAACACCCTGCCCTCCACCGTGTTGAATCTGGCCAGCATGTGGTGCGTCCGCATCCCTCTCACCGCACTGCTGGCGGCGCGGTACGGCCTGCCCGGTGCGTGGATCGCCATGACCATCGAGCTGGCAGTGCGGGGCACGCTGTTCCTTCTGTGGCTGGGCAGCAAACGCTGGCTGCCCAAAGAATGGCGGGCAAAACAGATATGATTTCAAAACGGCCGGAACTCCGGCCGTTTTCCTTTTCTTCCCTATTGACAGCGATATGCTGCGGTGTTATCATTTCGTATGCTAACTTTTAGGACGCTAACTTTTTGAGAGGAGGTGCCGTCATGGATCACCTTTGTTCCTGCGTGCCGGAGCATTTCGGCCCGCTGCTGGGCTTCTGCGACCATCAGGCCCAGACGCTGATGGGCAAGCTGCTGCGGCAGTATGACGTGTCCCCCATGCAGTGCCGGACGCTGACGTATCTGCACCGGCAGACGGAGGAGGTCAACCAGAAGATGCTGGAGCAATTCCTGATGGTAAAGCCCTCCACGGTCAACGGCATTGTAGACCGGCTGGAGGAGAAGGGACTGCTCCGGCGCACCGCCGGAAAGAGCGACGGACGCTGCCGGATCCTGACCCTGACGGAGCAGGGAGAGGCGTTTTACGACCGCCTCACCGCCGTGCTGTGGCAGGTGCAGGACCGGATGGAGGAGGGCTTCACAGCCGAGGAGCTGGAAACGCTGAAGAGCTATCTCCTGCGCGTGGCGCATAACCTGTGCCGGGAGGAGGATGAGACGTGCTGAAAAAACTGTTTCCCTATACAAAAGGCTACCGGCTCTGGATCCTGGGCGGCATTCTCTGCTCCATTCTGGAGTCCATCTTCGAGCTGCTTCTGCCCAAGGCCATGAGCAACATCGTGGACGTGGGCATGGCCAGCGGCGACCGGAACTATATTCTCATCATGGGACTGCGGATGGTGCTGCTGGCGCTGGCCGCTCTGGCCGGCGGCGTAGGCGCGGCGCTGTTCGCCGCCAAGGCGGGCATGGGCTTCGGCGCCCAGCTGCGTCAGGCGGAATACGAGCAGGTGCAGCGCTTCAGCTTCGCCAACATCGAGCACTTCTCCACCGCTTCTCTTATTACGCGCCTCACCAGCGATGTAGCCTCCATGCAGGTGACGCTGATGATGAGCATGCGCATCTTCGTCCGCGCCCCGGCCATGCTGATCACGGCCCTCATCATGGCGCTCACCATCTCTCTCGACCTGAGTCAGGTGTTCCTGGTGTCCATCCCCCTGCTGGCTTTGGGCGTGCTTCTGGTGATCACCAAGGTGGGCCCGTTCTTCAGCGCCCTGCAGAAGGCCACCGACGATGTGAACCTGGTGGTGCAGGAGGATCTGAACGCCATCCGGGTGGTCAAATCCTTCGTCCGGGAGGACCGGGAGCGGGAGAAGTTCGCCGACCGCAGCGAGCATCTTCGGGACACCGCCCTGCGGGCCTTTGGCTTCGTGGTGATCTTCACGCCGCTGATCACCCTGATCATGGGCGGCACCATTGTGGCCATCAACTGGATCGGCGGACACTACGTGTATGGCGGGCTCATGCAGTCCGGCGACCTGATCGCCTTTTTCACCTACGCCAGCGAGATCCTCATGAGCCTGATGATGGTGTCCATGGTGATGATGATGCTGACCCGTTCCATTGCCTGCGCCAAGCGTATCGTTGAGGTGCTGGACGAGGAGCCGGAGATCACCGACGACGCCGCGGACAGCGGCCTCACCGTGGAAAACGGCTCCATCCGCTTTGACCACGTCTATTTCAAGTATCACCCCACTGCCGAGGCATGGAACCTGGACGACGTGTCCCTGGAGATCCCCAGCGGCGCCACCGTGGGCATCCTGGGCGGCACCGGCAGCGCCAAGACCACGCTGGTGAGTCTGATTCCCCGCCTTTATGAGGCCACCGAGGGCACCGTGTCCGTAGGCGGCCACAATGTGAAGGAGTACACCATGGAGGCCCTGCGGCAGGGCTGCGCCATGGTGCTGCAGAAGAACACCCTGTTTTCCGGCACCATCGCCGAGAACCTGCGCTGGGGCCGGGACGACGCCACCGATGAGGAGCTGCGTCAGGCCTGCGCCGTAGCCTGCGCCGACGAGTTCATCGACAGGATGCCGGAGGGCTACGACACCCGCATCGAGCGGGGCGGCGCCAACGTGTCCGGCGGGCAGAAGCAGCGGCTCTGTATTGCACGGGCCATTCTCCGCCGGCCGAAGATCCTGATTCTGGACGACTCCACCTCTGCGGTGGATACCGCCACCGACGCCAAGATCCGGGCCGGTCTGCGCAGCACCCTGCCCGGCGCCACCAAGCTGATCATCGCCCAGCGGATCGCCTCCGTCATGGACGCCGATCTCATCATCGTCATGGACGACGGAAAGATCTCCGCCATGGGCACCCACGATGAGCTGATGGAGCGCAGTGAGATCTACCGCGAGGTCTATCAATCCCAGCAGGAAGGGGTGAGCATCGATGGCTGAAAACAACAACAATTCCCGTCCCCAGCGCGGTCCCCGGGGCCACGGCTATCAGCGGCCCCAGAACCTGTGGGGCACGGTCAGACGTCTCCTGAAATATCTGGCCAAATACCGGCTGCTGCTGGTGTTCGTGCTGCTGTGCCTGGTGCTCAGCTCCGTGGGCGGCATTGCCAGCAGCTATATGCTCAAGCCCCTGATCAACGACTATATCCTGCCCGGCGACTTTGCCGGCCTTGCAAAGATGCTGGTGCTGATGGGCGGCATTTTCGCCGTCAGCTCCCTGTGCTCCTTCATCTATGCCCGCACCATGGTGCGTATCTCCCAGAACACCGTGGTGGAGCTGCGCAAGGATCTGTTCGACAAGCTCCAGACCCTGCCCATCCGCTACTTTGACACCCACCAGTCCGGCGATCTCATGAGCCGATTCACCAACGACATCGACACCGTCAGCGAGCTGATCAACAGCTCTCTTGCCAACATCCTCTCCAGCATACTGACCTTCTTCGGCACGCTGATCATGATGTTCGTGCTGAACTGGCGGCTGACCCTCATCACGGTGTTCTTCCTGCTGATGATGGGCTTCGTGGTCAAGTTCGTGGGCGGACGCAGCCGCACCAATTTCCGGAAGCAGCAGGCCGCTCTCGGCTCCCTCAACGGCTACATTGAGGAGATGATCGAGGGGCAGAAGGTCATCAAGGTGTTCCACCACGAGGACAAGGCCGTGGAGCATTTCTCCGACCTCAATGTCGCCTATCGCGATGCTGCCCGGCGCGCCCAGTCCTATGCCGGCTCCATGATGCCGGCCATGGCCAATCTGGGACGCATCAACTACGCCGCCACCTGCTGCATCGGCGGTCTGCTGGCCCTGCGGGGCATCTTTGACGTGGGCACCATGGGCGCTTATCTGATCTATGTCCGCCAGGTCTCCCAACCGGTGGCCCAGATCAGCCAGCAGGTCAACGTGCTGCTGGCCGCCATGGCCGGCGCCGAGCGCATCTTCGCCGTCATGGACGCCCAGCCGGAGACCGACGAGGGCGGCACCGTGCTGGTGCGCGTGGAAAAGAACGGCGACAAGCTTACCGAGACGGAACGCCGCACCGGCCACTGGGCGTGGAAGCGTCCGGACGGTACGCTGGTGGAGCTGCGTGGTGACGTCCGGTTCCGGGACGTGGACTTCGGCTACACCGACGACAAGACGGTGCTCCATGATGTGTCCCTGTACGCCAAGCCCGGCCAGAAAATCGCTTTTGTGGGCTCTACCGGTGCGGGCAAGACCACCATCACCAACCTGATCAACCGCTTTTACGACATCCAGGACGGCGTCATCACCTATGACGGCATCGACGTCAAGGAGATCCGCAAGGAGTCCCTGCGCCGCTCCCTGGGCATCGTGCTGCAGGAGACCAATCTGTTCACCGGCACCATCGCCGACAACATCCGCTACGGCAAGCTGGACGCCACCGACGAGGAGGTTCGCGCCGCGGCAAGGCTGGCCAACGCCGACACCTTTATCCGCCACCTGCCCCAGGGCTACGACACGGTGATCACCGACAACGGCGGCTCTCTGAGCCAGGGCGAGCGGCAGCTGCTGGCCATCGCCCGGGCGGCGGTGTCCGATCCCCCGGTGCTGATTCTGGACGAGGCCACCTCCTCCATCGACACCCGCACCGAAAAGCTCATCGAAAAGGGCATGGACTCCCTGATGGAGGGGCGCACCGTCTTCGTCATCGCCCACCGGCTGTCCACCGTCCGCAACGCCCGGGCCATTCTGGTTCTGGAGCAGGGGCGTATCATCGAGCGGGGCGATCACGCCCAGCTTCTGGCCGAAAAGGGTCGCTACTACCAGCTCTACACCGGTCAGGCGCAATTGGGATAAACTTTTTCCCCAATCTTTCCGAAATCCGGTTGCAAATTGAGAAGAAAAGCGTCTATTTAATCAGAAGGAGGAAAAGGCAGCCGCCTTGGCAAGCCCTTTTCACGCTCTTTCATTAAGGAGGATTCCCATGACAGAACAGGAACTGTGCCAGAAGGCCATCGACATGCTGGATATGGCCTATATCCCCTATTCCCACTTCCCCGTGGGCGCCGCGCTGGAGTGCAGCGACGGCACCGTCTACACCGGGTGCAACATCGAAAACGCCGCCTACGGGGCCACCATCTGCGCCGAGCGCACCGCCATCGTCAAGGCGGTCAGCGAGGGGCACCGGGACTTCGTGCGCATTGCCATCGCCGGGAAGTCGGAGGACTACTGCGTGCCCTGCGGCACCTGCCGCCAGGTGATGATGGAGTTCGCCCCGGAGCTGGAGGTCATCTGTCTCAACGGCAAGGGCGAGGCGAAGAAGTTTGCCCTGCGGGAGCTGCTGCCCTACGGCTTCGACCGGAGCTGGCTGTAACCCCCTCCCCCGTACCAAAACGAAAGAAACGGAGGCGACTGTCCGTGGTACGATCAACCGTTCGAAAAGCAGTAGCGCTCCTTCTGGCGGCGGCAATGGGACTTGTCCTGCTGGCAGGCTGTCAGAGCGCGCCTCCCTCCCCGGCTCCAAAACCGGAGCCGGTTACACAGGAACCGCAGCCGGAGCCGGCGGATCACTCCCGCGACATTCCCTATACCACCGCATTTGTCACTCCCTCCGCCCCGGAGGGATATGCCACGCCGGACACCATTGCGTTTTATACAGAGGACGAAGATGGCAACGCCACCGTGCAAAACGTCTCGCCGGAGGAGATCGCCGCCTTTTCCGCCCAAAGGGAGACGCTGCCCCGCACCGACCATTTTGACAGCTATCTGCCGGAAAACCTGCTCTCGCTCCTGCCCATTCTGGACTATTCCATCTACCACGGTTACAGCAAGATCTGTATCCCCACTTCGGAATTTACAGGCTCCGAGGTGATCGCCGCCGACCGATATCTGTGGATGATCTACCACATCAACGGCTCGGGCGTGGCCGGGCGGAACGTGGGCAGCTTTGAAAACGAGGCGGGGGAAACGGTCAACTACGTTTTCGTGGCGATCATGGGGCTGAAAAACGCCGGCGCCGCCCACTACCGGGAGGCGCTGGAGGAGGCCGGACGGATCGTGGACTCCGTGCCGGAGGGCTACGGAGAGTATGAAACGGCCCTGTATCTGTACCGCTATCTGACGGATAACGTGCGGTATTATTACAAAGGCGGTACCGCATACTACGACGATACGGACTGGAATCTCCTATACGACGCGCTCATCAAAAAATCCACCGTCTGCGCGGGGTACAGCGAGGCGCTGTACGTGCTGTACAATCTGGCAGGGATCGAATGCTTCTCCATCGAAGGGTACATCCCCATGAGCGACTACAATGAAAAGCGCTATAACGGGTCGCACATCTGGAACGTCGCCCGGATCAACGGCGTGTATTACGAGTTCGACCCCACCTGGGATGAGGGATACGGCGTCGCGGACTATCGCTTTTTCGCCGTCTCCACCGAGGATCTGGTGTATTATTACCCGCGGACCATCGACGCCTTCACCGACGAGTACTGCCCGCCCAGAACGGAGTCCATTTTCCCGCGGATGGAGCCGGGCGACGATTCCATGGATTACCAGCTCCTCGACGCCGCTCTCGCGACCTGCAACATCTTCCGCTCCAACCCGTCTCTGATGCTCCGCCTCTACGGGTATAAGACGGACGTCAGTAAGCTGAAGGAGACCGACGACGGCTGGAAAATCACAAAAATCGATTACAATTCGTTCCGTCAGGATATCCTCATCGTCTTCTCTGAGGAGGTGGCCGACGAGCTGTTCGGTAAATACATCCGGAACGAGCACGGCAAGCTGGCCTACGACCCTCAGGTCTCCGCCAGTCCATTCTATCGTTTGTGCGGCTTGGAGGACGGTGTCCCCGTGGTATATGCCATCGATCCACAGGGCCATTCCACCCGGTATCATGTGGAATACTCCATCGGCAGAAGCAGCGTGTCCGCCTATGTTATCGATGCCCTCTCCTTTATCCCGGATTGACCGGCCGCTGTGACCGCGCCGCCGCGCCGGGCATAAACTGTCCCGGGAGGAGGTGGCGCAGCGTGGCAAAAACGCTGGCCGGTCTGGACGTGGGCGAGACCGCCCGGGTGAAAGCGGTATCTCTGGACGGCGCCAAGCGCGTCCGGCTGCAGGAGCTGGGCTTTCTCCCCGGCGCCCGGGTCGCCGCTCTGCACGTCAGTCCCTTCGGCGATCCGGTGGCCTACGCCGTGCTGGACACGGTCATCGCCCTGCGCCGCAGCGACGCGGCGTGTATCGAGATCGAATAAAAAACGTGCCATCCGCCGGATGGCACGTTTTTTCAGCTTGTCAAAAAAGCCTCGCAGATAAGTGAGTGCCCAAATCTCTGATTTGGCTGCACGAACTAATGCGTTAGCTGTTCGCGCCGCGCACGGCGCGAAGACATTTAATCGTATTTTGCCGCGGCGTTAAGTGAGCGCCCAAATCTGTGATTTGGCTGCGCGAACTAATGCATGCGAGCGAAGCGAGTCGTAGTACGTGGCAAAATACACCTCTCAGACTACGAAGTGTGCGAATTGTCCGCCATTGGCGGACAATGAGTGCGCGCAGTAGGCTGCAAGCCTTTTGCCTAAAAACGGCGAGCCGTTTTTAGGCAGTTTAGAAGGAGACGACCTCCTGCTTGGGCTTCTGGCAGTAGCCGATCTTGCTGACGTACAGCACGGGGCCTTCTCCCTGATAGGCGGGGGACTCCTCCTTCTTGACGGTGGCGGTGATCTCCACCCAGTCACGGTCTTTAAACTTGTCCATGCCCTTGCCCTTGCAAACCAAGGCCAGGAACTGCATATCATTCTCACAGCACACCATGGCGAAGCGGCCGGGCACGTCGGTGCCCTTGAACTTCTTGGAGTGGCACATGAGGGCCTTGAAGGTCACCTGAACGCCGTCGTAGCTCTCCGGGTGGTCCATCAGATCCACGTACCAGACGCCGTAGTCGTCGTCGGGCACGTCCAGCTTGCCGGAGGACAGGTCAAACGGCCGCATATCCTCGGTGACGTACTCCTCGCTGGTGCCGTCGGCGTTCTCCAGATAGATGTCGGCGCGGCGGTTCACCATGCGCAGGTTGCGGCTCCGCAGGGCGGCGCGCAGCTCGGCGTTGCAGCGGTTGAAGATCAGCATGTCCGCGTTGGTGATCTTCTCCATCATCAGCTGGCCCATGTTCTTCACGTACATCTCGAAGGTGTTGGCGTCCACCAGGGTCATGATCTGATAGAGGATCCAGTTGGCGGGCAGGCCGGTGCGGTACAGGGGCTCGATCATCCACATGCCGTTGTACTCGATGATGACCTGCTTGGGCTTATACTGCTTCTCCAGTTTCTTGAGAAAGTCCGGCGTCAGCTGCTCCGGATCGTCCACCGTATAGGTGAACACGTTGCCCAGCACCTTGGGGTCGTACTCCTCCTCGCCCTCCTCGCAGCAGATCAGCAGCGTCCGGTCATCCCGGGCGAAGCCGTCCTGGAGAATGCCGTTGATGAAATTGGTCTTGCCGGCGTCCAGAAAACCGGCAACCAGATAGACAGGAATATCCATGGGGTCTCGCTTCTCCTTACAGCTTGAACAGCTCTTTCAGTTTCTCTTCCTTCAGCTCCGAGCCGATGACGCAGATGCGGCCGGTATAGTCCGCCGGGCCGTAGCGTACCTCGTGCTCCTCGGGCACGAAGTCGTAATGGAGCCAGCGGCCGTCGGCGGCGGGCACGATGCCCTTGGCCCGGAGGATGGCGCCGTAATCGCCGCTGTCCAGCGCGGTGAGGATGGCATCGATCTCGCTCTCGGTGTAGCGGCGCACCGTCTCCACGCCCCAGCTGGTGAACACCTCATCGGCGTGGTGATGATGGTGATGGTGGCAGGCGCAGTCGGGATCGTCGCACTCCTCGCCGTCATGGTGATGATGGTGATGCTCGTGCTCCTCATCGTGATCATGATGGTGATGCTCATGCTCCGCCTCATCATGATCGTGGTGATGGTGATGCTCGTGCTCCTCATCGTCGTGATCGTCGTGATCGTGGTGATGGTGATGCTCGTGCTCCTCATCGTCGTGATCGTGGTGATGGTGATGCTCGTGCTCATGCTCCGCCTCATCTGCCTCATGCTCGGCGCGCATCTTTTCCAGCATCTCGTCGGCCAGGGAGACCTTCTCCACGGCGGAGAGCACGGTCTTGCCGTCCAGCTGATCCCAGGGGGTGGTCAGGATGGCGGCGGTGGGGTTCTTTTCCCGCAGCAGCGCCACGGCGGCCTCCAGCTTCTCCTGGCTCAGCTTCTGGGTACGGGAGAGGATGATGGTGCCGGCAGACTCGATCTGGTTGTTGTAGAACTCGCCGAAGTTCTTCATGTAGACCTTCACCTTGCCGGCGTCGGCCACGGTAACAAAGCTGTTGAGCTTCATGTCCGGCACGTCCTTGACGGTGTTCTCCACCGCCACGATCACGTCGCTGAGCTTGCCCACGCCGGAGGGCTCGATGAGGATGCGGTCGGGGTGGAACTGCTGCTGCACGTCCTTCAAAGCCGTGGCGAAGTCGCCCACCAGGGAGCAGCAGATACAGCCGGAGGACATCTCGCTGATCTCCACGCCGGAATCCTTCAGAAAGCCGCCGTCGATGCTGATCTCGCCGAACTCATTTTCGATCAGCACGATTTTCTCGCCCTGATAGGCCTCGGCCAGCATTTTCTTGATGAGGGTGGTCTTGCCGGCGCCAAGGAAGCCGGAGACGATGTCAATTTTAGTCATAGCAAAAACCTTCTTTTCCCTCGCGCCGGAAAGCCGTGCGCGATAATTTATTTCCAATCAAATTATTATAATTAATTCCCTGAAAAAAACAAGTAATTTGTGCCGCGATGGGGAAAAATTTACAAAAAGGAAAACATTTTACCGCCGGGAACTTGCATTTTCGGTGGGAATCCTGTAATCTTTTTGGTTGTGTTCGTCCGAAAAAAAGCGGACGCGCTGCAAGGAGGACGGTATGGAAGGAATTGTCAACGGAGTCAAAACGGCCAATGACTGGCTGAACAACATTGTCTGGGGCGCGCCGGCCATGGTGCTGATCCTTGCCACCGGGCTGCTGCTGTCGGTCATGACACGGTTCCCCCAGTTTACCCATTTCGGCTACGCCATCAAAAATACCATCGGCAAGGCCTTTGAAAAGAAAAAGGTCGCCGCCGGCGCCGTGTCCCCCTTCAAGGCCATGTGTACGGCTCTGGCCGCCTCTCTGGGCACAGGCAACATCGCCGGTGTGTCCGGCGCTATCGCTATCGGCGGACCGGGCGCTGTGTTCTGGATGTGGGTCTCCGCCCTCTTCGGCATGTGCACCAAGTACTCCGAGGTCACGCTGGCCATCCGGTACCGGGAACGAAACGCAAACGGTGAATGGGTGGGCGGCCCCATGTACTATATTAGGAACGGACTGGGCCGCGGCTGGAGCTGGCTGGCCTACGTGTTTGCTTTTCTGGGCGGCGTGGCCTGCTTCGGCATCGGCAACATGGCCCAGGTGAACACCATCGCCTCCACCGTCAACTCCGCCGTCAGAGAGTTTACGGTCACCGACGCAGGGCAGCAGAAGACCATCGCCCTGGCGGTGGGCGTCATCTGCGCCGTCATCATCGCGGTTGTTCTGCTGGGCGGCGTCAGCCGCATCGCCGACGTGTGCGCTCTGCTGGTGCCCGCCATGGCCATCGTCTATATCCTGGCCTCCTTCACCGTCATCGCACTGAACATTACCGCCGTTCCCGCCGCTTTCGCCGCTATTGTCAAGGGCGCCTTCCACCCCTCTGCCGTAGCGGGCGGCCTGGCCGGTGTTGGCGTCCGTACCGCCATCCGGAAGGGCGTGGGCCGCGGCATCTTCTCCAATGAGGCGGGTCTGGGCTCGGCGCCCATGGCCCATGCCGCCGCCGACGTGGATCACCCTGTGAAGCAGGGCCTGTACGGTATCTTCGAGGTGTTCATGGACACCATTGTGGTCTGCACCATCACCTCTCTGGTGGTGCTGCTGGGCAACGGCGTGGAGAACATCCACTACGGCACCGATATCGGCGCGCAGCTGACCATCAACGGCTTCCAGAGCGTGTTCGGCGGACCGCTGCCCGCCGTGGTGGTGGCCGTCTGCCTGAGTCTGTTCGCCCTGTCCACCATCCTCAGCTGGGGTCTCTACGGCGTGCGGTGCTGGGAGTTCCTCGCCGGTCCCCGGTCCGTCCGCGTTTTTCAGATATTCTTCGTCATCTTCGTGGTGATCGGCGCCGTCATCAAGCTGGATCTGGCCTGGGGCATCGCCGACACCCTCAACGGCCTCATGGCCATTCCCAACCTGATGGGTGTGATCCTTTTGAGTCCTGTGGTGGCAAAGCTGACGCGGGAGTACTTCCACTCTCATCGGAGATGAGCCCCAGCACGCAATTTGGTGTTGCCAACGGCGTTTTTTTGTAGTAGAATAGTCGCACGACAGCTCCTCCGCGTGCAGCTGCGGAGCCGGTCTCGCGCAATGGATACCCACGAATCATGTCAGGCGGGGAACCGAGCAGCATTAAGAGGGACCATCCATGTGCCGCGAGGGCGCCGGCTCCGTGGCTTCATGCGGAGGAGCTATCTTCATCCCGAAAACGCTTCGCTGGTTTTCGGGATGAGTTGGTTTGCGGTCTGCTGCAGCGCACTCGCTTCGCTCGCACGTTTGCAGACCGAGATGTATTTTTCTGACGCGCATGTCGTCAGAAAAATGATTTGATATCTTCGCGCCTGCGGGCGCGAAATCTGCGATGCTTTCTCATCTTTCTTTGGGAGGTGTGCCGGGATGTATCAGGCGCTGTACCGCAAATGGCGGCCCAAGACCTTTGACGAGGTGGTGGGACAGGCCCATATCACCGAGACGCTGCGCCGTCAGGTGGCCGAAGGACGCACCGCCCACGCCTACCTCTTCACCGGCACCCGGGGCACCGGCAAAACCACCTGCGCCCGGATCCTGGCCAAGGCCGTCAACTGCCTCAATCCCGTAGACGGCGCGCCATGCTGTCGGTGCGAAGCCTGCCGCAGCATCGACGAGGGACGCGCTCTGGACGTGACGGAGCTGGATGCCGCCAGCAACAACGGCGTGGATCAGGTCCGCGCCCTGCGGGAGGAGGCGGTCTACACCCCCTCCGTGCTGCGCCGCCGGGTCTACATCATCGACGAGGTGCACATGCTGTCCACCGCGGCCTTCAACGCTCTGCTGAAGATCCTGGAGGAGCCGCCGGAGCATCTGCTGTTCATCCTGGCCACCACGGAGCTGCACAAGGTGCCCGCCACCATTCTCTCCCGGTGCCAGCGTTTTTCCTTCAAGCGTATCCTGCCCCGGGACATGGAGCGCCAGCTCCTGAATGTTGCCCGGGCGGAGTCCATCGACCTGACGGCCGACGGCGCCGAGATCCTGGCGCGCATGGCAAACGGCGCGCTGCGAGACGCGCTGAGTCTGCTGGATCAGTGCCGCGTGGCGGAGGGTACGCTGAACGCCGCCGCCGTGCTGGACGTGCTGGGTCTTGCCGGCAGCATTCAGACCATGGAGCTGATGCGGCTCATTCTGAACCGGGACACCGCCGGTGTGCTGGAGCATTTTGACAAGCTGTACCGGGGCGGCAAGGACATCGCCGCAACGCTGGGTGAGCTTAGCGATCTGGGCCGTGATCTGACTGTTCTCAAGGCCGCGCCGGAAAGCGGCGCCGACCTGCTGACCGGTCTCTACGACCGCAAAACCCTCATTGAGCTGGGGAAAGACGAATCCATGGCCCGCTTCCTCTATCTGACTGCCACCCTGCAAGCCTGCTGTGCCGCCCTGCCGGACAGCTTCCACCCCCGTACCGACGCGGAGCTGTGCCTGCTGAAGCTGTGTGACGAGAGCCTCTGCGGCGACCTCTCCGCCCTCTCCCGGCGCATTGAGCGTCTGGAAGCGCGGCTGGACAGCGGCGATATTCCCGTTCCCAGGCATCCCGCCCGGCAGACAAAGCCCACGCCTCCCGCTCCGGAGCCGGAGGAACAGCCGCCTCTGCCCGAGGAGCCGGCTGACGCCCAGCGGGTCTTTGACGTGCCCGACGAGGCGCCGGTCAAGCCGGCACCGGCCAGGCCCGCCACGCCCCCGCCGGCGGGCGACGCCACGTGGGGACAGCTGCTGAATCAGTACAAGGCGCGGCTGCCGGTAAACCACCGGGTCTTTTTGAACATGGCCACAGGCGTTCTGGTTGGCGACAAGCTGACGGTATACTGCAACAACGATTTCGTCCGCAGCTCTCTGGACAACACCACCGTGCTGACGGTGCTGCGGGACGTCACCTCCGACGCGGCAAAGCACCCCGTCCGGGTAGAGCTGACAGTGGGACAGCCCCCCGCCGCCTCTGCCGCCGGTTCGGCGCCGGCTGTTGAGGCCGCTCCGCCGGCCCGGGACCCGCTGGACGAGCTGGCGCGAAACGGCAGTGAGCTGGATCATTTCAGAGTGAAATAATGAATTATATCAATCAAAAGGAGTTACGATCATGGCAAAGGGATACAGTGCAAGAGGCGGTTTTACCGGCGGCTCCGGCATGATGCGCCAGCAGCAGCAGATGCAGCAGAAGCTGCTGAAGATGCAGGAGGAGATGGCCAAGGCCCAGGAAGAGGTGGAGAGCCGCACCTTTACCTCCTCTGTGGGAGGCGGCGTGGTGCAGGCCACCGTGAACGGCAAGAAGGAATTGACGGATCTGGTCATCAAGCCGGAGGCCGTGGACAGCGACGACGTGGAGATGCTGCAGGATCTGATCCTCTCCGCCGTCAACGAGGCGCTGCGTCAGGCCGAGGAGGCCATGAGCAGCTCCATGAATTCCTTTACCGGCGGGCTGAACATCCCCGGGCTTTTGTAATCACGCAAAATGGCAGGGCCATTTTGCGTGAAAGGGGTTTGCAGCCCACTGCGCGCACTCGCTTCGCTCGCACACTGCGTGGTCTGAGTGGTGTAATTTGCCACGTACTACGACTCGCTTCGCTCGCATGCATAAGTTCGCGCAGCCAAATCACAGATTTGGGCGCTCACTTAACGCCGCGGCAAATTACGATTTCAAATCTTCGCGCCGTGCGCGGCGCGAAATCTGCGATGCTTTTTCCCGAATAGGAACTGCCCATCCCGGAGTACTCCGGGATGGGCAGTTCTTTTTGTTCAGTCATCCGTAGTAGGCCAGCAGCAGATCCACCACCATGCCGTAGCTCCGCACGCCGTTGGGATCGCCGTTGGACTTGATGAAGGAGTCGTATGCCTTCTGGCTGGTGTCGGTAAACCTGGTGTGATGGGCATCCCAATAGGCGTTGTTGGCCCGGATATCCGCCCGGACACCCTCAGGCAGCGCAGACGCAATCTCCCAGTACGCCTCCGGGTCGACCTCGTACAAAGCGCCGGCCAGGTGGACATAGCCCATCAGCAGGCCGGAATACCGGAAGACCGGATCGTCGCTCCGGCAGCAAACAGCCACGGCAACGAAATTGCACTCCTGCTCCAGGGCGATCTGCCGCTGGTGGGCCATCTCGTGGATGGCGGTGGAGGGCAGGAAGGCCGCCGGACAGTCCATGTTGAGATTGGCCTCCCCGGTGAACGGGAAATAAAAGCCGGTGAAATCCATGGCCGTCATTGCCCGGGAGCACACGAAGGCCTTGGGCGTCACATCGTCCATGCGGAGGCAGGGAAAGGTGTCAAAGGCGTCCGCCATGACGGCGGGGGCGGCGGCCAGAATGGCGCGGCGATCGGCGGAAAAAACGCCGTCCTCGTCCCGGGGCACGTCATCCGCCGCCTCGGCAAGCTCCACAGCGAAACGCTCCGTCAGGCTGCGAAGCTCCGCCGGGCTGCCCTGCCGGGCTGCGATGCCGGAGCGGTCCTGAAAGGTATCTGTGTGGTAGTTGACGCCCCACAGCAGGCAAAACCCGGCGTAGACCGTCAGTACAAAGCAGACTGCCGTCAGCACGAAGCGGCCCAGAAGCTCCCACTTGTCGCTGCCCCGGGTGAAAAAGCGCCGGAGTATGCCTGCCACATAGAAGATCGCTCCGGCGATCAGCGACAGATAGATCACCTCGGCCACGGACACATCCACCGCGCTGCACAGATGGGACATCAGGCTCTTGAAGGGCGTGGTCACCCAGCGGGTCAGCGCGTTCATCAGCGGCCGGCTCTGCCGCAGCAGAAAGTAAGCCGCCAGGAACACCGTGACGCATCCCAGCCAGATATACAGGTTTCTGTGGTGTTTCATTTGCGCTTTCATGGCTTCTCCCCGTACCGCCGGTCAGAGCGTCAGCGGCTGTCCCGTAAAGTACATGGTGACGTTGATCCGGCACAGCAGGGTGTTCCCCTCATCCCGGATCTCCGCGGCGCAGAAGCACAGCTTGTTTCCGCAGCGGAGAACACGTCCCTCAGCCCGGATGACGCCTTCGCCTCCGGCGGCGGCGATGAAATCGGCGGAGGCGCTGACGCTGACCATGGCCTCTCGCCGCAGGCTGATGGCTGCCATGCCGCAGGCCACATCCGCCAATGTGAACAGAAGCCCGCCGTGAGGCGTGCCCCAGGAGTTCAGGCTCTCAGTCTGCAGCGTCACCTCGACGACGGCGGTGCCGTCGCCCACATCGGTGACACGCAGGCCGTTGTGGTTGTCAAAGGGGTTGCAGGTATTCCCCATTTTGATCAGTTGTTCCTTCAGTTCCGGTGTCATGAATATGCTCCTTCCAAAAGGAAGTCCGCCCTGCCGGGCGGACTGTCCGTGGGTCGACATTTTATCCGTTTTGTTTCTCTTCCGGCGGTTTGGTCGGTGGGGTGGGATCCTCCTTGTCCCGGTCCACATAGGCATATGCCTCCACCGGCATGCCGCGCTTTTGCAGCCGCAGATTGACGATATAGCGGGTAAGGGCCTGGAGGCAGGCGCAAATGGGAACACCCAGGAACATGCCCATCAAGCCGCCGAAGCCGCCGCCCACCAGAATGGCCACCACCACCCAGAAGCTGGAAATACCGGTAGAGGGGCCAAGGATCCTGGGGCCGATGACATTGCCGTCCAGCTGCTGCAGGATGAATACGAAAATAACAAAATAGAGGCACTTGAGGGGGCTGACCAGCAGGATCAGAAATGCACTGGGAACAGCGCCCAGAAACGGGCCGAAGAAGGGGATCACGTTGGTGACACCCACGATGAGGCTGACAAGCGGCGTGTACGGGATGCCGAGAATAGAGCAGCCGATGAAGCACAGTATGCCGATGATCAGTGAATCCAGCAGCT
The DNA here is from genome assembly GCA_947169975.1 of uncultured Oscillospiraceae bacterium. Classification (GTDB taxonomy): domain Bacteria; phylum Bacillota; class Clostridia; order Oscillospirales; family Oscillospiraceae; genus Vescimonas. The sequence goes on from CAMVRT010000003.1 coordinate 18,567, forward strand.
TGCCGCGGACAAAGCCGGAGAAGATCCTGTCCACTCTGCGGGTGCCGCGCACGATCAAGCGTGCCCGTTCCTCGGTAAACATGCCGTAAACCAGCTTGGCACACCTGGCCGCACTGCGCTCCTTCATGGCCAGCATGTAGATGGACACAACAATGCCGATGACAAAGTTCTTTACAAAGGTCACAACGCCGAGGATGCCGCTCCAGATGCCGCCGGTCAGGCTTGTCAAAAGAGCCTGCGCCCAGGGCAGAATGTTCTTTTCCAACAGATCCAGGGCATTGTCGTAATAGCGGTCGATCATCTCCGTGGCCCAGCTTCCCACGCCGGATTTGGCGTTGAGCAGCTCGTTGACCCAGTCATAGACCTGCTGATAATAGAGCTGGGCATTGTCAATCAGCATGGTGATGCTCTCAACCAGCTGGGGAATCAGCATCACCAGCAGCAGATAAATCAGAAACAGCACAAAGGCCCACGTCAGAAAGATGCTGAGCGCCCGCAGCCACCGGTTGGGCACGGTTAAGCCCTTTCCCTTGAGCGCACGGTTGGCCCCGCCGGTGAGCGCGCGCTCCAGCCAATTGACGATGGGCGCAAGCAGGTACGCCATGGCAAATCCGTAGAGAACAGGGGCCAAAATGTCAGTCAGCTTTGCCAGAAAGCTCTGCAATGTGCCGACCTTATAAAATGTATCATAAAAAACCAGAGCCCCGCAGGCTGCCAGAAACAGCGTCAACCCCAGCTGGGTATACTTTTTCCACTCCTTCAAGGGAATCCCTCCGATTGCGCATTTTTTCTCTAATACCTATCATACTCAACAAATGCAACAATTGCAACCGTTTTTCTCCACTTTTCTTGCATCTGCAGACCATATCCTGTTGAATTCTTCCCGGAGACATAGTATAATCTGAACGAAAAACCGCTCTGCGGACTCCCAACAACAAAATGAGGTCGACTTTGCCATGGATCATTACGAGAAAAAACTGCTGTTCATTGTCAATCCCCGCTCCGGGCGCACCAAGTCCCGGGCGCCTCTGTTCGACGCGGCGGAGTGCTTCTCCCGCGCCGGCTATCTGGTTTACATCCGCATGACCGAAGGCCCGGGCGACGCCACCCGGCTGGCCCGGGAACTGGGATCGGACTTTGATTTGGTGGTCTGCTCCGGCGGAGACGGCACCCTCAACGAGACCATCTCCGGTCTGATGCAGCTGGAGAACCGTCCGCCCGTGGGCTATCTGCCCAACGGCAGCACCAACGACTTTGCCGCCAGCCTGCGCATCCCCGCGCTGACGGAGAAGGCGGCTGCCAATGTGACGGATGGCGTGCCCACCGCCCTGGACATCGGATCCCTCAACGACCGCTATTTTGCCTACGTGGCCTCCTTCGGTGCCTTTACCCACACGTCCTACTCCGCACCGCAGGCCGCCAAGAACGTGCTGGGTCACTTTGCCTACATTTTAGGCGGCATCGGCGAGCTGACCAACCTGAAGCCCTGCCACTGCCGCATCACCGCCGACGGCGAGGTATTCAGCGGGGACTATATTTTCGGCGCCGTGTGCAACTCCACCTCCCTGGGCGGCGTCGTCAAGCTCCGCTCCGAGGTGGTGGATATGAGCGACGGCCTCTTTGAGCTCCTGCTCCTCCAGTCTCCCAAGACAGCCCAGGATCTCCAGAACCTTATTGTGGCCGTGACCTCTATGAATTACGACCAGCCTGGCGTGATCCTGCGCCATGCCCGCTCCATCACCGTGGAGACGGAGGATGATCTCCCCTGGTCTCTGGACGGCGAGTTTGCCCCCAGTGCGCCCCGGGTGGAGATTCAAAACCATCCCGGCGGTATCCGCCTGATGCTGCAGCCGAGTGCGAAGTAAAAACCGTATGACGCCCGCCGGATTGCATTCCGGCGGGTTTTTTTCATTTTCCCGTTGACAATCCGGCAAAAGGCGGTATAATTTGAAAACGGTTTTCATTTTCAGATTTGGAGGATCGTTCTCATGTCCGTTACCTATATGACCCGCCAGCAGCGGGAGGTGCTGCAATGCATCGAGAGCTGCGCCGACGGCGCCAGCGCCGCGGAGCTGGCTGATCTGCTCCACGCCCAGGGCAGCCGGGTGGGACTGACCACCGTGTACCGCCAGCTGGAGCGGCTGGAGCAGCAGGGGCTGGTGCACAAGGTGGTCACCGACGAAGGCGCGCGCTATCAGTTCTGCCGGGCACATCACGCCGGGCGGGACTGCTTTCTGCTCAAATGCGAGCACTGCGGCAGGATCGAGCATCTGGACTGTTCTCATCTGGGGGAGCTGTACCGCCATCTGGCGGAGGAGCACCACTTTGTCATCAATCCCCGCCGCACCCTGTTCTACGGTCTGTGTGAGGAATGCGCCCGGGAGGATCAGACATGAAAAAGCGTTTGATCTCCCTGGCGCTGGCGCTGGTACTGGCGCTCCCGCTGGCAGGCTGCGCCGTGGATCGGTCCCGCAGCAGCGGTAAGCTGCAGGTGGTCTGCACCCTGTTCCCCTACTACGACTTCGTCCGTCAGATCGGCGGCGACGACGTGGACGTGACGCTGCTGGTGGCCGCCGGACGGGAGGTACACAGCTTTGAGCCCACGCCGCTGGACGCCGTGACCATATCCGAGGCAGACGTGTTCATCTGCAACGGCGGCGAGAGCGAGGCGTGGGTGGGCGACATGCTCAGCGCCGCCGGCGAGAACATCGGCACGGTGCTGGTCATGATGGATCACGCCGACGTACTGGCCGAGGAGATCCAGGAGGGCATGCAGGTGCGCTCGCACGATGAGGAAGACGAGGATGAGGTCGAGTACGACGAGCACATCTGGACGTCCCCCGTCATCGCCATGGAGCTGTGCCGCGTCATCGGCAGCGCGCTGATGGAGGCCGATCCCGCTCATGCCGCCGCCTATCAGGCGCGGCTGGACAGCTATCTTACCCGGCTGGAGGCATTGGATCGGGACTTCCGGCAGGTGGTGGACGGCGCCAAGCGCACCACGCTGATCTTCGGCGACCGGTTCCCCCTGCTGTACTTCTGCCGCACCTATGGTCTGGACTACCGGGCGGCCTTCCACGGCTGCGCCGGCGACACGGAGCCCAGCCTGGCCACGCTGAAATACCTCATCGACCGGGTGAACGAAGAGGGGATCCCGGTGGTGTACACCATCGAGCTGAGCAGCCGGAAGATCGCCGACGCCATCGCCGAGACCACCGGAGCCCGTGTGCTGACCTTCCAGTCCTGCCAGACCGTCAGCCGTGCCGATTTCAACAGCGGCGAGACGTACCTGAGTCTCATGCGCCGCAACGTGGAAGCCCTGAAGGAGGGCCTGCAATGAACGAAAAGAAAAACGACAAACTGTGGATCGACTGCCGGGACGTCTCCCTGGGCTACGAGGGCCACGCCATCTGGCAGGGACTGACCTTTCAGGTGCGCAGCGGCGACTACCTCTGCATCGTGGGCGAGAACGGCAGCGGCAAGTCTACCCTGCTCAAGAGCCTGCTGGGCCTCTTAAAGCCCCTGTCCGGCGCCATCACATGGGATGAGGCACTGCGTCGGGGCGCTATCGGGTATCTGCCCCAGCAAACCAAGGCCCAGAAGGACTTTCCCGCCACGGTATATGAGGTGGTGCTCAGCGGCTTTCTGAGCCGGGGCGGCATCCGCCTGTTCCACACCCCCGCCGAGAAGAGTGCGGCGCTCATGAACATGGGCAAGCTGGGCATTCTGGAGCTGAAGGACCGCTGCTACCGGGAGCTCTCCGGCGGTCAGCAGCAGCGGGTACTGCTGGCCCGGGCCCTGTGCGCCGCCGGCGAGCTGCTGGTGCTGGACGAGCCGGTGACGGGTCTGGATCCCGCCGCCGCGCTGGATCTCTACCGCACGCTGGACTACCTCCACAAGCAGGAGGGCATCGCCATCGTCATGGTGACCCATGATATCCGCAGCGCCCTGCGCTACGCCACCAAGATCCTCCACGCCGGACAGAACAAATGGTTCTGCGGCACGCCGGAGGAATATCTGGCCTCGCCCCTCGGCAAACGGTTTGGGGGTGATCGGGTATGAGATTGCTGCTGCAAATGTTCATGTATCCCTTTATCGTCCGGGCCTTTGTGGTGGGCATTCTGGTGTCGTTGTGCGCGGCGCTGCTGGGCGTACCGCTGGTGCTCAAGCGCTACTCCATGATCGGCGACGGATTGAGCCACGTGTCCTTCGGCGCACTGTCCATTGCCCTGGCCTGCGGCTGGGCGCCGCTGCCGGTGTCCATCCCCGTGGTGATCGCCGCGGCCATCGTGCTGCTGCGGATGACGGAGAACAGTCCCATGGGCGCTGACGCCGCCATTGCCGTGGCCAGCGCATCGGCCCTGGCCATCGGCGTCATCGTCACGTCGGTGACCACCGGCATGACCACCGACGTGGACAGCTACATGTTCGGCTCCATTCTGGCCATGGACCGCTCCGACGTGGCATTGAGCGTGGGTTTAAGCGTGGCAGTGCTGGTGCTGTTCGGTCTGTTCTACCACAAGCTCTTCGCCATCACCTTTGACGAGAGCTTTTCCCGGGCCACCGGCGTGAAGGTGGGCCTCTACAACACCCTCCTGTCCGTGCTGACGGCGCTGACCATTGTGCTGGGCATGCGGATGATGGGCGCCATGCTGATCTCCAGTCTGGTGATCTTCCCTGCCCTGAGCGCCATGCGCATCCGCAAGAGCTTCCGGGGCGTGGTGATCTGCGCCGGGATCATGAGCGTGATCTCCTTCTGCGTGGGGCTGACCCTCTCCTACCTGATCAGCACACCGGTGGGCGCCACCGTGGTGGTGGTGAATCTGGCGGTATTCCTGTGCTGCTGCATTGTCCGCGCACTGAAAAAATGAAAAAACCGGCCGGTGGATGGCTCCATCGGCCGGTTTTTTTGGAAAAATAGGCCCGTTTCGCCCTTTTTCAAGGGGAAAAACCCTTGCATTTCCCTATTAAATGTGGTATAGTCCGTACAGTAAGGTAGTATGCTTGACAGAGTGGACGGGATGTCCGCTCTTTTTATTGGGCAAATTTCAAGGCTCAAAATTTTCTGCAGCGGAGGTCAGAGATGAAAAAGGTGACCGAGATCGTGGCGGAGCTGGCCGCCCCGGTGGCGGCGGAAAACGGCTGCCGCCTGTGGGATGTGGAATATGTCCGGGAGGCCGGTCAGTGGTATCTGCGGATCTATCTGGACAAGGACGGCGGCGTGGATATTCTGGACTGCGAGGCCGTCAGCCGCAAGGTCAGCGACCTGCTGGACGAGGTGGATCCCATCGAGGGCAGCTACATGTTCGAGGTGTCCTCCGCCGGCGCTGAGCGTCCCCTCAAGCGCCCCTCGGATTTTGAGCAGTTCATGGGCAGTCCCGTGCTGGTGAAGACCTACAAGAACCGGGACGGCCGCAAGGAGTTCGCCGGCAGGCTGGCCGGGTACGAGGACGGCGCCGTGCTGCTGGACGTGGGCACGGCAGAGCCCCTGCGCTTTGAGAAGAGCGAGGTCGCTCTGGTCCGCCTGCGCATCGAGTTTGATTGATAACCGGATAAGGAGAAACGATAATGAAATGTGATGAGATCTTTGCCGCTCTGGCCATGCTGGAAAAGGAGCGGAACATCCCCCAGAACTTCATGATGAGCAAGATCATTCAGGCGCTGACCACCGCCTATAAGAAGGATCACGAGGGCGTGGAGAACGTCATCGTGGACGTGGACGAGGCCAAGCGCGACCTCAGGATGTACGTGCAGAAGGAGGTCGTGGAAGAGGTTGAGAATCCCGGCACCCAGCTGTCTCCCGAGCAGGCGAAGGCCATGTCCGCCAAGTATCAGGTGGGCGACATTGTGAACATCCCCGTTACCAACGTGGATTTCGGCCGCATCGCCGCCGGCATCGGCAAGCAGGTCATCATTCAGGGCCTGCGGGAGGCCGAGCACGGCATGGTCTATGATGAGTTCAACTCCAAGCAGCACGAGATCCTCACCGGCACCGTCACCCGTATCGACGAGCGCAGCGGCAACGTGATGCTGCGCATCGGCATCGGCAGCGAGTCCACCGAGGCGGTGCTGACCCTCAACGAGCAGGTGCCCGGCGAGGAGCTGCGGGAGGGGCAGCTGGTGAAGGTCTATCTGGTGGAGGTCCGCCGCACCACCCGCGGTCCCCAGGTGCTGATCTCCCGCACCCACCCCGGTCTGGTGAAGCGCCTGTTCGAGCTGGAGGTCCCCGAGGTATACGACGGCATCGTGGAGATCCGCAGCATTGCCCGCGAGGCCGGCAACCGCACCAAGATGGCCGTGTGGTCCGAGGATCCCAATGTGGATCCCATCGGTGCCTGCATCGGTCCGCGCGGTCAGCGCGTCAATGCCATTGTGGATGAGCTGCGGGGCGAGAAGATCGATATCATCCGCTGGTCCGAGGATCCCGCCCAGTTTATCGCCGCCGCTCTGGCCCCGTCCGACGTGGTGAACGTGATGCTCTCTGACGAGGGCAAGGTCTGCCGCGTCATCGTGCCCGACGATCAGCTGTCCCTGGCCATCGGCAAGGAGGGCCAGAACGCCCGTCTGGCCGCCCGGCTCACCGGGTATAAGATCGACATCAAGCCCGAATCCTATCACGAGGCGGAATAAAGCAGAGGAGGTGCGGCATGCAGAAAGTGAAGAAGATCCCCCAGCGCCAGTGCGTGGGCTGCCGCACCATGAAGGATAAAAAGGCGCTGATCCGGGTGGTTCGGACGCCGGAGGGCCAGATCGTGCTGGACGCCACCGGCAAGAAATCCGGCCGAGGCGCATACCTGTGCCCGGATATGGCATGCCTGAAGAAGGCAAGAAAATCCCGTGCGCTGGAGCGGGCTTTTGCTCTGGAGATCCCGGACGCCGTATATGACGCCCTGGAGGCCCAGATGGCCCAGGAGGTCTGAATATGGAGAAGATCCTTTCGATGATCGGCCTTGCCAAAAAGGCCGGCCGCGCGGAGATCGGCGAGGAACCGGTGGGCGCCGCCGCCCGGGCCAAAAAAGCGCGCCTCATCCTGCTGGCCTCCGACGCCGCGCCATCCTCACAGCGGCGGGCGGCATCCTTTGCAGAGGTGGGCGCCACGGTGCTGCTGACCATCCCCGCCGACAAGGCGCAGCTTGGCGCCGTGCTGGGCCGCACCAGCGTGGCCATGGCCGCCATCACGGACATCGGCTTCGCCGAGGCCATCGCGAAAAAACTGGCCGAGCTGGACAGCGACACCTATTCCGCCGCCGCCGAGCAGCTGGCGGTAAAGGCCCGGCGGGCCATGGAGCGCCGCCGCGAGCAGGCACAGCATGAGAAGAATGTCCGCCGCGGCAAAAAGCGCTGACTGGCGCAGATTCTGAAAATTCCGTGCGCATGACGCGTGCGTTTCCTATCACAAACATGGAGGTGGCTATATTTGGCTATCGTAGGTAACAAATACAGAGTTCACGAGGTGGCAAAGGATTTCGGCATCCCCACCAAGCAGGTCACAGAGATTTTGACCAAATACGCGGAAACGCCCAAAAACCACATGCAGGTGCTGGGTGACCGGGAGCTGTCCCTCATCTTTGAGTATCTGACGCAGCACAATCAGGTCTCCGGCATTCAGGTGATCTTCGCCGAGGGCGTCAAAGCCGAGGAGGAGAAGAAAAAGCCCGCCGAGGCCGCCAAGCAGCCGGCAGCCGCCCCCGCCAAGGCCGGCGGAAAGACGCCTGCTCAGCAGAGCGCCGCTCCCGCCAAGCAGGAGAAGAAGCCGGAGAACAGCAAGCCCGTCTCCCGCGTACCCCAGACCAAGGTGGTGGATACCCGCAAGGCCACCAACGTGAATCTGGACAAATACGACGAGAAGCTGCAGGATATGGCCGAGGGCCGCAACGCCCGTCCTGCCGGCAGCAACAAGCGCCGGGATCAGCAGGTGCAGGGCAAGGAGAAGTTCCGCAACAGCAAGCAGCGCCAGCAGGGCAATTTCGGCGCCAACAAGCGCCGTCAGGAGGAGGCCGACCGCATGCGCCGGCTCCAGCTGGAGATCATCAAGAAGACCCCCGTCACCGTGCAGATCCCCGATGAGATCAGCGTGGGTGAGCTGGCCAGCCGCATGAAGAAAACCGGTACCGAGGTGGTCAAATGCCTGATGAAGAACGGCGTCATGGCCTCCCTGAGCCAGATGATCGACTTTGACACCGCTGCCATCATCGCCGAGGAGATGGGCTGCAAGGTGGAAAAGGAAGTCGTGGTCACCATCGAGGAGAAGCTGATCGACGACCATCAGGACGCCGAGGAGGATCTGGTGCCCCGCGCCCCCGTTGTGGTGGTCATGGGCCATGTCGACCACGGCAAGACCAGTCTGCTGGACTATATCCGCAACGCCCACGTCGCCTCCGGCGAGGCCGGCGGCATTACCCAGCACATCGGCGCCTACCAGGTGCAGGTGAACGGCAAGCCCATCACCTTCCTGGACACCCCGGGCCACGAGGCCTTCACCTCCATGCGTGCCCGCGGCGCCATGGTCACCGATATTGCCATTCTGGTGGTGGCCGCCGAGGACGGCATCATGCCCCAGACCGTGGAGTCCATCAACCACGCCAAGGCCGCCGAGATCCCCATCATCGTGGCCATTAACAAGATGGATAAGCCCGACGCCAACCCCGAGCGCATCAAGCAGCAGCTCACCGAGTACGGCCTGGTGTGCGAGGAGTGGGGCGGCGACACCATCGTGTGTCCCATCTCCGCCAAGACCGGTATGGGCATCGACAATCTGCTGGAAATGCTGACCCTGACCGCCGAGGTGGGCGAGCTGAAGGCCAACCCCAACCGCGCCGCCCAGGGCACCGTCATTGAGGCCCGGCTGGACAAGGGCCGCGGCCCTGTGGCCACGCTGCTGGTGCAGAACGGTACGCTGAAGCAGGGCGACATCATCATCGCCGGCACCAGCGTGGGCCGTGTCCGCGCCATGATCAGCGACAAGGGCCAGAAGATCACCTCTGCCGGACCTTCCGTGCCTGTGGAGATCACCGGCCTCAGTGAGGCGCCCTCCGCCGGCGCCACCTTCAACGCCGTGGCCGACGAGAAGCTGGCTCGCGAGCTGGTGGAGCAGCGCAAGGAGGAGGCCAAGGCCAAGGCCAACGCCCCTGTCACCAAGGTCTCTCTGGAGGACCTGTTCAGCCAGATCCAGGACGGTGAGATGAAGAACCTGAACCTGATCGTCAAGGCAGACGTGCAGGGCAGCGTGGAGGCCGTCAAGTCCTCTTTGGAGAAGCTGAGCAACGACGAGGTCCGCGTCCGCGTGATCCACGGCGGCGTCGGCGCCATCAACGAGTCCGACGTGATGCTGGCCGCCACCTCCCAGGCCATCATCGTGGGCTTCAACGTCCGCCCGGACAATGCCGCCCGGGACAGCGCCGCCCGCGCCAACGTGGATATGCGGATGTACCGCGTGATCTACGACGCCATCAACGAGATCGAAGCCGCCATGAAGGGCATGCTGGCCCCCAAGTTCCGGGAGGCTCTGCTGGGCCACGCCGAGGTGCGCCAGACCTACAAGGTCTCCGGCGTGGGCACCGTGGCCGGCTGCTACGTGCAGGACGGCAAGCTCCAGCGCAAGGACTGCCAGGTCCGCCTGGTCCGCGACGGTATCGTGGTCCACGAGGGCACTCTGGCCTCTCTCCAGCGGTTCAAGGACTCCGTCAAGGAGGTCGTGGCCGGCTACGAGTGCGGCCTCTCCATTGAGAAGTTCAACGACATCAAGGAGGGCGACATCATCGAGGCCTTCACCATGGAGGAAATACCGCAATAAAAATGACTTCGCTCAAAATCTGCGGATTTTGAGCGAGAAGGCTTGCAGCCCGCTGCGCGCACAGCTAACGCATAAGTTCGCCCACCCAAATCAAAGATTTGGGTGCTCACTTATCGCTTGCGTGAGACGCTCGCACAGCTTCGCTGCGCTACGCATAAGTTCACCCAACCAAATCAAAGATTTGGGGGTTCACTTAACTTGCGGACTGAGAAGTATTTTTCGCCACGTACACGCCGCGGCGAAAAATGATTTCATATCTTCGCGCAGAGCGCGAAATCTGCGATGCTTAACCCTTGCAAGGGCGGGCGTGTACGCTCGCCCTTGCTTTTTACCCCGAGAAAGGAGCAATTACCATGGCATCCAACCGTATCGGCCGCATCAACGCCGAGATCCAGCAGGAGCTCTCCGCCCTGCTGCGCACCGTCAAGGACCCCCGGGTCAGTGACGCCATGCTCACCGTCACCCACGTGGACACCACCAGCGACCTGCGCTACGCCCGCATTTATATCAGCGCCCTGGACCGCACCGACGAGAAGGACCTGATGCGGGGTCTCAAATCCGCCGCCGGGTACCTCCGCCGGGAGCTGGGCAGCCGTCTGGGCCTCCGCTACACCCCGGAGCTCCAGTTTTTCGCCGATGACTCCATTGCCCACGGCGCCCACATTCTGGAGATGCTGAACAACGTCAAGCCCGCCAACCCCGCCAACGAGGACATCATCTTACCGGACGAGAAGTAATCTCGCGGAAAGAGGTTTCTTATGAACATTTCTGAAACCGCCCAATATCTGAAAACGCTGGACCGCGTGCTGATCCTGACCCACGTGCGGCCGGACGGCGACACCGTCGGCTCCGCCGCCGCATTGTGTCAGGCGCTGCGGGATCTGGGCAGGGAGGCATACCTCCTTGACAACCCGGAAATCACCGCCACTTACGCGGCATACGCCGAACCTTACTGGGCAACCGAGGGCTTTACACCCGACAGCGTGATCGCGGTGGATATTGCCGCGCCCGGTCTGCTGCCGGAGAATGCCAAGATCTATGCCGACCGTGTGGAGCTGTGTATCGACCACCACCCCAGCAACAGCGGCTACGCCCGGCGCATCTGTCTGGACGCTTCCGCCGCAGCCGCCGGGGAGATCGTCTATGCCGTGATCCGGGAGCTGACAGCCGTCACGCCCGCCATTGCCCTGCCGCTGTACGTGGCCATTGCCACCGACTGCGGCTGCTTCCAGTACGCCAACACCACCGCCCGCACCCACCGCATCGCAGCGGAACTGATGGAGCAGATCGACGTCTCCGCCGTCAACAAGGCGCTGTTCCGCACCAAGAGCAAGGTGCGCCTTGCCATGGAGAGCCGCATGGTGGCGGACATGGAGCTGTACGACAACGACCGGGTGGTGGTGATGCAGATCCCCCTGTCCCTGCGGCAGGAGTACCACGCCACCGAAGCGGACATCGAGGAGCTCTCCTCCCTGGCCGCTCTGGTGGAGGGCACCGACTGCGGCATCACCCTGCGGGAGCTGAAGCCGGGCACGGTGAAGATCTCCGTGCGCTCGGGACCCCGTGTGGACGCCTGTGCCGCCTGTGCCCTGCTGGGCGGCGGCGGACACCGTGCTGCCGCAGGCGCCACTGTGGAGGGTACTATGGCCCAGGCCAAGGCCGCCATTCTGCAGGCCGTGGAGCGCGTGACGGAGGCGTAAATGGCAGACGGGATCATCATCATGGACAAGCCCGCCGGCTGGACCTCCATGGACGTGTGCGCCAAGCTGCGGGGCATTCTGAAGACGAAAAAAGTGGGCCATGCCGGGACGCTGGATCCCATGGCCACCGGTGTGCTGCCGGTGTTCGTAGGGCAGGCCACCCGCGCCGTCAGCTTTGCCGAGAACGGCGAGAAGGAGTACGTGGCCGGTCTGCGGCTGGGTCTTGTCACCGACACCCAGGACACCGAGGGTCAGGTTCTGACCCAGGCCCCTGTCACCGCGACGGCGGCAGATCTGCTGTCCGTTCTGCCCCAATTCACCGGGGAGATCCGGCAAGTGCCTCCCATGTACAGCGCCGTAAAAATCGGGGGAAAGAAGCTCTATGAGCTGGCCCGCTCCGGCAAGGAGATCCAGCGGCAGGCCCGCCCGGTGACCATTCACGAGCTGGAGCTGGTGGAGCAGGTCTCCCCCGCCGATTTCATCCTGCGCATCCGCTGCTCCAAGGGCACCTATGTCCGCACATTGTGCCACGACATCGGCGCGGAGTTGGGCTGCGGCGGGTGCATGTACTCCCTGCGCCGGACCATGGCCGCCGGGTTCACTCTGGCGGAGAGCCACACGCTGGAGGAGGTGCAGGAGCAGGGCGAATCGCTGCTGCGGCCCACCGACTCCCTGTTCCGGGACTATCCCGCCTATCACATCAACCACCCGCGGGTGGACTTTCTGTGCCGCTGCGGCAATCCCCTCCGCATCCGGGAGGAGCTGCGGTCGGGCACGTACCGGGTCTATGGACTGGACGGCACATTTTTGTGCCTGAGCCGATTGGAAAACGGCACCATGACCTCTATCAAAAACTTTTTCGGAGCGTGAATCGCCTTGAATCATCAACCAACCGTCATCGCCCTGGGCTTTTTCGACGGCGTACACCGGGGCCACGGCGCCCTGCTGCGGCGTACCGTGGAGCGGGCCGCCCAACTGGGCGCCGCACCCGCTGTATTTACCTTTGACCGTCCGCCCAAGGAGGTGGTCACCGGCAAGCCCGTGCCCCTTATCAATTCCCCGGAGGACCGCCGGGAGCTGATCCGCCGGATCTACGGCATCGAGCAGGTCATTATGGCGCCCTTTGACCGGGCCATGATGACCATGAACTGGCAGGATTTCATCACCTCGCTGGTGGAGCAATACGGCGCCATCCATCTGGTTGCCGGACACGACTACCACTTCGGCTACAAAAACGAGGGTACCCCGGAACGGCTGCAGCAGCGCTGCAGCCAGCTGGGACTGGGCTGTGACATCATCCCCAAGGTGGAATACGACGGCATCACCGTCAGCTCCACCTACATCCGCACCCTGGTGGAGGCGGGCGACGTGGAGCGGGCGGCGGCGTTTCTGGATCATCCCCACTGCCTGACCCAGACCGTCACCCACGGGCGGCGCATCGGTCACACCATCGGCGTACCCACCATCAACTTCACGCTGCCGCCCTCGGTGCTGGTGCCAAATCACGGCGTCTATATCACCCGGGTAACGCTGCCCGACGGCACAAGCTGTCCCGGCGTCACCAATGTGGGCGTCCGACCCACCGTCAGCGACAGCGGCGAGGTGTCAGTGGAGACCTTCCTGCTGGACTTTGACGGCGACCTGTACGGCCAGCGCATCCGGCTGGAGTTCTGCCGCCGGCTGCGCAATGAGCGGCGGTTTGCGTCGCTGGAGGAGCTGAAGGATCAAATCCTCCGGGATATTGAGGATGCACAGGCATATTTCAGCGAAAACTGAATAGACTTGCCATAGGGGCGGGAGTTTGTAAAAATTCCCGCCCCTCCTTTTTTTCTCCTATTCCCCGACGGTTTTCCCCACGGTACGGCGCTACAATGGGGGAAAGGAGGAAAACGCCCATGAAACGAATCCCGCCCAAGTGGCTGCGCCTGTTCAAGCTTCTGGCTGTACCGACCGTGCAGGTGACGCTGTCCTTTTTGCTGACCGCCGGACGTCTCTCCGGCATATATGCCCCCTTTTCTCTGGCGCTGGTGGCCGCCGCCGGGCCGCGTCTGCCGGGTCTGTTGTGTCTGGCAGGAGCCGGCGCAGGCTCTCTGGTCTTTCTTGATTTTCAATCCGGTTTGCGGCACTTTGCCGCCGCCGTGCTGATCTACGCCGCCAACACCAGCTTTTACGATACGAAGCTGTATCGCTCTCCCATGTTTCGCAGCGCGGTTGCCGCCGGTATGATGCTGCTGGTGCAGTCTATCTATCTGCTGCACCGCAGCACGGAGCAGTGGATGCTGTGCCTGATCTCTGCCGCCGTGCTGGCCGGGTGCGTCCGGGTGTGGCGGGAGCTCTGGCAAAAGCCGGACAAGCCTTCCATTGCATTGCTGCTGGCAGCGACGGCGGTGGCGGCCCAGCCGGTGGCGCTGCTGGGTGCGGTGTCTCTGGGCCGTGTGCTGGCCGCCGGTCTGACCCTGTGGATTGCCCTGGACGCCGCACCCGCTGTGGCGATTTCCGCCAGCGCGGCCGCAGGACTCCTGCTGGATCTGGCCATTCCCGGCGGCTATCTGCTGTTCTCTGTGACCTACGGCGCTGCCGCAGCGGCATGCGCCCTGTGCCGCGACCGTTTCCGCTTTGCCGCCGTGCCCGCCTTCTGCCTGACCGCGGGACTGTGCGCCGTGGTTTTTCGTGCGGATGTGCCCGGCGCCGTCTTCTATGAGACGGTGGTCGCCGGGTTTGTGCTGCTGCCCCTCCGGCGGAGGATCCACACCGAGCTTCCCGCCCCGGAGCGCGAAAAGCCGGCCGGAGAGCCCTTTCTGCACCGATCTGCTGCCGCGTTCCGGGATCTGTATGACAGCTTCTTCCGCGGCACACCTGCCGAACCGCCGGAAAACCCCTCCGTTCTCTTCGACCAGGCGGCCGAGCGGGTGTGCCGGGGCTGTGTGCTGTGTTCCTCCTGTTGGCAGCAGAATTATTCCTCTACTTACAACGCCTTCAATGACGCCTGCCCCAAGCTGCTGCAGCGGGGCTGGGCGGACGCCAAGGACTTTCCCCTCTACTTCTCCTCCCGGTGCGTCCACTTCACAGAGTTCCTGAGCGCGGTAAACGTGGAGCTGCGGGCCTTTCTCATGCGCCGCCAGTACCGTCAGCGGCTGCTGGATGTGCGCCGGGAGGCCCAGGATCAATACCAGCAGCTGGGCGAGGCACTGGCCAGCACTGCCGTCCACGCCGTAGCCAACGTGACGTCCCCCATGGGCTACCGGGTGGGCTCCGCTTTGCGGCCCAAGGACGGCGAGCGGCTGTGCGGCGATCAGCTCGCCACCTTCGAGGTGGGCTCCACCCTCTACCTGCTGCTGTCGGACGGCATGGGCAGCGGTGAGAGCGCCCACCGGGAGTCGGCCATGGCCGTGCGGCTTCTGCAGCAGTTTCTGGAGGCGGGGATCGATCCCTCCCCGGCTTTGCAGACGCTGAACGGTGCGCTGCACCTGCGGGGCGAGGAGGGCGGCAGCTTCACCACCATTGACCTGCTGGCCATGGAGCGCAGCACCGGCACGGCCACCGTGTACAAATACGGCGCGGCTCCCTCCTACATCAAGCGGACAGGCACCGTAACGCGCATCACCGGGCGCAATCTGCCCGCCGGTCTGCAGCGCCAGCCGCCGGAGGCCACACGCGTCACCCTGCAGCCGGGGTGCTGCTTCGTGATGATCTCCGACGGCGTGGCCGATGAGGAAAACGACGAGTGGCTGCAAAACCTGATCGCGGGCTGGCAGGGCGGCGGAGCGGACGGACTGGCCGCTCTGATCCTCCGGGAATCCCGCACCCGCAAGGGGCTCTCCGACGACTGCGCCGTGCTGATTTTACAGCTGCCGCAGCCCGGAGAAAATGGCAAAAAACAGGTATAATGCGGGAACAGACCGGCCATAATGACAGCAGGAAATGACAAAGGAGGCAGTCTCTTGGTAAAAGGTATCTCCCGGCGGGTGGTCGTGGTGGACTCCCCGGATCCCAACATTTTTGAACAGGCTATTTTCATCATTCGCAACGACTCCGCTGACGGCGTCAGCTCCCAGCAGCTGGTGGAGCAGGCGGTACGCATCGCCAAGAGCTATGCCCGCACCCATACCGCTCCCCGCAGACGGCTGCAGGTCACGCCGGTAATGGCCGCCCTGGCCGGCGCGGCCGCCATTGCGCTGATCTGGCTCCTGGTGGAGCTTTTGTGAACCCACAGCAGATCTCCTCTCCCTTCGAGGCGTGCAGCAAGCGAATTTGCCGCACGCCCCCTTTTTTTCTCTCCGCAGACGTGGTATAATGCGTTATCAGTCTGCGACAGGAGGGGCGTCATGAAGATCGGCAGCGTAGAAATCACATCCCGGCTGGCACTGGCGCCTATGGCAGGCGTCACGGATCTGGCCTTCCGGCAGATTTGCCGGGAGCTGGGCGCCGGCATGACCACCACGGAGCTGGTCAGCGCCAAGGCCCTGTGCTATCAGGATCAGAAGAGCCGGGGCCTCCTGAAGCTGGGTCCCGGCGAGCATCCCGCCGCCGCCCAGATCTTCGGCAGCGACATCACGTGCATGGCCGAGGCCGCCCAGATCGCGGCGGAGGTGTCCGGCGCCGACTTCATTGACATCAACATGGGCTGCCCGGTGGGCAAGGTGGTGGCCAACGGCGACGGCTGCGCCCTGATGAAGGACCCCGAGAAGGCAGCACGCATCGCCGAGGCGGTTGTGAAGGCCTCCCCCGTGCCCGTGACGGTGAAGATGCGCCGGGGCTGGGACAAGGGCAGCATCAACGCCGTGGCGCTGTCCCAAATGCTGGAGCAGGTGGGCGTGGCGGCCGTCGCCGTACACGGCCGCACCCGCACCCAGATGTACGCCGGACAGGCCGACTGGACCACCATCCGGGAGGTGAAGGCGGCGGTGAATATCCCCGTCATCGCCAACGGCGACGTGTTCTCCGGCGAGGACGCCGTGGCCATTCTGGCCTTCACCGGAGCCGACATGGCCATGATCGGCCGGGGCAGCTTCGGCAACCCCTGGATCTTTCAGCAGGCCCAGGCCGCGCTGGACGGCGCACCCATCCCGCCGCTCCCCCCGCTGGCGGAGCGGTTCGACACCGCCGTGCGTCAGGTAGAACTGGCGGCGGAGGACAAGGGCGAGCATATCGCCGTGCTGGAGGCCCGGAAGCAGCTTTGCTGGTATCTGAAAGGCGTGGCCTACGCCAACTACTACAAGGAGCAGATCGTGCGGATGAACACTTTGGACGACGTCCACCGCATCGCCCAGGGCGTCAAGCGGGATCTGAGATGATCTTATCTCATCGAACAGGCGGTTTTCTACGGAAAACCGCCTGTTTTTGTGCAAAAAAAGCTTGACTTTTTTCCCCGATCCGATATAATAAATAGGCTCGCGTATCAGCGGGTAAATCCTTGCTCTCGCCTGTGAGCGAGGGCCATTTGTCCAGAAGGAGGTGCAAAAGTATGGCTAAGATTTCTGCCAACTACGAGGTCGTTTACATCATCGACCCTGCACAGGGTGAGGAGGCTATTGCCGCTACCGTGGCAAAGTTCCAGGCTCTGGCTGAGCAGAACGGTACCAACGTGGTCGTAGACGAGTGGGGCACGCGCAAGCTGGCCTATGCCATCGACTACAAGACCGAGGGACACTATGTTCTGATGTCCTTCACCAGCGGTCCCGAGTTCCCCAAGGAGCTGGATCGTATCCTCGGCATTACCGAGGGCATCATGCGTTCCATGATCGTCTGCAAGGGCGAGTAAGGGAGGAGCGTCATGCTGAACAGAATCGTTATCATGGGCCGTCTGGCCCGTGATCCCGAGCTGCGTCGGACCCAGAGCGGCATCGCGGTAACCTCTTTCCGTATCGCCTGCGACCGGGATTTCAAGTCCCAGAACGGCGAAAAGGGTACGGATTGGATCGACGTGGTTGCCTGGCGTCAGACCGCCGAGTTCGTGTCCAAGTACTTCAGCAAGGGCCGCATGGCCATTGTGGAAGGTCGGCTGCAGAGCCGCGACTGGACGGACAAGGACGGGAACAAGCGCACGGCCATTGAGGTCGTTGCCGACAACGTCTATTTTGGTGACAGCAAGCGTGACGGCGCTGACCGGGGCGACAGCTTCGGCGGCTTCAACGCCCCTGCCGGCGGTTATTCCGCCCCCATCGGCGGCACTTCCGAGTTTGCCGAGATCGACGACGAGGACGGCGAGCTGCCGTTCTAACGTGCCTTTGAGCACAACATACTTTTGTTGAAGGAGGAAAATTCCATGGCTATGGAACGCGAAAATAGAGCTCCCCGCGCCAATATCCGCAAGCGCAAGAAGGTCTGCCAGTTCTGCGTGGATAAGGTCGAGTGCATCGACTATAAGGATGCTGCCAAGCTGCGCCGCTTCATCAGCGAGCGCTCCAAGATCCTGCCCCGCCGCACCACCGGCACCTGCGCCATGCATCAGCGCCAGCTGACCGAGGCCATCAAGCGCGCCCGTCAGATCGCCCTGCTGCCTTTCGTGACCGAGTAATTTGGCCGAATAGTTGAAAAAAAGCTCCGGATCCTGTGGATCCGGAGCTTTTTTATTTCGTTTTCTACCGCGCCAGCTGGGGCAGGTCGTCCTCCTTGACCCAATCCTGCACATCCACCACCTCGTACTCGGTGGGGGTGCGGCGGATCACCACCCGGGCGATGCCGGCATTGATGACGGTGCGGCGGCACATGGAGCAGCTGGTGGCGTCGGAGAGCAGCTCGCCGGTCTGGGCGTTGCGGCCCACCAGATAGAGGGTGGCGCCCACCATATCCCGCCGGGCGGCGGAGATGATGGCGTTGGCCTCGGCGTGGACGCTGCGGCACAGCTCGTACCGTTCCCCACGGGGCACGGCCATGGCCTCCCGGGTGCAGTAGCCCATATCCACGCAGTTGCGGCGGCCGCGGGGCGCGCCGTTGTAGCCGGTGGAGATGATCTCGTCATTCTTCACGATGATGGCGCCGTACACACGCCTGAGGCAGGTAGCTCGCTCCAGCACCGTCTGGGCGATATCCAGATAGTAGTTCTCCTTGCTGATGCGCTCCATGGGCAGGCCCTCCTTGCTGGTTTTTTCTCAATATAGCATACGCGGCGGTGGGTTGCAAGCCTTACTATCAGAATGCCAGCCAGAACAGGTTTGTGTCAGCGGCAAAGTTGCTCATCTCATACAGTACCAGCACGTCGGTGACATTCTCTCCCGCGATCAGATCCGATACGGAATCGGTATATGACCGCAGATCCAGCATGATGATGGTCTCGTAATCCTCTGTCAGAAACGGCACGAAGGAGTTGGCAAAGGAGTCCTTCACCACCAGCAGCGTTTTCCCGTTCTTCACGCCCGTGTCGATGGTCACCCGGGGCCAGTTGCCGCCGAAGAACACAGCGTATTTGTCCTTCTCGGACAGCTTATCGCGATCGTACATGGAGTCTGTCACCGTGCCGCCACAGTCCACCGAGCGCACGGTGGCCCCCTCGGCCAGAGAAATGGTGTCCCGGGCGCTGTCCGGCAGCAGCACCTTGGAGTACAGAGTACCCCGGAAGCTGTCCGTTGCCGGCGTCAGCGGCATGCTGCGGCGGGTGTGTCCGGTGGCGTCGCACCAGACGCCGTAAGCGCTCTGCGCCCCCTCGGTGGTCCAGTGGTGGTCGGTGCGGTAGTAGGGCTGATCCAGCGCAGACAGCGCGCCGCGCACGTCGATCACCCGGTCCTCTCCCACCGTCTGCGCCAGCTGATCGTGACGCGATGCGGCGTCGTACATGGGGGCATTGGCGGGAAGAAGGTCGGACAGCACCGTGGACGGCGATGGCACCAGCAGGATGCGGCAGTCCACGTCTTTGTTGTCATCAAAAAACATGGCCACCAGCTGAAGGTTTTTTTCGTATTGCTTCTGGTTAAACTCGTTCTCCGTCAGCCGCGCGAAAAAGTAGCCGTCGCGCCCCAGATAGACGCCGCCGATGTCCTGCTTTCCGGCAAGACGCTGGAACCAGGAGGCGGTGCCCATCCACACATCCCGCAGAGCGATCTGGTCGCTCTCATACTTTTCCGCCTCCGCCGTGAATTTGCCGGAGAAAACCCGCTCCTTCGTCAGAGCCGGGGCTTGCTGGAGGACACGGTTCTCATTGGGGGAAAACTCCCTGTCGGGAAGCAAAAGGGTGGCGATGGACAGGCCCAGCAGGATCACCGCAATGGCGATGAGGGGCGGCAATTCTCTTTTTATCATATTGCCCCTCCTTAAAACCGGAAATACAAAAACGGGTTGTAGCTGTCGCCCACCAAAAAGGCGATGCTCAGCAGCAGGATCACCGTGACGCCCACGGTGCGCAGAGCCACCGCCGCTCCCTCGGAGACGCGGCCGGACAGCTTCTCCCAGGCCTTAACAGGCAGCGTGGTGCTGCCGATCAGCGCCAGTACCAGCAGCACGGCGTTGGAGCGCAGCAGATACAGAGCGGTGCCGTCGGCAAAGCGGGCGGTGAACATATGGCTCACGTACGCGCCCAGCTGGGCAAAATCGGTGATGGCAAACAGCACCCAGCCCATGACAAAGCACAGGCATGTATAGATATGCCCGAACACACGGGGGATGCGCTCCAGCCAGCGAAGCAGAAACGTCTTCTCCGCGATCAGCAGCACGGCGTAGTAGACGCCCCAGAGCACGAAGTTCCAGCTGGCGCCGTGCCAGAGGCCGGTGAGGAACCAGACGATGGCCAGATTCAGGATCTGCCGGGCCATGCCCTTCCGGTTGCCGCCCAGGGGAATATACACATATTCCCGGAACCAGGTACCCAGACTGATGTGCCAGCGGCGCCAGAACTCCGTGACACTGCGGGACTCATAGGGATAGCGGAAGTTCTCCAGAAACGTAAATCCGAACAGATGGCCCAAGCCGATGGCCATGTCGGAGTAGCCGGAGAAATCGAAGTAGATCTGGAAGGTGAAGGCAATGGCGCCCAGCCACGCCGTCAAGGCCGAGGGCTGGGGCATGGCGGAGATGGTCTCCCAGATAGCGCCCGCCTGATTGGCGATCAGCACCTTCTTGCCCAGTCCGATAACAAAGCGCTGCATGCCGCGGCTGGCCTCCAGCCAGTTCTCCTGCCGCGCATGGAGCTGGTGCTCCACTGTTTTGTACTGAACGATGGGGCCGGCAATGAGCTGGGGGAACAGCGTCACGTAAGCGGCGAAGTCCACAATATTCCGCTGGGACGCCACCTGTCCGCGGTAGACGTCAATGGTATAGGACATGGTCTGGAAGGTGTAGAAGGAGATGCCGATGGGCAGCGCCAGCCCCAGCGCGGGGATGCCCTGGGACAGCAGACTGTTGATGTTGGCGATGGCAAAATCGGTGTATTTGAAGAAGCCCAGGATCCCCAGGTTGCCCACCACAGAAAGGATCAGCACGGCTTTGGCGCCCCACTCCCTGTTATGGCGGCGGAAATACCCGATGCCCAGACCGTTGCAGTAGTCGAACACCGTGGAGAAGAGCATGATGAGGATGTATTTGGGCTCGCCCCAGCCATAAAACAGCAGGCTGGCCAGCAGCAGCACGACATTGCGGCCTTTGCGGGGGCAGAGATAGTACAAAATCGCCACCAGCGGCAAAAACAGCAGCAGAAAAACGGTGCTGGAAAAAACCATGTGCGCGGATTCCTTTCAAAATTCATGCAGAAATGGGACAGAAGGGCTCTGTCCCATTCCTCATCTTGTCAAAAAGCATCGCAGATTTCGCGCCGTGCGCGGCGCGAAGACATTTCATCGTATTTTGCCGCGGCATTAAGTGAGCGCCCAAATCTGTGATTTGGCTGCGCGAACTTATGCATGCGAGCGAAGCGAGTCGTAGTACGTGGCAAAATACACCTCTCAGCCTGCCAGTGTGCGAGCGTCTCACGCAAGCGATAAGTAAGCCCCCAAATCTTTGATTTGGCTGGGCGAACTTATGCGTTAGCTGTGCGCGCAGCAGGCTGCAAGCCTTTTATCAAAAAACGGCATTGCCGTTTTTTGATAGTTTTAGCCGACCATGAGCTGCAGATCCCCCATGAGGGAGCTGTTGCGAATGGCGGAAAGGTTGTTGATGAACACCACGTCCTGTGCGCCCTTCTCCCGGACGAACGTCTGGAGATCGCCGCTCCAGTAGCGGTAGTCCAGTACGTACACCGTGTGGTAATGATCCACCAGATAGGGCACCATGGCGTTGCCGAAGGACTCCTTGATGACCACGCAGACGGAGTCGTCCTCCACCTCCGGGTTGTTGATGACGGTGAAGGGGTTATCGCCGCCGATGAAGGTATTGTACTTCATGCCGGAATCCCAGTCGCTGACGTCGTAGATGATCCGCCAGGGGGTCTCCTGTCCTTTGCGGTCCGTGAAGACCAGCTGGGCAGTGGTGGTGACAGGGCGATATACCACCACCGTGTCGGGGTTGGCGCCCATCTGCTCATTTTTGTTGCTGTCCTTGTAGAAGGAACCCAGGAAGCCGGGGAACTCCTCCGTCCTGTAATCCGTCAGGGCATGGGGGGTGATCCCCTGGGCCTGGCATAGGGCACGGTAGCCGTAGTAGGCGCCCAGCGCCGTCCAGTGGTGGTCGGTGCGGTAGTAGATATACTCGCCGCGATGGCTCATCAGCGCATCGTACAGCGGCACGGCCGTCACCTTGTCGCCCAGCATGGCAACGATCTTCTCCTCGGCCTTCTTCTGATCGCCGAAAATATCCTTGCCCAAAAGGTCGTCCGGCAGGGTGATGCCGGAGGACAGCGGCACGATCACAGCATAGACATTCACACCGGTCAGCTTCTCCCCTGCGGCATTCACCGCACTGGCGTATTTCCCGGCCGTGCTGTCGACATACGTGTACATCTCAAAACCGCTGTCGCCGATGCGATAGACCGCCGGGTACTGCTCCTGATCGCCGTTGATCTCGATGCGCGTATAGCCGCCCGGCTCCACCGGATCGGTAGGCGTTACGGGATCGGTGGGCGTCACAGGGTCGGTGGGCTTAACGGGATCGGTGGGCTGCGCAGGATCGGTCTGCCGGCCGGGATCCTTCGGCGCTGCGGATTTCTCCGAGCCGCCCAGCACGCCGGTCAGCAGCAGGACAGACACCACGCCCAGACATACGATCAGCATTGGGAGGATGGCGACAAGACCGCCTCCCCCCCGGCGTCTGCGGCCGCGGGAGGAGCTGCGCTGTCCCTGGTAGGCGTTTTTCATCCCAGATACCCCTTGATGATCTGCTCGGCGGTGTCGGCGTCATCGGTGATGCAGAGCGCCACATAGACGCCCTTCTGGATCAGGACCGGATTCTCCAGACGGGGAACAGCGTCGGGCTGATAACGCTGCGCATCCGCAAGCAGATCGGCCACCTGCGTCTCCAGCATGGACTTCAGCGCAGCGGCATCCTTCTCACTGGCACACCTGGCGGTAATGATCTCCTCCTTGGTCTCCCCGTCGCCCCGATAGTAGGCGCCCTGGGTTCCCTCAGGCAGGTCGAAAACAAGGTCCATTTTGTCCGTGAGATCCTTCATTTCACCGGATTCAAACTTCACCTTTTCAGCCAGCTCCGCGGCCATTGCGGTCACGTCCACGGTTTTTCCCGTATCCTTGGTTTCGTTATCGGTTGTGTCCTTGGACTCGTTCTTACCGCCGCAGGCAACCAGAGCCACCGTCAGCAGCAGGGCCAGCAGCAGGGAAAATGCTTTTTTCATGTTATCCCATCCCTTTCTCTCATCGTCCGGACCGGCCGGACAATTACATATTATAGTGCAAAACCGTCGGAATTAAAAGCAACAATCGGTAACAGTTTCGCGTGTTTACCGCTTGGCAAACCAGTCCACAATGGCCTCCAGCACCTGCACCGCCTTGTCCATCTGCTGGACGGAGGTGTGCTCGAAGGGGCCGTGGAAGCTGTAGCCGCCGGTGCCCAGATTGGGGCAGGGCAGGCCGCGGAAGGAGAGCTGAGCGCCGTCGGTGCCGCCGCGGATGGGGTTGCTCACCGGCTGAAGGCCGATGCTGCGGACGGCGTCAAAGGCGGCCTCCACCGTCTCCGGGTACTGGGCGATGATCTCCGCCATGTTGCGGTACTGATCCACCAGAGTCAGCGTGGCCGTGCCGACGCCGTAACGCTCGTTGATGGCCTTCTCCACGTCCCGCATCACCTGCTTGCGCTTTTCGAACATCACCGCGTCGTGGTCGCGGATGATGTAATTGATTTTGGCGTGGCTGACATCGCCGCTCATGTCGGTCAGGTGATAAAAGCCCTCACGGCCTTCGGTATCACGGGGACGCTCGCCCGCGGGCACCATGTGGTCGATCTCCGTGGCCACCCGGGCGGCGTTGACCATCACGTCCTTGGCGCTGCCGGGATGGACGGACACGCCCCGGATCTCCCACTTGGCGGCGGCGGCATTGAAGGTCTCGCTCTCGATCTCGTGAACGGCAGAGCCGTCCGCGGTGTAGCCGAACTTGGCGCCGAAGCGCTCCAGATCCAGCAGAGCGGCGCCGTGACCGATCTCCTCGTCGGGGGTGAAGCAGACGCTGATGGGGCCGTGAGGCCGGTCGCTGTGAAGCAGATGCTCGCACATGGTCAGAATCTCGGCGATGCCTGCCTTGTCGTCAGCGCCCAGCACCATGGTGCCGTCGGTGGTAATGAGGGTCTCTCCCACCATGTCCTTCAGGTGGGGGAACATCTCCGGCGACAGGCTGTTGCCGCTCTCGCCCAGAGCCACCGCGCCGCCGTCGTAATTGGGGATGATCTGATAGGCCGCGGGACCGTTCTTGCCGGTGGTCACCGTGTCCAGATGGGCGATGAAGCCGATGGGGGTCTTGTTCTCATAGCCGGGTGTGGCGGGCAGCTTGCCGTAGACGTAGGCGTGGTCGTCCAGATACACGTCCTGCAGCCCCATCTCCCTCATCTCGCGCTCCAGCTCCCGGGCCAGGTCGAACTGCTTGGCGGTGGAGGGTGTGGTTTCGCTCTCCTCGTCGCTGACGGTGTCAAATCCGATGTAACGGATCAGTCTCTCATATGCTTCCATAAGTACCTCCCAAGTCATAAAACTCCATATTAGACCATTATAGAATGATTATAGCCCCGCATCCCACAAAGGTCAAGGGATGCGGGGCATTTCTTTACAGTTGAGGCATCAGCTCGTCCAGCGTCCGGGGCGTATAATCCATGTAGGAAACCATGGCGCCCACGTTGGCCATGCGGCATACGTCGGTGCGGAGATACAGCTTTTTCACCAGTCGTTTGGCGTTCTCCGCAATGTTCCACTCAAAGGCGGTGTGGACGTGACCGTACAGGTGATACCAGCCCATATAGTGATCCCGGAAGGCGGGGATGGGATAATGACACAACACCACGTGGCGGCCGTTGTCCTCCATCTCCCGGTAGTCCGCCGCGTCCTCCAGCAGGTCAGCCACAGCGGCGGCAGCCGTCCGGTCATCGTGGTTCCCGAGGACGAGGCGCTTGCGGCCGTTGAGGCGGGTCAGATGCTGTCGCCAGCGGTCGGCATCCCCGGCGCAGAAGTCGCCCAGAATACAGGTCAGGTCCTCCGGGCCCACCACGCTGTTCCAGTTGCGGATCAGTGCCTCGTTCATCTCCTCCACCGTATCGAAGGGGCGGTTGTCGTAGGCGATGATGTCGGCGTGGTCAAAGTGCAGATCGGCGATATAGCGAATGGTCATGGGAACCCCCTTACTCTGCCGCGGCCAGGAGCTTTTTGGTGTACTCCTGCTGCGGGTGGTCAAATACCTGCTCAATGGTGCCCTGCTCCACGATACGGCCGGACTTCATGACCAGTACCCGGTCGCAGAGCTGATAGACCACGTTGAGGTCGTGGGAGATGAACAGGTAGCTCAGGTCCAGCTCCTCCCGGAGATTGCGCATCAGCCGCAGGATCTGTGCCTGGATGGTCACGTCCAGGGCAGACACCGGCTCGTCGGCAATAATGAAGCGGGGGCGGCGGATCAGTGCGGCGGCGATGCTGACGCGCTGGCGCTGACCGCCGGAGAGCTCGTCGGGCTTGGCCTTCAGGCACTCCTCCGGCAGCTCCACACGCTCCAGCATCTCCCGGACGCGGCGCTTGCGCTCGGCAGCGTCGTACTTGCCGTAGATCCGCAGGGGCTCCTCCAGACTCCACTCCACCGTGTAGGCGGGGTTCAGGGAGCTGTAGGGGTCCTGAAAAATGATTTGAGGCCGGGGCGTATGGTGGATGATCTCGCCCTGCTCCGGCTTCACCAGACCCAGGATCATCCGGGCCAGGGTGGATTTGCCGGTGCCGCTCTCCCCCACCAGGCCCAGGATCTCCCCGTGATAGACGGTGAAATCCACGTCATGGAGCACCTCATGATAGTTGTTTTTGCCGCGGCTGAACAGGGACGGCGTATGATAGCCGCCGGTGACGTGCCGCACCTCCAATACAGGTTCCTGGCTCATAGGGTCTCCTTTCCGTGGCGGGTGGGGATGGCCTCGATGAGGCGTTTGGTGTAGGGGTGCTGCGGACGGAAAAACACCTGATCGGTGCTGCCCGCTTCCACCAGCTCGCCCCGCTGCATCACCGCCACGCGGCGGCACAGCTTGCGCACCACATTGAGGTTGTGGGAGATGAACAGCATGGAGATGCCCCACTCGGCGTTCAGCTTCTTCAGCAGCTCCAGGATCTGGGCCTGAATGGTCACGTCCAGCGCCGTGGTGGGCTCATCCAGCAGCAGCAGCGTGGGGTGGATGACAATGGCTGCGGCGATCATGGCGCGCTGCAGCATGCCGCCGGACAGCTCGTGGGGGTACTTGTCGTACACCGCCTCGGGATCGGACAGCTCCACCGCCTGCAGCACCTCCAGCACCCGGGCGCGGCGCTCTTCCTTGCTCATCCTGGTGTGGATGCGCAGCACCTCGCCCACCTGCTCGCCCACCTTCATCAGCGGGTCCATGGCGCTCATAGGCTCCTGGAACACCACGCCGATCTTCCGGCCGTGGATCTGGCGCAGAGCGCTGCGGGGTGCGTGGAGCAGATCCTCCCCGTCCAGCAGGATGTCGCCGGACAGATCGCACTGCTTCCGGGGCAGCAGACCGGCAATGCTCATGGCGGTGACGCTCTTGCCGCTGCCGCTCTCGCCCACCAGACCTACGATCTCGCCGTCGCCGATGGTGAGGGAGATGCCGGCCACCGCTTCCCGGTCCCGGTTGTGGAATTTCACGTGGAGATCACGAATTTCCAGCATCATGCCACCTCCCTGTCCATCTTCTGCAGACCCTCGCCGATGAGGCCTACGCCGAACACCAGCAGCGCGATGACGGTGCCGGTGCACAGGGCGTACCAGGGCGCAAGGGCCAGCATACTCTGCGCCTCCTTGAGGAGATAACCCAGAGAGGCGTCCGGCGGGGTGACGCCGATGCCCAGAAAGCTCATGCTGGCCTCCGCCAGCACGGCGTTGTTGAAGCCGATAGTGACGGCCGGCAGCAGCACACGCGCCGTATTGGGCAGCATATGGATCAGCAGGATCCGGCCGTTGGATGCGCCCATAAGCCGGGCGCTGGTGATATAGTTCGCGTCCCGGAGGCCGGCAAAGGCGGTGCGGGTGACGCGGGCAAAGCTGGGGATGAACACGATGCCCAGGGCCAGCACCACGTTGTACTTGTTCTCCGGCCCGACGATGCTGATGACCAGCAGGGCCAGCAATATGCTGGGGAAGGCGGTCAAGGCGTCGTTGAGCCGCATGAGGGCGTCATCCACCACGCCGCCGAAGAAGCCGGTGACAGCACCCACCAGTGTGCCGACGACGGCGCCGATGGCCACGGTGGCCAGGGCAATGGCCAGGGTGGTTCCGCTGCCCTTGAGGACGCGGCTGAAAATGTCCCGTCCGAATCTGTCCGTGCCGAAAAGGTGGGCAAGGGACGGAGCCTGGAACTTCTCCGTCGCGCTCATGGCGTTGGGATCCCAAGGCGTGTGGAAGGCCCCGATCAGGGTCATGAGCAGCAGCGCTCCGGTGATGATGAGGCCCACCAGCAGATAGCCGTTGATCTTTCTCTTCCTCATACCGCACCTCCCAGCCGCAGCCGCGGATCGATGCGCTGGTTGATGAGGTCGGCCAGCGTGCCTGCCAGCACCACCCAGAAGGCCAGGATCACCACCAGCGTCTCAACCACCGGATAGTCCCGGTTGGAGATGGAGTAGACCAGCAGGCGGCCCAGGCCGGGGATGCCGAACACCTGCTCCACCACCACGCTGCCGCCGATGAGCTCCGCCATGGTCTGGCCCAGGAAGGTGACGGCGGAGGTCAGGGAATTCTTCAGCACGTGGCGCGTCAGCACGCCGCGGCGGTCGTTGCCCCGGGAAATGGCGGTGCGGACGTAGGCCTTCTGCATCTCGCCGATGACGGTGCTGCGCATCATGCGCACGGTCATGGCTGCGCGGGGGATGCCCAGGCAGATGGCGGCGAAAAAGAGGTGCGTCACGGCCTCTCCGAAGTCAGTGCGGAGATCCGGGAAGTCGCCGGGGATGAACAGCCGCATCACGATGCCGAAGAAGTAGGACATGAGGATGCCGGTGAAAAAGGGCGGCACCGCCATGCACAGCTGGTTGAAGGCCGTGCGCACGGCGTCAAAGGCCGTGCCCGTCCAGCGATAGGACCAGATGGCCAGGGGAATGGACACCGCGGTGATGAGCACGAAACTCAGAAGACACAGGCAGAGGGTGACCTCCAGCTTGGGGGCAATCAGCTCCCACACCGGCATATCGTAGTTATAAGACGTGCCGAGATCGCCGGAGACAAAGCCGGCCAGCCAGCTGACGTAGCGGACCGGGAACGGGCGGTCCAGTCCCATCTCATGGCGCAGGGCGGCCAGACGCTCCGGCGTGGCCTCGGTGCCCAGCTTGGCCTCCGCCGGGTCGCCGGAGATCAGCTCAAAGGCCAGAAATGTCAAAAACGACACGATGACCATGGTGAGCACCAGCATAAGGATTCGTTTGAGGGCGTATTTCACGGGGGTTTTCCTCCCATACCGAAAAGGGCAGGGGCATACTGGGCCCCTGCCCTTCTCTATTTCTCTTTACTTATCCCAGTACAGGGTGGACACGTCCAGCACGTACAGCGGGTAGAAGGTCAGGCCCTTCACGCCGTTGCGGACGGCCACCAGATCCGCCATGTCCTGAATATAGACGTTGGCGGCGTTCTCGGTGAGGTGGCGCTCCATCTGACGGTAGATGGCGGTCTGCGCCGCGTCGTCGGTGGCGGCGACAGCCTGGGCAAACAGCTCATCGTACTTGGGATTGTTGTACTTGGTGAAGTTGTTGCCGGCCTGGGTGTTGAACCGCTCCAGCAGCTTGCGGGCGGTCATGTTGTCGCTGGTCAGGCCTGTGATGGTGCTCTGGAACTCGCTCTTGCCGTACACATCGCTGAGCCAGGTATCCCACTCCACGGGGATGATGGTGGCGGTGATGCCTGTCTCCTTGAGCTGCTCCACGATCACCTGGGCGGTGTCCACATGGGGCTGGTAGTTGGAGGGCACGGTGATGGTCATCTCAAAGCCGTTGGGATAGCCGGCCTGGGCCAGCAGCTCCTTGGCCTTGGCCACGTCGTGGGGATAGTAGTCGGTCAGGCTGTCGTCGTAGTACTTGCCGAAGGAGGGGAACATGGAGGTGCCCAGAGGGATGCCGTAGCCGTCAAAGGCCATGTCGATGATGCCCTGCTTGTCGATGGCATAGCAAAGTGCCTGACGCACGCGGACATCGTCAAAAGGCTTGACGGAGTTGTTCAGATACAGGGCCTGCACCAGATTCATGCTGCCCTCTTCCACATGGAAATCGTTTTTGTCCAGCTGGGAGATCTGGGTGTAGGTCATGTGGGAGACCAGATCCAGAGCGCCGCTCTGCAGGCCGCGCACCAGGCCGGATTCATCCTCGATGATCTTGAAGGTGACCTTCTGCAGCTTGGCGGGGGTGCCCCAGTAGTCGTCAAACCGCTCCAGAACCACGTTGTCCTGGGCGGCGCGGGAGACGAACTTGAACGGACCGGTGCCCACGGGAGCGGTGGCCTGCTGATCGTAGTCCGCCGGCAGGATGGCCAGGGTCATATAGGCCAGGAACTCCAGGTTGGGCTCGCTGAGGGTGATGGTGAGGGTGTCGCCCTCGCCCTGGATGTCGGCGATCACGGCCAAGGCCGGGACCAGCGGCTCAGCGCCGTCCTCCAGCAGGCCGGCGCAGCGGCGGACAGAATACAAAACGTCCTGCATCTCTACCGTTTTGCCGTTGTGGAATTTGACGCCCTGACGCAGTGTGAACACATAGGTCAGGCCGCCGTCCTCCACGCTGACGTTGGAAGCGACTGCAGGAACGAGATTGCCATCGGAAGTGGGCTTGACAAGCCCTTCAAATACGTTGAACATGACCTCTTTGGTTCCTGCCGCCACCGCCAGGTGGGGGTCAAGACTGTCAAGGTCCTGGGCAATGCCGATGGTGATCTCGTTGGCTGTTGTCCGCTCCTTCACGGCAGGCGGTGTCTCGCCTCCCTTGCGGCCGCATGCGGCCAGCAGAGCCATGAGCATCCCCAGAACAAGGATGACTGCCAAAATTTTCTTCTTCATCGTTTTTCTCCTTTCATCACTGCCTCCGTAAGGAGGTCAATGTGCGGCGCTCACGGCGCCCGGTTTTCGCAAGAAAACTCTGACTCGCTATTCAGTTTTCAAGCCGCGCGTATTATACTACTTTCCCCTTCAAAACGCAAGAGATTATTTGAAAACCCGCTGTGCCTTGCGGCACAACGGGTTTGGCATTTTTTGAGTTACCGGATCACGTTGATGACCTCGCCGATATACATGCGGTGAGGCGCTTCTGTCTGGTAATAGGTCTTCACGGCGTCGGCGGGGATCCGCTCGAGATCCAGATCCTGTGCGTAGATCTTTTTGCACAGCAGCGTCACCTCCGCCTGGGCGTAGGTGGTGCTCTCCCCGGCGGGGATCGGCGTCAGGCCGGCAGCGGCGTCCTTGTCACAGTCCCGACCGGACACGCTGCCCATGACGGCCAGCGCCTTGCGGCAGCTCTCCGGGTAGAAGCTGACGGTGAAATACTCGTTCTCCTCCAGGAACTGCCAGGTGTGGCGCACGGGCTTGACGTACACCGTGGCCACAGGCCGGCTCCACAGGGTGCCCAGGCCGCCCCAGCTGATGGTCATGGCGTTGTGGCGCTCCACGGTTCCGGCACAGACCAGCGCCCATTTCTTATCGAACTGGGCAAAGGCGTCAACAACGGGAAACTCCTTCATATTCTCCTCCTAATCCGCTCAATACGCTATCTATTCAGCCCGGGGAATGATCGCTCTTTCCCTTCTTTCGGACATATGCCGCTCTAAACCGGATCGCTCCCCACACAAGAAGGAACAGTCCGAACAGAATGACGATACCTCCGCCAAGCAGTGTTCTCCTGCACGCAACGATTCCCATCCAAATCAGCAAACTGATCACCGCAAGGAAAAACAGCGCAATCAGCAGGACGAGCACATATCGAATCAGCTTGGGGGTCCTTCTGTCTTTGCTTGCCTCCATGCCGCCCTCCAAAAGCAAGGTCAGCACAAATTCCATCACAAGATCCATCGTCATTCTCTGCCTTATCCGCACAGGTCCACAATGGCCTGGGCGAACATCTGGGCGCTGAGGATCAGATCGTCTACGATGGCAAACTCATCGGCGCCGTGGAGGTGGTTGTCCACGCCGGGCATGGCACAGCCGAAGGCCACGCCGTTCTTGAGGTTGTGGACATAGGTGCCGCCGCCGATGGCCAGAGGCTCACCCTTGCGCCCGGTATACTGCTCGTAGCACTTCAGCAGCTCGGTGACGATGGGGGCGTCCGCCGGAACATGGTGCTCCGGGCGGTGGCGGCAGACAAGCTCCATACCCCGGGCTTCCATGGCGGCGATCAGCACGTCGCAGGTATTCTCCTGATTGGCGCCGATGGCGGTGCGGCCGTCAAACTCACCCGTCAGCTCACAGCCCTCCAGATGGAGCACGGTGCAGGCCAGGGTGGTGTCGCCGGAGAGGTCGTCGTGCCGATCCACGCCGGCCGCGATGCCCCGCCAGTCCCCGTGGGGGAACAGCTCATTCAGGCCGTGAATGCGCTCCATGGCGCCGTCACGGGCCAGGGGCAGGCGGCACAGCAGGGTCAGGAGACCCGTCAAGGCGTTGTTGCCGTCAGCAGGCAGAGATCCGTGGGCGCTCTCGCCGTGGGCGGTGATCTTTGTTTCAGTGGCATGCTCCGTCAGGTCAAAGGTGATCCCGGTCTCGGCTGTGACAAGCTGGGCGGCGGAATGGATGATCTCGGCGCTGACGCCCGTCACCACAGCCTCTGCCAATCCCGGCACCACGTTGGCCCGGGTGCCGGCGTGGAAGCTCACCAGTCGGGGCAAGGCCTCGCTTGCCTCCCACTTGGCGGTAAACTCACCGTGGGCACGGCCCTTTTCGATGTTGATGACCGGGAAATCCGCGTCCGGGGAGAAGGTCATGGGGGCCTCGGCCTCACGCTGATAGTAGTGGGCGATGTCGGCGCTGCCGCTCTCCTCATCGGTGCCCAGGATCAGCCGCACGCTCTTTTGCAGAGGGATGCCCAGATCCTTGACGGCACGCATGGCGTACAGGGCCGCCACGGCCGGGCCCTTGTCGTCCGCGGTGCCGCGGCCGTAGAGCATGCCGTCCTTTTCCACCGGCACAAAGGGGGCGGTGACGGTCCAGTCGTCGCCTACAGGCACCACGTCCAGATGGGCCAGCATATCCAGCTGCCGCTCACCGGGGCCGAAGTCCACAGTGCCCACGTAGCCGTCCCAGTTCTTCACGGCAAAGCCCATGTCCCGGGCCATGGCCAGCGCCTCCTCCAGGGCGGCGGCAGGGCCCGCGCCGAAGGGCATACCGGGCCGGGGCTCGCCCTTCACGCTGTCAATGCGCACCAGGCGGCAAATATCGTCCACCATCTCCTGCCGGTGGGCGGCAAAATAGTCGTTCAACTGATTCTGAATCATATCGTTTATCCTCCGTATTTTTCTCTCATTCCGCCTGTCAGCTCCGCTTCCAGCGGGCGCCGCCTGCCACGTCGGTGATTTCGATGCCCTGTGCCTTCAGCTCGTCGCGGATGCGGTCGGCCTCGGCGAAGTTCTTGGCTTTCTTGGCCTCGGCCCGCTGACGGATCAGCGCCTCGATCTCGGCGTTTTCCTCACCGTCCTCGCTGACGACGGTGTACCCGGATGATGCCGACGCCGCCTTGGCCTGCTGGGCACGCTGGGCAGCGGCCTTTTCGGTCAGCTTCAGGCCCAGCACCTCGTCCACCGCCTCCACGGCGGCCCACTTGGTGGCGCCGCTGCATTTGGCCTTGAGGATGTCATAGAGCACGGTGACGCCGTTGGGGGTGTTGAGGTCGTTGTCCATGGCCTTGGAGAACTTCTCCTTCAGCTCGGTAAGCGCCGCCTCGTCCACAGTGCCATCCTTGGGGTCGGTGGAGGCCAGACGGGCGATCAGCTTGTTGTAGGCCACCACGGCGTTGTCCAGATTCTCCCAGGTGAACACCAGGTTCTTGCGGTAGTGGCTCTGGAGGCAGAAGAAGCGGTAGGCCAAGGGATCGTATCCCTTCTCCTCCAGCAGGGACACGGTGAGAAATTCGCCCTTAGACTTGCTCATCTTGCCGTCCTCGGTGTTCAGGTGGGCCACATGGGTCCAGTGGGTGCACCAGGGGTGGCCCAGATAGCTCTCGGACTGGGCGATCTCGTTGGTGTGGTGGGGGAAGGCGTTGTCCACGCCGCCGCAGTGGAGATCCAGATACTCGCCGTTATACTTCATGGAGATGCCGGAGCACTCGATGTGCCAGCCGGGATAGCCAACGCCCCAGGGGGAGTCCCATTTCAGGGCCTGGTCCTCGAACTTGGACTTGGTGAACCACAGCACGAAGTCGTTGCGGTTGCGCTTGTTGGTGTCCTCCTCCACGCCCTCCCGGACGCCCACGGCCAGATCCTCCTCCTTGTGGTCGTTGAACACGTAGTAGCGATCCAGCTTGCTGGTGTCGAAGTACACGTTTCCGCCGGCCACGTAGGCGTAGCCCTTGTCAATGAGGGTGCTGACGATGTGGATATAGTCGTCGATAAGGCCGGTGGCGGGCTGCACCACGTCGGGGCGCTTGATATTCAGCTTGCGGCAGTCATCAAAGAAGGCGTCGGTATAGTACCGGGCGATCTCCATGACGGTCTTGTGCTCCCGGCGGGCGCCCTTGAGCATCTTGTCCTCGCCCTCATCGGCGTCGGAGGTCAGGTGGCCCACGTCGGTGATATTCATGACCCGGTTCACGTCGTACCCGGCAAAGCGCAGGTACTTCTCCAGCACGTCCTCCATGATGTAGGAGCGCAGGTTGCCGATGTGGGCAAAGTGGTACACCGTGGGGCCGCAGGTATACATCTCCACGTGGCCGGGGGTGTGGGTTTTGAACTCCTCTTTTTTGTGTGTGGCGGAATTATACAGATACATGGCAGGTTCTACTCCTTTTACCTTGTTTTTTCAAATAAAAACGCCTCCCATGCCCGCAGGGCATGAGAGGCGAGGGATTCTCGCGGTTCCACTCTCGTTTATCGCTTTTCCGTTTCGCGGTACGGTCGACCGGGAGGCGTCTACATCCTCCGCGCTCACGGACGCACTTTCGGTTCCGCCGGGCGGGATGGCTTGCAGCCGGTGGCCTTCCCTCTCTTGGCCCGGATATAAGAACGTACTCTTTCCGATCACAGCGCTATGCGATTTTGCAAGGGTTATTCTAACAGGGATTTTCAGATGTGTCAAGACTCCTGAAACACGTCCCAGTTCTTCACGAAATACTCCACGCCGGAGTAGACGGTGGTCACCAGAATGACGCCCTGGCACACCAGATTCAGCCACCGGGGCTCCGGGCCAAAGAACATCATCAGGCAGATGCACACCATGGTGCTGGCAGTCTTCACCTTGCCGGACCAGCCGGCGGCGATGACGCGGCCTTTCTCCACGGCGACCAGGCGCATGCCGGACACGGCGAACTCCCGCAGCAGCACGATGGCCAGGATCCAGCCGAACATCTCCCCCGTCTCCACAAACCAGCACAGAGCCGCCATCACCAGGCACTTGTCGGCCAGGGGATCGGCGAACTTGCCGAAGTCGGAGATCTGATTGTAGTGCCGGGCGATGTAGCCGTCCAGCAGGTCGGTGAGGCTGGCCACGATGAACACGCCCAGCGCCACGTAGCGGTGGCCGGGGAAATCCAGATAGGCGATCACCAGAAACACGGGGATCAGAAA
This sequence comes from uncultured Oscillospiraceae bacterium, assembly GCA_947169975.1. Classification (GTDB taxonomy): domain Bacteria; phylum Bacillota; class Clostridia; order Oscillospirales; family Oscillospiraceae; genus Vescimonas. Next base: position 53,348 of record CAMVRT010000003.1, read on the forward strand.
GACCCGCAGCAGGGTCAGCTTGTTGGCAGTTGTCATCGGCATGGTTCAGTCCTCCTCCTCTTCACCGGTCAGCTCTCCGTCCATGGCGCCGGTGATGCGCACCATGACGAACCGTCCGGGGTCGATCTCCCGGTCGGAAGTGAAGTAAATACGGCCGTCGATCTCCGGGCTCTCGGCGTAGCTGCGGCCCACGTAGCACATGGCCTGGGGGTCGAAGCCGTCGCACAGCACCTCCACCGTCTCGCCCATACGGCTTTCGTTGAAGTCGTCCATAATCTCCGACTGGACGTCCACCACCAGCTCGGCGCGGCGCTCGGCCTCGGCGGTGTCCACCCGGTTGCCCATCTTGGCGGCGGGCGTGCCCTCCTCCGGAGAGTAGGGGAACACGCCGGCCCGCTCGATGCGCACCTCGCGCAGGAACTGGCACAGCTCGTTGAAGGCGTCCTCGTCCTCATAGGGCAATCCGGTGATCAGGCTGGTACGCAGCACCAGATGGGGGATCCGCTCACGCAGCCTGGCAAACAGCTGGATCAGCTCCGCCTTGGTGTCACGCCGGTTCATGGCGGCAAGCACCTTGTCGTTGCAGTGCTGGATGGGCAGATCCAGATAGTTCAGGATCTTGGGCTCTCCGGCAATGGTGTCGATGAGCTCGTCGGTGATCTCGTCGGGGTAGAGATAGTGGAGCCGCACCCACCGGAAGTCCAGTCTGCACAAACGGCGCAGCAGCTCCGGCAGCATCTTCTTGTTATAGAGATCGGTGCCGTATCGGGTGATATCCTGGGCGATAACGATGCACTCCTTGACCCCGGCATCTGCCAGCTTCTCCGCCTCATGGATCACATCCTCGATCCGGCGGCTGCGGTATTTGCCCCGCAGGGACGGGATGACGCAGTAGGCGCAGTGGTTGTCGCAGCCCTCGGCAATGCGCAGATAGGCGTAGTGGGACGGGGTGGTCAGTACCCGGTCCAGCTCCTCCACTGGAGCATGGATGCTGCCGAAGCGGCAGACCGTACCGCCGGAGACCACCTCACGCAGTGCCGGGACGATCTCGCCGTAGCTGCCGGTGCCCATAATGCCGTCCACCTCCGGCAGTTCCCGGAGGATCTCCTCCTTATACCGCTGGCTCAGACAGCCTGTGACCAGGATCTTGCCCACCTGGCCGGCCGCTTTCTGCTCCGCCACGGACAATATGGTGTCGATGGCCTCGCTCTTGGCACTGTCAATAAAGCCGCAGGTGTTGATGACCACCACGTCGGCCCCGGCGCCCTCCGGCAGCAGCTCCATGCCGGCGTCCCGGCACAGGGCCATCATCTGCTCGGTGTTCACCAGATTTTTGGCGCAGCCCAGGGAGATAAATGAAACTTTCACGTTCTCTATCCTCTATTCTTCTATTTCCGTCTCGCCCAAACGGTTCAGGGCGGGGCGGATCTCATTCCAACTGTAGCCCCGGCGCAGCAGGGCGTCCGACAGGCGCTTCAGCTCGGCACGGTCGGGCTGGCGGCCCTTCAGCTTGCTGCGCAGAAAGGCATCGATGGCTTCGCCGCTGTCCGGCAGCTCACGGAGCGCGTCCTCCCAAAGCTCCCTGGGAATGCCCCGGCGGAAGAGCTCCTGCTCCACGCGGCCCCGGCCGTAGCCCATGGCGGCGTAGTGGCGCACCACCACGCCGGCGTAGGCGCTGTCGTTGACGGCGCCCAGCTCCTCCATCCGCTTCGCAGCCTCCGCCGCCTCGTCCGGCTCGGCGCCCTTGCGCCGCAGGCGATCCGTCAGTTCCTTTTTGCTGAGCATCCGGCTGGATGCCATATGCGCCGCACGCAGCTTCGTCTCCGAGCGGCGGGCGGCCTCACGCAGCGCATCCACCTGCTGGTCGGTCAGCTCGGCGCCGGGATAAATGCCAAAGGGCAGGAGCTCGGCCTCGGTGATCCGGAGGAGATCCCCCTCCTCCGGAAACACCAGAACGCGCCCCTGCTTGTGTTTTGATTTTTCGACCTTCGCGATCCTCATTCGGCGGCGTCGTCAAAGTCGTCGGCGGACACGTCCACCGCCCGGCCGGCGGCCTTGGCGGCAATGCGGGACTGGGCGCCCATGAGCTTGTGGAAGTTCTCCCGCACCTTGCGTTCCAGCTCCTCGGCCTCGTCGGGATGGTCGCGGAAATACTGCTTGGCGGCATCCTTGCCCTGGCCCAGACGGATCTCGCCCATATTGAACCAGCTGCCGCTCTTCTGCACCAGATCCAGCTTCACCGCCAGATCGATCATCTCGCCCAGCTTGCTGATGCCCTCGCCGTACATGATGTCAAACTCCGCCTCACGGAAGGGAGGCGCCACCTTGTTTTTCACCACCTTGGCCCGGACGTGGTTGCCCACCACCTCGCCGTCGGCCTTCAGGGACTCTACACGCCGCACGTCGATGCGGACGGAGGCGTAGAACTTCAGCGCGCGGCCGCCGGTGGTGACCTCGGGGTTGCCGTACATGACGCCCACCTTCTCGCGGAGCTGGTTGATGAAGATGACGATGGTGTTGGTCTTATTGATGACGCCCGTGAGCTTGCGCAGCGCCTGACTCATGAGCCGGGCATGGAGGCCCACAAAGCTGTCGCCCATCTCGCCTTCGATCTCGGCACGGGGAACCAGCGCGGCCACAGAGTCCACCACCACCACGTCGATGGCGCCGGAGCGAACCAGCGCCTCGGTGATCTCCAGGGCCTGCTCGCCGGTGTCCGGCTGGGAGATGAGCATGTCCTCCACGTTGACGCCCAGGGCCTTGGCATAGGTGGGATCCAGCGCGTGCTCGGCGTCCACAAAGGCCACCTCGCCGCCCTTTTTCTGGGCCTCGGCCAGCACGTGGAGGGCCAGCGTGGTCTTGCCGGAGGACTCGGGGCCGTAGATCTCCACCACGCGGCCCCGGGGCAGACCACCGATGCCCAGTGCCAGATCCAGCGCCAGAGAGCCGGTGGGGATCACCTCTACATTGGCCACCTGTCCGTCGCCGTAGCGCATGATGGAACCCTTGCCGTACATCTTCTCGATCTGCTGCATGGCGGTAGCCAGCGCCTTTTTCTTATCGCTTGTCACAGGAGCCGGGGTCGGGATCTCTTTCTTCACTGCCATTTTATCGTCCTCCTTCGCTTTTTCTTGCCTCTATTCTCTCAGAAGATCTGTCCAAAAATCAGGACAGTTAATAGACGCTTTCCATCGCCGTCCCGAACACCACCCGGGGAATGTCATTGGTGTCGGGGATCACCTGAATATCGCCGAAGCCGGCGGCGCGCATGAGCCGCAGCACCGGATCGGCCTGGCCGATGCCCACCTCGAAATAGAGGCGGCCGCCGGTGCGGAGCGCCTGACGCCACTTGTCGCATACGGCGCGGTAAAAATCCAGACCGTCCTCGCCGCCGTCCAGCGCCAAATGGGGCTCGTAGTCCCGCACGGACACGTCCAGTCCGGCGATGTCGTCGTGGGGAATGTAGGGCGGGTTGCACACGATGCAGTCGAACTCCCCCAGATTGACCGAGGGCTTGGCCAGAGCGTCCAGCTGACAGGTCACCACCCGGGCCGTGAGGCCGTTGCGGCGGATGTTCTGTCGGCAGACACGCAGGGCACCCTCGCTGATCTCCCCCAGCACCACCGTGCTGTTTTCCGCGTGGGCGGCAACGGCAAGACCTACGCAGCCGCTTCCGGCGCACAGGTCCAGCACACGGGGCTTTTCCAGTTTGCTGACGTATTCGATGGCCTGCTGGGCCAGCACCTCCGTGTCGGTCCGGGGGATCAGCACGCTTTCGGAGATGTCCAGCGGCATGCCGTAGAACTCCCACTCGCCGATGAGATAGGCCACCGGCTCGCCGGCCAGATGGCGGGCCACCAGGTCCCGGGTGCGATCCTCGATCTCCCGGGGCACATACAGCCGGGAATCCCGGCTCAGCTCCTCCCGGGTCTTGCCGGAGGCGAAGCAAACCAGCTCCCGGGCCTCCAGCGTGGCCGCCTCGATGCCGCTGTTCCGGAAGATCTGGCGGATGTCCATATAGAGATTGTTATAGGTGATGGCCATGGCACTCTCCTTTTACCACTCGTCCTTACCCTTCTCCTCCGGAATCACCAGCTTCAGCGCCTCAATGGCCACCTCCAGCATGGCCTCGTCCGGCTCGTTGGTGGTGAAGTTCTGCATCCACAGGCCGGGGGCGGACAGAAAACGGGTCAGGGCGTTGTCGTGGCGGCCCACCCAGCGGTTGAACTCATAGGTCACGCCCACCACCGGGATCAGCAGAAGAAGATGCACCAGCACCCGCACGCCGAAATTGCGCCACTCCACATAGGACAGCACCAGGCTGGAAAACAGGATGGACACGATCACCACCACGAACAGGAAGCTGGTGCCGCAGCGGGGATGGTGCTTGCTCTGGCGGCGGGCGTTCTCCACTGTCAGCTCCAGCCCCGCCTCATAGCAGAAAATGGTCTTGTGCTCGGCGCCGTGGTACTGGAACACCCGGGCCACGTCCTTCTGCCTGGAGATCAGGATCATGTAGCCCATGAAGATGGCGATCTTCACCACGCCCTCGATGAGATTGTGTACGGCGGCGGAGTGAAGCCAGGGATCCACCAGGCCGGCCAGAAACGTGGGCAGCAGCATGAACAGGCCCAGAGACAGCGCCAGCGACAGCACCACGGACACCCACACGATGACGCCCTGGAGCTTCTCCTCCGGCACGTGCTTCTCCAGCCACAGGTCCAGCTTGCCCGGCTCCGTCTGCTCCTCCTCGGGGAGATAGTCCGCCGAGAACATCAGCGCCTTGACGCCGTTGACCATGGAGCTGATGAAGGTCACCGAGCCCCGCAGGATGGGCAGCTTCAAAATGGGGTATTTGTCGCCGATCAGCTTCAGCTCCTCCACCTTGGTGACCAGCCCGTCCTTGGAGCGCACCACGATGGCCTGCTTATCCGGCCCGCGCATCAGGATGCCCTCGATCAGCGCCTGTCCTCCGATGGATGTGCGGAAGCCGCAGCTTCCCTGTTTCTTCGCCATGAATTTGAACCCTCTCTGTCTTTATCTTATCACATCGCGTCGCAAAATGCAACACTTGTTCTATTCTTTATTGGTTTTCGATGGGCAGGCGGATGGTGACCACCGCGCCGCCGCCCTCGGCGTTGCCGATCTCAAAGGTGCCGCCGTGGCGCTGGACGATCTCATCGCACACGGCCAGGCCGATGCCGCTGCCCCGGGCCTTGGAGGAGCCCTTGTAGAACTTCTGCTTCACGAAGGGCAGCTCCGCCTCGGGGATACCGGGACCGTAGTCCCGGATGCGGATGGCGTACTCGTCGCCCTCCCGGGTCATGGAGGCGGTGATGCGCTTGCCGCTGCCGCCGTGCTTGGCGGCATTGTCCAGCACGTTGCAGAACACCTGCTTGAGACGCTCGGGATCGCCGGTAATGGGCTGGTCGTATACCTGATCGCCGTCTTCATATTCCAGCGTAATGCCGTCCTGGCGGAACAGCTCCCGGTAGGTGTAGACGGCGTCCTCGAACTCCGCCTGCAGATCCACCGGCTCCACCCGCAGGGTGAAGCGGCCGTCCTGCATTTTGGAGAATTCCAGCAGCTCCTCCACCATGTTGGTCAGCCGGCGGGACTCCTTGAGAATGATGCTCACGCCCCGGCGGAGCTGGCGTCTGTCCCCGCTCTCATCGGAGAGCAGCGTCTCGCCCCAGCCGTTGATGGCGGTCAGGGGTGTGCGCAGCTCATGGGACACAGACGAGATGAACTCTGTCTGCATCTTCTCGCTCTGGCTGATCTTCAGGGACATGTCGTTGATGTTGTCCACCAGTTCTCCCATCTCATCGGAATACCGGTTGGGAATCTGGATGCCGTAGCTGCCGCCGGAGATGCGCTTGGCAGCGTCCGTGACCTCGGCCACAGGCCGCACCACGTTATTGATAAACAGCAGGTTGGACACTACCACCAGCAAGATGACGCCAAGAACCGCGCCTACGATGGCCAAATCCACCAGCATCACCTGCCGGTCGATCTGACGAATGGAGGTCACATAGCGCATAACGCCCACCACGGTGCCGTTGAACACCAGGGGGCTGGATACAGCCAGGATCCGTTCCCCGGTCACGGGATCGGGCCCGCTGTAGGAAGAGATGGTTTTCGTCTCCAATGCGCGCTCAATCTCCGCGGTTCCGGGGGCAGAGCCCGCCGTCAGGCCTCGGGTGGAGGTCTCGATCCGGCCCGAAACATTGAGGAACTGCAGCTCGATGACCTCGCTCTCCTCAAAGCTGGCCACGTACAGCGAGGCGGTGCGGTAGTACTCGCTGTAGCTGCTCATGGTATATGTATTGAAATAGTCTGCGCCGGCCTTGGCCTTTGCCTCCAGCGAGGCCTGTGCACTGCCGTAATAGGTGTTGTCCACGGCGGCTGCGCCCAGCACGGCCACCAGCAGCATCACCAGGACCACCGGGCCGACGCTGCTCAAAAGCCAGCGCTTGCGCAAGCCGCGCACCACGGGCGGTCGTTTTGCCATGACGCAACCTCCTCTCGTAAAAAGTCAATGGAAAACCGGTATCAGAACCCCCACTTGTAGCCATAGCCCCACACGGTGGTAATATAGGTGGGGTTGGTGGGATTGTCCTCGATCTTCAGCCGCAGCCGGCGAATATTCACATCCACGATCTTCAGCTCGCCGAAGTAGTCCCTGCCCCAGACCATATCCAGGATCTCCTCCCGGGACAGGGCCTTGCCGGGATTCTCCATGAACATCTTGATGATGGCGTATTCCACCTGGGTCAGCTTGATGCGCTGGCCGTTCTTTTCCAGCGTGCGGTTGCGGGTGTTCAGCAGGAAGGGATCCTGCCGGATCTCGCCCTCGGTGGTGTCGTTTCCGCCGCCGCTGCGGCGCATGAGGGCGTCCACACGGGCGGTAAGCTCGGCAATGGAAAAGGGCTTGGTCACGTAGTCGTCGGCGCCGGTCATCAGTCCGGTGACCTTGTCCATTTCCTGGGAACGTGCCGTGAGCATAATGATGCCGATGTGGGGATTGCCGACGCGGATCCGGCGGCAGACCTCAAAGCCGTCGATACCGGGCAGCATGACATCCAGAAGCGCCACCCGGGTGTCCCGGTGATGCTCCAGCTTCTCCAGTGCTTCCTCTCCTGTCTCGGCCTCCACCACCTCGTAGCCGGCGCGGCGCAGGTTAATGACAATAAAGCTTCGGATGCTGGACTCATCCTCCAGCACGAGTACCTTTTTCATCTGTTCAGACCGTCCTTTCGCAAAGTCTCTTTATCCCGTAATCCATTCATTGCTGATCAGATTGAAGTTTTGTCGCAGGATCACGTCCGTCAGCCCGGCCTTCGCTCCGTCAGGCAGTACCTCTCCGGCATAAACAGTGCCGGGCTGCCGTTTGATCACCTGCCGGTTGCCCCGCAGCGCACGGTTCTCGCGATTCTCGCCAACGAGCGTGTAAATCACGCCCACATCCCGGCCATTCACAGAGAAAATGGTCTGAATCTCGTTGTTTCGTTCGGCAGTCGTCACTGTAACGCGGCCGTGCCACTCCTTGGGAAGGGTAAAGAACCAGCCTCCGGAGAGATTGTGGTATGTCGTCATGGTCAGCTTGGCTCTCCCTTCGCCATCGTAAGCCATCCAGTCCACGATGCCGGTGGGCTGACCCTCCCGATCCACCTTCGGCGCCGGCACCTCCACCACTCCGTCAACGTTGATATCCTGCGGCCGCAGCTGCGCATAGGGGAATACCGCGCCGGAGCTGCCGGTCTGGGGGTCGAGGGCCACGTTGATGAGCCCCGTTCCGAAGTGGAAGGTGATGATATCCGTAACAGCCTGGGCGTCCTCTGTCACGCCGGTGACGTATACCGCCGCCCGTCTGTTGGCCATCCGGCCGGATACCACATTGCCGCGGGTCAGATCTGCCATGGTGCCGGACAAGGTGGCAGAATAGGACACGGACAGGGTTTCGTCCTGCCAGCTGTAAAACTCCGCCACGCTGTTGCCGTCATCATCCGGATGGAAGACCAGCAGACTCGGCATGCCGTCCCCGTTCAGATCCTCCAGGCTGTATCGCACGTAACCGCTTTGCATCAGCACCTTGGGATCTTTCTGCACGGAATAAGCCGCAACCGTCTGCACATCAGCGGCGATTCGCCAGCCCACAACCATCTCCAGCTGCTTGTCGCCGGTCAGGTCCTGATAGTAGACGCTCTCCACGGCGGTGCCGCTGCTCTCGATGGTGCAAAGCCGCTCATACTTTTCGCCGTTGGCGCTGAAAACAATTATTTTCAGGGGCTTTTCGTCGGTGCTGCGGCGGAAGAAGGCCACCGCCTCCTCGTCGCCGTCCCCGTCCAGATCCACCATCTGCACAGACTGAATGTTCCGTCCGCCGGTGGGTGAGGCATATTCATAGCCCTGCTCGATCAGCGCATCGATCTGGCGTGACAGATCGCTGTACTCAAGGGGGAGCTGGGGCAGAGTAAACAGTTCCTCGGCGCTGGATGGCGCCGAGCAGCCGCCCAGCAGCAGCGCGCCGGCCAGCGCGAGTCCCGCCAGCGCGATCCGTTTCCACGGTCTGTTCATCTGTATTCCCCCTTTCGACGCCATGCGTCCATTTGAATTCATTTATATCATATCACAGTTCTTTCCGATTTGGTAGGAAAACTTTTTCAATTTCCCCGCAAATGGGTGCGGCCGATGAATTTCTACTTGAATTTGCCTGCTTGATACGCTATAATCGTTTTCGCTGACACGCCGGTGTGATGGAATTGGCAGACGTGACGGACTCAAAATGTGTTGCGTCCGTTCTCACCGGAGTGTGCGCAACCCCTTGGTACCACTGGGTTTTCAAAATTGCAAATTACGCGTTTTTCGGAATCGACCTCCAAAACGACCTCCGATTTCCAGAGGGCGGTTGAAATGGCCGAAACCGTTGGTACGACAATGCCGGTGTGTTGGAATTGGCAGACGAGGTGGACTCAAAATCCATTGGTGGCGACACCGTGCGGGTTCGACCCCCGCCACCGGCACCATCCCGAAACCCTTGCGAGAGCAGGGTTTCGGGATTTTTTTCGACCTTCCGGGGGACGATATTTAAACTGGTCAAAAACAGCAATCTACGACAGTCCATGTCCCGGCGTGCCAACTGCTGGGATAACGCGCCGCAGGAGAGCTTCTTCGGCCACATGAAGGATGAAATTGACCTTTCTGAATGCACATCCTACGAAGATGTCTTTCATGTGATTGCGGAGTGGGCCGACTACTACAATTATGAACGCTACCAATGGGATCTCGCCAGATTAGCTCCGGCAGAATACTATGATTATCTAACTACCGGGAAGTATCCTCTGCACATCCCAAAACCGAATGGCTCCAGGCATTAAGTCTTTGCCTGATCTTGATTTGAAAAACCCATTGTGTCCTTGACAAAGGGTACACTTTATTTGGTGCGGGTCCTTCTGTTTCATGCCCCAATTTTTTCCTTGTCGTCGGATTTTTCGGGTCTGCAATCCCTTGTCGCAGCGCTTCTCCCGGTTTTTTGGAGGTCGCTGGAGGACGATTTATGCATTGGCCGACGCAGGGGACTCATCGGAGGCCGGAAAGAAGCCCAGGATCGCCTGGGCCGACGCCACCTTGGAGTTGTAATCCAGGTGGGTATAGATGTTGCTGGTGGTGCCGATGTCGCTGTGACCCAGCCACTCCTGAATGTCCTTCAGGGCAACGCCGTTGGCGTAGAGGAGGCTGACGCAGCTGTGCCGAAGATCGTGGAATCGGATGCGCCGCATACCGTGTCTCTCCAGGAAGGCCGGGAACGCCTGTGTCAGATAGCCGGGCTTGACCCGCTCCCCCAGATCGTTGACGTAGATATAATCCAGGTATTTCTGGCAGTAGTCGTCCCGCAGATCAGTTGGTTTTCCTCCTGCCGCTTCTTCAGCGTCTTCAGCAGCTCCTCAAAGGGGGCCACCAGCGGCAGACTACGGTGGGAGGACTTGGTTTTGGTGCGGTTCTTCTCCACGATCACGCTCTTGCCCTCCAGACAGGTCTGGGTGACAGTGTGCTTGATGGTGATGATTTTTCGGTCAAAGTCAATGGCGTTCCACTTGAGTCCCACCACCTCGCTGCGGCGCAGGCCGTAGAAGGCCGCCAGGATCACACCCAGCTCCAGATCCGTCCCCTTGACCGCGGCAAACAGCTCTTTCAGCTCCCTGGCGTTGTATGGATCGCACTCGTGAGGGATCTTCTTCGGCCGCTGGACCTTGTCCGCCGGGTTGCTCTCGATCAGATCGGTCTTGTAGGCGTACTGCAGCGCCTTTCGGATGTTGGCGTGGCGATGGATGACCGTGTTGGCCGACACGCCGTTCTCGTTCATCTCGTAGGAGTAGTAGTCCTGGATGTGCTTGGGTGTGACATCCCGCAAAAGCAATCCGGGATAGTGCTTGTCGTAGTATGGGATGATCTTGTTGTGGATCGACCCGTTATAGGCCGCATAGGTGGTGGTCTCCAGACTGGGACGCATCATGCTTAGCCAGTCAGAGAGGAATGTTGTGAACCGGATATCCTCCGGCTGTTTTTTCCCGCCGCTCCTCTTCTCCATCAGGAGGCACTGCAGTTCCTCCTCTTTCTCCCGGCGTGCCTGGATCAGCATGGCCTCGGCGCGCTTCTTATTGCCCTTGATGGGCAGCTTGGTGGAACGGCAAGGGGTTTTCCGCTTGCCGTTCTCGTCGATATAACTCAGGACGATGTGATAGAAACCGTCCTTCTCTCTCAGATGACCTGCTACCATTTTCTCGAATGACTCCTTTCTGACTTCGTTTTTATAGCAAGGCATCTGCCATCGACACGGACAACATACCGCATCTTTTGGCAGAAGTCCACTGTGACTTTTCACGACGCAGACTTTTCCAGATTCGTCAGATATTCCAGCACATATAGCTTGGGGATCTTGTATCGCTTGCCAACGTACAGACTCTTGATCGCACCGCTTTTCAGCAGGCGGTAAGCCGTCTTGACACTGATACCGCCCAACATCTGGCTGAGCTGCTCCACGTTGACCACGTCCGGGTAATCCGTGAACATGACCTTATAGAGCTCCTGGATTTCCGATTGCTTCATCTCCGCACCTCCTCATTCTGTGTCCTCTCCCCTACGGGATTCGTTCGCATATGCTCACTCCTTTCCCCGGCAGACCTGCCGGGCATAAAACATGGGCGTGGGATAAACAGATTTCCCACGCCCGCTTAGATCCCACCCATGGTGGGGCTGTCTCGTTCTTCTTCTGTCGGTGTCTCGTCGGCAGAGCGGTGTTCTGCCGCGCAGATGATTAGGCCTGCGGCGAGGCCGATGACCGCGCCGAGGTCCGCGCCGTTCTGCTGTGCCTCGATGCGTTTTCTGCGCTCCTCCGGATCCTCGCTGCCCTCGATTATGCTGCCAGCTTCCAGAAGACCGCGCAGGCCAAGACCGACAAGACCACCGCTCCCAGGGAGGTGCCGACCATCAGCCATAAGATCTTCCGCCGCATACCGGCGATGGTATGCTCGATCCGTTGACGACTCTGCTCCAGCTCCGAGGAGCATCCGGAGATAAACGCTTCTCTCGCTTTCCCATCCTGTGAGACGGTCCGACGAACTGCTTCCAGCAGCTTCTCGCTGGTCTCCTGCAGCCCCTCCACAGTAAGCGTCAGATATCGGTTCTGCCGGTTTTCGAACTGCGTCAGCTGATCCACCAGTTCCTCCCGCGTCGCCAGCGTCTCGATCTGACGGTACAGTATCGGCTGGAACGCCGCCGCGTCCATCAGCAGCTGCTGTTCCATCTCCCGCTGTTCCTTGGGAATGGCGTACACGATGGGCTGATACTCTGTCAGCTGGATCTCCCGGACTGCGGCGGCGTTTCTCCGCGTCAGCGATGATACCGCCGAATTCTTCTGTGATTTGTTTTCTGATGTGGAATTCATCTTCCATGTTCTCCTTTTCATATTTCTTGTCGTGCAGACGCTTGTCCCGGCACCGCATGCCGTTGGGACAGCAGTAGGTGATATATCTTCTCTCCGGCGTCCAGATCACTTCGTAACCGTGACGGTGCATCTCGGAGAGAAACTCTCTCTTGCTGCCCGTCTTTTTCATGGCGTCCTCGATCACCGCCATCAGCTGAAACTTCCAGCTCTCGCCCTTGCTGGCTGCACGGTACTCTCGTGCAGAGAGCTTCGCACCGCCTTTTTCATACGGCTCCAGCACGGAGAGACCATGGGCTGCGCAGATCTCGTCGCTGAGCTGGCGCAGCTCCTTCAGCGTACCGGGATGCTGGCGCAGCTTGTATCCCGTCTCGAAGCCGACGCTGTTGATGACGAAATGGGAATGGACGTGGGGTGCGTCGCAGTGGGTGGTGACCAGCACCTCATGTCCAGGCCAGGCGCGGGCGGCAAATTCCAGTGCAGTGGCGTGAGCTTCTTCATACGAAATATTTTCCTCCGGTGAGAAGGACTGGACGTACTGATAGAAGTTCATGCCGTCGGTTTTGTGATACGCCTTCTTGGTCAGCATGAATTCTTCGAAGGCATTTTCGACGTCGCAGTTGACGCCGGAGCAATACTTTCGTCCGCTCTCGTCGGTGACCTTGTCCTCCCGACAGCAGTAACCCATCAGTCCTTTCATGGCACCGGGGCTTTGCTTTGCCTCACGGATATACGTTACCGTCGCCATAGAGAATTTTCCGTCATCTCTTTCAGCAGCTGGCAGATCTGCCGCTGACCGGCCAGCACATCTTTCAGATCCGGCACATAAGAGACGCCGGAATTGACCTTGGCTGCGATCTGATTCAGGTTGTTGCCGATGCGCTTGAGCTCCCGGAGCACCGGCGTTAGGTCCGGCGGAACGAGGATGGGCGTATCTCGTGACAGCGCCAGAATATACTCCGTAAGGCTCAGCCTGGCGCGGGCTGCTTTTTCTGTGATCCTATCCCGCTCGGCCTTGGTGAGCCGGATGGTCAGCGTCTCGTTTCGCTTTCTGTTTTCGCTCATTTCCTCTCCTCCTGTTCGTATGAAAAGTGGGTCCGGGCTTCCGCCCGGTTGCCGCCGAAAGCGGCGGCATAGGCGACCGGCGGACAGCCGGACGCTCTGCTTGCCCCGTCGTCGGAAGCGACTTCGTATCATTCGCTTCCGCGCCGGGCACGAAAGCTCATTCACTGCGTGCTTCCTCCTCTCCCCACAAAATCCAGTGATTTTGTGGGGACCCCTTTTTTGCGTAAATTCCTGCTCTGCGGAGCCACGCTTTCCGCGCCCACGCTGGCTCCACGTCCTCTCCTGGGGTACGTTCCCGCCCCTCTCCGGGAAAAGCCCACACGGGCCCTCCTGTGGCCAAACACGGGGCAATAACCGTCCCTCTCGTGGTGACGGTTAAACCGATCCCGATTTCGAACCGTCATAGCGCAACACAAGTGTTTGCAACGGTTTCCGCGTTTTGTGACGATTGGCGCTCCCCGCACCGTGAAACCGTCATATCGTCATAGTAGCTGTGATACCGCAGCAGGATGGTCCGTTGCTTCCCGGTGCGGGACGGTGTGAAGGACACGCCCATTCGCTGCAGTTCCTGCCGGTAGCGCCCGATCTTTCGGGTGAGAATGTTGGGCTGCATATCCAGACCCAGCAGGTGAACCAGCTCAGAGGCCGTCCCCTCAAAGCTCCCATGCTCCCGCACATACGCCGCCACGTCACGCAGGGCCGTCTCATTTTCCAGTGGATCCGTCAGCGGTGTGTCGCATTTCATCAGTGTCCATTCCCCCAGCTCCTCGTCCCACTCCAGCGTGAACGTCTTCTCCTCCATGTCCCTGCCCCGGACGTGGAGCTGCACGTCCACGTCGTTGGGATGCTCCTTACATAGGACGTAGCTGCTGTCCGCCGCGCCAACCAAGCCCGTGGTGCCGGAGATCATCATGTGCGGATCACCGGCCTCGCGCTTGCGGAGATGGTGGACAAGGATCACTGCGATCTGATGCTCGTCCGCAATACGCTTGAGCATACCGATGTCTTGGTAGTCGCTGGCGTAGAGATTTCCGTCGCCCGTCCCGCCGCGCACCTTTTGCAGCGTGTCGATGATAATCAGGTTTGTGTCGCCGTGCTGGGCAAGGAAGTCCTCCAGCTGATCGCACAGGCCGTCCGCGAGAGGCTGGGAGAAGGTAGCCAGATGCAGCTCCTCCGGCGGCTCGTCTGTTAATTCGGAGATCCGCTGCTGCAGCCGGGAATAGTTGTCCTCCAGGCAGAGAGAGAGGACCATGCCCTGCTCTGTACGTAAACCCCAGAGCGGTGTGCCGGAGGCGACAGCCAGCGCCAGCTGCAGCAGCAGCCAGCTCTTGCCCACCTTCGGTGCCCCCGCGAAGACGTGCAGCCCTCTCGGCAGAAGTCCGTCCACCACAAATCGTGTAGGGGGAAGCCTCATGTTGTAGAGGTCTTTCGCGGTGATTGTATCGATTTTTTCCATTTGTGTTTCCTCCTCAAATTTGATTTGCTCTCAAAGGGTGGGAGCAGTATTCTTTTTATCTTTCTAATTGCTTTAGCGACCTTGCCGTGATACAATGTCCCCGGCAGGTGAAGAGAAAATGAAACTGAGATACCAGATCCACAGCGTATCCGCCATGACGCTGCTCGGTTACGGAGAGCATTGGATCGACCGTTACCGCTTCCGACTGAACGAAAGCGAAACGAAACGCTGCATCATAAGGGCGGACGACGAGCAGGAGGACAACGCCCTGTTCTATCAGATCATGTGCGTCCTGCACGACGGGAAGTTCCCGGAGCTGGAGAACGGCTCTGTCTGCAGGGAGCTTTCCGACGTGATCTTCTTCATGGATTTCTCCGGCATCTTCGACCGGGGCAACAGCGGCAAAGCCCTGGAGCGGCAGGAGAAGGCAAGAGATATGTTTCGCAGCGCGGGTGTAGAGCTGGACTTCGGCAACGGGCCGAAGCAGTATGTGGCTTTCGAGCGCTCCAACAGCATGAGCCGCCATGCGCGTCTTTCCTTTATTGACAGCAATCTGTATTGGCGTGTTCGTGATCGGATCATGCTGGATATGGATGTGTACGAGTGCCAGCTCAGCAAGCTCTATGCCTACAACGGACTTATGCTCTCCAGCGGCATCCGCATCGACGGGATCGACATCGAAAAGCCCCACCGTGTGATCGTGGTGGACAATCCCCATCTCGAAACCGAACCGGTGGATGTGATCACGGTGGAGCCGGTGGAGGAACGTGAGGGTGTGAAGCGGTACCGTCGCGTGGAAAAGAAAATGCCCCTCACCGTCACGGAGTTTGACGGCGAGGGGCTGGTGTCAAAACAATTTGCCAAGAGGATGAACGAGAAATACGGGGATGGAGTAGAGCATCAATCCTTTCAGATCCGCATGCCCTTCATCAAGGGCATGATCCACGAGGTGGATTTTCAGGATCTGCTCCCCAACGCAGGCGGCGAATATATAACGGATATCTGGGGCGAGAAGCATCCCATCAAAGATATTGACGTTATTCTCACCAAGAGCATGTTCAAGGGCTATGGCTGGCTTACCGAGAACAAGATGAGCTGGCGGGACTATTGGACGAAGTTCAAGAAATACGATCACGCCCTGTACATCTCCAATGTCGACTGGGCGGAGCCGGAGCAGCTCACGGAGCTGAACTATCAGTTCCTGACCACGCTGTCCATGACGGAGGAGGAGTTCCGCCCGGCGGATCTCCCAAAGGGCTGGGATCACAGTCCGGTGGAGGATGCCCGGCACTGGATCACCAAGACGACGGAACAACGGTACTTTGACCTCTGCTGTAACGAAGCATACCGCCTCTCTGTATTCACGAGGGAGAAAAGCAGGCGGTCGAGGATTCTGAAAAAGAACCCGCTGTTTCTCCATGAGCCCACCTTCATCAAACAGCTCAACGACATGGCGGAGAAGATCCTGAAAAACTATGCGGTTGGTAGACTCTTGGTGGCGGGTGACGTGCGCTTTCTCTCCGGCGACCTGCTGCAGTTTGTGGAGATGCTGCTGCAGGATCCCGTTGTGAAAAAGCGCCGGACGAAGAGCTACTATTCCGTGCTCAAGGGAGCGCACTTCGGCACCACGTTGTTCTATGCCCCCGGCGCGGCCTATGAGGGTGACGGCGTCTGCACGATCCTCCGCAACCCCCATATCTCCCGCAACGAGGAGATCCGGCTTCAGGCCTATGACGCGAAGAAGGAAAAGGATCGGATGTGGGACTGGTACCTGCACCGCCTCACCAGCGTGGTGATGGTGGACTCCCGCATGCTGGCGGCGGAACGCCTGGGCGGCGCGGACTTCGACGGGGACGAGGTCAAGACCATCGCCGATCCGCTGGTGAACCGCTGCGTGCAAAGAAACTATGACGGTGGGATCGAGAACAGCGCCAACCTCCCGCTGCTGTATATCCCGGCGGAGGAGCCGGTGATCCGTAACGCCCACCGATGGACGGACCGGTATCTGACGGTGCGGGATACCTTCTCCTCCCGCGTGGGACAGATCTCTAACGCTGCCTTTGACCGCAGCGTCATTGCCTACAGCGAGAAGACTGATCCCGACGAGCGCGAGCGCTGCCGCCAGGATGTAGAGGCGCTGACCATTCTGACCGGTTTGGAGATCGATTTGGCCAAGAGCGGCGTCAAGCCCGATCTGGACGAATATCTGAAGCAGCGGCGCGTAACACGCAGCCCTTTCATCACTTACAAGAATCTGTTGGAGGACAAGCCCCATAGCGTAAAAAAACGGAAGGAGCTTCTTCGGAAAACAGATTGGAGCAAGGTGACCTCCAACGTGGAGTGGCTGCCCTTGTATGCCATGGAGCTGCTGGAGAATACCCCGAAGCTAAAACCCATGCCTGCGAAGGACGAGGAGCTGTTCAACTTCGCTGTTCCGGGCTGGAAGGACGCGCTGGATGCAGAGCTTGTTTCTTCTGTTGCTTCTCTGCTGCGGGATTACGAGGTCTGCCTCAACCGCATCTACCGATGCAGACTCCCCATCGCCGAGCGCAAGCGGGAGGGAGATATTCACCGCATCCTGTTCTCCCGCGGACAGGAGGGCAAATACGATGTGGAGACCCTGTACGCCACCTTCTCCGGTCTGGACCCTGTGCGCGTGGAAGAACTGCGCCGGGCGATCCTGGAACAGGACTGGCATCTGATGCGCCGGGAGGAGCGAATGATGTTTCTGGACGAGCAGCTTCCGGATTACAAGGAGTGGCATGATCTGCTCGCGGACTTCCGCTTCGGCGGCTACCGGGTGCTGGGAGACCTGATCTGCGACATTGACGACGCCAACCATGCCGAGGATCGAAAGCAGTTCCATCGGGACTCGGATTCCATCTCCTTTACCTACATGATGAACGCCTACGAGGAAAAGCCCTTTGCTACGGCCTACCAGAAGGCGGTGGCAGACGCCTGCCGCACGCTGTTGGATGAATTGGTCGAACTGGATGAGGCTGTAAAGTATGTGGTGGCGGCCGGATACCGCAGGCATTTATTCGACCTGCTGGAGGACAGGATCGAGGCTGTGACCTTGGAGAGAAAAGTATGATCAACGAGCGAAAAGAATTTGCCGCGTATACCGGAACAGTCAATTACACGGCAAAGAACAAGAATGACCGCAGCTGGCTGGGGCGCTTCACCTTCGATATGCTCAAGGAGTTCGAGGGCATGGCGCGAGTGCTGACGATTCTGGCCCGCGGGTATATGTGGGAGGGCGCCGAGCCGGACTGCGACCGCGCCCGCCGAGCACTCTGCGCCTGGTGCAGCACTCCGGAAAGCAAAAATGCCAGCTCTCCCAAGAAGAGCTGGCAGGATCGGTCCAGTTTTCCGGAGCTGCATGCAGAGTTCCCGGAGCTGGTGGATAAATGGGGCGGCGGTTGGCTGTACCGCCATGTGAAAGGCCTTTGCGCCTTTGCCAAAAAACACCCGCAGTTGCTGGATGCTTATGCCGTCAAAAACTGTGAGCTTCTGCGAAAGAGCTTCACCTCAAAGTTACGGAAGAAGGTCGTGCACTACCAGGTGCCGATCTTTTCCCCGACGACGGATCAGGCTTGGTCACTTTCCTTTGACAGCGTGATCGCGGACGCGCTGGAGCTTGGGCCCCTGCGGGATAAGGATATTTCGTTCACAGCGGAGCAGCAGGCGTGGATGCGGGCCAACGCACCGGACAAAGTTCCGCCCCATGTGCTGGAGATGATGGTGGCATATTACATCGCCAACAAGCAAGAGGACAGCGACTGGGTGGTGCTGCCGGTCACAAACTTTGACGCCTACTTCGGCACCACCACCTTCAGCCGCAAATGGCTCCCCGCCCTGTGCAGGACCGCCATAGTGCGGGGCGAAAGCGGCTATGGCGTCAGCCGATTCCGGCTTGCGGATGGGTTTTCCGATGCGACAGAGGGCCTTTACTTGTAAGTATCCTCCAGCCGATCTTTAGTACCCAATCAATATGCAACGGGATGGTGACCAGCACCATCCCGTTTTATCTGGTATTATGTTCGAGTTCCGTTCATCACAGAGCGGGAGGGGGCTGCTTTGCTGCGCTTATTTGGGGGGACGTCAACCGTTCTTTTTTCGCATTAACCGTCCCCTGTGTTCCCCTTGTGGAGATTCGCTCCCTATGTTCCTGTTCTCCTGTTCCGATGGTCTATGTTCAAAGATATGTTTTTTCAGAGAGGATTGTTTTCAGCAAGTCTTGACGACTGCAGTAGGACGCAAGAATACGCTTACTTTTTTTGACACCTCAATCTCTTGGACCCGCAAGTTTGACCCGTCTCGGTAATCGGCAATTCTCTGTGCCGACACAGAACATATTTGCGTTTACACTTCGGACAGACGACTGCGAAATCTGCAGGTGTATTCTCCGAAACATATTCCAGTGGGATCAGTTCGGATTCGTTCTTTGCTTCTCGACTGACTGCAAACGCGATGTTCTTTGCCGTACAATTTGGATTCGGGCAATCGAAAGAAGGAAGTCGAAGACGATCTTCTGCGATAGCGTTTTTCAATTTCTGTCTGTGTCCTCCGAAATCAATGTTTATGATAAGAGCCCTTCACGATCCCCTGGATCTGCAATTCATCGACGATGATGTCAGGGTAGCTCTCTACGTCGGGATTGCAGGAATGGAGAATATACTTTTTGTTCTTCGGATCGAAGCCGAGTTTTTTCAAATTATTCTTTCCGTCAAAGAGTGCGATGACAAGATCGCCCTCGTTGGCCGTTTGCTGACGCTTCACAAAAACATAATCGCCGGGGAAAATGCCCGCGCCGATCATGCTCTCGCCCTTGGCGATCAGCGCGAAGTAATCTCCCTTTTCGACCAAAGACTCCGGCATACGGATGTACTCGATGAAACGCTGTTCCTCTTCCTGGCCGGGGCCGCAGGCAACGGTTCCGAGCACCTGCAGCGCGTGGATCGGCGCGGCGTCCTCCATTTTTTTCGTGCGCGCAGTGCGGCGGCCGGAATAATCCAGCGATCCGTCCTCGCGCATGGAAATAAGATAACGATGCACAGTCGAAAGAGGAATACCCGTTCCGTCTACAATATCTCTCACAGACGGAATCTCATCATGCTCGCAAAAATGCTTGTCGATATATTCCGCGATGATTTCTTTTTTTGATGGATCGATCCGTCGCATACTTCCTCCAAATAAAAACACAAGATGTTTCGGTAATGAGAATATATCACTCGAAACATCTCGTGTCAATATCTTTTTGAAATCTTTTGTTTCTGTTTACATTTTTGAAATCTTTTGTTTCTGTTTACAGAAGTTTAGGTGATTGGATTTTTCTATCCTCTAAGACTGCTTTTTCTTTTTGATAAGCAGAATAATAATTGCGAACCCAACAGCCAATGCTCCAATAAATAGGACAGGCCAAATTGGAAATGAGCTTGACGGCAGATTAAACTCTGTGTCCACCTCTTCGGCTACTCCGTGAGCCGTTAGATCCATGGAAGGAGCTTCCTCGTTCCCTGGTTGAGGGAATAGGCTGTCCTTCGTCAAAACCTTGATGCATGCAGAAGAAGGAAAGGTTTTTCCAGGGATCGCCGTGGTATCATGCCACTCGCCGAGCCCTTCTCTATTCTCTGTTTTTACAAAGGTTTCCCCAGGGTTGCCGCCAGCCACGTTCTCATACGACCAGAAAAGCGACTGCTTTCCATCCAGTGCATAACAAATCGGCCTGTCGAAAGAAACCCTTATGTAGTATTCCTCGCCCTTGCATAATGGAACTTCCTTGTTAAACTCGATCGTCTGATAATCGGGATAGGCGATCGCGTAATCCTGCGTATAGATGGGCTCAGCGTCTTCCGCCGATGCAGCATCAAACGTGCCTTTATAAACACGGATCCTCGCATTTGCTTCTTCAAATGCCCAATTTCCACAATAAAAGTTGTTGTAGCTGATTTTGCCCGTCGGCTTGATGCGGACGCCCGTGATCGACTCATTCTCCAAGGCGGTAATCTGAATCGTAACATCCGTTACTTTGTCGGCATACAGTAAGCCAGCGCCTCCGTCATATTGGTACACTCGGTCATAAGATCGTTCGTTTTTGACCGTGATCGAGGTCGCGCTGTTCAAAGCATTAAAAGCCGCATCATAATAAGAAACATAAAAACATCCGCCATCCCCGATCTCAGTAACCAATTCGCCTCCGAGCGGCATGGGTTCATCTCCGTAATCGGTTCCCCAACTGTTTTTAATGATCCATGCGCCGTCTCCCGGCGGTGTTGTTTTAAAATGATCGCTGCTGTAATCGTCATCCCATCCGATGATAGAAACAAAGTGATCGATGCGCGGGTACTTTGTCGTATAGCGCGGAAGATAAGCCGCGCCGGTCGACCAATCGCAGTATGATCCCGTTTCATCTGCCCAGCACAATGCGCAAACGCACATATACAAAGAGCCGTTTTTCATCAGGAGTTCTTTCATAGCCTCAGTATCTGACGCCGGCACTGTATAGCAGGAATCTACGTACAATGCACCGTCGATGGACGCGCCATCTTCCGGAAGAGGCTCTTCGATATTCGAATACGGATACTCAGCTTCAGTCTGGATCGCATACGCCTGCAGAAGTGACGAACTGAGGATCCCGCTGTAAGGACCGTTATACCAAACACCATTGCATTTCGGCCCCTCGCTCTCAGTTATGGAAAGCTGATCCGGCAGGATATGGGTGCACAGATATGCGATCTGGTACTCTGAAAGATCGTATTTGCCATACCCTCTGACAAGCGCGTTGCTCTCCATGGCATTGGCGAGGCAAAATGCCCAACAAGTACCATACGGTCCCTGGTCCTTCACCTCTGTAACAAGCCCGATCTCTCTCAAATCATAGCGTGACGGAAAAGAAAAAGAATCGATGGAGACAAGTCCGTCAAGACCAAGGCTTACGGGCTCCGCTGACTCGGGCGTTGAGGCGGCGGGATCAGGGGTCTGCGGCTCAACCGCAACGGGTGTTTCTGCGGAAGGATTCGCAGTCTGCTGCACTTCCGGCGAAGACACGCTCGCCGGAGAGCCGCCGCATGCCGACAGAGACAGAATACATAAAAAAGCAAGGGTTAAACAAAGAATTTTTCTCATAGTTCAGTTTTCCTTTTATGTTTCGTTCATGTCTTTATGGCCTCGGTAATTGGAATTTACCGAGCCGTTTCCGTGATAAGCTTATTAAAGCGCGTGGAAAACACCGGCGGAATATTATGCGCCGCTTTTTCCCATATCTCATATCTGCAGTTATTGTTTGTTTCCGCCATTCTTTTTACGCTGTCCAGCACACTCTGCTGTTCTTTTCCACCTGCCAGAGCAATAACAGGAAAGTCCACGTTTTCAAATCCCGGAACGCTGTCAAAGGTGATGCCGTTATCAACAGAGTTTGTGATCGTTTCGATCTTGACTTGCTGCATTTGTCTTACAAATTCTTTCCTTTGTACAAGCGGAAGTCCGTTCATCATTCCTATGATATTGCAAAGCCATTTTTTCTTCAAAGAATAAAACTGCTTTTCGTTCATACGCAGAACTTCCGATAATTCGGGCTCTTCCTTGTTCAGCCACGGGCTTACGATGATCGCCGCATAGAACAATTCCGGGTGCTCCGAGATCAATTTGAATGCGAGCTGCGCCCCCAGCGAGAACCCGGTCAGAAGAACCTTGTTTTCAAAAGACCGAATATAAGCAGCAAGCTCCTGAATACATATTTCGGCATCAAATGCTCTTTCAGCTTCATTCCCGAAGCCCATAATATGCGGAACAACAACGTGATACTTTTCCGCAAGGGAATACTGTCTGCCAAAGCAATGAACAAAATTGGCTCCGTGGAGCATAACGATTACGCTTTTGTTATCTTTGCCGTATTCTTCAACGTACATAACGAATCACCTCCACCAATGAGGATTTGCCTGTTTGCGCTCTTTCTTGTCATACATGACCGAGCTGCTCAGCACGCAGGTTCAGATGATGTTTTAATGGGATATCAATGAGATCCTGCAAATTTCAAAAGCTTTCACATATTCTCCATCAACGTCGACGATGCGCAGCGCTCCACCCATCAAAGCAACAAATTTAGCCGCGATCGCTAAACCAAGGCCGCTTCCGTTATAGCTCGTCCGCGCGGCGTCACCGGTGACAAAAGGCTGCAGAATCACTTCTCGCATTTTTTGTGGGATCTGAGCCCCATTATCCGCGACGGCTATCAGCAGTTCATCGCCTGCTGCCTTCGCAGTGATGCGTACCTTGGTGCCGGGTTCATTATGCTTCCATGCGTTGACGACCAGATTCGTCACGGCGCGACGAAGCTCACGGGAATCGCCGAGAATCGTCAGGGGTTCTTCGGAGATGTCCGCTTCCAGTTCAATACCATGTTCCTCAAAATCCGTATAAGCTTCCGCCACGACTTCCCGCACAATGTGAGCTGCGTCGACAGGCTCAAATTTCAATCGATACTCTTCCGCGCCCAAGCTGGCATATTCAAACAGTGAATTGATCAGTTCGTCCATGTGTCGGCTTTTGGAACAGATGACGTCAAGCACCTCCGACTGTTTCTCCGGCGGGATCATCCCATCCCGCAGCGCCGCAGCGAAGCCCTGAACGCTGGTCATAGGTGTCTTGAGATCATGCGCTATCGCAGCATAGACCATGTTCTGTTCCTTTACTCGCTTTTCGCTTTCGGTATATAACAGCTTCCTGATGAGAATGTAGAAAAGGATCGCCCCGACGACAAATTCAAGGGGAAGTGTGACAACATAGATAAACATGACAAGCCTGTAAGCGGCGCTCCCCTCGGCCAATCGTTCTATGAACTGCGCCGAAAACCAGTAGTCATAGAGCTGCCAAACCGCCCCCGTTGTAAAGGCGCACAGGGCGTAATACAGGATTATTTTTCGAATCAGTTTCTTATTTTCCTTCAAAGCGATACCCCAATCCGCGAATGGTTTTGATGTGATCCGAGCCGATCTTGTCCCGCAGCCGGCTGATGATCACGCGGATAGTGTTGTCGTCCACCGCTCCATCATCGTACCATGCGCTCTCGTAGATCTGCTCCTTGGTAAACACGCGCCTGGGCTGCGAAATCAGAAGCTCCAGCACCTTGAATTCCGCTTTGGTCAGTTCCACGTTTTCATCACCGACGTTCACGGTGCAGGTATCGAGATCCAACTCGACGCCGCAGGCAGAGACAACGTGCCTCTCTTGCGCAGGCCGAAGCGCGGCGTTCAGCCGACGCAGATGCGCTCTGACCTTAGCCGCGACCTCCAGCGGCTCAAAAGGCTTGGTGACGTAATCGTCCGCGCCCAGGTCGATCCCCAGCACCCGGTCCGACAGCGCGACCTTCGCGGAGATCACGATGACGGGGATGTAATTCTCCTGTCGGCGGATGGCCTTAATGAGTTGGTAGCCGTCAACCTTCGGCATCATGATGTCCACCAACGCCAGATCCACGGGGTGCTGTTCCAGCAGCGCCATCGCCTGTGCGCCGTCGTTGGCCTCAAGTACCGTGACGGTGTCCGTCTCCAGATAGATTCTCAGCAGTTGGACGATCTCTTTTTCGTCGTCCGCAATCAGTATGTTCGGCATGGTCTCACTCTCACAGATTCCAAAAGTTATATAGCTGCATGACCAGAATAAACGCGGCATATGCGACGCAGAGAGCGGCCCACAGGTACTGTTTGAGCTTGGTGCACGGCCTTGCGTCGGATTTGATCGTATTGTAACACAGCCACGCGCCGTTGACAAGCGAGCCCAGCCCCAGGGCCGCCGCCAGGATGGCCGAGACCGCCGTGAATGCCGGGATCCTTTTGTAGGTCAAAAAGAAGGCGGTGAAGATTACTCCCGACACCCCATATACGAGTTGCTGGCCGAGGATCTGCCGGTCCGCGGGCGTATACTTTCTGATCGTTCCGCGATGCTTCCGCACAAGCAGGGTAACAGGCTTCGCCAGCAGCATCAGCAGGCAGAGAAAGCCGAAGAGGATGAATCCATAGGTAAGCACTGTCCAGATCGGATTGCACCGGGTGAAATCGCTCTCCGCCACCGCCAGAACGCCGTCGCCATAGTAGTAAACCTGTGTCGCGTCGCCAACCCGAAGAACATAGACGTTCTCATTGAGCGGAACAAGTTTTGCCGCGCTGCTCAACGTTATGCCAAACAGTTTTGCGGAGTAAGTGCCGTCGTCGTTTCGCCCGAAGGGCGTTACGCCGCCGAGAAAAAAGCTGTTGGCACGTCCCGCACCGCAGGCGACATTCCGCATCATCCGCCAGAAGCCGCTGATGTCGCCTTCACCGGCAATCGCCGTATCCCTGAATTCCTCCCGGGACGCAATGTCGCCGAACAGCAGACCGGGCAGGCCATAATTGAACGCAGCTTCTCCCTGTTCGTTCGTCATGACGACGATGCCCAGACCGCTCGCGGGATCAAAAATCAGGTTGGCAGAGCAGCCCATCGTGTCGCCGGGATGACCCAGAGTCTGTACACCGTATTCGCCGGTCCAAAAGCCATGGCAGTTTCTGGCAATGTCCGTCCCGCTATAACAGGTAAGGGGGGTCAACATCTTATCCCGCGTGGCGTTGCTTTCAAACAACGGACAGGCTGTATCTACGAGTGCGCGGCCAAAGCGCGTAAAATCCTCAAGCGTACCGATTGCCGATCCGGCGGGAAATAACTGAAGGAACGTAATGCATTGGCCGTAATTTTTGTTGTCCCTGGGATCAAGGTAGCGCTCATAGCAATGCAGCCTGCCGCGCTGCTCCAGTACCCATTCGTTGTCCGTCATTCGGGGATCGATGGATGTGTGCTCCATGCCCAGCGGTGCGAAGATGTTTTCGTGCACATAGGTCACGTAATCCGTTCCGCTGACGCGCTCGACGATATAGGCCGCCAGCGCCGTTCCATAGTTGGAATACGCCGTATACTCACCCACGTGAAACGCTTGATAGCATTCGCAGAACCGAAGGGCTTCTTCCAGCGTGCCGAACAGCTCATCCGGAGCTGCTTTTTGGTTTTCGTAGAAGCTTTCCTGAAAACCCGCGTTGTGGGCCATCAGATTCAGCACCGTGATCTTCTCCTCCGGGTACTGCAGCTTTGTCAAAAAGCCTGCCGGCAGATAAGCGCGGATATCTGTGTCGAAGTCGATCTTCCCCTGCTCCCACAGCTGCATCACCGAAACCCACACCAGCAGCTTGGAGACGCTGCCCCAGTCATAGACGGTATCCGCGTCCGCGAGGACGCCGTTTCCGATGTCCGCGTAACCGTAATATCCGCTGTATATGACACCATCCGCGTCATATACGCTCACCGCACAGGATGCCAGCCCCGCCTCACGTTCAGCGATATAGGCGTCGATGCTGGAATCGATCTCGCTGTATGGGATACCCGATGGCGTTGTCTTTTCCGCTGCCTCGGCCTGTGCTGCGGGGAACAGTGCCGCCATAAGGATTGCTGTCAGGATTGCCGCCAAAAACCTCTTTACATTCATGAGATTGCATCTCCGTTTCACTTTCGGTTTCAAGAACAGCATAATCCGGAAATCTTACACCGGAAATTGATCTTTATTAACGGAAAATTAAAATCCTGCAAGTGAGACCTGCTAAGATGTAGAGTGAGTTCGGAACGTTTGTCCAAGCTAATTAACAATTAAACGCTACAAACTTAAACGGTAAGCGCCTTCGCGCCGCAGAACTCCGGCGTCACCTCGCCGGGCTTGAAGCGCTGATGATCGAATTGCAGGGATCGATCGAAAGATTTCTCTGAAAAGCTCTTGACAGTGTCGCGAAAAAAGTGATATATTTGTCTCGAAATGATACAAATATATCACTTTTGGAGGTGCGCTTATGAATCATCCTGCCAGGTACACACGGAAGATCGACCCTCGTCTGGGGCTTATTGGCTTCTGTGGTTTCTTCGGCTTTTTTGGGTTCGTAACCTGTCTGGCTGAGCATATTTTCTTTCCCTTCGTCTTTTTCTCCTTTTTCGGTTTCTTTGGTTTGTATTATGAGGGAAAAATGTCCTCGACCCTGATGGATGAACGTTTCCTTGAGAACAAGCTTCGGGCCGACCGCAAGGCTTATACGATATGCTTTTATATTTCGTTTGTTTCTCTGATGCTTACGACTACTGCCGAACCCGCTTGGGCCTGGATCGGCGGCATAATGGGTCTGAGTGCCAGCGAAATGAAACTGATGTTTCTCACCATTGCACTGGCGCTTGGGTTTGGTCTTGCTGCTTTTCTCTCTCAATATCTGCTATATTTTTACGACCACGAAGAGTGCGACGAAAGCGAGTTGTGATCCATGGAAGGTTTTACCTGTAATCTGAGGCTTTACCGACAGACGAAAGGCCTCACGCAGGAGCAGCTGGCGGAGCTCGTCGGTGTGAGAAGAGAAACCATCATGCGCCTGGAAAAGGGGCTGTATAACCCGTCGCTCAAGTTGGCGTTCGATATCTCAAAAGCCGTGGATGCTTCCATTGAAGAGCTGTTTCTGTTTGAGTGATGGGCTTTGTGGGTAATCTCGGCTTTGCGCTGGTGTGTATCGCCGGCTCTGTGTTGATCGCGTGATTGGTTTTGAGGTCATCGTAGCGTTTATAACCAAGGAAGCAGATTGAAATAATAACAGCAAAAACGCGCTTGGAAGAACCAAGCGCGTTTTTGCTATTGAAAATGAATCGCTGAATGATTACCTCGCGAGCGGGCAAACCCTTGCGCAACAAGGCTGCCCAAATTTATAAAGCACTCTGCAGGATGCTTTGTCCAGCAGCCGAAGCAACCCTGGCAGAGGGCATGCCTCCCGTCAGCATCGAATCGTTCATCGCAACTGCTCTCCAGCGCGATATTCCTTTCGTTGCACAAATCGCTGATGATAATCTTCATAATCAGCGGCAAACGCCTAAGATTTGGGGGATTTCAAATTCCAGTTCATCATAAAGCACCTTTTGGACAGTTCCTTACACACTCCATGCATAAGATACATTCCGTTCCGTTTTCGCGTTTTCTCGAATTATCAGTAACATCCACATTCATTGGACATATCCGTTTGCACTTGCCACAGGATATACACTTATCTTTGTCACATTTCACACGAAACAGTGAGTAATAGCTCATCGGCTTTAGGAACACCGTAATCGGACAGATATATTTGCAAAATGCTCTGTTGTCCTGAAACACAAATGCAAGGATAATCCCTGCCGTGTAATACAGAATGTTGCCAACGATGAACGCCCAGAACATGATCTTCTCAATGTTAGCAATCTACCTTTCCTAATTGTTGCTTTTGTTGGGAAAAAGATGACCGGAACATAAAAGGGAACAAGGACCGTGAACACAGACTAACTATTAAAAGTCAATAGGGAAAGGCCAAAAAAGATACCCACCCAAATAGGGCGCACTGAACCAAGCGCCTCGCGGCGCTTAGACAGGCAACGGGGCAGGAGGTGACCCCTCCCGCCCCGCGGTAAACCGCTGCCAGGTACTACCAATTGCTCTTTCCGGCCAAGCTTGTGTTGATGGCTCCAGAACCAATCATGGAAAGGTGAATTGCGTACCTTCACAGCCGCCCTGGCTGCCTGACAGATAATTGGGCTTTTTGACCGATCGGATATGCGGTCTCTTGCGATATGATCGTGTTACCGAATCCCGTGCTTGAGCTTCATGCGGTATTCCATGTAGTGCTTGCTCAGCAGGTAGTCGATGATCTTCACCTTGGGGATGTAATAGGTACAGCGGATGAAGAAGCATTGGACGTGTCCCTCCTTGAGCAGCTTCCGGGCTGTGCTGTCGGCAATGCCGCCCAGCATGGCGCGGAACTCGTTGATGGTGACCACATCGGGAAAGTTGCGGAATCTCTTTTCGTAATCTCTTCTTGTCATGATCATTCTCCTATAATTGATTTGTCGATGGCAGATGATCTTGCAAGCTTTGACCTGTTGCGTCCGCTCCTGCGGTTTCGACCTTCAAACGACCTCCATCTTCCGACCTTCTGTCGGTCATTTTCTGTGAGCCCCGCAGTAGCTGTCGCAGTGGACTTTTGGGCCTTTTTCGGTCCGTTTTTCCTTGAAACGCCGGGCCCTTTCAAGTTCTCCAGCGACCTCCGGGGGCTTTCATAGTCCGCCAACTTCCGAAAAATCCGTATTACTCAAAATCCGTTGGTGGCGACACCGTGTGGGTTCGAGTCCCACCACCGGCACCAAAAAGCAGGAAATCCGAATCGGATTTCCTGCTTTTTGTTTGCCCGCCTGCGGCGGACAAGATCCGCTTCGCTCAAATATAGCGAGAGGGGCATCCCCTCCCCTCTCGCGCTCTCCCCATGCGGATCTGGAGGTTTGCCCGGATTTGGATCATCCCGGTGCGCTACGAAAAAAACCTCTTTTGCCTTTCATTCAGGACAAAAGAGGTTTTTTATTGACTCTTTCCGGGTTCCGCTTCGGTCGTCCTTACAGGTTCTTCTTCAGCGTCAGAATATTCTGGCCGTCACGGTATTCATAGGCAACGTCGTCCATGAGCTTCTTCGTCATGAAGATGCCCAGGCCGCCGATCTCCCGGTCGCCGGCCTGCAGGGCGATATCCGGATCCGCCTTGGCCAGCGGATCGTAGGGAATGCCGTGGTCGATGAAGGTGATGGTCACTGTCACCGGCGCCTCCGAAACCTCCACCCGCACGGTGGCGTTGCCCTTTTCCGGGTGGTAGGCATAGCTGGCAATATTGACGAAGATCTCCTCCACCGCAACGTCGATCTGCATCTGGGCCTTCATGGCGCAGCCGATGGCCTCCAGACGCTCGTCCACAAAGGCCAGAACCTGGGGGAGATTGTCCGTAACCGCTTCAATATCCAGCTCGTTTTCCGGTTTCTCTCCGTCTGACGGCACATCGAAGCAGAGGGAATCCACCCGGTCGAGAAGAGCGACAAGCTCCCTCTTCCAGAGCGCCATCGTCTCCCTGTCCTCCTCCTCGGTCAGGTCGGAATGTCTGCTCTTCCAGTCGATGAGATCGGCGTAGGCGAGGCAGCGCACCTTGTCCTCCACCTCGGCGATCCGGCGGGGATCCTCCGTATTCAGATACCGCCGCAGGCTCTTTGCCCAGAATTCCAGCGCCGTTGTCCGGTCGTAGCCCTGAAAATCCTTGACGACCTGGGGATTGTATTCGGAAAAGCCCGCGTATGAGTTGTACATCTGGGCCAGCTCAAAGATGGGGTGACCTACGGACAGGGTATCCATGTCGATCAGCAGCACCTCGTCCCCGGCGAGGACGATATTCTTCGTGTGATAGTCTCCGTGGATCATATGGTCGCTCTCGGGGATCTCCGCCGCCATGCGCTCCAGCTTGTCGCCGCAGCCTGCAGGCAGCCTGTCCTTTATCCGCCGGATAAACGACATCGCCTCCTCCTTGATGGACGGGAGCTTACCCGCCGGCACCTCGATACCGTGAACCTTCTTCAGCAGATCCACGTATTCCCTGACGCACCAGTCCATGCGCTCCGGCTCCTCCGCCAGGATCCTGGCAAAGGAGCGGGCGTTGAGCATTTCAAACACGGAGCCGTAGCTGTCCCCCACCCGCACCACATCATAGGAGATGGCGGTGGGAACGCCCAGGATCAGTGCAAGCCGGGCCACCTCCCGCTCGTGCCGGATCGCGTCGAGAGCGTCGGCATTTTTGTAGACCTTGACCACGTTGTCCTGATCGATCCGGTAGACCTTGCCGTTAAAGCCCTCTCCCACCACCTCGCAGCCCTCCACGGACACGACGCGGTAAGCCTTTTCCACCGGCATCATCTCGGTGAAGCCGGTCATCTCCAAAATCTCATAGACCTCGGAACTGACGTCAACGATGCGGACGTCCGAGAACCTTTTTTTCAGCCGCAGGATCACCCGCAGACCGGCGCTGGAGATGTACTCCAGATCGGCCGCGTTCAGAACCACAGGCTCACTTCCCGCTCCTGCCAGCTGTGCCATGATATCCCGCTCTGCGTCGGCGGCGTTGTTGGAGTCGATCCGTCCTGTCAGATCAATTTTCATTTGTCTGCACGTCCTTTCCCCTGTATTCCAGGCACATCATGGTCAGATCGTCGAACTGCTCGGCCTCCTGTACGAAACTGTCTACGGCCTTGCGCACGTTTTTCAGAAGCTGCTCCGGTGCGGTGTCCGGCGCACCGTTCAGCGCCTCCAGCATCCGCTGCGTGCCGAACAGGGCGTTGGAGGCATCCGTAGCCTCCGGCACGCCGTCGGTGTACAGGAACAGCTTGGTGCCCGGCTCCAGCTGCAGCTCATATTCCTTGTAATTCGCACTGTCCATGGCGCCGATGACCAGGCCGTGCCTGTCCTTGATGAGCTCGAACCTGCCGCCCGGCCTCTTGATCACCGGATACTCGTGCCCGGCGTTGGCGGCGGTCAGCTTTCCGGTGGAGATCTCCAGGATTCCCACCCATACGGTGACGAACATCTCCACCTGGTTGTTGGAGCACAGGGCCTCGTTTGTCTTGCGCAGAATCTCCGCCGGGGACCGGCCCAGCATGGCGCAGCTCTGCAGAATGGTCTTGGAAATCATCATGAACAGCGCCGCCGGCACGCCTTTGCCCGACACGTCCGCCATGACCAGGCACAGGTGATCGTCGTCGATCAGGAAGAAGTCGTAGAAATCGCCGCCAACCTCTTTGGCCGGATCCATACTGGCGTAGATGTCAAACTCGTGCCGGTCCGGATAGGCCGGGAAAATGTGGGGCAGCATGCTGCTCTGGATCTGGTTGGCCATATGCAGCTCCGTGCTGACGCGCTCCTTCTCCCGGGTGATCTCCGTAATGTTCTCAATGTACCGCTTTGTCTTTTTCGACAGGTCGGCAAAGGACTCGGCCAGCACCTCGATCTCGTCATTGGTGCGGTAGCTGTCCTTCATCTGGAAAAGTCCGCCGGTCTGGCCGCAGGTGATAACGTTTTGGGTCATCTCCTCAATAGGCCGTACCATTCTCCGTGTTGCCAAAAGGGCTGCAAGAGCGCCCAGTATCAGCATCGCCGCGAACATCAGAACGATCGTCGTTCCGACCCGGGCCGCGCCCGAGCGGAACTGCTCACTGGCGT
Source organism: uncultured Oscillospiraceae bacterium (assembly GCA_947169975.1). Lineage (GTDB taxonomy): Bacteria > Bacillota > Clostridia > Oscillospirales > Oscillospiraceae > Vescimonas. The sequence goes on from CAMVRT010000003.1 coordinate 84,904, forward strand.
CGACATTGATCTTGTCGTATTCACCCAGCAGGCGCCGCTCCGGCTGCTGGGTGAGTTCCTTGTCCACAGCTGACACCACAGCCCAGCCCACCGTAGGCATGGGTGAACCCACCATATAGTACTCTCTGCCATCCAGCGTCAAGAGTTCGAGATCCGTTGTCTCGGAACGGGCGCGATCCACAAATTGAGACAATTCCTCGCTGCCCAGCTTCCTCAAGTCTCTGGCCACGTTGGCTTCCGCGGCGGCAAAAAGGCCCGTTTGATCTGACGAAATGATCACCTGGCCCTTGTCGTTGACGATAAACACCGCTCCTCCGTTTGCCGCGGCGCTCTGGAAGTCAGCCATGCTTTCCAGCACGATGTCAATTCCCACAACACCCACAAGCTCACCGTCGGCAACCACAGGGGCCGAGCAGGTGACAACCAGCTTTCCGCTGAAGGCGTCCTTCATGATGCCCGTAAAATAAAGGCCGCCTGCCTCCACCGCACCCTTGTACCAGGGCCGCTCCCGGACGGGGAAGGGGATCGGCTCTCCGTTCCCGTCCAGCTTGATCCGGGGCTTTTCATCCACACACAGATCCGTGCCGTCGGCCAGGCCGATATACAGGCCGTCGATCTTATCCGAAATGCGGTGCATGGCGATCATGGGAACGCTCAAATGAGCGGCGGTGCCCAGATATTCCGACTGTGTATAATCCACGCCTGCCTCGCACAGCACCATGGCCGAGGGCGTCCCCTCCATGGACGGATCGGGGAGGCGAAAGGCCTCGGGCAGGAGGCCTTGCCGGTTCTCAAACAGTCCCTGGGCCATGGCCTGCAGCATATAGACGTTGTTCACGACCTCGGCAAAATCGTTGTCGGCCACATTGGCCTGCAGAGACGTGGTTCTGATCAGCGTGGCCTCCAGCATCTGCTGCATGGTTGCCTCCGAGGTCTGCGAGATGGCAGACTGCTGCTCATCCCGTGTCTCCCCCACGATCTTCACAAGCATCCGGCTCTGGTAGGCGGACACGACGGCAAACACAGCGACTGTCAGCACAAGCACCAGCAGCACAAGGCCAACGGCTCTGCGCTGCAGCCTGCCGAAGGTAATACCCAAAACTTTCTTCAAGGCAAAATCTCCCTTTACTCGATGGTCAGGATATCCGTAAAGCCCGTGACGTCAAAGATCTCCATGACCGTTTCGCCCACGCGGACGAGCCGCATGGTGCCCCGCTTGTTCATGCTCTTCTGCGCGGAGAGCAGCACCCGCAGTCCGGCGGAGGAAATGTACTCCAGCTTTTCAAAATCCAGCGTCAGGTCGGTGACGCCGTCCAGAGACTCCGCCAGCGCTTTCTCCAGTGCTGGTGCCGTCACCGTATCCAGACGCCCCTCCAGCGCGAAAACGGCGGTTTCCTTTGCAACGGTCTTCCTGATTTCAAGCATATTGAATTCCTCCTTGTGTGCTTTTTCCTATACCTATCCAGTTTTGATTATAACAAGCGCGCGAGTGATTTGCAAGAGCAGGCTTGGCCGACACTGCGGCTGTTGTGCTCTGCCCGGGCGCGGGGTGATGATCATCTGTCGGAGCTGTAAATCGTTCAACACACAACCGGGCAGACAATCGCATCGGGACGATCTTCGCCTCAGTATATTGCCAAAGGGACTGTGCTTCCGGCCGAAATCATGTTCCCGCGTTTTTTTGCTTGTACACCGATAGCGCTTGTGTTATACTGTATTTTGCAGGTATTCTATTCTGCATCGCAAAATAGAATGATAAGTAAAAACCCGACAAAAGCACAGAGAGGAGAATACATATGTTTTGCAGCAATTGCGGCGCCTCCATGCCGGAGGGCCAGCCCTTCTGCACCAACTGCGGCGCACCTCTGACGGATCAGCAGCCCCTGCAGGGCGGGAACGGGGCTTCCCAGCAGATTTCCCCCAAGCCTCCCAAGGCTCCCAAGGCTCCCAAGCCCAAAAAGGCCCTGTTGAGCTGGATCATTGCGGGCGTAGCCACTGCCGCCGTAATCACCGGCGTGGTGCTTGGCTGGGGCCACATCCGGAATTTTGTGGAGCGCACCTTCTCGTCTCCCGAAAAATACTATCAGACCGTGGAAAAGCGGGCCATCAGCTCCGCCACTGACGCACTCGTCGATACGACCGATCTGGCCGGCAGCATGTTCAGCCCGGACAGCAAAAACGCCGTTCAGGGCAGCATCACTGTCTCCATGGGCAAGGAGTTCACCGGCCTGATCTCCGACGAGGTCGGCACGGACATGAGCTGGTTCAAAAACGCAGGCATGATTTTCACCCTCGATCAGACCCACGGTGATCTGATCGGTGCCAAGGCAACGATGCAGCTCAACGGAACCGACATAGCAAATCTGGACGGCATGTACGAGAAGGATTCCCGCATGATCTATTTCCGCGTGCCGGAATGCTCCAAGCAGTATGCCGGCATGAATCTGGAGGATCTGCTGGAGCTCTATTATGAGGAAAACGGCTACGACCAGACCTATGCCATGCTGTCCAACCTTGTCTACGCCGATGACAGCCAGATCCAGGCCATCATGGGCGCCATGCCCGATTCCAAGACCCTCAACAAGGTCATCGAGCGCTACACCAACATCATCATCAAGAATCTGGACGAGGTTGATCGCGGCAGCGAGAAGGTCACCGCCGGCGACATCACCTGCAGCTACACCACCCTCGAGGTGGAGATCGACAGCGCCACGCTGGAGAGCATTGCCAAGGACGTGGTCAATACGGCAGTCGATGACAAGGATCTCAAGGAGATCATCTGCAACTTCGCCGCGGCAATGGGCGAGGACGGCGATGAGCTTTATGCGTCGCTCCAGGATGAGCTGCGCGACGCAGACATCAGCATCGATGAGGATATTCTGATTAAAATGGTGGTATACGTGAACGGCGAGGGCGAGGTCAAAGGCCGCGACATCCAGATCAAGGCGGACGGCAGCGAGGTTGCCACCATCCGCTACCTTGTCACCGAAAAGGGCGGCAAGTTCGGCGCGGAGTTCCGGATCAAGACGCCTGATACCACCATCTCCCTTGAGGGCGACGGCACCAAGCGCGGCGACATGATCAAGGGCACGCTGGACGCCAAGGTGAGCTCTTATGGCGAAACCCACAAGCTGGGCACCATCGAGATCGACGGCAGCACCAAGGACGACAGCTTTGAGGGCGATATCACCTTTGCTCCCTCCGAGGAGGTGCTGGAGGCCATGCTGTCCGAGGTGGATCTGCCGCCGTTCCTGACAGATATGGTGCGCAACATCAAGATCACCCTGTCCAACCACAGCTCCAAAAACCATCTGGATGTGTCCCTTGCGCTGAAGAGCGACAGCACGGAGCTGGTTACCGTGCGCTTTGAGTGCAAGGAGGTCTCTCCTCTGGATCTCTCCGTTCCCTCTGACTACATGGATCCCGAGGAGTGGGTTCAGAGCATGGATCAGTCCAACCTGATGACCCTGATCGGCAACCTGCAGAAGGCGGGCGTTCCCATGTCCCTCTTCTCCGATCTGGGCGACCTGTTCTGATCGGCCATGGAAGCGGAAATTATTGACATCAAAAAGAAATACGGGCGAAAAGAGGTCCTTCGCGGGACCTCCTTTCGCATGGAGACCGGCAGCTGTGTGGGTATTCTGGGCACCAACGGCTGCGGGAAATCCACGCTGCTGAAGATCCTCGCCGGCGTGCTGGCCTGTGACGGCGGGCAGTTTCTGTGGCAGAACGAGGATCTGCTGAAGAACGCCGCGCTCCGCGCCAAAACGGTGGGCTACGTGCCCCAGGGCACGCCATTGATCGAGGAGCTCAGCGCCCGTGACAACCTGCGGCTTTGGTACGAGCCGCAGGCCCTGGAGCAATCTCTGGACAGCGGCGTGCTGCGGCAGCTGGGCGTCCATGAGTTCCTCCACACCACCGCCGTGAAGCTCTCCGGCGGCATGAAAAAGCGGCTGTCCATCGGCTGCGCCATGGCGAAGGATCCAGCCATCCTTCTGCTGGATGAGCCCACTGCCGCCCTGGATCTGGTGTGCAAGGAGCAGATCCTCGACACCTTCGACAGCTTCCGCCGTTCCGGCGGGGCTCTGGTGATCGTCAGTCACGATCAGTGGGAGCTGTCCATGTGTGACAGCTGGCTGCACCTGCGCAACGGCGTGATGCATCCCTATGCCTACGACGGGCAGCTGCGCCATTTGATTGCGGAGCTGGTGGAATCATGAGAACGGCTGCCGTATATCTGGGCCTGCAGCTCAAGCGGGCCGGAAAGATGCTGCCGCGGATGCTGGCGGTCACGCTGGTACTGGCGGCGCTGGTGGCTCTGGTCGGGCTGATGCTCTCCCGCATGAATGACAGCGATGACGCGCAGGAGAAGATCCGCATCGGCGTGGTGGGCGATATGGAGGCCGGCGGTGTGGCCTACGGCGTGAGCGTTATGGAGAGCCTGGATTCCACCCGGTTCTCCCTGTCCCTGCTGCCTATGTCGGAGGAGGAGGCCTCCCGTGCCCTGAAAAGCTCGGAGCTGGACGCCTATCTCATCGTCCCGGACGGTTTTGTGGACGCCATGATGGTGGGAGAACACCGCCCCGTGACCTTCGTGACCCGTGACGTCGGCGCCGGCGTTGGCGGCATTCTGATCCGGGAGCTGGCACAGACTGTCTCCGCTCTGGTGCTGGAGACGGAGAATGCCGTCTACGGCCTTCAGGATTACACGGCGGAGAATTTTCCGGAGCGCAATCCCTACGCCGACGGTGACACTCTGACCTACAAGTATATGATGAAGATCCTGGATCGGGATCGCCTGTTCCAGGTGGAGACCGTGGGTGCGGCGGATCAGCTCTCCCTGCCGGGGTACTACCTCTGCGGCTTTACCGTTCTGTTCGCCATGCTCTGGGCCATCAGCTGCACGCCGCTGTTCACCGGGCGCTCCCGGGAGCTGAGCCGCCTGCTCAGCGCGGACGGATTCGGGGCAGCCGGTCAGGTGCTGACGGAGTTTATCAGCTTTGTTCTGCTGATGCTTTGCGGTGTCCTCGGCGCCGGGCTGCTGGGCTCGGTACTGGGAAAGCGGCTGGGGCTGACGATTCCTGAACTGGCCGGGCAGGGCGCAGCCGGCCTGTGGCGGTTTGGCCTTGGGGCTCTGCCTGCTGCGCTGATGCTGTGCGCCATGGCCTTTTTCCTCTTTGAGCTCACGGACAGCACCGTGGGCGGTATTCTCGTGCTGTTCTTCAGCGCCGTGGTGCAGGGCTACCTGTCCGGGTGCTTTTATCCCTCCACCTTCTTCCCGGAGGGGCTGCGTACCATCGGCGCTCTGCTGCCTGCCGGCACTGCCATGTCCCATATGCGGAGCCTGCTGCTGGGCAACCCGCCTTCATGGCCGGTGTGGGCCTATTTCGCGCTGTTCATGATCCTGTCCGTCCTGATCCGGGAGTACAGGCTCCTCACCGGAAAGGAGGCGACAGCATGAGCAAGCTGCGCAGACTTCTTCTCTGGTACGGTTTGCTGAGCAAGCGGCTGCTCCGGCGTCCGGCCTATCTGGCCGTCCTGGTGCTGGTGCCTCTGTTCTGCGTGGCGATCCTGCTCTTCTCGCATCAGGAAAGCGGTGTCATTACCGTGGCCCTGCATTGCCAGGATCCGTCGGATCCCGCCGCCGGCCAGGCGCAGCAGCGGCTGCTGGAGAAGAAAAGTATCATCCGGTACATCCCCTGCGATACGGAGGCCGAAGCCCGTGACGCCGTGGTTCACGGCCGGGCAGACGCCGCCTGGATCTTTCACGCGGACACCTCGGAGCAGCTGGAGCGCTTTGCCCGCAACGCCTCCGCCGTGGCTGTGACCGTGGTGGAGCGGGAGGACACCGTGTTCCTCATGGTGGCCCGGGAAAAGCTCTTCGGCGCACTGTACCCGGATCTCTCCTTTGATATTTTCTCCCGCTTCATCGCCGATGATGCCGGCGAGACGGTGGACGGACTGGAAAGATACTACCACAGCGGCACGGTCAATGAGGAGATCATGCGTTTCGTGTCCGCCGGCGGTGATGAGCTCGGCGACCCCAATCACTACCTCGTCACGCCGCTGCGGGGCATTCTGTCCCTGCTGCTGATGCTCAGCGGCTTTGCCTCCGCCATGTACTGCTATAAGGAGGAGCGGATCGGAAGCTTTGTGTGGCTGTCCCAGCGCAAGCGGATGCTGCTGCCCATTCTGTGTCACCTCACGGCGATCCTTCCGGCCGCACTGGCTGTCTATGTCGCCATGGCGCTGGCTGGCATTCTGACGAATCCCCTGCGGGAGCTGCTGCTGTTGGCGCTGTTCTGCCTCGGTGCGGCCCTGTTCTGCGAGCTGATCCGGTGCCTGGCCGGCAGGCCGGAGCATCTGGGCGCACTGATCCCCATTCTGATGATCGCCATGGTGGTGCTCTGCCCGGTCTTTATGGACATGGGGATCCTCCGGCCCGTACAGAAGATGCTGCCCCCTTACTTCTATCTTCGCTCCGTGTACACACAGGCCGGTCTCTCGGCTCTGGTGATTTACACGGCTGTCCTCGCGATGGTCACACTGCCGGTTTGCTGGGTCCGGCAGTCCCGCATCTGATACTGTTTTCCCTGCCGTGTGCGACACGGCCGATCCAATAATCTATTCGAAAAGGAGCGCAAACCTATGAAAAGAGTATTCGCATTGCTTCTGGCCCTGGCCGTTGTGTTCTCTCTGACGGCTTGCGGTAAGGCAAAGGCACCGGAAAAAGCCAAGAAAGCTTTTGCAGACACCTTCTCTTCCCCCGAAGAGTTCTACCGGGCGGTAGAGAAGCGGAACGTTAACTCCGTATCCGACGCTCTGGACAACACAGCAGGTCTTGCTGACAAGATGTTCAGCTTGAACAGCGACAACGCTGTTCAGGGCAGTCTCACCGTGTCGGTGGGGAAGGATATCACCGACCTTCTCGCCGAATACGTGGGGCAGGACATGAGCTGGCTGAAGAACGCCGGCCTGACCTTTACGCTGGACCGGACCCATAAGGACATGACCGGCGCCAAGGCTACCGTGCAGCTCAACGGCACCGATCTGGTCAATATGGACGGCCTGTATGTCAAAGACTCCCATATGGCTTACATCCAGATGCCGGAATTTTCCAAGCAGTATGCCGGTGTGGATGTAGAACAGCTGCTGGACGACTACTATTGGGAAAACGGCTACGATCAGACCTACGCCCTGCTGTACAGTCTCGTCTACGGTGACGACGGCCAGCTTCAGGCCATCATGGGCGCCATGCCCGATTCCGAGACCGTCAGCAAGCTGATTGACCGCTACACTGAAATCGTCCTCAAGGATCTGAAGGATGTGAAGCAGGGCAGCGAAAAGGTTACCGCCAACGGGGTCACCTGCACCTACACCACCCTCACGGCGGAGATGGACAAGGACTCTCTGATGACGATTCTCAAGGATGTGACCGAGGCCGCAGCCAAGGATGAGGACATCAAGACGATCATCTGCAACCTGGCAGAGGCATCGGGCGAGGACGGCGATCAGGTGTACGAGTCGTTCAAGGAGGAGCTGCTCAATGCGGATCTCACCATTGACGAGGACGTAAACATCGTCATGGTGGTATACGTGAACGACCAGGGCGACGTCAAGGGCCGCGATATTCAGATCAAGGTGGCCGATGAAGATCCTGTCACGGTCCGCTTTATCTACGCCGAGAAGGACGGCAAGTTCGGCACGGATTTCCTGATGGAGTCTTCCGAGGCCACCATGACTGTCACCGGCGGCGGCACCCGGAAGGACGGCCACATCAAGGGCACGGCGGACGCCGACTTCACCGTGAACGGCGATGCTCACAAGCTGGGCACCTTTGAGATCGACGGCGACACCAAGGACAACCGCTTCGTGGGCGAGATCTCCTTTACCCCGTCCCAGGAGCTGCTGGACGAGGTGCTGGCTGACGCGGACCTGCCGTCATTCCTGGAGGATATGGTGCGCAACGCGAAGATCTCCTTTACCAACCGCAGCACCAAGGATCACCTGGACATGACCATTGCCATTAAGAGCGGCAGCAGTGAGCTTATCAGCCTTAGATTTGAGTGCCAGGAGACCTCTCCCATGAGTCTCTCCGTGCCCTCTGACTACCTGTCTCCGGAAAAGTGGGCTGAAACCATCGACCAGAACGGGCTGGTCACGCTGCTCGGCAGCCTGCAGGATGCCGGTGTTCCCATGTCCTTCTTCTCCGAAATGGGCGATCTGTTCTGATCCCGGGAAGCCTGCTCTGCGCTGACGGTTTCATTGCAGCGTGCTCATTCATGTATTTGTAAAGGAGAACAAGACCATGAAAAAGATACTCGCATTGCTTCTGGCCCTGACCGTTGTGTTTTCTCTGGCGGCCTGCGGCGGCAAGGATAGGGAAAAGAAGTCGGAAAACCCCGGTGTCACCCATAGCGACAAGGACACGGGCAAGGAAAAGGAGCCGGGAAACGCCAACGCGGCCTATGCCGGCACCTATGAAGGCGTCCACTGCAAATTCGTCGGTGACGAGGAGTGGGTGGAGGATGAACCGTTCAGCCTGACCCTCAACGCCGACGGCACCGGCGTCCACAGCCGGGATGGCATGGAGTTCAACGTGACCTGGACGCTGGACGGCGAGAGTTTCACCATGAACGAAACGTTTATCGGTGATCCTATTGTCTACACCGGCACGCTGAAGGACGGCGAGCTGCATCTGTACAACAACACACCTGATGAGCCCCTCACCTACGAATACGTCTACAAGTTTGTCGGATAAACAGCACGATACATACAACAGCCCTGCGGTACAGACCGCAGGGCTGTTGTTGTGTCCCAGAATATTTACTTTTGCTCTTTCTTTTTGTTCTTCCGGCGCAAAACAACGATGATGATCACGATCACAACCAGAAGGATCAGCAGCCAGATAAAGATACACAGGCCAAGCGGCTGGGGGCAGAAGTGGCAGATGGGACAGGTTTCCTTTTCAGGTGCAGCGGGAGGCGTATCAACCGGTTCCACATCAGTCCCGGGATGATCGCCCTGATGGATATCGTCCGTGCCGAAGGTGATGATCTCCGAGTAGTCCGAAAGCAGCGGCTCATCTTCACCGGGCTGATCGCAGTAATAGCGGCAGCGCAGCTCGATCTCCGTATCCCTGGGGATGCTGGGGCGCTCGTTGTTCACGAGCGTGAGCAGGGCGCACTCCATTTCGCCGGCCTTGATGTCGTGGTCCACATTGCCCATCTCCGTCCACTCCGTGTCGCCCTTGACGCGGCAGTAGGTTTCGATCCAGATGATGCCGCCGGCAGCTTCCACACGGGTGGCATTCTCCATCAGTGAATCGGGAACGGTCAGCGTGAACGCGACGACAGGATTGTCATTGAACTCCTTGTCGGTCATGCGCAGGCCGGTGATCACGGGGGCGGGCAGATCCTCCTTCGTCAGCGGCTCGAATTTGGCGGCGTCCTTGCCCACGGACGTGGTATCTGACCAGTCGGAATAATAATACTCGAACTCCGTCCCCTCGTACGTGTCCCTGGTGATAGTCACCACGAACCGCATCCGGAAATAGACGGTGTGCCGCGTGTAGTCAATCCAAAGGTTTCCGTCGCCGTCCTCGTCGTATCTGTATTCATACTGGGTGGGGCGCATCTGATCCTTCAGGCCCGGCGTCATCTCGTCGGGATTTCCGTTCAGTGAATCCTCGCTGACGTATCTGGTGATCCAGTGGTCGTTGACGGTCTCCGTGGCGTTGCCGATCCAGAGATCCACACCATCCCATTCGCCCACGCGGTAGCGGCCCTCGTTGTCGTATCCGAAGCCGTTGTCCGCCTTCCAGAATTCGTTCGCGTGCCAGCCGGAGACGCTGTCGTTCACGTCGTCCACCGCCCAGTCCACCTGGGTCGTGATGTAGATGTCGTTATAGTCGTATTTCGACATGAACTCGGCGAACCTGTCCTCAAGGTGCGCTTCATCTGCCTCTTTGAAGAAGGCCGTCATCTCGTTGCTCAGGCTGTATGTGATCTTGGTGGTGGTGGGCGAATCGTTTCCTCCCATCCATTCCGCCGTCACGTAGGCCGGCGCGACCAGATCGAAGGGCAGGTCGTCCTCTGTCGCCGACGCGGACAGCGTCAGGCAGGGCAGCAGCAACAGGCCAATGAGGAAAATGGATAACAGCTTTTTCATAAAACAAACTCCCTTCCTGTATGAAACTTATGAAACTCCATCGCCGTCCTCACGACGGCATTTCTGCACTTGTTGACGGTTTCCCGCTGTTGAAGTCGTAGTAGGCATGCACCAGATTCCGGTAGCCCAGCTTCTTCATGTCCTCGTACCGGACGTTGAAGCGCGCCTTGGTGCGCGTGTCGCTGACGAGGTAGCGGACGCAGTCCTGGGCATAGCGGTCGATGATGCGGAGGCTCTCGGCGGTGTTGATGACGGAGAAAAACCAGCAGCTCCAGGTGAGCTCGTTGTCCGTGGGGCTCTCCAACAGCTTGCGGTTGAAAATGCGGATGAAGGCAGCCGCCGCCCGCTCGCCGCTGACGCCGCCCCGCACCCGCCAGCGGCGCAGCGCCCGGGCCTTGCGCCGCATCTTTCCTTTCAGCTTGGCCACGGTGGCCGGTGCGATGTCCACAATGCCGTCCCGGCACCGGAAGCCCAGGAAGGTCCAGCCCTCCTCCGGTGCGGTGAACTGCTCCTTGTCCGGGTTTACTGTCAGGCTCCGTTCTGCCAGAAAGCGGCGGATAAAGGCGGCGTGGCTTGCCGTCTCGCCGGGTGTCCCGGCAAAGAGGATAATATCGTCGGAGTAGCGGGCATAGGGGATCCCCGCCGCGGAAAAGTACTCGTCCAGCTCCCGCAGGTACAGGTTGGCATAAAAGGCGGACAGGGGCGTGCCCGCCATGATCCCCTTCTCCTCCTCCACTGTCCCGCCATTCCAAAGCGCCCGGGGCTCGGAGAGCAATCCGCACAGGAAATCCGCCAGCCGGGGATCGTCGGCCAGTGCGCCGGTCAGCAGCTCCGTCATCCGGGGGACGGGAACGGAGTTGAAGTAGTTGCTGATATCCACCTTATAGGCGTACATCCGCCCCGCGCCGGGCATGGCCATCAGGCGCCGGACGGCGTCCTTGGCGGTGCGCCCGGGCCGGAAGGAGAACAGATTGTCGCTGAACAATCTGTCGTATTTCCGCAGCAGCAGGTAGGTCAGCAGTTTGAGCACCATGTTCTCTTCCCGGGGATAGGTGTAGACCGTCCTCTTCTTCCCGGTGCTCATCTTGCTGATGACCGACTTCTTCGGCAGGGGGAAGGACTCGCCCCGGACCATGCGGCCGCAGACCGGCAGATACGCCTCCGCGTCGATAAACCTGCGCAGCTCCGCCGAGAACGCCTTGGGACACTTCAGCGAGCATTTATATTCGTAAAACCGCTCCCAGCAGTCCCGGTCTGACAGGCGATCCAGCAGCGACACGGTCTCATTCCCCCTTTCCACAAAAAAAGCAGAAAGAGAAGTCGTTAAATCCCGGAAAATTCCGGGCTGTACCAGGCCGTACACGGAGCGGCTGCCTGCGAAGCCGGGGTAAAAGCTCCGTGCCGGGTCCGCCGCAGGCGCATGGGCGTTCTCTTTCTGCTTTTTTTCGGTTGTCAATCAGCCCTCCAGGGCCTTGCGGGTGCGCTGCACCACATAGGCGCGGGTGTTCCACCAGCCCTCATGGTTGTAGTAGTAGCGCAGGTAGGGGATGCCGGACGCGCGGCAGTCCCTGCGCAGCTTCTGGGAATCGCTGCTCTGGGGCATCAGCTCCACCACAAGGGCTTTCCGGCCGCCGTCCCAGAACGTAAAAATGACGCGCTTGCCGCCCGGCACATCCTGGCGCTCCAGCCGGTAGGACGGGAACTCGGCGCAAAAGATCTCCTCAAAGTACCGGTCATAGGGACCGTTGTAGTTGAACTGGTTTTCCTCATCGGGCATCTCCTCGCCCCAGGAAAAGCCGGAGGGAGCGCTCTTGCGGTGCGGTGCGGGAGCCGTGTATGACGCGGGGTTTCCGGCGCCGGCCGGGTGTTTGGGGGTCTCCTGAGAATTGCCGGTGATCTGGTTCGCCACAGACTTTGCCAGCTTGTCCGCCAGCTCGGAGCCGGCCTTGCCAAACAGTTTGGATAGTAAGCTCATGATCTTGACCTCCTGTTCCGCAGAATGGTGCCTTGCTGTCAATTCCATAATACCTGAAACCGGCACAATGTCAAGTCCTCCTTCCAATTTCAGGAAAATAAAACAATTCCGCAAAATAGTTTGAAATTGTGGGATTCCTGTGTTATTCTGTTCCGGGAGAGAGCGGTCGCAGCACCGCATCACGCATAGAGGAGAGAGACAGCCATGTTTGGAAGACGACCGGACGGGCGCCGGATCCGCGGGATGGATCCCATCGTGCAGATCACGCCCTATATCATGCCCATGCGCTGTGACGCGCAGGTGTTTCTGAAGCACCGGGCGGACATCGAGGAGATGAACCGCTTTATCCGCCGGCAGATGGCGGAGAAGCAGGTGCGTTTTACCCATCTGCACATCATGGTGGCGGCCTATGTGCGCGCCCTGGGGCAGAATCCCGCTGTCAACCGCTTTATTATGAACAAACAGTGCTTTTCCCGGAACAACTGCTCCGTTGCCCTGACCATTCTGAAGAATCCCGACGATATCGATCAGGGTGAAACCGTCATCAAGCCCAAATTCGATCTGACCGACACCATCTATGACGTGCGCGAACGGATGGATGCCATCGTGGCGGCCAACCGTGGCGATCAGCCCAAGAACATTCTGGACAAGCTGGCTGCCTTTCTGTTCAAGGTGCCGGGTCTTCCCACCGTGGTGGCGGGACTGGCCAAGCTGCTGGACCGTTACGGTCTGTGCCCCAAGGCGCTCATTGACGAGCTGCCCTTCCACGCGGGACTGTATATCACCAACACCGCCTCCATCGGTCTCCACGATGTGAATCACCACATCTACAATTTCGGCAATATCGGCATGTTCTTCAGCATCGGCATGACCGAGCGGGTGGCCGTGGTGGAAAAGGGCGAAGCCCGCATGAAGCGCTATATGCCCATCGGCATTGTGGCAGATGAGCGCGTCTGCTCCGGCGCCCATTACGCCCGCTTCTTCAACGACATGCGCCGGTATCTGGATCACCCGGAGCTGCTGGTGGAGCCGCCGGAGAGCGTCCGCTTTGACCCCGGCTGCGAATACCACGAGCCCAAGCCCACCAAGGCGCAGTAACACAACAGCAAAACCGCGACAGACTACGGTCTGCCGCGGTTTTTTCTTGTCTGATACGGAATTCAGCTTTTGGCCTCCGACCGCTCGCTCCATGCCCGGGAGATGGCGGAGTCCTCATACTGGCGCATCCAGAGGTCGTAGTAATGGCCCTTTTTCGCCAGCAGCTCGGCATGACGGCCCTGCTCCACGATCCTGCCCGCCTGCACGACAAGGATGATGTCTGCGTCCTTGACGGTAGAGAGGCGGTGGGCGATGACGATGGAGGTGCGGCCCCGGATCACCTGATCGATGGCAGACTGGATCTTCTGCTCCGTCAGGGTGTCCACCGAGGCGGTGGCCTCGTCCAGCACCACGATCTTGGGGTCGGCCAGAATGGCCCGGGCAAAGGAGATCAGCTGTTTTTCACCGGTGGAGAGCAGGTCGCCGCCCTCGCCCACGTCGGTGTCCAGTCCCTTCTCCAGCTTGGCAAGCACGCCCTCCAGAGACACCAAGCGGATGGCCCGCCGGATCTCCTCCTCGGTGGCGTCCGGCCGGCCGTACACCAGATTCTCCCGGATGGTGCCGGAGAACAGGTGCGGCGCCTGGAGCACGTAGCCCAAAGCGGAGTGGAGCCAGAGCTGGGACCGCTCCCGGGCGTCGCGCCCGTCGATGAGCATTTTGCCCCGGGTAGGCTCGTAGAAACGGCAGATGAGGCTGGCCAGGGTGGATTTGCCCGCTCCTGTCTCGCCCACGATAGCCACGTTGGTGCCGAAGGGGATGCTCAGATTGAAGTCCTCCAGCACGTACTCGTCGCCGTCGGGGTACTTGAAATCCACGTGGTCAAACTCGATGTCGCCCCGGATGGGCTCCCAGTTCTCCTTTTTTGGGTGGAAGCAGTCGCCGTACTTCTCGATGACCTCGGCGGTGTCGGTCACGGTGGGCTTCAGGGCCAGCAGGTCGGTGAAACGGCCGATGTTGACCTGGGCCTGCACCAGCAGGCTGAGGGTCTCCACCAGCCAGCGCACCGGCTCCATGAGATCCTGGGCGTAGCTCATAAACAGGGAGAAGGTACCCACCTGATCGGCGGCCAGAATGCCGCCCTTCCACAGCACCAGAGCCAGGGCGCAGGAGGAGGCCATGTTGGTGATCATGGAGAAGGCGCCGTAAGTCCGGGCGGACTGGAGCACCTTGCGCTTCATGCGGGTGGTCTCGGCCCGGAACTCGTGGTCGATCTTCTCCTCCACCGCCAGAGACTTGACGGTCTTGGCGCCGGTGATGCCCTCGTTGAAGTTGCCGGTGATGTTGGAGTTGATCTCCCGGATCTGATGGTGGAGGTCGAAGAGCCGCCGCTGGAAGAAGGCGAACAGCACCGCGATCACCGGCACCACCAGGAACACAAGGCCTGTCAGTTTGACGTTGATGCTCAGCATGACCACGGCGGCGCCCGCCACGAAGAGGGCGAAGAAGGTGCCGTCAAAGAGCTGCCAGGTGAACAACTCGCCGATACGGCTGGTGTCGCTCATGACCCGGGCGTGGATGTAGCCCACGCTGTTCTGGTTGTAGTAGTCGAAGGACAGCTCCTGCAGGTGGGCGAAGGCCTTGTTGCGCATGTCCCGGTCCAGCCGAACCTCGGTGGCCATGCAGCCCCGGACACCGAAGTAGCTCACCACCGCCGTCAGCACGATGAGCGCCGCGTAAGCCAGGGCAAAGGGAACGATGCCGGACAGGGTCTCCCCCCGGACAAAGTGATCCAGGGCGTACTTCTGGAGTACCGGCCGGGCCACGTCGGACAGGCTGCACAGCACCTGGGCCAGCACAAGGCCCAAAAACTGCCTCTTATAGGGCTTGGCAAAGGGCAGGATCCGCGGGATGCCGAACAGCGGCAGCGCCACCCGCTCCTTCTTGTTTTCCTTCTTGTTATCCTTCATGGGTGGCACCTCCCTCCTCGATGCCCAGCTGGATATCGTAGATTTTCTGATAAATGCCGCCGGCAGACTTCAGCTCTTCCGGTGTGCCCCGCTCGGTGATCTGTCCGTCCTCCAGGACGATGACCTGATCGGCCCGGGACAACGTGGTGATCCGGTGGGAGATGATGATAATGGTGGCGGTGCCGAACCGCTCCTCCAGAGAGGCCCGGATTTTGGCGTCCGTCTGGTTGTCCACGGCGGAGAGGGAGTCGTCAAAGATCATGATGGGGGCGTTCTGGGTCAGGGCACGGGCGATGGCGGTGCGCTGCTTCTGTCCGCCGGACAGGGTCACGCCCCGCTCGCCCACAAAGGTGTCGAAGCCCTCCCGGAAGCCGTCGATGGCCTCGGTCAGGCAGGCGGCCTGGGCGGCCTTCTCCACCTCGTCCATATTCAAATGATCCCCCGCCATGGCGATGTTGTCGGCAATGGAGCGGCTGAAGAGGTAGGGCTCCTGCAGCACCATGGCGATGTTGCGCCGCAGGTGCTCGGTGCGGATGTCCCGGATGTCCACGCCGCCCACGGTAATGCGGCCGTTGCCCTCCGGGATATCGTAGAGCTTATCCAGCAGCAGCATCAGGGTGCTCTTGCCGGAGCCGGTGCTGCCCAGAATGCCCAGGGTGGTGCCGTGAGGCACGGTGAAGTCCACGCCCTTGATGATTTCGTGGCCTTCCTCATAGCCGAAGCGGACATTCTCGAAGCGGATGTCGCCGGTCATATCGGCGTCCGCAGCGCCGGGACGGTCGCGCTCCGGCTCGCTGTTCATCACGTAGGCCAGACGGTCCATGGACACGCCGGCCTTGGCCATCTCGGAGAGCATGCGCCCCAGACGGCGGATGGGGAAGGACAGCATGCCGTTGTAGGAGACGAAGGCGATGTACTCGCCGGCGGTCATCTGTCCCTTCACGGCGAAGACGGCGCCGAACACCGTCACCAGCAGGATCTGCAGGCCGCAGAGGATATCCTGTACGGAGAAGAACTTGCCGATGACGTGGCCCATATGGACCCACATGCCGGTATACTTCTCGTTGCACTGCTCAAAGCGCTCCCGCTCCCGCCTCTCATTGGCAAAGGCACGCACCACACGCACGCCGGTGAGATTCTCCTGCACCATGCCGGAGACCTTGCCCTCCTGCTCGTCGCAGCGCTCGAATCCCCTGTGCATCTCCTTGCGGAAGATGACGGAGTAGGCCAGGATAAAGGGGATGGGCGCCGTGGCAATGAGCGTCATGCCCACGTTCATGGAGAACATGAAGTAGAGGGACATGGTGATGAGGATCAGGATGCGGAATACGGCGGTGAGCTGCTCTGCCACAAAGGTGCGCATGCGGTCCACGTCGGTGGTGCAGCGCTGGATGATGTCGCCGGTGCTGTTCTTCATGTGCCAGGCGTAGGGCAGGTGCTCGATGTGGGAGAACAGGGTGTCCCGCATGTTCTTCACCAGCACCTCCGAGCCCCGGGTGTTGAGCATGGTGGTGCCGAACTGGGCCGCCACCCGCACCAGCCCCAGGCCGGCAATGGCCAGCGCCGGGATCCACAGGTGCTGGCCGATGTACGCAAACCCGCCCATGCCGTCCACGATGCCGTTGACCCAGGCGGGGAAGCCGGAGGGCTTGCCGCCGATGGCGTTGTCGATGGTGCCGCGGATGATCTGGGGGTTCAGCATATCCACCAGGGTGGTCAGCGCCGAGCACAGAATGCTCAGCACGAACAGCAGCTTGCTGCCCCGCAGGAAGCGCAGCAGCAGTCCGCCGTGGTTCTGTTTCTTTGTCTTTTCCGGATTTTTCATGGTCTTCTCCCCTTCAGGGATATTTTGCTGATTCCAGCGTATTGTACCATATATCTCCTGTGTTTTCCATACAAATCTTGTAAATAGGCGGCGGCCTTTTCATGGTGGGAGAAAGGGATCGCGGCAAAACAGCCATTCCTGTCATTGCGATACTCCGGCGGGGTCGCCGCAATCTGCAGTCCCTGTTTAAACGGACGGATCCCCATAAAAAATGCCGCCTGCAGGCGGCATTTTTCAGCTTGTCGGAAATGCCTTGCCATGCCGGTCGCCCACCTTGCAATAGCCGTGGGTACAGGGCACGCAAACGGTTTATTTGCCGTCCGGGAAGCTGGTGAACACGCTGTGCTCCACCGGCGGAAGGCCGTATTTTTCCTTTGCCTCCTGGATGGCGCGGATCAGGAACGTCATGTTGCGGGCCAGATTGCGCATGGTCTGCAGTCCTTCCAGATCCTTCTTCACATCCTCGGCGCTGAAGCCGTGCACCTGGTTCCAGTAGGTGCTGGACGCCACCGGCATACCGCTGATGGTAAAATACTTGTTCAGCACGTCAAAGCTGGCGGTGTTGCCACCTCTGCGGCAGGACACCACCGCGGCGCCGACCTTCATGTGCTTGGAAAACGGCGTGCTGTAAAACAGCCTGTCCATAAGGGCGAGGATCGTGCCGTTGGGGGAGCCGTAATAGACCGGGCTGCCGACCACAAGGCCGTCTGCCGCCTGGAATTTCGCCGCGATCTCATTCACCGGATCGTCGAACACACAGCGGCCAAGCTCGGCGCAGCGGTTGCAGGAAATGCACCCGCGGATATCCTTTGTGCCCACGTGGATCAGCTCCGTTTCCACGCCTTCGTCCCCGAATGTCCTGACCATCTCCTCCAGCGCCGTCGCCGTGCAGCCGCAGGCGTGGGGGCTGCCGTTGAGCAATAAGACCTTTGCCATGTTGCTTCCTCCTTTTATCTTCTCAGGCAGTGATTATTCTCTGAATGGTATTCCTGTTTTTGAATCCGGATCATTCCGCACCCCTTTTTCGGCCCGACACCGCTCCCGGTTGTTCGCCTCTGAAGCGAGAGCCTCAACAGCGGCGTCCGATAAATCCTCATCCCGGACTTTCCCTGTGGTGATCGCCTCAGCCCAGGGGCCGGTCTCCGCCGTATACCGTCTGGTTTCCGGATCGCAGCAGCATTCCAGCCGCTTCCTGATTTAAATGCCATGGCATTCTTCTGTCTGTTTCATGCCGGCTATCCTGCCTCTGCGTTTTCCTCTCTTATCAACCTCGTTGCCGTTTTACAGGGAGCCCGTGCCGTCGTGACGCTCCCGCAATTCAGCCAGGGTCTCCGCATTGAGCCAGTAGGTCAGATCCTCCGGCTTGTCGATCACGGCATTCCCGATCAGCTCCGCGGCCAGCCCGGTGTATTTCTCCCGCTCATCCCAGGTCTCAAAAACGGCGGCACGCTCGATGGGGCGGATATCCATCCGGGGCCACATGGCCTTGGCCGCCTCGGCAAACAGGAACAGGGCGCCGTCATACAGCCGGACGGTCTCTTCCGTCGCGGCCATGGGCTCCGCCTCCCGGCGCTCCAGAATCCGGGAGAGCCGATCTCGCAGCTCGGTCTTCTTCTTGATGGTGATCCCCATAAGCACGCCGGAGGGATTCGGCAGCCGCAGCTCCGTCTGCACAGCTTCATCGAGACCAACTGTCAGCTCCGCCTTTGCCTCCAGGAGGAAAAAGGCGATCAGCGCTTTTTTCTCTCCACCCATGGCCTCCAAAAGCTCCGGCCGCTGGCGGACGCATCGCTCCGTCAGGGTCTCGTCCCCGGCGAAGCAAACCTTTCCGGAGATCCGGAGGTAGGTCTCTGTCTCCCGGTGGAAGGCGCAGAGCTGGATATAGGGTGTCCTGCAGAGCTCCGCGTAAAGGCGGCGGCTCTTGGCGGTCAGAAAGTACAGCGCGTCATCCTGCGCGAACAGAAAGGGGACGGGCCGGATCTGCGGTTTTCCGTCCAGGCCTGCGGTTCCCGCCAGCACCGGGAATGACCGCTCCAAAAGCTGCGCAACGGTATTGACAGCATCCTTCTTGTCCCACAGCAACGCCGCCTCGGCTGGCTGCTTCATATGGTTCCCTCCGTTGGATTCCGAAGTGATATGTCCTCTGTTATTTCTGCCGTTTTTGTCTGTCGTTCAAATCTGACAATATACGCGCCCAGCACCTGCCGGCAGGGAATTGCGGCGGCATTGGCGGCGGTCAGGGGCTTCCTGGGATAGTTTTGCCGGGCCTCCTCCGGGAAGGCGGGCAGGGTTTTCCCGATGCTCACGCCGGAGGCATCGTCCCCATGAAAGCGCCAGGCAAACTCACAGTCGCAGAACTCCTTGTGCGCTGTGATCTGCTCCGGCGGGCAAAACTCCGGCGATTTTCCGAGGTAGAAGCAGCCGTCATTGTCCTTCTCCGCGGGGCAGCCGCCGGTAATCCCGACGCCTTTGTAGGCAAGCTGCAGAAAGGGCGCGTTCAGGATGACGACGCCGTTTTCCCGCCGGAAGGCCACCTCCGGACTCTGCCAGCGGGCAATGTTCAGCCAGCCTCGCTTGCCGTCATGCGCCACCGGGGTGTTGAATTCCAGATATACCCTTTCCTCGTCCCGGATCTCGGCGTTGATCCGCAGCACCGGCCGCAGGGATTCATAGCCCTCCGGCAGCAGAGCGCGGATGCGATCCTGCTCAATCCCGTAGGCCATCACAAACTGTTCTATCATACGATGCGCTCCATGTTTTCCTTGCATTGCTCAAACCGGATTGATCCATTGATAATCTCTGCAGCATTTCCGTGAAATGCGTGGATCATTTGTCTCTTTGTTGAATGATATCACAAATCACGTCACATCTCAAGGCAGACCCATCCGCAATCATACGCCGTATCCGGGCAAATCAATTCCCATGATCCATGTATTCTCTTATGGTCTGCATCCGCCGGCTCTGGGCCACGGAGAACGGACAGCGGCTGTCGCAGTGGCCGCAGCCGATGCAGTCGGCGGCGTTCTTCTCCAGCGTGCGGTAGTGCTCCACCGCCATCGCGTCTCCCGCTCTCGCCAGATCATAATACTTGTTCACAAGGCCGATGTCGATCCCCGCCGGACAGGGCTTGCAGTGGTTGCAGTAGACGCATTTCCCGCTGGCCTGGGGCGGAGCAAAGGAGCCGATCACGGAATAATCCGTCGCCTCCTCCGGCTGATCATAGTACGCCAGCAGCGTCTCCACTTCCCTGGTGCTCTGGGCGCCGGGGAGCACCGTCAGCACGCCGGGCTTATCCAGGCAGTAGCGGATGCACTGATACTGGGTCAGCGCCCTGCCGAAGGGGGACTGCGCGGCGTCCAGAAGCTGTCCGCCGGAAAATGGCTTCATAACGGAGATGCCGATCCCCTCCTTTTCACAGCGGCGATAAACGGCGCTGCGCTCGTCCACGCTGCCGTTGGCGTACTCGCCCTGGCCGTAATCGTAGGCGGGGTTCACCGAGAACATCAGCATATCCACCTCGGCCTCATCCAAGATCCGGTGGATGACGGCGGGCGTATGGGAGGACAGGCCGATATGCCGCACGACGCCCGCCTTTTTCAGCTGCAGGATATAGTCGTACACGCCGTTTTTCAGATAGGTTTCCCAATCGGCGATCTCGTCCTGGCAGTGGATGAAGCCGTAGTCGATATAGTCTGTCCGAAGCTCCTTCAGCTGCTTTTCCACCGACCGCTTGATGGTGTCCAGCTCCAGCGACCAGCCGTAGGCGCCGTTGGTATAGTCCGCGCCGAAGTGGATCTGGAAGTAAATGTTCTTCCGCAGATCGTGCAGCGCCTCGCCGTAGATGGGGAAGGTGGTGCCGTCGCCGGCGGCCAGGTCAAAGTAGTTGATGCCGCCGTCTGCCGCGCGGCGCAGCGCGCGGACGGCTTCCTCCATTCCCGCGCCGAACATATAGGACGAGCCGATGCCGATCTCGCTGATCCGGTCTCCGGTCTTTCTGTTGATCCTGTATTTCATATCTTTTCCACCCCTTATCGTCTCACAGGCTCCTGCCGAATCTGTACAGTTCCTCCCGCTTCTCCTCCGACCGGTTCTGCTTGCCGTTGGCGGTAAAAATGCCGGCGTTCTCCACGCCCCAGTACTCCACGATGGACTGGTAATACTGCGCGATGGCCGGGCCGTACACAAAGGGGCTACCGGAGCTCATGATCAGGGCCACCTTTTTCACGTTCCTGGGGATATCGATGGCATACGTCCGGTGGATCGCCGCCTGGAGCTGGGCGGACAGGGTGAAATAGTAGATGGGGGAGGCGAACACCACCATATCCGCAGAGAGGATCTCCGGGTAGAGGGCCTGCATATCGTCCTTCTGGCAGCAGACGCCCTGTTCCTTCTCCCGGCAGTACTCGCAGCCCATGCAGCCGTGAATGTTCTTATGGGCCACGTTGACGGACGCCACCTCGTGACCGGCTTCCTCTGCGCCGCGGACAAAAGCGTTCACCATATCCGAGGTTGCCCCGTTCAGGTGGGGACTTCCGTTTAAAACCACTATTTTCATCTTAACCCTCCATGCTGATCGTGATCGTTACGTTTCCGTTTCCCAGCAGCGCTGCCATTCCGGCGGCATCTTGATCCGTGATATGGCCCAGTCTGGTATAGGCCCAGGAGTTGGCGCCATAGAATATCACGATCTGATTGCCGGAATAGAGCACGATGTCTCCGGCGGCCGTGGTCGTCTGGCTGTCGTTCCGGGGCAGGCTCTTCCCCAGGGATCCCACCTGCTCAAACCCGCCGTACATGGACATCTGCACGGTCAGCGGTTTGGAAGAGACAAGCTCCCTCAGCACGCTGACAGACTCGTTGTCCTCCCAGTCCACAGCAACCTCCACGTCATCGATATACAGGCGCAAAACCTTCTCCATGTTTGTTTCCTCCGTTTTGTCATCCGGTTCGGATCCTTCCGTGTCCCGTTCATCTGTTTTTTCCGGCTCTTCGTTTTTCGCGGGCGTCCCGGCGGCCGGCGACGGAGTGCCGCCGCAGCCTGCGCAAAGGGTGATAAGCAGGAGTGCGAGGATAAGCGAACTCACTCTTTTCATCGTCTGCCCCCTCAGGCAAGATAACGGTTGAAGAAGCTCTCCAGTTTGTCAAAGGGAATGGCGTTCTTTCCGCCGCCGTCGTAGAGATCGGTGTGGCTGGCGCCGGGAATGATCAGCAGCTCCTTGTTGTCGGTGTACTTGCTGTCCCTCACCATGTCGGCATAGGCATCCTTGCCGAAGTAGCAGGAGTGGGCGGCGTCGCCGTGGACGATCAGCACCGCCGAGCGGATCTCATTGCTGTACTGCAGGATGGGCTGGTTGATAAAGCTCTCGCAGCCGATCACGTTCCAGCCGCCGTTGGAGTTGAGGGAGCGGGGATGATAGCCCCGCGGCGTCTTGTAGTAGTCGTAGTAGTCCTTCACAAAGTAGGGGGCGTCCTCCGGCAGGGGATCGACCACACCGCCGCCCAGCGCATATTCGCCGTTTTTGAGATCGGTGAGCCGCTGGGCGCACATGGCGGCTCTCTTGGCGTAGCGGGCCTCCTCGCTGTCCTCGGAGTCAAAGTACCCCTTGGCGTTGACGCGTGTCATGTCGTACATGGTCATGGCCGCCGTCGCCCTGACGCGGGTGTCCAGCGCGGCGGCGTTCAGCGCCATGCCGCCCCAGCCGCAGATACCGATCATGCCGATTCGGTGGACATCGACCCGGTCGTGCAGGGACAGGAAATCCACCGCCGCCATGAAATCCTCGGTGTTGATGTCGGGAGAGGCCATATAGCGGACGTTCCCGCCGCTCTCGCCGGTGAAGGAGGGGTCAAAGGCCAGCGTCACAAAGCCACGCTCTGCCATGGTCTGGGCGTACAGACCGGAGCACTGCTCCTTGACCGCCCCGAAGGGACCGGAGACGGCGATGGCGGGCAGCCTGCCCTTTGCGTCTTTGGGGATATACAGGTCCGCCGCCAGGGTGATGCCGTAGCGGTTGATAAAGGTCACCTTGCTGTGCTCGATCTTCTCGCTTTTGGGGAACGTCTTGTCCCATTCCTGCGTCAGCTTCAGTTCTTCCGGTTTCATCACAGTTTCTCCTTTACGTGTTTTTTGTATCGCGGATCAGTCCGTCCAGCCGATCCAGCTGCTTCTGCTTCTTGTGGAGCTCCTCCAGCGCGTCGCAGCGGCAGGAGCGCAGGCAGCGGATCAGCTCCTCAACGGCTCCCGTCTGATAGAGGGTTTCCGCCCGGCGGATCGCCGATGCGCTGCAGCCGGAATCCTCCATGCATTCCTTCATTCGAGCCCAGTCATGCATCGCGCTGCCTCCTTCCGTCTCTTTCTTGCGGTTTCAGAATAACATATTGCCAGCGGCTTCGCTAATGGTTATAATGAATGTCATGATATTCATATTTTACATATCACAGGAGGTCACCATGGAGATACGAACCCTTCGATACTTTCTCGCCGTGGCGCGGGAGGAGAATATGTCCCGGGCAGCTGAGCAGCTGCACGTAACGCAGCCCACACTCTCCAAAGCTCTGAAGGCGCTGGAGGATGAGCTGGGGAAAAAGCTGTTCACGCGGCACAGCTTCAGCATCGCCCTCACGGAGGAGGGCGTTCTGCTCCGGAACCGGGCGGAGGATCTGGTCACCATGGCGGACAAGATCGAGCGGGAGTTTCTGTCGCTGGACGAGATCACCGGAGGCGACATCTATTTCGGCCTGGCGGAATCCTATCAGATCCGCTATCTGGCCAGGGAGATCCGCACGTTCAAAGCGGCCTGTCCGAACCTGCGCTATCACATCACCAGCGGCGACACGGAGCAGGTCACCGAGAAGCTGGACAAGGGACTGCTGGACTTTGCGGTGATCTGCGAGACGCCGGATGAGAGAAAATATCACCACATTCCGTTCCCGGAATCGGACTATTTCGGCGCGGTATTCCCTGCGGATTGGGTTTTGGCAGAGAAAGACCGGCTCACCGCTGACGATCTGGCCGGCCTGCCGCTGTTCTGCTCGGAGCAGAGCTGGGAAAAGGATATCCGCCCCTGGGCCCGGGATCAGTTCTCCGCCCTCCGTCTGGAGGGCTCCTTCCGTCTCTCCTATAACGGCTCCATGTTCGCAAAGGAGGGGCTCGGCGTCCTTCTGACGCTGAACGACCTGATCGACACCTCCCCGGGAAGCGGTCTGGTCTTCCGTCCCCTTTACCCGCATCTGGAGATGAAGATGTACCTGATCTGGAACAAGTATCAACGCTTCACCCCCATTGCCGAGCGCTTCCTGCGGCAAATGCAGAGTTCTTTTGCCGGCTGACATGAAAATAACCATGCCCCCTGTCACGCTTTTGCGCGGCAGGGGGCATGCTGACTGTCTGATAATGTATTCGATCCCGGTCAGATCAAGGCTTTCCGGCCACTTCTTTGCCGTCTCGCGGTCACCCTTCCGGCGCCTCTCGTCAGAGAGCCTCTTTCGGTCGGCGGGCTTGCGAACGCCGGCAAGGATGCAGCTGCCGCCCTGCTCCGGGCAGGCCATGCAGCGCTCCCGTGCCACATCCGGCAGTCATCATCGTCAGCATCATAAAGCCTTGGGAGCTTCTGCAAGCGATGCATGCGCTGTTCTTATTTCAAGCCATCGATCCAGGCTCGGAGATCGGCCTCCGACACGCCGCCGCTGAACCGCCGGCCCTCCAGCCAGCTGCCGCTTCCCGCGTGATCGGCCAGATTCCGGCCGCTGCTGCCAATGTCGCTGCTGCCGGAGGTACAAAACGGGATCACCGTCGCGCCGCTGAAATCATGGCTCTCCGCAAACGTGTCCATGATGCGGGGCTCCTGACCCCACCAGATGGGATAGCCGATATAGATTCTGGTATAGCCTGCAAGGGAAATGGGTTCGCTGCCGATTTCCGGTCTGGCGTCTTTGTCGTTCTGTTCCCTTGTTGTCCGGCTGCCGTTGTCATTCCAGTTGAGATCGGCGCCGGTGTACTCCTGCGCCGCCTTGATCTCATAGAGGTCGGCGTCTTCGATGGCCGCGATCTTTTCGGCGACGCCCTTCGTGGTGCCGGTAGCGGAGAAGTAGACCACCAGCACCTTTTTGCCGGCTGGCGCGGTGGGATCGGTCTGCGCTTCTGCCGGTTTTGGGGTGTTATCTGCGCTCTGCCGCGCCTCCTCCGGCCGGGGCTGTGCAACAGGCTCCGGCGAGGAGCTGCCGCAGGCGGCAAGGACCGGCAGGAGCGCCAGCGTCAGAAGCAGGGATAAGAATTTGCCATACCGTGCTTTCATTTCCTGTTCCCCCTCATCCGTTTTTACCCGTGCCGTCCCCGTTCCACACCTCTTTGGCCAGACGGAACACCGCCCAGCCCTTGGGCCAGCCCACGTACATGGCGGCGTGGGTGATGATGGCGGCGATCTCCTCTTTTGTCACGCCGTGGGCCCTGGCGTTCTGCAGGTGGTAGGTCAGCGAGGAATCGGTAATGCCGGACGCCATCAGAGACACCACCGTGATGATGCACCTGGTTTTGACGTCGATGGCTTCTTCGTTCCACACCTCGCCGAACAGCACGTCGTCGTTCAGGTGTGCGAACATGGGCGCAAAATCTCCCAGCTGTTCTCTTCCGGCTGTCTGTACGATTTTTTGGCTCATTTCACTTTGCCTCCTTACAGTGCCTTATCCAGCCACCTGCGGATCTCCTTCTCGCTGGGCCGGTTGAGCTGCACGCCCCTGGCCCACTTGACGTCACCGCTGATGTTTTTGTGCAGGGCGGTATCGCTGCGGCCTACGCCGCTGCCGCCGGAGGTGCAGAAGGGGAGAATCGTTTTGCCGGAAAAATCATAGCTCTCCAGAAAAGTCTCTATGATGCGGGGTGCGATGCCCCACCAGATGGGAAAGCCCACGATCACCGTGTCGTAGGAGGCCATGTCGGCAACCCTGCCCGCGATCTCCGGCCGCGCGGCGGGATCGTTCATCTCTACACTGCTGCGGCTCCTCTTGTTCATCCAGTTGAGATCGTCGGGGGTGTAGATCTCCTTGGGAACAATCTCAAAGAAATCGCCGCCGGCCACACGGGCGATCTCCTCGCCCACCGCCTTGGTCACACCGCTGGCGGAAAAAACCGCCACCAAAATCCTGTTTGCCATGTTTCCTGCTCCTCCTCTTAAAATGTCATGATGGATCGCCCAGCAGCCGGAAAAGACAGCTGTCGGTGATTTCATAGATGGATTGGTATACGTAGTCCACGCCTGCCTCCCGCATTGCCGCCCGCTGCTTTTCCGTGACGGCGGTGTAGGGGTAGATGCCGAACATGAACGGGAAAAAGATATAGATGACGTTTTGCCTCTCTGCCTCGCTCATCCACGTGCAGAATTTCCGGAGCAGCATCTCCATGAGCTCAATGGAGCGCCCGAAAGCGGTCTTGAACGACCTCAGCAGCTCCGGGCGGCTGTTGGCCTCCATATCGTAGTTGTTCATGGACAGCAGCTTCAGAAGCTGCTCCCGTTTTGTCAGGGATCCGGCGATCCGGTCGGCCAGTTCAGCGGCGGTCAGCCCTTCGTTTTCTTCCAGGATAGCGGTCAGATCCCCGTTCCAGCGGTCATATTCCCGCTCGTAGAGGGCCAGAAAGATCTCTTCTTTTGTCTGAAAATAGTTATAGATTGTCGTGCGGGAGAACGGAACGGCACAGCCGATCTCCTTGAGCGTGATCTCCTTGAAGCTCATGGTCTGATAGAGCTGTTCGCAGGCGTTGATGATCTCCTCCCGGCGCAGCGCAATCAGCTCCGGCGTTCCCTTAATCATGGCGGCTCCTTTCTGCACTACGTCCGGCGTTGACACCGTGTCAGTGCTGTCATTATACCCTTCCGCTGACACCGTGTCAATGGTTTCTGTGAAAAAGTTTCCTCGTTTGCGTCCGGTTTCTGATAGATATTTGCTTTTTCCTTTGGGTAAACGCATTTACTCCTGATCCTCAGAATTCTCTATCATTCGGAAGAGATCCCCTTCCGATTCCTTGCCTGGGTTGCTTTTCCCGCAATACACACCCCCGTTCATTATACGTGCGGCAGTTTGAAACAAGCCCATCAGCGCTCTTTGTCGCTTTTTAACCTTTTCCCCTATTTCCCCTTTCCGGCGGCACTACCTGCGCCGCCCAACCGCCTTGTAAGTTATGGACAAAAACATGCTGAATATGAAAAAACCGGTTTTTCTTGTTAATAATTCGACTTTTCGCGCAAGTTGTGCTATAATATCGGTGCTTTATATTCGGACTTCTTCCGCTGTGAAAACCTTTCGGGGGGCTTGTATGTATTCTGCCAGCATTTACGACTATATTTTTCAACTGTTCAACATGATTCAGTGGATCATGTGGTATGGCGCCGCAAAGCTTCTTTTCCCCACAAAAATCCGCCTCCGTTTTCTCTGGCCGGCTGAATGCGTTTTATGCGCCATTGCGGGTTATCTGGATGCATATCCGTTTGCAGATAATGCATTTCTCCGTTCAATGAGCTTTTTTGTCTTCTTCGGGATACCGGTTCTTGTTTTTTATCAGGGGAAGCTCTCCCGCAAGGCAGCACTTATTATCCTGATTCTCGGAACAATGGTACTCACAGAGACCGCCCTCTCTCTGATCGATCCGGCACGGATCCTCCGCGTTTCACGGAGAGATTATTCTTCCCCGGAATTTATCCTCTTCTACGCAGTATACCTGTTTTGCCAGGCCATTCTGATCCTTGCCGTCGTCTTTCTTTTCCAACGCTTTGAAAAGGGCTCCGGGCGATATATCTCCGGCAAGGATATGTTTCTTTTTCTTTTGTTTCCGACCAATCAGTATATCCTGTTGACCGGATGGTATTTGAACTATGTGGAGGATTTATCTCCCTCGCAGCTGATCACTCTTTTTGTCGTCTTGCTCTTTTGTATTGCATCGGACATTATCCTCTTCCGGATGGTTCTGCGCATCTCGGACAACGCAAGGCTCAAAGCGGAAAAGGAGCTGATGGCCCGGCAGATCACTGCAAAAAACGAGTATTATCAAGTCCTGGCGGACAATTATCGCGATATGAGCCGGATGCGGCATGACATCGCAAACCATGTGTACACGGTCCGTGTTCTTCTGGAAGACGGAAAGCGGGCGGAGGCTCTCCGCTATGCCGAGGAGATTCAGCGGGAAGACACAGTGAAAACCGTCTTCAGCGATTGCCGGAATTCTGTTCTGCGCTCCTTTCTCCAGCACCGGATCTCCTCGCTGACGGCGGCCGGGATCTCTGTCTCCGCAGACGTTGCCCTTCCCGCCCAAAGCGGGATCTCCGATGTCGATCTCATTATTGCCTTTGGCAATCTGCTGGACAACGCCTCTGAGGCCAGCAGCAAGACGCAGTCACCGTCAATTCAGCTGCGGGCAATCCTGTCAAATCATTGTCTCAATGTGGAATGCATCAATCCCTGTCTGCCCAACAGCGGCAAAAAAGAACGCCGCATCGCATACCTTGACAGAGGTATCGGTTCGGCAATCCTGAAGGAGCTCGCCCGCAAATATGACGGGTCGTTTCAGATCAATATTGAAAAGAACGTTTGCTCTTCAACTCTGTTTTTAAAGGAGTCCTCTTCATGCTGAATATTGCAATTTGTGACGATACGCCGCTGCATCTGCAATCGACTGTTGCGATGGTGGAAGAAATGCTCCCGAACAGGGAAGCCTCCGTATGGGGATTTGCCGACAGAAACGCTCTCCTCTCCGGTATTCGAGACGGGCTCCAGCCGAATATCGCCATTCTGGACATTGAACTGGGAGCGGACTCCGGCATTGATTTGGCAAAGGATCTCAATGTTCTTCTTCCGAAATGCCAGATTATTTTTCTCACATCCTTTCCGCAATATGCTTCAGATGTTTACGTCTCCCATCACACCTGGTTCATCATAAAGGACCAAATCAAAGAATATATGCCTGCGGCTTTGGCCAAAGCCATATCCTGCGCCGAGGGTAATGCACACGCCTCTCCCACTCTTCTGGCCAAACACCGCCGCACGCTTCTGCGAATTCCCGTTTGTGATATTCTGTATCTGGAGCGGATCACATATCGGACAAAGATTGTCACATTTACCGAAGAGTTCTTTACCCGGCAGAAGCCCGACGCGCTGCTGTCAGGCCTTGCAGAGTCTCCTTTTATTCGTTGTCATCAGAGCTACTGGGTAAACGGAAACAACGTTTTTTCTAAAACCGGCTATGCGTTTCATCTGATTGGCGGAGAAACCGTCCCCATAAGCCGCACCTACAAATCCTCCGCCAATGAAGCCTTTTCGGAATTGCGCAGAGACAACTGATGGGGCGCCAGGCAATAATAAATGCGCCCGGCACAGCCCGAAACCGGTCATGGTTGTTCAGGGCCCTTCAAGGGGAAAAGTATCTTTTGACATGCGCTTTAAAAAACGGTCTGAAAGCACTCCATCCGGGGTGTCTTTCAGGCCGTTTTCCTTTCCGGGAGCCAACGCTCCACAGCCTTTTTTCACAGCCTCTCACAGCCACATATTGTTTTGATGAATATACCAAGGAGATGCTCCCGGATTGTGAGGACTTAAACAACCGACTCGGGCGATTTCATACCGGTCTCCCATAAAAAAAGTATACCATGGCTGCTTCTCACAGCAGGGCAGACGGTCGCGCGACCATAATAGTCGTTTATCACAATTTTGTCGTTTATCACAATTTCTCCTTGCAATATTCTGCTATTTCAGTTATAATTAGCTAAATATAGTAGTTATCATGGCATGATCATAATTGAGATGGGGAGTGTCTGGGTATGAGAAAGCCTTTTAGACTGCGCACCGCCGTTCTGATCGGAGCGGCTCTGCTGCTTGTAGCCGCGGCCGGCATCGGCACGGGGTTCCTTGCCAAGTACCGGCAGGATGTCGCGATGCACGGCACGATCTATTACGATCCCACCCTTGCTGACAGCGTTGCCTGTATCGAGCATACGGCGCAGCGCGGCGCCGATGGCGTTTATACCCTGGGCGACAGGGAGACCGCTGCCAACGCCTACGTGCTCATGCCCGGCGTCGACGCGCCCCGGGACGTCTTCGTGCGGATCGAGGGCAAAACCGTGGCGGCCGCTTACCTGTACGTGGAGGTGGTGGACGGGCTGTCCGGCGACAATGTCGCCTTTGCCCTGACCGACGACTGGAAGAGACTGGAGGGCGTCACCGGTCAGAAGGGCGGCACGTTGTACGTCTATAGTGACATCGTGGACGAGTCCACCGGCAGGGACGAAGGGGCGGGCGAGACCCCGGACGAGGACGCCCCCATCGAGATCCCGCTGATAAAGGATGACACCGTCACGGTCAGCCACAAGCTGCTGCCCGGGGCATCCGGGGAGAAGAAGCTTTCCTTCTATCCCTACCTCTGCCGGGCCAAGGATGACAAGACCGCCGCCGAGTGCTTCGATCCGGAGGGGATGGGCGACGGCGCGGAGGATACCTACACCCTTGCGCCGGACGCGACCGTGACGGTCAGCGATTCCGTCGTTACCGCAGGCAATACGGAGTATTCCGTCTACATCCGCGCCACCGTCACCTTCAACTGGCGGAACGCGGAGGGCGAGCTGCTGGCCGACGCGCCGGAGGAGAGCACGGATTACACCTTCACGCCGGGCGCCGGCTGGAGCGAGGGCTCCGACGGATATTACTACTACGCCAGCCCCGTGGAGAGCGGGCAGAGCACCACGGCGCTCCTGAACGGCCTGACCCGAACCGGCACGGCGCCGGAGGGCTTCGAGCTGGTGGCCGACATGGCGGCGGAGGCGATCCAGAGCGCGGGCGCCACGGACGAGGACGACGTCCCCGCCGTCACCGACGCCTGGGGCTGTACAGTGGACGAAGACATGACCATCAGCAAGTGATCGGGAAGGAGATGGGAGAATGAAAACGAAATTGTCCAGAAGAATTCTCAGCCTTCTGCTGATGCTGTGCATGGTGTGCACCATGCTGCCCGGCGCTGTATTCGCGGAAGAATCGGCGCAGAAGCCGGAAACCGAGTCGGCAGTCGTGACGGAAACTGAGCCGGTTGCCGAGCCGGAAACTGAGCCTGTAACCGTGACGGAAGCCGGACCGGAGGAGCCGGAGACGCCCTCCCAGGAGCCGTCGGGCGAGACGGTCGTTACGGCGACTTCCCAAACTGAGAACATCGTGGGCGAGGTCCTTGCCAACGCGTTCAACACCGCGGGCGAGGATCCGGAAAAGAGGGCGGAGACCCTTGAAGCCTACCCGACGGAGAAGCGTGAGCCTTCGTTCTATGAAGGCACCGGGCGGATACGATACCTCGGCGACGGCGGAAAAGAGCCCAACTATCTTGTTTACCGGGATTCCTTCCTCATCATTTCCGAGGAAGCGGCGGCAAATTACACGATCGAATATTCCGATGACGGTCTGACCGCATTCGTTTCGCCAGCGCTCTCCGAAGCAAGTCTCAAGGGCAGAACCGGCGTCGTTTTCCTGCGCGAAAACATCGGTCTCGATGAAATACTGGTGTTCGGCGGCGAACTGCAGAACAACGGCGGCACGCTCACCGTACCACTCAAGAGCACTGACGATATCGCCGTGACGGAGCTTTTTTCAGACGGCAAGCTCGAATATGACGGCAGCGCCGCGGACGTGCCGGATACGCGCGCCGGCGTTGATTTCGACAGGACTCCGAGCGGCACTAACTGGTCGGGCAAAATAACGAGCTTCGAACCCTCATGGCCGACGGCGCGCGTTCACGTCGACGTCTGGGATCTGGAATTTCAGCTCATTCTGAACCTCAGGTTCGATATGGACTTTGAGATCGAGACCACCGGTTCGAGCGGAGGCAGGGAATCCGCAACGATCGCGGGCGTGCACATTCCCATCAAGCTGTTCACCATAAACGTCATATATAAGCTCCAGGCCGAATTCAGCGAAACCCCGCTCGTGATGAAGGGCACGCTTACCACGGATATGGACATTACCATGGACCTCATCCGCGGCATCAGCATTTCAAAATACAGGAACCCCGTCCGCTTCAGCGAGCTTAGAACCCGAAACGGAGACGTTTTTAACAGGAATATACAGTTCTATATCGGCTCCGAGCTGCTGATACAGGGCGGCTTCCTCGAGATCGGCATCGATCTGTGGCTGTTCTCCGTTCATATCGGCCCGGTGCTCTCATTGAACCTTTCCAATTACGGCGGCTGCTACGTCACGTTCAGGCACGAGAAGGACAGCTTTGATGAATCCGAGCTCGACTCCCAATTTGATATCCATACCTGCACAAAGACCGGGGAGGAGGGCTGCGTAAGCATCCATATTCGGGAAGTCACACACTACTCGATCTATTTCAAGGTCGATCTGTATTTTGACGACTGGACCTTTACTCTGTACGATCCGGGCGAGAAGACGGTCGGCGAAAGAGATTATTATAACTCATATACGTTCGGCAGCGGCTGGCAAGACGGTATTTGTCCGCATCACCTGTATAAGGTGCCCGTGGCCGTATGGAATGACGACGCCATGACGCAGCCCGTCGGCGGCGCCGCAGTAACGCCGCTCGATCCCATTTACCTGAGCGAGCAAGAGAGGCCCTATTACAACGGGATCACCGGCTCGGACGGCAGAACATATCTTTTCCTGCCCTTTCAGGAGAATTTCAAATACACCATCATTGCCTCCAAGCAGCTCGGAAGCGAGTTTGCTTCCGGTCAGGCTCAGCAGGACGATCCGATCAATGACAGCTATAATTACACGGTTAATATAATTCTCAAGCAGGATTCGGAAACCAAGCTCCACGTTGTTCACAACTGGGCCATCGACTGCGACAATAAGGACAGGCCGAACAGCCTTTCCCTTCTGATCCAAAGAAGGACCGATCCCGGGGCTGCCTGGACGACGGTCGAAACGATTGCGCTCGATGCGAACAACAACTGGAGCGCGGATTACACCGGAGAGAAATTCGACGTTGTCGCCGGTCTTATCTATGAGTACAGAGCTGTGATCAGCGACATGATACCGGCGGAGGGCTCCTCGACGACATTCATTACGCGCAACATTAAGGGTTACACAACGATCGGAACCGAGGCGGAGCCGGATCATTACACGCGGTATTATGCGGAATACAGCACCGTTCCCACCGACGAGGGGCTCGATATCACCATTACCGAGACCGCGATGGTCAGCGTAACGCTGAACAAACGGTGGGATATCTCGGACGAGGAAACCGGAACGGTTCCCGTGTATCTGGTGCTTGAGCAGAAGCCCGCAAACGGCTGGAGAGAAAAGGCGAGGGAGCGGCTGGTGCCGACCGAGTGGACTCCCATTATCCACCCGTTCTCTGGCAATGCAACCTCTATCAGGGAGCTGGTCTATTTGGCCATCCTTGACGTTGAATCCGTCCCCGCGATCGAGGATGTTCCGCTTTCCATTGGCAAGGTATCGCAGGAAAATAACTGGAGAACGACCTTCATGGTGCCGAAATACAGGAACGGCATCAAGATGCAGTTCATGGGAAGCGAGCTGGACGGAACCTCCATCAAGAATCTGCTCAAAAACGAGTATGACGTGAACGTTGTCGCGTCCGTCGCCCCCTTCGGCGATTTTGAATCGGTACCGGGAAAGGCCTTTAAGGAGTATTACGATAACTGGAAATTTGATATAGACATCCTCAACCGCGACGCAGACGAGCATACCATTGGCGGTACCGTAGAATGGCTCTATTATTGGTCCGCTCAAAAGCTCAGCGTCAATATCCACGTTTTCGATAAGGACGGCAACGAGGTCGAGGGATCTCCGGTCTACCTTGACAAGGACGCCAACTCCTCGGATTGTTGGACATGGTCCCTTACCGGGGACGGCATCGATCGCAGCGCGGAATACACCATAACGGAAGAATACATCGGGGGGCGCTTCGATCGCAGCTACTGGATCCCCTTTATCAACGGGCTGAACGTGATAAACTACGACAACGCCGGATCGCAGGCGGGGCTTAGGGTCAAGGCGATCTTTGAAGGGGCGACCGAGGATGATGACCTTCCGGACGACATCCCCGTAACGGCGACCGACGGCGACAGGACATCCACACAGAATTTGTATAAGACGTGGGACTATGGCGTATCCTGGCACCCGGTCCTGCACGGGATGGTTACAATATCGGTGCCGGAATATGAAGGCTGGGTCGCGGAATACAAGCCCGTGGAAGCTACTTTTTACGGAGGCACCTTCAGACTTTATTACCTCATTATCTACAGGCGGCAGATGCCGGTGCAGCTTCACATTACGAAGTATCGCAATACCAACGGCGACCCCTCTGTGTTTAGCCCCGGCTGGTTCGAGGCTGACGTCTTCCGCAATGGGGAACTGATACAAACCGTGAGACTGGAAAGAAGGGGCACAGCATACCGAGGGCAAATCGTTGAAACGGACCAAGAAGGAAATCAGCTCATGCGTCTGGCGCCGGACGGCACCAGGTATGAATATACGGTCGTTGAACGGAAAACTGACGGTTATACTCCCTCTGTAAGCATGGAAGAAACCATGGATTCAGGTCTCGATACAGTTACCCTGAGGATCACCAACACCTGGATCGGCGCCGATCGCATCAACGTTGTGGGAACGGTCTCCTGGGAGGGCGACGAGGGGCATGAGGACTTCCGACCGGAGAGCGTGCAGATCTCCGTCATCAACAGCCGCGACGAGTACGTAAGGACCCTCACCGTGCCGGTGAGCAACGGCACGTTCAGGGCAAGATATCTCCCGAGCAAGGATGAAAACGGCAATGAGCTGCGCTACGCCGTGCTCGAAAGCCACGCCCGCGGCTACACCGCGTCTTACAGCGAGCCCGTGTTCGATGAGAACACCCGAAACTGGACCTGCAATATCACCAACAAGCTGACGGGCTATACGACGATCAACGTCAAGAAGGCAATCGAAGGCGAACCGGGAAACGAAAACGAAGCCTATTCCTTCCATATCGAGCCGAATACCGAGGCGGACAACGGCGAGCACGAATTCCCGGAGCCGCTGCACTCTGATATCACCATCAACGGCGCGGGCGAGAAAAAGGCGGAGTTCATCATCGACGAAAACGGCCTCTACCTCTATTCCTTCAAGGAAACGAAGGGCGAAGCCGAGGGCTGCGTGTACGACGGGACCGAAAGGCTTGTGCTGATCGTCCGCACCACCGACAGCGACGGCAGCGTGAAGTTCCGGAGCTGGGTCGGCAAGAAGGGCGACGATATCGCCCCGACTGATGATACGACCTGCGATACGGTGACCTTCACCAACGTCTATCCGAATCTCACCGTTGAGAAAAAGTGGGATATAGACCTTGAAAACAAGGACAGGCCGGACAGCGTCGAGGTCGTTGTCCAGAAAAAGAATGATGGCAAGTGGACGACCGTGAAGCTCGTCAAGCTGGACGATGACAACGATTGGAAGGCGCCGCTTTATATCGAGGGATATAACAGTGACAACAGCTCTGATTACCGCGTCCGGGAGCTGAAGGAGGAAACGGCCCTGCAGGAGCTGGGCGGCCAGCTTCGCGACCTCATCAACCAGGGCAAGGACAAGTACGACGAGTGGCTCAACCGGCTCAAGACCGAGGGAAAGACCTATTGGGATGGCCTGCCCGAAGGAATTCGGAACGCGGCGGATCAGGGCTACGACAAGCTGCTGGACAAGCTGAACGCTACGCCGCAGACGCTCTATGACAAGCTGATGGAGCAGCTGGACTTTGCCTGCGCGGAGGGACGGATCGTCTACGACGAGGATGATGACGAGGTCAAGGGAAAGGACGGCGACGACAAGCCGGAGACCAACGCCGTGACCTATCATGTAGGCGCTTACGCATCCGTCCTCTCCGGCGGCACGGAGGACGCCCACGTCACAAAATACAGCGTGTCCTACGACCGGGACGGCAATACCTTTACCATCACCAACAAGGCGATCCTGGAGATCGACGTGATCAAGCGCTGGATCACCATCGGCGGCGAGGACGTCATCAGCCTGAACGGGGACGATATCCCGGATTCGGCGTGGCTGGTGCTGATGTGCAAGCCCAAGGCCGGCGCGCTGGACAATGCCGCCGATCTTGCCAGCTCCCTGGGTCTCGACCTTGGCGGCGTGCTGAGCTATGAGTTCCCGGTCATCAACCCGGAGGAGGGCGGCAAGGACATACTGACGACGCTGAGCGAGCTGACCATCGGCGTGGATGTGAGCATCATCGGCAAGCTGGCAGAGAAGATCTTCGGCGTGAAAATCCCGACGGTGGCCATGGACAAGGCGGACAAGGACAGCGACTGGAAGGCAACGTTCGTCGTCAGCAAATATAACATGGGAATCCCCATGGAGTACAAGGGTGCGGAGCTCTCCAGCGAGGTCATCCGGCAGATCGTCAAATATATTACCAAGGTCGATATCCCCGTATCTTTCAACCCCTTCGACAAATACATCAGCATCCCCACAAAGGCGATCAGGACCTTCATGGGGATCACCGATCCGGGGGACCTGCTGGACTTCTCCAAATTGACCGGAGCTGCCTTGGCTAAAGTCAAGTCCCTGACCATGGACGACATCCAGAATTTCGGCCCGTCGACCCTTCTGGACGACTGGCATCTGATGGCCAATGTCATCAATATCAAGATCACCTGGGACAGCGAGGATGACAATACCCTCCATGGCGCCAAGATCTGGAAGGACGACGAGGAGGCAAAACGGCCGGATACGCTCACCATCCATATCAAGGACGGAGACAAGGACATCGAAGGCTCTCCCATTGAGCTGAAGAAGGTGGACTTCGAGGGTCAGGACGAGTGGACCTGGTCGCTGGAGCTGCCGGAGGACGCGGATCCGGACGCCACCTATGTGGTTTCGGAGGAATACCCGGAGGGTTACGCATACAAGGACGACTACACCTGCGAGACGGACGGATATACGCTGACCAACACCTGGCACAAGGATCGGTTCACCATCTCCGGCCAGAAGATCTGGAAGGACGATGAGGAAGAAGACCGTCCGGAGACCATCACGATCCATCTGCTTGCCGACGGCCAGGAGGTTGCCTCCGCCGTGACGTCCAAGGCCGGCGAGTGGCGGTACAGCTTCCCGGATCAGCCGAAGACGAAGGACGGGAAGGCCATCACGTATACCATCGCGGAGGATCCGGTGGAGGGCTACAGGACCAGCTATGACGGCTACAACGTGATCAACACAAGGGCGGACAGCAAGCTGGTTCTGAAGATCAGCCGCACAGCTGACGATGCCCGGAAGGAGCAGACCTTCGTGTTCCGGATCGAAGGCGCACAGGCTGAAGCCGGCGAGGGCAATGGATCCGGCGGTGCCGGTGCGATCTCCCTCCGGGTGATGGCGACGCTTGCCCCGGGCGATACGGAAGGGCGCGTCACCGTGGTCGGACTGCCCGCCGGGGACTACACCGTCACGGAGGAGAGCGACTGGAGCTGGCGATATGACGCCTCCATCTCCCGGGCCTTCTGCGCGGAAGATGCCGCCGCCTCCGGAGGGGAGAACGCTCTGATCGACGGCAGGGTACGCATCACCTCCGGCAAGGTCACCCAGGTGTTCTTCGGCGCGGAGCGGGTTGCTCCCTACTGGCTCCACGATTGCGGAGACGGCCAGACGATCAAGTAAGACGATCAAGTAATATGAAACAGATCCCCACTTTTGCCTCCGTACGCCGGAGGGCGGAAAGTGGGGATCGTTCTCTCTATGAGTCGGCGCGTATTGCCGCCGACAAAGATCTCGGTATGGGCGACGGAAACGGGGCAGCACCTGCTGACAGTTCCGCAGCAGCTCCGGATAGCTTGTATCCGGCGCGTTGCCGGTCATGATCAGCAGGATCGGGATGGGCTGCCGGTTGCAGCAGGGACAGTCCGCGCTGTAGGTCAGATTTCGAAAAACAGCCGCTTGCAGAGGGCTCTGAAGGAGGCGGTCCGTTCTCTGCGGGAATTGGGAGCGCCGATGATCCGTCCGTCCGCATTCAGAATGGCGTCCGGGACGGGGTCCGTCCGTCACGGCAGATGCTGTGTCCTTTGAACCGCTCCGCGGTGGCGCCGGCGGCCTCCGCCGTCTCTGGACGGCTCGGCAATCAGCGTCCCTGCGGTTCTGCCAATTCCGGGGCCGACATTGAAGGCGCTGTTTTTTGCTCATACTTTGTTCCTCCAACCGTCGCCTGTCACGGTTGGGTCACTCACGCCCGGTTGAATTTCTCCTTGGGCTGCCTGCAGCGGGGGCATTTCCAGTCCTCGGGAAGGTCCTCAAAAGCCACGCCGTCGTGCTCGGCGGGATCGTAGACGTAGCCGCAGATGGAGCAGACGTACTTGCCGGTCGCCTCCTGGGCGGTGAAATCCACCTCCGGGAATACCGTCTCTACCGGGTGATCCAGATCCATCACACGCTTTGCCTCCAGGTTTTCATAGCCCTGGGGCGTGTGGGTGCCGCAATACACCGTGGGATGATTGCGGATGAACTCACGCACTCTGTTCTGGGTCTCACGGGCGGCGGGCAGATCGTCATACACGACGGACAGCTTATCGGCATACAGCGCCTCATCCACATAGGTGATGTCGCCGTGGAACATATAAAAGAGGCCGTCGTGTTCCACGATGACGATGCTGTTGCCGTTAGTGTGGCCCTTGGCCTTGATGAGATAGATGCCGTTGCCAATCTTCTGGCTCTCGGGGAAATTGTAGTACGGGCCGTCCGTAAACGTCACGGGAACGATATTGTCGATGCCCTGCAGCTCGGCTGCTGACAGCTCATCGGCGTTGACGTAGATCTTCGCGTTGGGGAAGGAGCGCAGCTCGCCGGAGTGGTCGCTGTGCCGGTGGGTCAGCAGGATCTTCGTCACCTGCTCCGGCTTGTAGCCCAGCGCGGCAAAGGCTTCCATATAGCTGCAGATGTCCTTGCCGGTATAGGCCACGCTGTTCTCGTCCGGCTTCTCCTCGGGGGTTCCAGCGGGCAGGCCGGTGTCCACCAGGATCACCTCGTCGCCGGTGTCGATGAGATAGTTCTGCAGGCTGCCCCGATAGCGGACGTTGTGGTCAAACTTCTCCATACCCTCCTCGCCGCCGAAGGCAAAGGGCTGGGTGTAGAACCCGTCTTTTCTGAATTTGACTGCCTTGATGATCATGTCCTTATCCTCCTTATCGCAATAGCTTTAATCTCTTCTGTTCTCGGGCTTTACCCAGCAGTGCCACTTGGGGGCCTTGGGCATGGGCTCGTGCTTCAGCAGGGCCTTGATGACGCGTCTGTGGGTAAACAGACAGCACGCGCAGAGGAGAAGCACCACAATCAGAATAATCGTTCCGGGTTTCATTTCAATATACCTCCTGTTTATTCAGCCTTTCCGGCCACAAGTTTTTCGACAAGTTCGCGTTTTTCATACAAAACGCAGCCGCCCACATGCTCCCCGCTCAGAACACCCTGCTCCTGAAGCTGCCGGAACAGAGGCGAGGCGATGGCCTCTCGCAGGGAGGTGTCCCGGATGTTCACATCAGAATAGGGGGAGAAGGGACAGGGCTCCGCGCCGCCATGGGAGTTGATGTGGAAAAACTCCCGCCCCGCTGCCATACAGCCTCCCATGGCCAGCTCATCGCCGGGGAAGGAGAGCAACACCGCTTCGTCATATTTCCGCCGCAGCGCATCCATTGCTTTTGTGAAATATTCCCGCTCCGGGTCACCCGGGGCCAGATGCCTTGCTTCTTCCGTCACAGGGACAAATTCAACGAAGATCACAAGCTTGCAGCCCTGCTCCATCAGCGTGTCGAGAAACGCCTGGGAGGTGACCTCCCGGATATTCTCCGTTGTCACCGTGATGGACGCGCCG
Organism: uncultured Oscillospiraceae bacterium; assembly: GCA_947169975.1. Taxonomy (GTDB): domain Bacteria; phylum Bacillota; class Clostridia; order Oscillospirales; family Oscillospiraceae; genus Vescimonas. The sequence goes on from CAMVRT010000003.1 coordinate 124,725, forward strand.
AAGATCAGACCTTTTTCCTTGAACTTGCGCATATTGTCCGTCAAGCGGTCGTAGATACCGCTTCCCCGGCGCGCATCGGTGATCTCCCGTCCGCCCTCGATGCTGAGCACCGGGATCAGGTTGCGGCAGTCATCCAGAAGCTGGAAGTATCGCTCATCTATATAGGTGCCGTTGGTAAAGATGGGGAAGATGATATGGCCCATGGCGCCGGCTGCCTCGATGATATCCCGCCGGATCATGGGCTCGCCGCCGGCCAGCATGATGAAGCTGACGCCCAGCTCGTCCGCCTCCCGGAAGATCCGCAGCCACTCCTCACTTGTCAGCTGTGCCACAGGGGGCGCGTCGTTGGTGGCATTGCTGCAGCGGGAATAGCAGCCCGCACAGTGCAGATTGCAGCTGGATGTAATGCTGGCAATGAGAAAGCCCGGCACATGCAGGCCCTCCCGCTCCAACTTCAGACGTGTTTTGGATGCTTTTCGGCTTGCCGCAGCAAACTTTGCCATGAAGGCGCTCTCTTTGGGGTTTTTCAGCGTGGCTTTCAATGTGTCGGCAACGATGGCCTCCACGCCGCGCTCAATATGCTTCTGCAAGTCAAAGGTGTCGTTGTTTTTCCTCATTCATGTGCCTCCATTCGCGTCAGAGCCTTGTCCAGCAGTCGCTTCAGCTGCAGCAGCTCCTCCTCCGGCAGATCAATAATGAGAATGCTGTGTGCCTTTTCCCTTCTCACAGTACCGTCAGATGCTGTCGTCCGGGATGCGGTGAGCAAGGCGGTCGTCCTCGGTGATGGGACGGATCACCCGGCAGGGATTTCCGGCGGCAACGACGCCGGCGGGAATATCCCGGATCACGACGCTGCCTGCGGCGATCATACTGCCCTCGCCGATGGTCACGCCGCCAATCACCGTCACATTGGCGCCCAGCCAGACGTGGTCACGCAGGGTGATAGGCGCGGAGGTGCCGATCCCCTCCATGCGCTCATCGGCCAGAAGGGAGTGGCCGGAGCAGGCCAGCACGGTTCCCGGACCGATAAAGGCGCCATGGCCGATGTGGACCGGTGAGGTGTCCAGGATCACACAGTTGTGGTTCATGATCATCACCCCGTGGACGTGGATGTTGAACCCATAGTCACATTGGAAGGTGGGCTGGATAAACGTATGTGGCTGACACGTGCCCAGCAGTTCGTGGAGAATACGGGATCGCCGCGCACCGTCATCCGGGGCAGTTTGATTGTATTCCCAGCACAGCTTCTTTGCCTTCTTCTGCAGCTCGTGAGGCATCTCAAAGTAGCGACACACGTAGGGCTCCGGCCGCTTCATTCGTTCCTGCATATCCACAATCATCCACCTCGGCAGTCAGTCTGATGAGCCCATTATACAGGCGGCGCCGGCTCAATGCAAGAATCAAAGAAAACCTCTCTTGCATGGCTGCAAAAGAGGTTTCTTTCATGGCACGTGCGACCAAAACAGATATTTTTCATTTCTGTCGGTTTCCGCCGACAGTTTTGTTCTTTTCCTTCTATTTGTCATTCATAAACCGGGAGTCAAGTTCATGAACTCCTGGTTTATTCCATTTTGGGCTGAAAAATGTGATAATCTCCCCAGGTCCTTTCGTTCGACTGCTTCATAAGAGTAAGCACAACCGATAGAATAGACAAGCTCCACAGGTGCAGTATTTTCTTTCTACCGATGGCTGTTGTTTAGTATTTAAGTAGCGCACGGGTTTCTCCTAAAGAAGTGAAGGAGAAACGATATGAAAAGCTTTATCGAGGAGCTCTATTACGGCAATACGAAGCGCAGAACAGCGGATTTGAGGACGACGAGAGCGTGCAGCGTGAGCTGCGGACGATCAGCGAAAACGAGGATTGGCTGACCGACCATCTCACCGGCGAGGAGAAGAAACGCTTCCTGGATTTCGCCGACGCCTGGTCAGCCTATAACGGCGACGCCACCCTGGACGGCTTTATCACGGGCTTCCGGTTGGGTGCAAGGTTTGTGCTGGATGCCTTCGTGTCCACACCGCCATATTCATGCAGATTGAAGTACGAAGAATAAGAGCACTCCTGCTTTGCACCGTTGCAAAGCAGGAGTACGTCTCCTGCGAGCCGACGGAAAGCGCACGTGAGCTGTTCGACGAGGATTATGAGCCGGTTGAGGAAGAGCAATAAAAACGGTCGCAGGCGAAAGCCTGCGACCTACATAAGGATCACTCGCCAAGAAGATCATGTAAGATCCTCTCCGGATTGTTGAGGAAGTACTTTGTTGTGCGGAAATGCTCGGTATCAGAATAGTGAACAGGCTGGATACCATCTTCGGATAATTCAAGAACCTGCGCACCGGGAAGCGCCATCAGCATAGGCGAATGAGTTGCGATAATGAATTGAGAATTGGTCTTTACAAGGCGGTCAATTTCGGCCATCAGCGTCAGAATGCGCATGGGAGACAGTGCCGCCTCCGGCTCGTCCAAGATGTAAAGACCGTTTCCGAGAAAACGATTCTGGACGATTGCCAGAAAACTCTCGCCATGGGACTGTTCATGCAGCGATACGCCGCCGTAGGAGGCAATAATCGGTGCGCCAAAGGACGGTTGTGCGTCCATTTCGTCGATGTTCGTGGCCACGTTGTACAGGCTTTCCGCCCGCAGGAAAAAGCCGTCCTTTGCGAAAGCACGCCGGGACAGCGTCAGATGACGATGCAATTCGGAATGAGTCGCGTTGGTGGAGAAGTTGAAATTCTTGGTGCCGCCTTCGGCGTTGAACCCATAGGCGACAGCGACCGCTTCCAGCAGGGTAGATTTCCCGGTTCCGTTTTCACCGACGAAAATGGTGACCGGATGATCCAGCTGTATGCCGTCCCCGGCAAGGTGTTTCACTGCAGGAAGCTTTGCCAGATAGGAATCGGGGTCAATGGGTTCCTTGAGCCGCAGACCGCAGATGTATTGAGAATTCACGACTAATACCTCCATGATCATGTACTCTGGACCTGTACTCTGGCCCCAGTGTACCACGGGCTCAGGCCCGAAAAAAGGACTGTAAAATAAAAAACAGGTGGATGTAACTGAAATCCGTTACATCCACCCGATATGGCACGTTGCACCAAAAAAGATATTTTGCATTTTTGTGTTATCAAGACCGCTTTCTCTTTCATAAACCAGGAGTCAAGAGGATGACTCTTTGTTTATTTCAATTCTGTCTGTTTTTTGGTATGCTAATAACAGAGAAAGGCTCATCATTATCCCCATTCAGTGAGGCATATTTTGATTTCGCTTGCAGGGATAAGAACTCCATACTTAAACGAACTTCCATCAGCAGAAAAATACCCTCCCGGTGTAATTCCAACAAGCTGCATATGTTCGTTTAGTGCGGCGCCTCCGCTGCTTCCGACCTGTATGTAGGCGCTGTGTTTCATTGCATTGCTTGCATCCTTGGAAAAACAGGCGCTCGGAACTGTCCGGGCGTCTTTTTGCTGTACGTATTGAAAAAATCATAAACTTGTGGTATAATGAATTATCTTGTGAGTGTAATTAGGTTTCATTGAAAGCGGGGTACGTTATGGTAAAGAACGATTTTGATATTGACGTTAAGGTCAAATGCCTGGAAGAGCGTGTAACCCAGGCGCAGCTTGCGGAGATGGTAGGCACTTCCGCTCCGTACATCAGCAGGCTTATAAACAGGAACGACGGCATCGTCAACAAGGTATTCGTAGAGATGCTTGAAAAGCTGGGCTATGATATTCAGATCACATATGTGAAGAAGGAACAGTAAGGAGGACTCTTATGCTGGCACTGAAAACCATAGCGATATTACTTGGATTGGCGTTTACCCTGTTCGGGTATTTTAAATACTTTCGGAAAAAGTATAATCTCATCAATGGCTTTGAAGCTGATTTCAAGGCAGAGATTTAGATGTCAGGAGGTTACACGATGTTTAAAGCAGAAATGGTAGCTCCGTGCGGGCTTGATTGTAATATATGCTCACAGGCGCTGATAGAACACGATCCCTGTCAGGGATGCACCGGGCCGGTCGATCATAAGCCGGAGTTTTGCGCAATGCACTGCGGCATCATTCTGTGCGAAAAACGCAGAAAGAACGGATACAAGTATTGCGATGAATGCCCGGATTATCCCTGTGACGATGTAATGGAGAAGGAAAACCGTTACACAACGCAGTATCCGCACAGGGAATCGCCGCTTGAGAATCTGAAGATGATCAGAGAAAAAGGCATGGATGCTTTTCTTGAATACCAGCAGCAGCACTGGACCTGCCCGGACTGCAGCAGGACTTTTTCGGTCCATGACAGACGCTGCCCTCATTGCGGTACTGTGATTAAATGATTGAGGGGGATCAAGTATGACGATATGTTACTTTACGGCAAGTGGTAACTGTCTGTATGTTGCCAGAAGGATTGGCGGAACACTGCTTTCCATCCCGCAGCTTATGCGTCAGGAAAAAATAGAGATCGAGGACGATGCGGTGGGCATTGTCTGCCCGGTATATGCGGTAGAGCTTCCGTTTATGATCGTAGATTTCATGAAGAGGGCTGATATAAAGACAGATTATTTCTTCTTCATCCTTACCTGCGGCTATGGATATGAGGTATCACTCGGGCATGCCGAAGTTATAGCGCGTGAAAGAGGATGGGACTTAAAATACGGAAATGGCGTCTTCATGGTCGATAATTACCTGCCGTTTTTTGATATGGCGGAAGAAATAAGTAAGCTCCCTGGAAAAAATGTGGAAGGACAGCTTGATGTGATCTGCGCTGATATACAGGCAAGGAAAGAGCGCAGAGTAAACCTCACAACAGAGCTGAAAGAACAAATGGCGTTCTACCATAAGAACCATGCGCCAAAGGTCATCAATAAGAACATGGCGCTTGATTATACAGTGAATGACGCCTGCATCCGCTGTGGGATCTGTGCGAAAGTCTGTCCGGCAAACAATATAACGGTGACAGAAGATGGCGTCAGGTTTTCTGATCACTGCGAGGTTTGCTATGCCTGCCTTCACAATTGCCCGCAGCATGCGATCCATTTGCCGAAAGAAGCCGGAACAAAACAGTTCCGAAATGAGCACATAACGCTTGCAGACATCATCAAGTCAAACGAATAACACATAGAAAGACAGAAATTATCAGCCTGACAGTTGGGAGATTGGAGTATGAGAATGAAAATAGAATATTGGTCAGACTATGCATGTCCGTTCTGCTATATAGGTGAAACTTCTCTGAAGCAGGCTATCTGTAATCTTGGATTGGATAAGGATACGCAACTGAAAATGAAGGCGTTTGAACTGGATCCCGATGGACCAAAAGAGTATGAGTGTCCGGTTGCCGAGCGGAATGCAAAAAAATACGGATATCCGGTTGAGATAGTTCGGAAGAATATCGAGGATATTAACGCCAGAGGGGCATCTGTCGGTCTTGATTTGCATTATGACAAAAGCAGATATACAAATACTTTCGATGCGCATAGAATAACCAAGCTGGCACAGAGCAAGAGTAATACAGACCTTACAGAGCGACTGCAGGAGTTGCTGTTCAAAGCATACTTCACAGACAGTCTTGAGCTGGCAGATCATAAAGTCCTCATAAAGCTGGCGTCAGAAGCGGGCCTGCAGGTGCAGGAAGTTCAGGAAGTGCTTGTAACAGACAGATACGCAGACGATGTACGTAATGATGAAATGGCTGCAAGATCCATTGGCGTTCAGGGCGTTCCGTTCTTTGTAATCAATGATAAGTACGCGATACCCGGCGCTCTTCCGACCGAAAAGATGGAAGAAATAATCAGAAAAGTGATGGATATGGAATAAAGGAGAAAAGTGCGATGGATATGACGGAACTGATCAGAACAAGAAAAAGTATACGCACATTTGATGGCAGGCCGCTCTCAAAAGAAGATAAAAAAGCTCTTTCCGATTATGCAAAGACAATCACCAATCCATATGGAATCCCTGTGAGCTTTGTCTTTCTGGATGCAGAAGAGCATGGGCTTTCCAGCCCGGTGATCAATGGTGAGCATTTGTACGTTGCAGGCAAGGTTCCAAAGGTGCAGCACTGTGAAGAGGCTTTTGGATACTCCTTTGAAAAGTTTGTGCTTCATGCGTGGTCGCTTGGAATCGGTACGACATGGATCGGCGGCACGATGAAGCGTGAACTGTTTGAAAAGGCTGCAAAAACCGGTGAAGATGAAATTATGCCTATCGTCAGCCCTCTGGGATATCCCGCAGAGGAAAAAGCCGAGGTAGATGTTAAGCTGAGAAACAGCGTTCATGGGGATGAGCGTCTTCCGGCATCCGAACTCTTTTTTGAAGGAGATTTTCTCTCTCCGCTGAAGGAAAAAAGCGATTTGCTGGAAATGGTCCGCTGGGCTCCCACTGCAGCCAATATGCAGCCATGCCGCGTAGTTAAAGCTGGAAAGGCATATCACTTTTATGAAAAGCACCCGGATGGATATCAGAAAGGTGCGGGATGGGATGTTCAGAAGATAGATGTGGGTATCGCGATCTGTCACCTCATGAGTGTGACAAATGGCAAGTTCAGCATTGCTGAACCGGGGATCGGTACAGAAAAGAACATGGAGTATATTGCTTCTGTCACAGTAGAATAGAGGTGCAGCTATGGCAAAAAAGGAATTAAAACTTCATGCTGTTGTCTCGCCGACCGAAACAGTAGTTGTGTCTGCTTATGACGAGACAGGAAAGGCAGAAGCCTGTACGCTGGCCTTTTATATGGTGAGCAGCCATATCCCGCCTTGCATCACCATAGCCATCAACGCCACACAGCGTAGAAAAACGCTTGCAGCAATGCTTCAGACAAAAGCCTTTGTGCTTGGTTTTCCGAGTATTGATCAGGTAAAAGAAGCGGACTATCTCGGAGTGGAATCCGGATACAATACTGACAAGCTGGCGAATATCGGGTACAGCACATCAGAGGCGAAGACCGTTCATGCGCCGGTCATCAACGAACTACCGCTCTCACTGGAATGCGAAATCGTCCATACGGTCACTGTCGGCAGCCATATGCAGGTGACAGGCGAAGTAAAGCGGATTCTTGCAGATGAGTCCATCCTGACCGATAAAGACAGGATCAATCTGAGCAAACTGAAACCGATTATTTATGATGAAGAACAGGTTCGGTATCTGGCTGTCGGTGAGAAAGTGGCAGATGCCTTCAGAACCGGGATGGAACTGAAAAAAGCGCTGGATGGAGGAAAAGACAATGGGTAAAAAGATCATTGCCGTGAATGCCGGACCGAGAATGGGCTGGAATACGGAAACACTAATCACAGAAGCATCCAAAGGCGCGGAATCTGCCGGGGCTGTAGTAGAAAGGTTTGACCTGTTCAAATTGGAAAAATACACGGGCTGCATTTCCTGTTTCGGTTGTAAGAAAGAAAAATTCAAAGGGCATTGTATCTGTAAAGACGGTTTGACTCCCGTACTGGATGCCATCAGAGAGGCGGACGGCCTCATTTTCGGTTCTCCGAATTATCTCGGTGAGATGACAGCCTCATTCCGCGCTTTATATGAGAGGCTTGTTTTTCAAAACCTTACTTACAGCATGAATCCGATGTGCTGCAATGAGAATATGATTCCGGTCCTGCTGATTATGACCAGCAACGCGCCGGATTACGGTTATCAGGAGCTGCTTCGGAATTATCAGCAGACGATGAGCCGATTTGTCGGTCCCACTAAGGTGTTTGTTAGTGGAGATACGCTCCAGATCAAAGATTACAGTAAAACAGACTGGCCTTGGTATTTTGACGGCGAGGCAAAGCATAAGCGTCACGAGACTGTTTTCCCGAAGGAATGCAGGAAAGCGTATGAGATGGGAATTGAGTTAGCAAAATGATTGGAGGATGCTTAAGAGACAATGAAAATACTTGTATTAAACGGCAGTCCGAGACCGAACGGAAATACTGCCGCCATGGTAAAAACCTTCAAAGCAGAAGCTGACGCAAACGGACACAGCGTTGTAGATTTCAATGTCTGCAGAATGAACATCAAAGGCTGTCTCGCCTGTGAGTACTGCCACGGCAAGGGGCATGGCGAGTGCGCTCAGAAAGATGACATGCAGCAGATTTACAAAGAGCTGAAGGATACCGAAATGCTGGTGCTTGCCGCTCCGATCTATTATCACGGTATATCCGCACAGCTGAAGTGCGTGATTGATCGCTTCTATTCCGCGCTTTACCCGACTGCGCCGCGAACGCTTAAGAAGGTGGCGATGTTCCTCAGCTCCGGTGATAACAACATGTACGATGGAGCGAAGTTCTCCTATGACGGCGACTTTCTCGGATACCTCGGACTTGAGGGCTGTGGCATCTTCACGAATCACGACAGAGACGTGATGAAGAAGATCGCTGACATGGCGAAGGTTTTATAATATGTGCCTTTTTATCAACCCCATTGTCCCAAGGCACGTTAAGACGGTTGACCAACTTTCCGTGGTTAACATATCGAGTAAAAAAGACAAAGTTGAATTCTCTGTGGAAAACATGGACATCTTCGTATTCCGGAATAGTGCTATATACGAAGAGATTAATGCGTGGTGTCATAGCCGAAGTGCCTTGATCGATTATGAAGCGGATGTTTTATTTACTGATTTCTGTGCTTGACGTAAACAAAACTTTAACATGTCCGCTTTATAATTTAGTGCAATCAAAGATTAAGAGGTAGTGCAAAATGCTTAAGATACTTGTGGTGGAAGACGACAGAGATCTGAATCGCTCAGTTTGCTCCTTCCTGAATCAGAACGGCTACGAGGCGACCGGCTGCCTGAACGTAGGCGATGCTTACGATGCCATGTATGAAACAATGTTCGATCTCGTTATTTCAGATATCATGATGCCGGAGATCGACGGCTACGAGTTTGCGAAGACCGTTCGAAGCCTGAATGCCGAGATACCCATCCTGTTCATGACAGCAAAGGACGACATCCTGTCTATGCAGAAGAGTTACCGGATTGGGATCGACGACTATATGACCAAGCCTGTCAACCTGGATGAGCTTTTGCTGCGCATCGGGGCATTGCTCCGACGCGCAAAGATCGCTACCAGCCACCGATTGGAAGTGGGCAGCTTCATCATGGATCTGGACGAACATACCGCAACGCTGAACGATGAAGAGATTGCTCTGACCATACGAGAATTCAATATCCTCTACAAGCTCTTATCTTATCCCAAAAAGACATTTTCCCGTCAGCAGCTGATGGATGAGTTTTGGGACGTGGGCTCCACATCCGGCCCTCGCACTGTAGATGTTTACATGACAAAACTGCGCGCCAAACTGGCAGATTGTGAAGACTTTGAAATTCAGACAGTCCACGGCCTCGGATATAAGGCGGTGGTAAAATGAAGGATAAGCAACCAAGGAGAAATAATACCCGCTTTCCGCTCTCGACGTTTTGGATCATTCTGGCCGTACTGCTTGGCACCTCCGGAGTAAGCGTCGGTATTATTGTCGGAATGGAAAGAGCTGCCTGGACACCGATAATTCAGACGCACGTTATAATCCTATACTGGATCGGTGCCGCTGCCCTTCTGACCTGGCTTCTGCGCAACAGAATGAAAGCTGTATACGATGCGCCGATGCAGGCGATCTCCGACGCTACAAAGAAGGTCGCACAGGGCGATTTCACAGTGCGTATTGATACGCTGCACGATGAGGATAAGGAGGACTATCTGGATCTCATGATCCATGATCTCAACGCTATGATCGCGGAGCTGGCCAGCATAGAGACACTGAAAACAGATTTTGTTTCCAACGTCTCCCATGAAATCAAAACACCCATTGCCGTGATTCAGAATTATGCCCATCTTCTGAATTCTGATACGCTGACAGATCAGGAAAGAAAAGACTACACCGGAACAGTCTACTCTGCGGCGGCCAGGCTGAATTCGCTGATCACGAACATTCTCCGCCTGAATCGTCTTGAAAACCAGAAGCTTGGGCCATCGTCCGCTTCGTTCGATCTGAGCGCGCAGCTTACGGAATGTTTACTGAGTTTCGAAGCCGTGTGGGAGGAAAAACAAATTGAGATCATGCCGGATATTGAAGATGGCGTGACAGTCAACTCCGATAAAGAACTATTGTCTATCGTCTGGAACAATTTGCTGTCCAACGCCTTTAAGTTCACCGAGCCGGGAGGAACAGTAGGCGTTTCTCTTAAGCAAAAAGGCAGTGATGTGACCGTTACAGTCAGTGACAGCGGTTGCGGCATGACAGAGGAGATCGCGCGGCATATTTTTGATAAATTCTATCAAGGTGACACCTCTCATTCAAGTCAGGGGAACGGTCTGGGTTTGGCGCTTGTGAAGCGGATCGTTGATCTTACAGAGAGCAGCATTGAAGTCAGCAGTACACCCGGTAAAGGTAGCAGCTTTACCGTTCACCTGAAAAACAGCCTATGAAAAACAAGATTAGAATAATTCTGAAAAGCATTGTCCTGCCGCCGAAAAAAATTGGGATAATGGTTGGCATCATGTCTCTTGTTCTGGTTGCCATTGTCCTGCTGACGGAGCTTAGGACAACTCCGTTTGCCTATGTTGCTTATGCGCTCTCGGCGATGGGATTATATTATTTGATTCTTCATCTTGTCGTCCCGCTTATAAGAAGAGTCACGGAAAAGCTTCACAGCATTCCTCTTTTGAAGAAGTATTATGGGGGTGATCTGTTTCGAGCTCGTGTCATTCTTTACCGGGGGACTCTTATCAATGCAATCTATGCAATTTTCAAGCTCATAACCGGCATATGGTATCATTCCACCTGGTTTATCGCTATTGCTGTTTTTTACCTGATACTGATACTTCTGAAATTCACCCTTGTACGACAGGATATACGAATGCTGAAAAAGAAACGGGACGCTGACCTGCTGCTTGAATGGCATGACTACAGGAGGACAGGATGGCTGATGCTGCTCATGAACATAGGGCTTTCTGCAATCAATGCCCATGTGATTGCCCAGAATCAGCGGTATTCATATCCCGGTGTGATCATCTATGCGATTGCCTTTTATGCCTTTTACCGCATTACGCTTGCAATTATCAGGATGCTGAAGAGCGCAAAAAACGAGACCCCGCTCTTTGCAGCAGCCAAGGCCATTGATCTCAGCTTTGCGGTGACGGCAATGTTTACCTTGCAGACAGCAATGTATGCGTCCTTCTCTCCGGACAGGGACGTGAGAGTCCAGAACCTGATCGGCGGGAGCGCTGTGGCAGTTATAGTGACAGGAATTTCCATGTATATGATTATACGAGGAAACAGAACCATTAAAGAGTACGAAAAAGAGAACAAAACATGCAGTTAGATGCTTGATCATACACTTAGAAGATTAATGTGATAGATCCCTCCTGTTGGCACATCGCTTACAGAAGGGATTTTTATTTGCAGTTTGAAAATAACAAAACATTAACAAAACGAAAGCAATCCGCAAACATTCAAGCGGTAGTATACAGGTACAAAAAGCAAAGGAGGCAGTATTGTTAGCGTCGGGCAGAAACAGCCAAAATGGGTCGGGCGAAAACAGCCAAAAAT